>DCUB01000060.1 GCA_002329365.1 Ruminococcaceae bacterium UBA1425
GCGTGGGCTGTGCCCACTCACCTCCACGTACTCTGTAGTGTACCTGTTTTCTCAAGCTTATTCTAACACAAAATTTAGGTTGCGTTAAGGTAAACGGGTTTCATTCCCTTTTGTGCCTTGAGCGCAGCGAAAGGAATGGTCATAAACATGAAGGAAAAGCCGATAATGCCCGGCAACGCGGTGCTGTGGCGTTTTGCCCCGCCCGACAGTACAAATATATACATGGCGAAAAAGAAGCCGACGCAGAGCAGTCCCCAAGAAGAGCCCCATCCTGTCGCGCCGCTAATTTTCCAGCCGATGCCCGTAATCAGCGCGCCTGTTATTATTGCCGCTGCTTTTTCTGCGGCAGACATTTGCCCCAAGCACCGCTCCGCGTCGTTTGCGACCTGTTCCAAAACAGACTCCCCCTATAAAGCTTTATAACCGACATAATCGCCCGTTTGCTGCGGTTAACAAAGAGTACCCGCTTATTCGACTAAACAATGATATACCAACATATAAAACACTGTCAATAGTAATCGTGTGTGATTCGCGCTGTATTACACCTTCCGAAATCTTTTTATTATAACAAACATATAAATTATTGCAATCGGTTATTATATGTGGTAAAATATTAAATGCGAAGGAGTCTAAGAAAGATATTATGGGGGTTATTATATGAAAAGAATCAACTGCGTTTTGTCTCTTTTTCTGACGGTTCTGCTTATTTTCGGCTCGGCTCCCGCAGCCGCGCTTGCCGGAGTTGGTTTTTTCACAACTCCTGTGTCAGCTACGGCTCCCGATGCATCCGGCACATGCGGAGCGAACGCTACATGGGAATATTACCATTCCACGGGGCTTCTGACTGTCAGCGGAAGCGGAAACATGTATAACTACGACAACGCATCCAACAAGGCGCCGTGGAGCGCGTACAGAAGCTCCATAAAAACAGTCGAGATATCAAACGGAATAACAAGCGTCGGCAGCTTCGCGTTCAGAGAGTGTTCCGTCATGACCGCGGTATCCCTGCCCGGATCGCTTCTGAGAATCGAGAGAAACGCGTTCAGCTACTCGGGCTTGACGAGCATCACAATCCCGTCAGGCGTTACATATTTCGGCAACCTTGCGTTCGGCTATTGCGCATCACTTTCAAGTATCGTCTACAACGCGGTCAGCGCGTCGGATGCCGAGTCGAGCGGCGTGTTCATGCTCAGCTCGAGCCAGTCGGTAAAGCCGCCCGTTTCGGTTCAGTTCGGCAACTCGGTCCAGCGTATCCCCGGAAATCTGTTCTACTTTATGTCACCCCAAAACGCGCTCAATATCACGTCTGTTTCTATCGGCGCGTCCGTTAAAACCATCGGTGAATATGCCTTTTACAACTGCAACACAATAACGTCGCTTTCGCTGCCGGAAGGTCTTATCGATATACGCTCCTATGCCATAAACAACTGTACGGGCATCACATCAATCACCATACCCGAAAGCGTTACGACGCTCCATGATTACGCCGTCGGATATAACGATGAAACAAAGGTCTCCGGCTTTACGATTTCAGTTTACCGCAACTCGGCCGGTCTTGCCTACGCGCAGCAGAAGGGATTCAACTATATCCTGCTTAACCCTATAGGTGTAACCGGCGTGTCGCTCAATAAACAGGAATATACCTTATTTGTTAACGGCAGCTATCAGCTTATACACACCGTCTGGCCTCTTGACGCCACGAATCAGGACGTTACATGGAAGTCATACAACACTGCCGTTGCGGAGGTTAATTCCACCGGTCTTGTATATGCAAAGGCGCCGGGAACTGCCGTTATCGAAGTAAAAACCGTCGACGGCGAATGCCCCGCTACATGCACCATAACAGTGGCAACGCCTACCATTACGCTTTCGGCTTCGTCAGCTTCGATTTATACGGAAGATGATTATATACTTACCGCCACCATAACTCCCGCCGACGTTATGCCGATGTGGTACATAAAGGAATCAAATCCCGAGAATGTTGTTTCAATTGACGCAAGACAAAAAAACTGTATTGTAACAGGGTTGACTGAGGGAACGGCAACGGTTGAGGCTAAAATATTAATAAACGGAATCGATTATTTCGCGCATTGTGATTTTAACGTAACTCAGCTTCAGTTGACGGGAGTAGTAATCAACAGTTATCCGAACGATTTGAATTACTTTGTTGGCGAAACGCTTGACACAACAGGGCTTGCCCTTACCGCTTCTTACAACAACCACGCGGATAAAACAATTACAAGCGGGTTTGAGTGTTCGCCGACTCTGCTCCAAAATCCCGGCACTCAGCAGATAGCCGTTACTTACAGGGGCTATACCAATTATTTCGATGTTGAGGTTGAACCCGTCGTAATGACAGGAATAGATATTGTCACACCGCCCGCAAAAACCTCATATTATGCAGGCGACACATTGATTACCGACGGAATTGAGGTTCAGGCCGTCTATAACAACGGCGCAAGAACTGTAATTGAAAGCGGTCTGGAGTTTGATACGACAACCTTCAGCGAGCCGGGTATAAAAACGGTAAACGTAAGCTACAACGGCTTTTCCGACAGCTTCAGCGTTACTGTAACGGCTGTTGCCATCACGGGAATCGCCTTTGAAACAGAAGCATCGGTGACGTCATATTTTTCGGGTGACACTCTCGATACTACCGGCCTTACAATACGCGTGAACTATAACAACGGAAACAGCGTCGTTCTTGACACAGGGTTCACGTGCTCGCCTACGGCGCTGAATGTTGCCGGAACCCAGCAAATAACCGTATCGTACGAAGGCTTTAGTCTTCATTACAACGTGTTTGTAACCCAGACGGCGATAACCTCAATCGCCGTCGAAACCGAACCAGATAAAAAGGACTATTATGTCGGCGATACTCTTGACACCGCCGGTCTTACGGTAAGGATTAATTACAACAGCGGAAAACACGATATTATTGACGAAGGCTTCAGGTGCAATCCTACAACCTTCTCGACAAGCGGTACGCAGGAGATTACCGTAACGTTCAGCGGTTTTGCCGCGTCCTTCAATGTCAATGTCACCGCCGTTGTACTTACCGGCATTGAGATTGTCACACTTCCCGACAAGCTTGAATACTTCACGGGCGACAGCCTTAATACGGAGGGGCTTACCGTAAAGCTGCTGTACAACAGCGGAAAAAACGAAATTATTTCCACGGGCTTTGTCTGTTCGCCCACGTCGTTTATACAAAGCGGAACAAAGACTGTTACAGTTTCATACGGAGGGTTTACAAAGACGTTTAACGTGACGGTTGCGGATATTGTTATGACGGGCATTTCTATCAACACGCCGCCGTCAAAAACCGAGTATTTTACGGGCGAAGCGCTTAATATTTCAGGGCTTACCGTTAAAACGCATTACAACAACGGCACCTTCGCAATTCTGACATCAGGCTTTTCCTGTAATCCCTCGGGGGTTTTTACAGCCGGAGGAGCCTTCGATATAACCGTTACATACGAAGGCTTTAACGCAACGTTTGAGGTTAATGTAACAGAGGTCAGGATGACGGGAATAAGCATTTTCACTGAACCCTCCAAGCTTGTCTACATAACGGGTGAAACGCTTAACACGTCGGGGCTTACAATAAAGACACATTACAACAACGGTTTTTCAGAGGTTCTGACTTCCGGCTTCACCTGCAGCCCCGCTGTACTTGCGCAAAGCGGTACCCAAGAAATAACGGTAAGCTATAACGGCTTTGAAGACAGTTTTAACGTTACGGTAACAGACGTTTCGGCACAGGGAATTTCAATCCGCACGCTGCCCGCGAAAACAGTTTATTTTGTCGGCGATTCCCTCCAGATAAGCGGGCTTACAATTACCGTAAGCTACAACAACGGTCAGACGGAAACAGTAACTGAAGGCTTTTCATGCAGTCCCACATCATTCGCCACCCCCGGTACAAAAACGGTTACCGTATCATATCTGGGCTTTACGGCTCAGTTTAATATCACGGTAAACGAAATTAAGGTTACGGGTATTTCCATAAAAACCCCCCCGTCCAAAACTTCATTTATTTACAGGAATACATTCAGCTCGGCAGGTCTTACGATTTCCGTGAATTACAACAACGGAACGTCGGATACACTTACAACAGGGTTTGAATGCTCGGGATATAATATGAGAAAGACGGGAAATCAGGTTGTAACGGTCAAATACAATAACTTTACAACAAGCTATAACATAACCGTAAAATATACATGGTGGCAGTGGCTGCTGGTAATTTTCCTGTTCGGGTGGATATGGTATTGATGAATAAAAAAGTTAAATTAAACCGAAACAACAAGCTTCGCATACTGCAGGTCAGCGATGCCCAGGACCTTCATATCCCGAGGCGCGCCATGCTAAAGATGCTTAATGCGGCGTATGACCTGATAAACCCGGATTTGGTGCTGCTCACGGGAGACAATATTCTCGGAAACCACCTTGACGACGCGAGATTCGGAACGCGAAAAGTTGTAAAAACACGCGCCGAGTCTTATAAAAGGCTCAAAAAGTCGCTTGAGCACATTCTGAGGCCGCTTGAGGATAGAGGAATCCCGTTCGCCTTTATTTTCGGCAACCATGATGACATGAACGAATTCTCAAAGGATGAGCAGGCGGAAATATATATGAGCTATTCCTGCTGTATCCCGCCTTATGATTTAGAGAGCGGGCTGCCGTGCGGCACATATAATATTCCTATTTTCAGCCGCGACGGGAAAAGACTTGTTTACAACCTCTGGATGATTGATTCGTCAGGTCACGACAGCGACGGCAAAAACGGCTATGACCATGTGTCGGAAGAAATCGTAAAATGGTATGTTGAAAAAAGCGAAAAACTGAAGGCATTAAACGGCGGCAAGCCTCTGCCCTCTATAATGTTTCAGCACATTCCTTTTCCCGAAACTCTGCGTCTGCTTGTCGAGTGCGACGAAAAGGAAAAGGAATGTACAGAGCGAGACGGAAGGTATTACAAGCTTGACCCGAAACGCGCGAGGGGAACACTCGGCGAATACCCGTGCGTGTGCAAAGAGAATTTCGGGCAGTTTGAGGCGCTTAAAAAACAGGGCGACGTCAGGGCTGCGGTGTTCGGGCACGACCATATAAACTGCTTTACAGGCAGGCTCGACGGCATAGATATTATTCAGACTCCCTGCGCCTCTTTCAGGTGCTACGGAAACAGCGAGAGGGGAGTACGCCTGTTCGAGCTGAACGCCTCCGGCGCAGATGTACGCTATACAACGAAGAATATTTCATATTTCGACATATTCGGAAAGGGCGTATCCTCAAGGCTGAGATACATCCGGGACGCGGATGAATGGGCAAAGACAAAATACGTAATGATATCCGTAACGTGCGCGGCTGCAGCCGGAGCGTCGGCATACGTTATTAAAAAAGGAATAGCAAAAAAGAGAGCAGAAATCTGACGGATTAATACGAATAACAATAATATCAAGAACTATAAAAGCATCAAGGGACACGGCGTGCCGTGTCCCTTCGTTTGTGTAATCAGTATTTTTTCATAGCTTGAATGCGTTTCATGCAAATGTCGAATTTTGTTGTTTGTTAATATTTATTATTCAGTATGCAAAAATATGCAGTTTCTTGATGTAAAAAAGTATGTATATCTAATAATTATAATATTATATTACAAAAAACACTTGACGTGTGAAACGTTTTCACATATAATATTATTAACTTGGGGGAGGAAAATAATATGAGAGGTGCAGTATGTCTGAAATTAGAATCGAGGTTACATCAAAGCAGGTAAGGAATGAAGATGGTCTGAATTACATAGGCTACGGAATTATAGCTTACAGAACAGAGCCCGCGGAAATCGTTTTTGAAATTGATGATTTGTCAAGCGAAAAAGATGAGGTAATACATCTTGCAAAGCTGATTTCGGATAAAGATGTTTCACCAAAGCATTTCGACGAAATAATCGAAGATTTTTGCGTTTAACTTTTTTGTAAATAATTATACCGAGCTGTCAGAAAGCCGCTTTGAAGTGGAGTGTCGTCTGGCAGTCGCTTCTTGTCTTGCTTCCCTGATCTGTCTCTTCTTCTTCGTGAAATAAATACAGGCAATAATGAACGATATGGCCTGATAGCAGATAAGTATTACATAGTTGTAGTAGCCCGTAACAAGCTGACCGTCCGTTGTTGAAGCTTGAAAATGTAAAACGTCGCATATAAAGCCGAACGCCAAATGGTCGAACAGACATACCCATAAGGCGCCGGAAGCGTATTTACACAGCCCGAGCTTAATACCTACAAGAAACTCGTAAATGACAAAAAAGCCTATCAGAACCAATATGGATTTCGGAGCGTAATCTTCGCCTGATGTGACGGCGACTCTTACTGCGGAAATCAAAAACCAGAAGGTATATAAAGAAGCCTGAATTATGTTTGAAACCGTAAAGCTGAAGGTTTTTGAGCTTAGGTGCATTAAAAGCCCCCTGAAGGTCAGCTCATAAAAGATCGAGTGTACAACCGATACTATAAGGCCGATAAACATGTACAGTAAAAACACTTTAACGCCGTTTGAATAGCAGTTTTGTGCGCTGTCGTAATAAAGAGTGACGCGAACATATGAGTAGTTTGACTTAAGATAATAATACATAAGCGGGTATACGGTTACGAGAGGAATAGCGTTCAGCAAAACGGCGTTAAAAAAGCCTTTTTTGATTTTATTCCGGCTGAAAATCAAACCGATTTTTTCAACAGACTTGTTTTCTGACCTGAGGTAAAACAGAAGAACGATTATACCAAAGACGCAGGCAAGCATGCTGTGTGTGTTAACGGAAGCATTGGGAAGTATTAAGAATTCCTCAATAAAGCGGAGTACAAAAAAGAATGCAAAACAGTTTACAACTCTTATAATGTTTTTTCTTTCGTATTCTATCAAAATTACGCCCCCTGTCTATGTGTTGTATTAATTATACATTTCCGCTTTAAAAGTGTCAAGGTATAAAGTATTGTTGTTGAAATATAATGTAAACAGGCCGCACGGCGGCTTTTTTTTATTTCAATTCAATAAAGTTATTATCTTTACTTGCATTTCATGAATAATGACTGTATAATAATTTCAGTCAGACGTGGGATTGTATAATCCCGTACAGATAGGGTGAGAATCAAAATGCTCGGCAAGTATGTTAGGGTAAGGGTTACGAGGCCTGTACATTCCCGCAATGAGCAGTACGGCTATGAATACGAGCTTAATTTCGGCACGGTCGAGGGTGGCAGGCAGTTTGACAAAAATATCAAGGGCGCTTACGTTATGGGCGTCGCAGGACCTGTAAGGAATTTTGACGGCAGGGTTATCGCGGTTATCCGCTATGAAGACGACGACAATACTTGTCTTGTTGTGGCTCCCAAAAGCACGCGTTATATAGACTCGCAGATAGAGGAAGCGATAGCCTTTGCACATCACGGCAGAAGCTATAACATCGAATGTCTTTATGAGCGTTCCTGCGGAGCCGTCGTTTACAGAAAAATCAACGACGAGGTGCGCTATCTTCTCATAAAAAACAAGCGCAGCGCCCATTGGGGCTTCCCTAAGGGGCATATGGAGAAAAACGAAACACCCGAGGAAACCGCCAAGCGCGAGGTGCTTGAAGAAACGGGAATCCATATCGAAATAATACCCGACTTTTCCCTTAAATCCGAGTATGTCATTCAGGGCAAGGTGGAAAAAAGTGTAACAATTTTCATGGCAAGAACAGATGATGTGCAGACGATAATTCAAAAGGAAGAAATCGATGACTATATCTGGCTGAATTACGAAAAGGCAATCGAGCTGCTGAAGTTTGAAAACGACCGTTCCATTCTGAAAAACGGCAATAAATATCTGATTGAGAACAAAATAATATAACCGAGGTAAAAAATGGCAGAAGCTGTATCAGAGTATTTAATTGAAAAAAACATTCCGCGCGAACTTGTTATCTTCATAATATCCCTGATGCCTGTTTTAGAGCTGCGCGGCGGTTTGATAGCGTCTTCACTGCTCGATATTGAATTTTACAAAGCGTTTATTATCTGCTACTTAGGCAATATCATACCTGTTCCTTTCATATTGCTTTTCATCAGAAGAATCTTTAAATTCCTGCGCAAAATACGCGGCTTCGATAAGCTTATTGAAAAGCTTGAGGTACGCTCCATGAGAAAGAGCGAAAAAGTCAAAAAATGGCGCGACTGGGGCCTTCTGATGTTCGTCGCGATTCCGCTTCCGGGTACGGGAGGCTGGACGGGTGCGCTTATTGCCGCGCTGCTCGATATGCGTATAAAAAAATCCTTCCCCATAATAGCTCTCGGCGTATTGCTTGCCGGAGTAATAATGTCTGTACTCACTTATTTTGTTCCGCACCTTTTCGGTTTTTAATCTGATATTTCGGCTGTCTGCGCGGCGGACGGTCTTTTTTATTGCGCTGTCACATGCCGGTGACAGATAAAAATAAAAAAAGAGGTGTAAAAATGATTGACTCTAAGCTTATCGAAAACAGCATCAAGGGCGCGTGCGTTACGGCAAAATTAGAAAGTCTTTTACCGAGCGGGGCGGAGGTGTTTCCCGACTTCCGGATAACGGAATATATGATGCTGGGGCCGTTTGTGCTTGAAACCGAAGGCGCGTTTGAAACGGAATACTTTTACGAGCGCAACAAGGTTCTCGACTGCGACTATCTCGCAAGCTCCGGAGGCGAAGCGGCGCATATCCCGTATCTTGGGAAAACGGTTAAAAACGATTATTACGGCCCGGACAGGCTGAAGTGGAAGAAAGGCCACGGAAATCTGCGCTTTGCGTACGGCGACAACGTCAGCGACGCGGTTTTTGCATCAGAGCAGAGGAACTGCTCCTTTTACGCGGCAGTATATATTGATTGCGATGACGAGCGCGACGCCGTTCTTTGCTATGAGTCTTCGGGCTGCAAGGTCTACCTTAACGGCGAGCTTATAGACAACAAGCCCTACGGTCGCGTTAAGGGCTTATGGTCCTTCGGAAATGTCGTATCCATACACCTTAACAAGGGAAAAAACCTGCTGATGTTCAAGGTCAGAACGGGCTATATAGCCGACTCCATTGACATTAGCCTTACAAACTGCTCCATATACCCCGTAGCCGTAAAAACGGGCAACTTTGGCGTAACGTATCCGCAGCCAACTGCCCTTTATTTCGGCACAAAGGAGCAGCCTTTGCAGATGTTCCAGTGCTTCACATGGGCGGGGGACAGAGCCTTGGAAAAGGCAGAGATTAAGTATAACTGCGAAGGCTTCAGCGGCGCGGAGGTCTTTGAAAACATAAATGCCCGCGAAAGCCGGATATTCAGATTAAAGCTGCCCGCGTCGAAGGAAGCGGCAAGGGTTGAAGCGCTCGTTGAGGTCGACGACGGTAGCGAAGCTTCGAAGGGCAAAATTTCGGCAGACACTATACCGAACACATATTTCGGCTTCGACTACATTTTTTCCGACTTTCATTTTGACACAACATATCATCAGGAGCAGCGGACATACGCGATGGGCGCGCTCCACATCACAAAATGCATAGTCGACAAGCTGATAGAAGACCCCGATTTCAAAGCCGTTTTGTCGGAGGTCGATTACCTTCACCCGTATTACTCCATTTACCCGAAGCACCGCGAAGCGCTAAAAAAAGCTTTTGAGGAGGGCAGGGCAGAGGCTGACTGCTTTTACAACCAGCCGAACGCCCTCACCTCGTCCGGTGAGGGCTTGGTGAGAAACCTTGTATACGGTCAGCTTTATCACCGCGACGTTCTCGGCAGGATAACGCACGTTTTTGCCCCGGGCGACGTGTTCGGTCATCCGAACCAGATGACGCAGATGTGCCTCAAGGGAGGCTGCAAGGCAATGCAGTGGGGCAAAATGGTGCTGGGACTCGACCGTGTTTTCCGCCATGTTTCGCCCGACGGCACAGTAGGCATTCACAATAAGTGCTTTAACAGAAACGAAGCTCAAAAACTCTCGCTTAACCATTCAAGCGGAGGTTCTTCGATACTCAGTAGCGTGAACGCGCTTCCGAGCGACGGGAAAACGGGCTGGATGAAGGAAACGCTCAACAAGTCGCATTATGCCGTTTTCAGCGAATGGCTTGACGGCATAGCCGACGATATCGAAAAGGCCGAAAAGGCAAAAAAGAGAGCAGTAGATATCGTCTCCCGCGACCTGACGCAGCACCATTCCGGCGTATTGCTTACGAGAACGGATTTCAAGCAGGCGAATCGCCTTGCCGAAAATCTGCTGATTACTGCCGAAAAGTTTTCGGCGATAGCTTCTTATTTCGGGGCAGATTACCCGGAAAAGGCGCTTGATAAGGCGTGGAGACAGCTTCTCAGCGCGCAGCATCACGACTCGATTACAGGCACAAACAACGAGATATCCTTTGTAGACCTGATGATACAATACCGCGAAACGGTGGAGCTTGCCGCCGACATAGTCAACAGAGCTACGTCCTTCCTCGCTTCGGGAGTCAAAACGGGCGGCGACGGCGTGCACTACTGCGTTTTCAACCCTCACGCGTGGGCGCGGCGCGACAGGTGTATTGTAAGCGTCCCCGAAGAATACGCGGACGGATGCTCGCTTACGGACTGCGACGGCAACGAGTATCCCCTGACTGTAACGGGAAAGAAAACCAAAAACGGCGTCTGGGCTGTGTTTACCGCCGATATCCCCGCTTGTGGGTATAAAACCTTCAGGCTGAATAAACGCGCCGTTAACGACGCTCAGGACATTATCACCGACAACTGTACGACGATAGAAAACGAGTTTTACAAGGTATGCGTTGACCCGAAGCAGGGCGGCGGCATAGTTTCGATATTCGACAAGGAAGCGAATAAAGAGGTTCTGAACACGTCCGTTGACGGCCCCGCGAACAGGATAGCTGTGCTGAGGGAAGTCAATAACCGTCTCGAGGAGCAGCACGAGCTTTACACAACGGGACAGAAAATGTTTTCAACCGATTATACGGCAGACGTCATGTGTGAAAAAACCAATGCTTATGAAAAGCTGACGACGACAGTTACGCTCGACGTAGTGGCAAGGGTAAGGCAGGAAACTGTTCTGTGGAAGGGCGTAAAGCGGATTGATTTTAAGACGGTTGTCGAGGATTACCAAAGCAAGGACGATTTGTTTGCCGTTACCTTCCCCGTGGACGTCGAGGGCGGTCATCCCGTTTTCGACGACAGGTTCGCGCCGCACGTATGGTCGCGGAGCCAGAAGAAGCTAAGCTTCCAGACGCATCAGTATTTATCGTTCTCGCACAGCAAGATAGCTCCGGTCAACCAGTGGATTGAGGTCGGGCAGACAGTCAAAGCGGAGCTTGACGACGGAACGGACAAATCGGGCGAATTCAACATCGGCATGACGGCTATTATACGCAATCCCTCGCTTTACGAGGAAACCGACGCGCTGCTTATAGCCCTCAGCAAAAAGGCGATACCGGTGACTCCATATTCCGACGGCGACCAGTCGGGTACGCTCAAGCTTATTCATTTTAACGAGGACCTCGACAACACCGATACGCGGATAGTCCTTTCCGTCGCCGGAACGCTCAACGAATATGAGGAAAAGCTTATAAGCTGTCTTTCGGTCGAGATGAAAGAAAGCTTTGAAGAAAAACTTTCTAATAACGGCTGCGCCGTGCTTTTTACAAGGGACTGCGACAACGTTTACAGAAAGCCGATTGACGTTATCCTCATAAAGGCGGCCGACGTAAAAACGCTAACCTCCGTCATAGCCGAAATAGCCGCGCAGCTTGGCGACGGCAGCCGCATAAATATTCCCGATGCAGTAATCGCCGAGCCTGTCGGACATGTTGAAAACTACGGCGTCGCGCTTATTAACAACGGAAACATAAGCTGCTCCGTAGAGCCGGACAATCTTATGACGATGATGCTGTTCCACACCGCGGAGTTTTACGGCAACGACGGCAGAACAACGGGCGGCAAGCCTCTTGTGCCGGAGCAGAAAACACACTCCTTCACATACGCGCTCTACCCGCACACCGGCGATTACCGCGAGGCGAATGTGTACAAAAAGGCGTTCGAGTTCAACGACCCGTTCATTTGCGCCGAAGCTGACGGCAGCGGCAAAAAGGTGCTGCCCATGTCCGAAAGCTTTTTGCAGACGAGCGATAATTTTATAGTAACGTCCTTAAAAGCCGGAGGGTATCCGATGGCGTCCATGAGGCGCGGCGACAAAAAGCTCGGCGAGCGGGGACTTGCTTTGAGGGGCTTTGAAATCGACGGCATAGAGGGTGATATTTCAGCCAGCACAAAGCTTCCCGTCCGCGACGTCGAAAGGACCGACCTGCTTGAGGAAAACAAAACCTCCGTAAACGCCGAAAACGGTGTTTTCAGTGTCAGTGTGAGTCCCCACTCGATAGAAACCTTTGTAATGAATGTCGCGGAAAGCAAAGAAATAATAGGAACGGCTAAGCTCGGCGCTGAGCGCGAGGAGGTAGAGCCGTCATATGTAAGGAGCTGGGAGCATGACCTCGGCTCGATGAATATGGGCTATCTGTCGGTGGCGGGCGTAATAGGCAAGGACGTTCAAAAGATTAGCGACACGGAATACAGGTTCGACGTTTCGATGGCGAACAACTACCCCGACGAGGAAATAAGCGGAACAATGAAGATAAGCGTCCCCGACGGTTTTTCCGCCGACAAAACAGAACTACCTTACAGCGTGCCGCCGCGCGGCGTAGCCGTCTTTCCACTCACCGTAAAGAAGCCCGACAAGGACGCGAAGGGTGTTGTGCGGCTTAACTACTCCCACGACGGGCAGGAATTTGAGGATATGTACGAGTTCGGCTACTTCAACCCCGAAGTCAACCTGTCGATAAGCGGCAACAAATTAACGGCAACTGTCTACAACGGCACCTGCGACAGAATTTACGGCGAAATCGCGATTGCCACGCCCTACGAAACATGGGGCGTTTCGGACTTTAACGAAAACAGCCTCGGCAATATAAGCCCCAGAACGCAAAAATTCGACGTTTTGCCCGGGGAATATAAGGACTACGTTTTTGAAGCCGAAATTGACGAAAAGGAGCTGATGACTTCGTACTGGGCGGTTGTCAAACTGATGGCTAACGGCAGAATACATTTCGCGTACAGCCGCGTCGCGGGAAAGCACCATAACTTCTGGGCTAATGAATTCGGCAATATTATAAGCGATAATAACGGCTCGATAATGGAACTTTTAAAGCTGTAAGCAAAATAACGTCAGTATTACCAACTAAAACGGTCAGGACAATTCCCGTCATACTTTATGCGGGAACGGTCCTGACCGTTAATCAGTTCAGGTTTGCTGCAGCTACGCTGTAAATACGACTGTTACTCGTCGTTTGCGTGCCTGCGTTCGTTAAGTTCTTTTAGTATCCTCGCGTGCTCCTTGTCGGGCAGCGCGTATTTCCACGTCGGCAGAACGGCAAGAATACTGCCAACAGCCGGAGGGATGGAAATAAGGAAGAACATTATCATCATAAAAGGCTCGAAGTCGGGATTGTTCCTTGCAATTCCTATCTGCATGTATTGAACAACCGCCTCCCTCTTTTCCTTCTGGAAGTCGACGGCAAAATACGCCAAAGAGCTTATTATGGTTGCAATTCCCGTTGACAGCTTTGTAACAAACGACTGACCGGAGAAAAACACGGCGTCGGGGCGCAGCCCGCTTTTATATTCCTCGTAGTCTATGCAGTCGGCAATCATAAGCGACTGCAGGATAGACGTGGCTCCGATTGAAAGCCCGCCGAACGTGAACATAACGGAGTATATTGCAAGGAAGGGCGTTGACGTTACGTCGTGGTTGTTCGCTACTTCATAACACACAAAAATCAAAACGAACGGTATAGCGCTGATAATGTTTGACCAGTTGTACAGCAGCTTTTTTTCAAATCTTTTTACAAGCGCGGGCATGAACAGTATAACGCCAAACTGACCTAAAAAAAGACCGATGCCGAGAATAGCGTAATATTTAAAAATCTGCCCCGAGTCGTTGTTCGCGTAATAGTAGTTGACAAGCGTCAACGCAACGAGCATTATAAGGTTTTTGGGGCTGTTTAGTATGCCGGAGATAAGAACCTGACGGAAGGGCTTGTTGTTCCACATGAGCTTGAAGTTTTCGGCTATACCGTTTTTCTTTACGCTCGCCGTTATTCGCTCACGCGTGAATATTCCCACAAGCTGGAAAAGCCCGCAGCCGATTACACCGAAAATAAGCGCGGCGAGCAGGAAGCCGTAGCGTTGCCCCTGATTAAACGCCTGAGCAGCAGGCAGGTGGCTGAAAACCTTCGACTGCAGCATTTTGCCGAGCGCTATACCGACAGGCTGAATTGCCATAAGCGTTACTCCTCCGCCGATGCCTGCAAACACGCGGGCATATGACAGCAGCTTGTTGCGGTGGCGGTCGTTTTCTGTCATTACCGCCGTTATGCCCCATAACGGTATGTCGCCGACCGTGTAGCACATTCCCCACATGGTGTATGTAATTGCCGCCCACGCGATAATAAGCGATTTATTGGCGTTGGGGTTGGTATAAAAACCGAAGGTTGTAAAGCACAAAACGGTGATTAACAATATAGGCATGGGAACTATCATAAGATAAGGGCGGCACTTGCCCCATTTTGTCCTTGTCCTGTCCACAATAGTGCCCATCATAGGGTCGTTGAAGGCGTCCCAAACCCTTGCAAGCGTCATAATGGTACCGACGGCAAGCGCGGGAAGAAAAATTACGGACTCAAAATAATATTGAAGCCCCGCGCCTATGATGTTATAAATAACATTTTGTCCGGCAAGCCCCACGAGGTACATTGTGCGTTCCTTTTTTGTGTAGGTGCGTATTCCGTCGTATTCGGTTTTTTTCATCAAATCTTCCTTTCAGGGATGTTTAATAAAGGCTGCGCATTTTTTGTCGGAATGGACTGTTATCATGTAAGTAG
>DCUB01000005.1 GCA_002329365.1 Ruminococcaceae bacterium UBA1425
ATCAGTGTTTTGAATCACAAATATGTATGAGTCAAGATTTTGATGTTACAGTAGGGAACGGTCTTGACCGTTCCGCAAGGCATGAATGCAGGTTAGTTTCCTCAAAAACGTAAACACATTCTCGCACGTTTAATAAAACGTTCACTAAAAATCCGGACAATCAGGGGAGGTATTTTCTATGCCGTACACAAGGGAAAAGGCTTATGAACTGCTTACAAAATACAACAAAGGCGAATTTCATTTAACGCACGCCCGTATAGTCGAGGATGTGATGAGGTGGTTTGCCGGAAAGCTCGGCTACGGTGACGAAAAGGATTTCTGGGGCATTGTCGGGCTTCTACATGACCTTGATTTTGAGGAGTTTCCCGAAGAGCACTGCATAAAGCAACAGGAACTGATGCGCGAAAACGGCGTTGACGAGCGGATTATTCGCGCGACGGCGAGCCACGGCTACGGGCATACGGTGGACATCATGCCGGAGCACGAGATGGAAAAGGTGCTGTACGCTACAGACGAGCTGACGGGGCTTATCGGCGCCGTCGCTATTATGCGTCCGTCAAAAAGCGTTAAAGACCTTGAGGTAAAATCCGTAATGAAAAAATTTAAGGATAAAAAGTTTGCCGCGGGCTGCTCCCGCGAGGTTATTGAAAGCGGCGCCGCCATGCTCGGCTGGGAGCTGAATTACCTTATTGAGCAGACCATACTAGCAATGAGATCAAGCGAGGCAGTGAAATAATGTACAGGCAGTTTTCGAGAACGGAGCTGTTGTTCGGCGCCGGGGCAATGGAAAAGCTGCGCCGAAGCCGCGTCGCGGTGTTCGGCATAGGCGGCGTAGGAGGATATGCCGTCGAGGCGCTCGCGAGAAGCGGCGTGGGGACGTTAGACATCATCGACGACGACAAAATTTGCATTACGAATATAAACCGCCAGATTTTTGCCACGCACAAAACAGTGGGGCAGTATAAGACCGACGTCGCAAAGGAGCGCATACTCGACATCAACCCGCGGGCTGTTGTAAACGCGCACAAATGCTTTTTCATGCCGGAAACGGCGGATTTGTTTGATTTTTCGCAGTATGACTATGTAATCGACGCTATAGATACTGTTACGGGGAAAATCGAAATAATAATGAGGGCAAAAAAAACCGGAACGCCTGTGATATCCGCCATGGGAGCGGGGAACAAAACCGACCCGACAGCGTTCAGGGTTGCCGACATTTACAAAACAAGGATTTGTCCTCTTGCGAGAATAATGCGCCATGAGCTTAAAAAGCGCGGAATAGAAAGTCTGAAGGTAGTTTATTCCGAGGAGCCGCCTGTTCGCCCCTCAGGCGACGCTGTCGGCGAATGCCGCGGCAACTGCGTCTGCCCTCCGGGAACGGCGCGAAACTGCTCCGTCCGCCGCGACATACCCGGCTCAAACGCGTTTGTGCCGTCCGTCGCGGGGCTTATAATAGCAGGAGAAGTTATAAAGGATTTAACAGGCTGCAAGGATTGAACTCCCTGCAGCCTGTCGGTTTTTTATACCTTTTTTACATCGTCATGTCGTGGACGCTCCGGCGGCAGCGACAGACGACGCGTTGGCGGCGGCTATTGCGGCGAACACGGCGGCCTGCTGCGCTACAATCATCGAAATCGTGCTGTTTAAGGCTGCCGTCTGCAAGACTGCGTTGTTTTCGTTCCCGCCCTGCGCCAGCATGACGGCGTACATAAGACGCTGCTTTTTGCCCGCGCCGAATGCGCTGAAACCTTTTTGAGTTGAAAGAAACCCGTCGATTTCAACGATATCGCTTGCGGCGGCGTTCAGGTCAACCGCCGAAGCCGCAATTACGCCGAGTGTCGGAAGCTCGTAGTTCGTGCCGTAGCTGCAGCCACGTTCTTTCAGCAATCGGTACAAATCAAGAACCCTTCGGCACTTTTCGTCGGCGCTTCCGTCGCAGAGCGCCAGAACATGGCTGAGCGACTGGACGGAGTTCCGCATTAAAAAGCTCGGCTTTAATATCGTATAGCATCTCTCGATTTCATCTAAAAGCTGTTCGTCGCCGCGCGGCGACAATGCGAGAATAACGGCAAACGCGCCGTCCTCGCCGGAGGTAATCAGGGGGTGCGTTGCTTTCATTTCATTGTAAATCTCTTTTGCCCTGACGGCTACCTGCTCGTATTCGCAGGTGCGCGACAACTGCGCGGCAATTATCGCCGCGGCAGGAAGATATGTAGACAAAAGATGCCGTTTTTTTAAAAGCTCGTAAATCGTAAGACTGTTGTCGAGAGTTGTTTCGGGCGCTCCGCTTACGGCAAGCATGGCTGCATATGGCAACCTTGCGGTACTTCGGAAGTATGAAAGAATCCCTGCGTTCTTCTTTAACAGCGCGACGCAGTGTTTCAGCTCGTCGCAGTCGGCGGTTTTCCCCTTAGACGTGTAGATTTGCGCGCAAAGGGGGTACATGTATGAGCTTTCCCACTTAAAGCACTTTTTGATTATGTCTCTGTTTTCAATGAATTTCTCGCACCTGCTCTGTATTTTATAGTCCATATATTCATATCCTCTCAGAACCAAATATTTAATTATTTGCATACATTTATTATACTATAATTTCCGAAAAAATCAAACTGCAAATGGTGAAATACACGACAAAGTATGACAATCCGTAAATTGTTTTAATAAATAATGAGCTTGTAATGGTAATATTATGTATCTTGAAAAAAGGGAGTGTTATAATGAACGATACCGGCTAAAACATCACGTTCACTGCGGACGAAGCGGCAGTGAGGACAAATGCAAGAAAAAGCCTTGAAATAATCCTTTCGGAGGACATGCGGCAGGGAGGATACATCACTCTTCCCGAAGCTCTCCGCGCCCTGCGTCAGGCGAACTCGGAAAACACAAATACCGATATCGTCCTTATCATGGACGGCGTTTTCCGGCTTTCCGAAACACTTATACTCGATGAGCGCGACGGCGAGCGGACAGGCAGGACGACATTTACAAACAACAGGATTTCCGACGGCGGACTTCACTATCTCGGCTCTGCCGCCGTGTGGACGGGCAACAGCGGGCAAAATACCGTATCACACAACGAGATTTCCGGCGGCTTCCAGTGGGCAATCTCCGCCGGCTGGAGATGGAGCTTTTTCCCGCTTCTCCGAGCCGCGACAACCACATAGAGTATAACTGCATTCACGACCTCGGTACAGGAGTTCTCGGCACTCACGGCGCAATTTATATTCTCGGCACATCACCCGGTACGGTTATCAGAAACAACTACATTCTGCGCGTTTTTTCAAACAAGTTCTGGGGAGCGGGGGAGGGTATCATACTCGACAACGGCTGCGCCGGAGTCCTTATAGAAAACAATGTCGTAGACGGTGCTTCCGCAGGCGGCTGGGGCTGCAACTTCAACTGCTTCGGGAATATGATAATAAACAATCTGTTCCTCTACGGCGACAAGTTCCAGCTCACGCGCTACGACGACGCGCCGGACACGCCTAATCCGCCTCCGAACGGCGAGATTTTTACACGCAACGCCGTTGTCTTGCGGGATTCGCCGCTGTATCTCGAGGAACACTCGTACTCCCACGCCACCTGCTGGGACTATAACCTCTACTGGAACGAAACGGGAGAGGTGCGCTTTATGGCGGACAGCCCCGAGGAGTGGCACGAGAAGGGGCATGACGTAAATTCCGTTATTGCGGACCCGCTTTTCACCTCAAAGGAAAACGGCGTTTACACCTTCCGCCCCGACTCGCCTATATACAAAACGGGCTATAAGGACATTGAACTAAGTAATGTTGGAGTGTAAGGAACAAACAGCAGGCGCGTTTACTGTCATTCTGAGCGCAGCGAAGAATCTTTCGGCTTTACGTTTTTGCCAACATCCCGAGATAGTATAAGGGAATGCATCAAAAAATTACGGAACAGTCAAGACCGTTCCGTACGATTGTTTTTTCGCTCGCTTAGGAAAACTACAAGCAGGGATTTGCCTTGACCGTTCCTGGTTTTGATACAGCCGCTGTATTGAAAACTGCTTTTAATTGCGAAATGCCGGGCGCCGGAAAACCGCAAAAATCAATGTCTGAATAAAATATGAATTCTCATTTTCCGAGTAGGGAACGGTCTTGACCGTTCCGCAAGCAAGTTTTATTCCCTCAGTCAAACATTGAAATGAGTCGAACGCTTCCGTAGGGGCGCCCCTATGCAGGGAATATTATTGATTTAAGCCAGACATTGCTCTTTTAACTTGTTCTCATTGGTGCGCCGTCACTGTACAGGGCGGTTTATATATTTACAGGGCACGCATTTATGCGTGCCCTGTAAAAGTTAAGCTATTATATCTGTTACCACTCGAAATCGTAGAAATGATAGTCGGCAAGAACCTTTGCGGCACCCGAGCCGAGGAAAACCCTTACGTCAATTATGTGGTCAAGCTTAATGCACTCGTTTGTTACGGGATTATAAGTGAGCTTAGCCGTACCCTGGAAGGAGCAGTAAGCGTTATCGGTGTTGACACCGGGTAATTTTTTTGCATATTCGACGACCTCGCCGATATCGATTACGTCAAACATCCTGCCGTGCCAGCTTGTTACCGAATACGGGTTGTCGATTTTCATATAAGGGTCTTTTTCCTGCTGAAGCGAAATGGTTATAACATAGTTGTCGCCGACTTTTTCGCATTTCGCGCTTGTTATCTTGCTCGTATCGGTAAGGACGCAGCCTACCTTGTGTGCCTCGGAGGTGGGAAGCGCAAACCATTTCGCGTGAGTGCCTTTTGTATGCGTGCCGGGTTCGGATTCCTGCTGTGTTTCAAGGACGCTGCCGGCCGCTTTGCTGAGGACTGAATATGTCAGGCCGCCCATGTCGACGTTGCTGACAGTCTGCCAGTCGTTGCTGACGTACTTCGGCATATCAACCTTAACCTTGTTGACAACCGCCGTATATGCCGCGAGTATTTCCTGCTTGCCCTCGGGCAGCTTTACCTCCGCCGCTTCTGTTTCTGTTTCGGAAACGGCCTCGGTCTCTGAGACGGCTTCGGTTCCGTCGGCAAGAGTCGTTTCTTCCGTTAATTCTTCTGTGGTCAGTTCAACAGTGGTATCCTCTGTTACGGTGGTTTCGGCAGGCTCATCCTTGCCGCATGCCGCAAGGGAGAATACTAAAACAAGCGCAGAGAGAATTGCTAAGGTTTTTTTCATTAAAATGCCTCCTGTCGAGTATTTTTGTTATTCGAACGATCTTCGGATTCTTTCGGCCACATCGTCAAGCTGCTCGTATGTTACGATGATGGGCGGCGCGAAACGAATCGTCCGTTCGTGCGTTTCCTTGGCGAGAACACCGTTATGTATAAGCTTTTTGACATAAGGCGCGGCGTCCGTATCAAACTCCACACCAATAAGCAGACCCTTTCCGCGGATGTCAACAATATGAGGATTTTTAACGGTGCGGAGCTTATCAATAAAACACCTGCCCTTTTCACGCGCCTGTTCGGGATAATTATCCCTGACGAGTATCTCCATTGCCTTTAACGCGACGGCGCAGGAAAGCGGGTTGCCGCCGAAGGTGGAGCCGTGAGAGCCGGGCTCATAGACGCCCAGGATATCCTTGTCCGCGGTAACGGCGGAAACAGGCATTACGCCGCCGCCGAGAGCCTTGCCGAGAACGTAAATATCCGGCTCGACATCCTCGTGCATGCAGGCGAACATTTTGCCCGTTCGCGCAAAGCCTGTCTGAACCTCGTCGGCGATGAAAAGAACCTTGTGCCTTGTGCAGATTTCGCGCACGCTTTTTATATAGCCGTCGGGCGGGACTATTACGCCTGCCTCGCCCTGAATAGGCTCGGCTAAAAAGGCTACGGTGTTTTCGGTTATCGCTGCCTCAAGCGCCGCGGCGTTGCCGTATTCCACCTTGACAAAACCCGGCGTAAACGGTGCGAAGCCGTCCCTTGCCGAGTTGTCGGTGCTCATTGTGACAATAGTTATGGTTCTGCCGTGAAAATTGTTTTTACAGACTATTATTTCCTGTTTGCCGTCGGGCACACCCTTGACGAACGAGCCCCAGCGGCGCGCTGTTTTCAGGGCGGTTTCAACCGCCTCGGCTCCCGTGTTCATTGGAAGCGTGAGCTCCTTGCCCGTTAACCGGCAAAGCCTTTCGCAAAAATCGCAAAGCACGGTGTTGTGAAAAGCGCGCGACGTCAGCGTGACCTTTTCAAGCTGCTCCTTTGCCGCGTCGACTATCTCGGGGTGGAGGTGGCCGAAATTAAGAGCGGAATATGCGCTGAGCATGTCGTAGTAGGCTTTGCCCTCGGCGTCGTAGACCATTACTCCCTGTGCTTTTTCTATTACCACTTCCTTCGGAGCGTAATTGTGTGCGCTGTAAAGATTTGTTTTTCTGATAACTTCCCGGGACTCTGACAAAAACCGACATCTCCAATTCATATAATCTAACTAATTAAGTTTATCACAAGTTTATTGTTTTGTAAAGGCGGCTGAAATGCTTTTTCACAGCAAAAAAATGAAAAAGTTATATAAAAACCCTTGCATTGTCTGTTGCTGAGTGATATAATCTTTTGGCAAAACGCACGGACGGGTGTTCGGCGTGCCGGTGCGGGGGTGTGATGTTGCCCTCCGTTGCACGCACAATCAGCCCGCCGGAGGTAAAACTAAAGGAGGAAAAATCAATGTCAGTAGTATCAATGAAGCAATTGCTCGAAGCGGGCGTCCATTTCGGACACCAGACAAGAAGATGGAACCCCAAAATGGCTCCCTACATCTTTACGGAGCGCAACGGCATCTACATCATCGACCTTCAGAAAACCGTAAAGAAGCTTGAGGAAGCCTATATGTTCATCCGCGACATCGCGGCAAACGGCGAAGAGGTTCTTTTTGTCGGCACAAAGAAGCAGGCGCAGGATTCCGTCCGCGAGGAAGCAATCCGTTGCGGCATGCCCTTTGTAAACGCCCGCTGGCTCGGCGGAATGCTCACAAACTTCGGCACCATCCAAAAAAGAATCAGAAGGCTTGCCCAATTGCAGGCAATGGAAGCCGACGGCACCTTTGAGCTTCTTCCCAAAAAGGAAGTCATCAAGCTTAAGCTTGAAATCGAAAAGCTCGAAAAGTTCATGGGCGGCATCACGGAAATGAGACGTCAGCCCGCCGCTATGTTTATAGTTGACCCCCGCAAGGAGAGAATAGCCGTCGCCGAGGCAAAGAAGCTTAATATCCCGATAGTCGCCATTGTCGACACAAACTGCGACCCCGACGAAATTGACTATGTCATCCCCGGCAACGACGACGCGATCCGTGCCGTTAAGCTTATCGCCGGCGCGATGTCGGACGCGGTTGTTGAGGGCAGGCAGGGCGAGCAGCTCGCGACAGAGCCCGAACAGGCCGAAGCCGGAGCCGAGCAATAATACAGATAACAGGAGGGTAATATAATGGCATTTACCGCTAAAGACGTGCAGGCGCTGCGCGAGCAGACCGGCGCGGGAATGATGGACTGCAAAAAGGCTCTTCAGGAGTCAGACGGCGACATGGAAAAGGCAATAGACTTCCTTCGTGAAAAGGGACTTGCCGCCGCCGCCAAAAAGGCTGGCAGAATTGCCGCCGAGGGCGCCGTTCTCGCCTACAACGACGAGGCAAATAAGATAGGCGTATTAGTAGAGGTCAACTCCGAAACAGATTTCGTCGCGAAGAATCAGGTATTCCAGGATTTCGTTCTGAGCATCGCGAAGACAATAGCCGGGGAGAATCCCGTCGACGTCGAGGCTCTCAAATCAATGAAGCTTTCAGGCAGCGACAGAACGGTTCAGGAAAACCTTCAGGACAAGATTCTTACAATAGGCGAAAATATAAATATCCGCCGTTTCGTCAGGGTTGAGGGCGTAGTGTCCACATATGTCCACGCGGGCGGAAGCGTCGGCGTCATGGTACAGTTCGAGACCGACGACGCCGCGGCGGCGACGGACGCGTTCAAGGTTATGGGCAAGGACGTGGCAATGCAGATAGCTTCCATGAACCCGCTTTATCTCAATCCCGCGGCTGTTCCCGCAGACGTTATCGAGCATGAAAAGGGCATCATCCTCGCGCAGATGGAAGAGGACGAGAAGATGAAGTCAAAGCCCGAAAAGGTCAAGGAAGGCATTGTATCCGGCAGAATAAACAAGTATTACAAGGAGTTCTGCCTTCTTGAACAGGCGTTCGTCAAGGACGACGGCATAAGCGTCGCGAAGTATATCGAAAACACTGCCAAGGAGCTTGGCTCCGCTGTTAAGTGCGTCGGTTTTACACGTTTCGCAAGGGGCGAAGGTCTTCAAAAGAAAGAAGACAATTTTGCCGACGAAATAGCGAAAATGGTGAAATAAGCTTTTTTTGTACGAGCTGTCCGGGTAACCGGGCGGCTCTTTTTTTGCAGAATACGCTTGCGGCGTTGCTTCAAAAAGATTGACACTTAAGGGATGTTATGATACTATTTACATGAATATTTTAATATACGGAAATTCGGCTTTCAGACGAAAGGAGTTCAGTCATGAACGGCATAAAACGCGTGGTTTCACTTCTGCTTGTATCTTTGCTCGTCTTCGGAGTATTCTCAGTCGCTCCCGCCGGAAGCGCAACGCAGACGTCATATCTGTCCGCGAAAGCATCCGACAACGGAATAGCGGCACTTTCAACCGAATCTGACAGTAAGCTTACTCCGTCCGAGGATTTTTTAAAGATAGTATCGGACGGTGATTATTCCGACGTTTCGCCGCTTATTATAATACCCGGCATAAGCCATTCCGAGCTTTACGTTGCCGACGAAAACGAGCCTGACGG
Source organism: Ruminococcaceae bacterium UBA1425 (assembly GCA_002329365.1). Classification (GTDB taxonomy): domain Bacteria; phylum Bacillota; class Clostridia; order Oscillospirales; family Acutalibacteraceae; genus UBA1425. The sequence continues at coordinate 8,805 of DCUB01000005.1, forward strand.
AATAGCGAACAAGCGAAACGGCGGAAATATCATAAACGGCACCGTGCCGATTGATTTCATGGAAGAAGTCATGAAATACATACCCAGGCTTGTCTGGGAGGTAGTAAAGGTTCTTGTTACGCAAAGGTCAAGCAATTCGTTCGCTAAAACGGCGCGCGAGGTTGCGGCCGCCCTTTTCGACAGCGTTGAGTGCGACGAAAACGGCGTTCTGAAAAACGAAAATATTAAGCTGGTAAGGTTCAACAGGGAAAGAGCAGAGTTTTTAAAGTGGCATGAAGAAAACCCCGATTTGCCGGCAAAGGAGTTTAAAAGCAGGCTGCCGGACGACGAGAAAACCATTCCCACCTCCTACGCCGAAATGTATATAAGCGACGTTGACCGTATGCACAAGCTTGTAACAACGTCTTACGCCGATGCAGGGCTCGAAGGGTTTGAGGAAAAGGTAGGGCGCGACAAGATGTACTTCTTCACGTTCAGCCTTTACAGCGACCCGTCCACATCCGCCGCAGAGCTTGACAAATTTATTCAGGATGTTAAACGGGTTTCGGGCTACGACAAGGTATCGCTGCTTAACGTCAGCCTCGGCGGAACGATATTCACGGCATGGGCGGACCTGTACGGGGCAAAAAACAATTTTGCCGACATTGACAGGGTTGTAAACGCCGTCGCCGTACTCAACGGCACATATGCCGCCGCCGATTTTTTCAGGGCAATAGCGTTTAACAAAACTGAGAGAAAAGAGCGTTACGAGCTTAACCCCTACTTCAACCTTTCCGACGAATACCTTTACTACGGGTTAATGGAGGATCTGGCGGGCGATATGTCCGAATCAGACGCCAAAAACACGGTTACAGCCGCACTGCTTAACACGGCTATAAGGCTTTTCCCGCGCGAAGCCGTTCTTCATTTGATTTCTAACGCTTATGCGTCGATTTCCGAAAAGGTGTTTCTGCACACGCCTCAGATATGGGCGATGGTGCCGAGGGAGATATATAAGGAGGTTGCCCCGAAGCTTCTTTCCGACCTGCCGGGCTTAAAGGCAAAGACAGACGAGTTTTACAGGGCGCAGTGCAACCTTGAGAAAAACATACTCGACATGACAAAGGCGGGAGTTGCAGTCAACACTATATGCGGCTATAATTTCCGCTTCGGAGACATAGACAGCCAGTTCTTCAACATACTTAAATCCTCGCTTACGAAAAACGGCGACGGAATCATCAACCTTGAGTCGGCGGGGCTGGGCGCCACCTGCGTCCCTCCCGGAGAAAAGCTGCCCTATTCGTCAACTTCGCTCGATACTGAGGGACACAGCTATATTTCCCCCGACGGCTCCGTTGACGCGTCCACCTGTGTGCTGCCGAACAACACATGGTTTTTCAGGAACATGCTTCACGAGGATGCGAACAGCAATTCCGCTACGACAAACCTTATAATCGCCCTTGCCGTTGCCGACAAGCCCTTCAACGTGCTTGATTATCCCGAATACTATCCGCAGTTCGGCGAATCGGCGAACAACAAGAAATACCGCCGCTGGTTCATAGCCGAGGCAGAGAGGCTGCTCGACGACGAAACACGCGAGCTGCCCGACGAATTTGTCAAAGAGCTTGAAAACACAATACTCCGCGCACAGCTTGAACTTCAGTCAACAAGGTGCGACGCTGACGAGGTCGCGGCAATTCACGACAGCTTTAAAAGGCTTATGAGCCGGTACTATCCCGATAACACAAGCTATCAGACAGACAGCGAAAAGCAGATAAAGAAGGCAAGAATTTTCAAAGCGGTCGACGACGCCGTGCTGGAGTTTGTGGGCGGACAGGGTTTTTCGGACTTCGCTCGGCAGGTACTGAGAGGTAAAAACAATATAGAGATTTTCGCGTTCCTTAAGGTCTTTTTCAGAAATCTTCAAAATGAGGCTTCTTTAGTCGGATAGGAGGAAACGTAACATGATATACACGGTTGAAAACGAGTTTTTAAGAGCGAGGATAAAAAGCAATGGCGCGGAGCTTTGCTCCTTGACCGACAAAAACAGCCGCTACGAATATCTGTGGCAGGGCAACCCGAAAATATGGTACGGTCAGTCGCCCGTGCTTTTCCCCATAGTCGGAAGGCTTTTAAACGACAAATACAGGTATAACGGCAAAGAGTACATGCTTGAAAAGCACGGCTTTGCAAGAAAATCGGCGTTCGAGCTTCAAAAAGCCGAGGGCAATACCGCCGAATTTCTTTTGCAGGAAAGCCGCGAAACGCTCGCCGTATATCCGTTTCACTTTGACCTGTTCGTAAAGTTTGAGCTTATAGGCAGAAGCCTTAAGGCAACGCACACCGTCGTCAACAAAAACGACGGCGATATGTATTTTTCGTTGGGCGGTCATCCCGGCTTCAACTGCGCCATAGGCGATTATCTCGAGTTCGACGAAGTCGAAACCTTAAGCACCGAAACGATAGACGAAGATGCGCTGCGCCTTCCCGAAAAAACGCCGGTGCTTAACGGCGAAAAAAAGATTATAATAACTAAAGACATTTTCAACAACGACGCGCTTATTCTTTCGGGCATCAAATCAAAGGCGGTAACGCTAAAAAGCGACAATAATCCGCACACCGTACGCTTCACCTTCGGCGACGTTCCTTATCTCGGCATCTGGGCAAAGCCGGGCGCGCCGTATGTTTGTATAGAGCCGTGGTACGGAGTCAACGACAACAGGGACGAAAAGGACGACATATCTAAAAAAGAGGGAATAATAAGGCTCGACAAGGGCGGCTCGTTCGAGCTTGTGTACACAGCCGAGGTAAACTGATTATCAGGGGCGAAAATACCGGAAAGGATGCGACGCCGCCGCAGGATACGGTTTTTATATGCCGTGTTGCGCGCGGCTTCTCTCGCATAAGATGGAATTATGACAAGTATTTCATCGTCGTTGGAGGACTATCTCGAAGCTATCTACATTCTTCAGCAGAGCTGCCGCGAAACAAGGCTTACGGATATTGCCGAGTTTCTCGGCGTGTCAAAGCCGAGCGTCAACAGGGCTATAAGCACTCTCAAAGACGCCCGGCTGCTTCTGCACGAGTCATACGGCACTATTACGCTTACAAAAAACGGCGAGGAATACGCGTCTATGGTTTTGCGCCGTCACACGCTTATTAAGAGGTTTCTGACCGAAACATTGGGCGTCGATGAGGCAACGGCCGAGCGTGACGCCTGCCGTATGGAGCATGTAATCAGCCAGCAGACAATGCAAAAGCTAATAGACTATCTAAATTTAGCTGAAAAATCATGAAGAATTTCGATATTATAATTATAGGCGGAGGCGCCTCCGGTCTTTGCGCCGCCATCGAATCCGCAGGAACAAACGGGGGCGCCCAGATAGCGCTTTTGGAAAAGCTGCCGAGGGTAGGCAAGAAGCTTCTCGTCACGGGGAACGGCAGGTGCAACCTGACAAACACGAACGCCGACGAAAAAAGCTACAACGCGCCGGGCTTCGCGGCAGGCGCTATAAGCCTGTTCGGCACTGAAAGCACCGTTGAATTTTTTAAAGGGCTGGGGCTTCTTACAGTCACCGACGACGAAGGCAGGGTATACCCGTCAAGCGGCACCGCCTCGTCGGTGCTCGACGTGCTTCGTTTTGAGGCGGACAGGCTCGGCGTCAAAACGTTTTGCGACACACCCGTTAACAGCGTCGCCGCAGAAAAAGACGCCTTTCTGATAAACGGCGAATTTGCAGCAAAACGGCTTATTCTTGCCTGCGGCGGAAAGGCGTCGCCCGTTCACGGCTCCGACGGCAGCGGATACGCGCTGCTCCGCTCGCTCGGCCATTCCGTTACGTCCGTATATCCTTCGCTCGTTCAGATAAAAACAGAAACATCGTTTGTAAAGCCGCTTAAGGGGATACGGGCGGCGGCAGAAATCAGAATTGAAGCCGACGGCAAAACGGTTTCGTCGTCCCGCGGCGAAATCCTGTTTACTGACTACGGAATTTCCGGCATAGCCGCCATGGAGGTAAGCCGCGAGGTCTCACGACTGAAGAACTTAAAAAGCTGCTTTGCCGTAATAGATTTGCTACCCGCGTTTTCATACGACGCGGTTTTTGAGTGCGTCAGCACAGTTTCGCGCCGTTCGCCGGATCTGCCGGTTGAAAACCTTTTGAACGGCATACTCCCGAAGCGGCTCGGTCAGTCGATATGCTCACTCGTTTCAGATGTTAGCCTGTCAATGCCCGTGTCGGCGCTTTCAGAGCATCAGATAAGGGCAATAGTTTCTGAAATAAAGGCAAGGCGCGTTGCCGTAACGGGCACAAACGGCTTTAACGCGGCTCAGGTCACGTCGGGAGGCGCGGAGCTTTCGCAGTTTTACCACGACACGCTTCAGTCAAGATTTGTTAAAGGGCTGTACGCGTGCGGTGAACTGCTTGATATCGACGGCGGCTGCGGCGGCTATAATCTCCAGTGGGCGTGGGCGTCCGGCAGGCTTGCGGGAACGAGCGCGGCGAAGTCGTTATTACGGTAAGGGGAAAAACAGTATTAATGATAAGGATAACGGAAATAAAACTGCCTCTCGAGGCGGACGACGGCGAGCTTTTAAGGGCCGCGGTAAAAACGCTCGGCTGCTCCGGGAAGATGATAAAAAGCCTTGAGATATCAAAAAAGGCGATAGATTCGCGAAATAAAAGCAACATTTTTTATGTCTATAACGTGGATGTCCTGACAGAGGGCGACGAGGAATCTCTTGTTTCAAAATGCGGCTCGTCAAAGGTGAGCCTTGCAAAGCCATACGAATACAAAGAGCCGCCGATTAAAAGAAACAGCGTATTTAAACCCGTCGTTGCGGGCTTCGGTCCCGCCGGGATGTTTGCCGCTCTCACTCTTGCGCGCGCGGGTTTTAAGCCTATTGTCCTTGAACGCGGGCGCGACGTCGATAAAAGAACAGCCGACGTAAAACGCTTCTGGTCTGCGCATGAGCTTGACGAAAACTCAAACGTGCAGTTCGGCGAGGGCGGAGCCGGAACCTTTTCCGACGGAAAGCTTACGACGGGCATTAAGGACAGCCTTTGCAGAAAGGTTTTCCTTGAGCTTGCGTCGAAGGGCGCGCCGGAGGAGATACTTTATTCTGCAAAGCCGCATATCGGAACAGACAGGCTGTCAAACGTTGTCAAACGCTTCCGTGAGGAGATTGTATCGCTCGGCGGCGAGGTGCGGTTCGAGTGCAGACTCGTTGATGTGATAATTGCGAACAATACGGTGTTCGGTGTAACATATATTGACGCCGCCGGAAATAAAACTGATATAGAAACTGACGCGCTCATTCTGTGCATAGGGCATTCCGCCCGCGACACCGTCGAAATGCTTTACAACAAGGGCATAAAAATGTGTCAAAAGCCGTTTTCCGTCGGCGCGAGGATTGAGCATCCGCGCGAATTCATTGACAAAGCCCAGTACGGACGCTTTGCGGGGCACCCGCTTTTAGGCGCTGCGGATTACAAAATGGCATGTCATCCGCCGCACGGCAGGGGAGCTTACACCTTCTGCATGTGTCCCGGCGGAACAGTAGTCGCCGCATCTTCCGAACGCGGCGGAACCGTAGTAAACGGCATGAGCAACTGGGCGCGAGACGCGGAGAATTCAAACTCCGCCCTGCTCGTCGGCATAGAGACTCAGGATTTCCCGTCGGAGCACGCCTTGTCGGGAGTTGATTTGCAGCGCGGTATTGAGCGTACCGCGTTTACTGTGGCAGGCGGCAGCTATGCCGCTCCCGCGCAGCTTGTCGGCGATTTTCTTGCTTCAAGGCCGTCGTCAAAGGCAGACTTTGTAAAACCGAGCTGTCCGACAGGCGTTACGTTCGGCGATATAAGAAGTGTTCTGCCTAAAAGGGTGACGGACACAATGGTGCAGGCTCTTGTAAAAATGGATAAGATGCTGGAGGGCTTCGCCATGAGCGACGCGGTGCTGACGGCTCCCGAAACACGCAGTTCGTCGCCCGTAAGGATATTGAGAAACGAGTTTTTCCAGTCGAATATAGCCGGGCTTTATCCGTGCGGAGAAGGCGCCGGCTACGCCGGGGGGATAGTCAGCTCCGCGGTGGACGGCATTAGGTGCGCCTTTGCCGTGATGGAGGATGAAAGAGATTTATAATTGCAGCAAATGGTTGGAGGCAGCGGGATGACGGCTTACGACATTATAAAATCAAAAAAAGACGGGAAAGCGCTTACAGAGGACGAGATACGCTTTTTTGTAAACGGTCTGCTATCGGGAGAAATTCCCGACAGTCAGGCGGCGGCGCTGCTTATGGCTATAAGCTTCAAGGGAATGAACGGCGACGAAACGTCGTCTCTTGCCCGCACCATGGCTGAAAGCGGAAAAACGCTTGATTTGTCTGTTCTGCCGGGTGAAGCGTGCTGCATGCATTCAACCGGCGCGGTGGGCAACAAAACAGCGCTTGTCGTTGCGCCGGTTGTAGCCGCGTGCGGCGTCAGGACTGTAATAATGTCTGACAGGGGCAGCCTCAATATCGGCGGCACGGCGGATAAGCTGCTGTCGATTCCCGGCATGCGCGTCGATTTCAGGACAAGGGAGCTGCTGTCAACAGTCAGCCGCTACGGTCTGTGCTTTGCCGAAATGAGCGGTGAAGCCGCTCCTGCCGAAAAAAAACTGTCATCACTTCGTGATAATACTGCAACCATGGACAGCATACCGCTTACGGCGGCAAGCGTGATGAGCGAAAAAATCGCCTCAGGAACGAAGAAACTCGTGCTTGACGTCAACGTCGGCAGCGGCGCTCATATAACGAATGTAAAGGACGCGAAAAGGCTCGCGCGAGAAATGGTGTCGATAGGCGCGGCGAACGGCATAAGCGTTACGGCGCTTGTCACTGACAATAACTCGCCGCTTGGCTATGCCGTGGGCAACTCGCTTGAGGTTATCGAGGCAGTCAACACGCTGAACGGCGTCGGTCCCGAGGACCTGACGGAGCTTTGCCTAACGTTGTCGGCGCACATGCTGCATCTATGCGGCAAGGGTACGTTCGACGAGTGCCTTGAGGCGGCGAAGAACGCCATATTCAGCGGTCTTGCGTTTGAACGCTTCGTCTGGGCAGTCAACGCGCAGGGAGGCGACAGCGGCGTGCTTACAGACACGTCTTTGTTCAGAAAGGCGAGGTATTACAGAACTCTTACGGCAAAGTCGAGCGGCTACATAACATCGGTCGACGCCGGGCTGTGCGGCAGGGCGGCGGCTATGCTTGGGGCGGCAAGAAGGCGCAGCGACGATATAATAGATATGGCGGCCGGCGTTATGCTCGAACAGAAGCCCGGCGCGTTTGTAAAGTCGGGTGATATAATAGCCACGCTGTACGCCGAGGACGAACGGCTGTTCGACGACGCCGAGCGGGAGATTTTAGCGGCGTTTGAGATATCTGGCGAGCCCAAAGAAACCGCCGGCCTTATAATCGACAAGGTGACGAATAAGGATTAAAACTCTGATTTGAAATTTGGCTTCGCAACCAAATTACTTTTGTATAATTTCAGGGAACGCATAAATGCGTTCCCTGAATGTAAAATGAACGGTCAAGACAAATCCCCTGCACGTTTTTTCTTAGCAGAAAAAACATTTGTAGGGAACGGTCTTGACCGTTCCGTAATTCAAGCTTTGATACAGTCTGTTTTTATGGAAACCGTCTGATAATAAAATTCATTTATTCAGCGGTTTCTAAAGCCTTAATCAACCCGTCCGCGGCGGCCTTAATTTCGTCCATCTCAACCGACTCGACGTCGCCGTGGTCTACCATAGCGGCGGTTGAGCCGACAACAGGCAGGCGTGCAAGAAGCGGAACATCAAGGTCGGCGGCTGTTTTTTCGGCTTGGCTCTCTCCGAAAACGGAAAGCTTTTTGCCACAGTCGGGGCATTTGAGCCAGCTCATGTTTTCTATAATGCCGAGCACGGGAACATTCATAAGCTTTGCCATGTTGTAAGCCTTTTTAACAATCATCGTAACAAGGTCCTGCGGCGTCGTTACTATAACCGCGCCGTTTACGGGCAGGCTTTGAAAAACGGTAAGCGGCACGTCGCCCGTTCCGGGAGGCATATCGACAAACATGTAGTCGATTTCGTCCCACGCTACCTCCTGCCAGAACTGCTTTATTACGCCCGAAATGACGGGACCTCTCCAGACAACGGGCTGGTCCTCCTTTTCGAGCAGCAGATTAACGGACATTATTTTTATGCCTGTCTGCGACTCCATGGGCAGAAGCCCCCTGTCGTCGCCCTTAGCGTGACCTATTAACCCGAACGCGCGCGGTATTGAAGGTCCTGTTATGTCGGCGTCGAGAACGGCCGTTTTATACCCTCTTGCAGCGAACTCGGAGGCGAGCAGCGACGTGACGAGCGACTTGCCGACGCCGCCCTTGCCGCTGATGACGGCAATAACCTTTTTTATACTGCTGAAAACGCCGCTCGGGAACATAAGGTCGGCTTTTTCGCATTTTGAGGCGCAGTTTGAGCAGTCGCCCGTGCAGCCACGCGGTTTTTCGTTTGACATTTTATCAGAACCTTTCGGAGATTTTTACAGCTATAAGCGTGAGAAGATATAAAACCGGCCAGTGAAGAACGTAAACCAGAAGTGAAATTCTTCCGAGCCTGCCGAAAAACGGAACGTGCCTGTTATAGAACACATATGGTATGTTTCCGGCTTTGAAATAATAGCCGGCAAAGCAACCCGCGAGGAACATGAATAAGTACGGAAGCAGCGGGAAATAGTCGGCAGAATAAAAATCGGCAGTATGAAAACCGAACGGAAACAGGTAATAATGCGAATAAAGGCTTTCGGGCAGAGATACAGATTTAAACGGGAGGTAAATATAACCGTCCCGGACCCCGTATAAGACGGCAAAAAGCAAAAGACAAACAAAGGCGCCGCCTATGGGGTTCAGCGTTTCGATAACAGGTTGGGCAGCCGCGAATATAAGAATCGAAAGAGCGAGCAAATGAAGTATCCCGAACAGAATATCCGCGTCCTCAATGCCGACAAGCGGACATATAAGAACGGTAAAGCCGCTAATAGCCGCTGCAACTGCCGCAAGCCTCAGACCGCGGAAAATGTTGTTTCTTGACAGCCTTGACGATATTCCGCAGATAAAAATAAAAAGTGAAGCGAAAAACGGCTGGACAGGCGTGAAAAAATCAAAAAGGTCTTTAAAAAAATCAATCTTAAAATTATAGCCGACAATGAAAAAGCCGTGATAAAACACCATGCAGAAAACAGCGGCGCCGCGCAACTCGTCAAGAAGCTCAATGCGCCGCTTTACATTCGGGACAGCTGCCGAATTTTTGTTTTCGTTTATGCCTTCTGCCAAAGTCCGACCTTCCTCTTAACCTTGTCAAGCGTGCGCGTCGAAAGCCGCAGGGCCGAAGCCGCGCCCTTTGAGGCGCACTCGGCGAGATAAGCCTTGTCGGCTATTATTCTGCCGTAATTTTCGCGTATGGGGCGAAGCTCCTCTATGACTGCCCCGGCGACAGCCGCTTTAAAATCGCCGTAGCCCTTTCCGTCGAACTCACGCTCTATGGCGTCATAATCAAGCCCCGTGCAGCAGGAGTAAACAGTCATAAGATTGTTCACGCCGTCCTTGCCCTCGGCGTAGCATACGCGCGAGTCGGAATCGGTGACGGCACTTTTGAATTTTTTTACGATAGCGTCGGGCTCGTCAAGCACCGACACGGAGGCCTTGGGGTTAATGTCCGACTTCGACATCTTTGCCGTGGGGTCCTGGAGCGACATAATCTTAGCGCCCTTCTTGCCTATAAACGGCTCGGGCGGTGTGAATACGTTGCCGTAAATGCCGTTGAAGCGCTCCGCTATGTCACGCGTCAGCTCAAGATGCTGCTTCTGGTCCGCGCCGACGGGCACGAAATCGGTCTGATAAATTAAAATATCGGCGGCCATTAGTGTAGGATATGAAAAAAGACCTATATTTATGTTGTCGGAATGCTTTTGCGACTTCTCCTTGAACTGCGTCATCCTCGCCGCCTCTCCGAACTGGGTGTAGCAGTTGAGTATCCACGAAAGCTCTGCGTGTGTGTGGACGTGGCTCTGAATGAATACTATGGATTTGTCGGGGTCAAGCCCCAGAGCCAGAAGAAGCGCGAACATCTCAAGCGTCTGACGGCGCAGATCCGCGGGCTCGGGGCGTACCGTCAGTGCGTGCAGGTCAGCTACGCCGAAGATGCAGTCGTAATCCTCCGCCATGTCGCGCCAGTTTTTAAGCGCGCCGAGATAATTGCCGAGCGTCGGCACTGCGGTAGGCTGTATAAGGCTTAAAACTCTTTTTTTTCGTTCGCTTAAGTTCTGTTCCATGTGAGGTAATTCCCTTCCGATTAAGGCAAGAATGCTTGCCGGAATAAAAAATTTTGCAGGAAAATATTATACCATGCGTATAAAAAAATGTAAAGGTTAAAGGCGGTATGTTTGTTTTTGACATGTCAATCTAACCGTTATTATGCTTGATTCTCATAAACTCCATATATTTCTGCCAGTCGGCGCGGCTCAGATAATGCGAGCCGCCGCGCATCTGATAGCCGACGCTGCCGCCGAAAAACGCGTCGCCGATTTCGGGCAGCCTGTCTGGGCATACAAGCCCCCTGCTGCCGAAAATTTCATAAAAGGGCGAAACGGCCGCGCAGCATAGAAATTCGGAGCAGGGGTCTGCCCACAAATCCTCGGCGGCGCTTGATACGACTATACGGCGCGGAGCGGAGAGCGCGAGCAGAAAATGCTGGTCAAAGGGCATTGCTTCCTCGTTGTTCCTGTATTTTTCATAGGCGGGGCAAAACCAGTAGCTGAAATTGCGGCAGATGGCGTCGACGCTTTCGCCTGCTTTTTGGCGTGTTATTGCTGCGCCGGCGCAGCCCGAATCGTTTGAAAAAACAAAGCTGAAGCGTTCGTCGAACGCTCCGGCGACAAGCGCCGTTTTGCCGAGACGCGAATGCCCCATAACGGCGACATTGCTCCTGTCGTAGCCGCCGACAGTCTCAACAAAGTCAAGCGTTTCGGAAGCCGCCCATGCCCACAGGCAGATTTTGCCCGGACAGTCGTCTTTTATTCTGTCGACGCCGAGAGCTCCTGAAAGCCCGTTGCCGAAATCGCCGTCATCGGAGGTTATGTCCTTGTAACAGAAGGAAGCTACCGCAAAGCCGTTGTCGACAATCTCCTCGGCGGGATAATATCTGTCGGGCAAATCGTCTCTGAAGTTCATAAAGACAAAAAGCGGAGGCGCATCAATGTGCTTCGGGAACAATGTTCTGACGGGGAACGAAAACCCGCCGAGCGCAGGGAAGCTTAGCGTATAAAGCGACTGCACGGCCTTGTTCGCGAAGGCACGCTCGTCGCGGGAAACAAGCTCATATGTAAAGGCCGCTTTTTTCGGAAATCTTCCGTAAATCTCCGTCTGCAAAAGCTCTTTGATTTCCGCCTGACGCTTTACCGCCTTTTCGGCAGTGTCGACGGGGGAGCCGTCGCTAAAGAGAAGAAGCTCCGGCAGACGGAGCTTTTTTATTTTTTCACTAATCATTTATATGCTCACCCTTTCGCCGCAAGGCTAATAGCTATTCGTTGTAGGCTATCTGACCTTCGGCTGAATAAAGATGCGAAGTGTCGTTTATGAACGCGACGCGACAGTGGCCTTCGGGGTAATATTTGATTTTTGTCAGCCCTGTGTTATGTTGGCAAAAGCCGAAATGAAGCGGAGCGTCAAAGCACAGTGCCGCAGTTATCAGGTAGGTGTTGAATCCCCCGTGAGCCACGGCAAGAATTTTTTCGCCCTGCGTAAAGCGGGAACGGAAGTATTCTATTACTTTTTTCGCTCGGAGCAGATGATATTCGGCGTCGTGCTCGCCTACGGGTATCCCCGTTACATCGTTTTCGGTCGAGCCTTTATAAACAATCGCGCGGGGAAATCTTTTACGGATTGTTTCTATGCCGTCGGGCATGAATTCGGGGTTTATCCCCGTTTCGGCAAGCCCGGGAATAATTTCTATGGGAAGGGGAGGCGACTGCCTTTTCGCGGCTTCATCAGCCGTTTGGAGAGCGCGTGTGAGCGGGCTTGAAAAAACGGTGCTCAGCACTCCCGCCTGCAGCCTTTCGCCGAGCAGACGCGCCTGAAGCAGCCCGTTTTCCGTAAGCGGCGGGTCCTCGTTTTCCTTTACGGTGAAGTTTTTGCGGCTAATACCGGCTCTGAAAGCGACATTCCTTGCCGTTTCGCCGTGCCTTGTGATAAAAAGCTCAAGTACGTTACCGTCGTTAGACATAATATCGAGCCCCTAATAAGTGTAAAAATCGCTTCCGAGCAGGAAGGTTTTTTCGTCGTCCTGCCTGTACTTTTTAAGTGTAAACGGCGTTTCGTCCACGATTTTTTCTATTATTTTATTCAGAGCGTCGAAATTGTCCGTCCATTGGTTCCCGGAGTATAGGTACTGGTAGGCGTAGTCGAAGCCGGCCCGCAGGGTTACCATAGGAGCGGAAAAGCCCCACGATGCCATCCTGTCCTTGCTTTCTGTTTTTGAAAGCTTATTGGTAACAGCCGCAAGAACGTACCTGCCGTCGGTTTCGTGACCCTTGACGTCAACTCCGAAAGCCCCGGCAAAGCTGAGGGGCGACAAAGTCGCGGTGCCGGCGACAATATACTTTTTTTCGGCGGAGAGCCTTATAAGCTCCTGCTCGATAAAGGGGTCGGTTGAATAAACGGCTATATCGTCTCCGAACTCCTTTGTTTTTCTGTAATAGTCCTCACTCATAAAGGTTTTTGCGATTTCCCCGGAACTGCCCTTAAGGTAAGGGTCAACTGAGAAGGTTTCTTCATACTCTATCTTCAGCTCGCCGCAGACCTCTCCGGCAGTTTTGCGCATCTCCTTAACAAAGCTGTAATCTGCGTGGCGCTGGAAGGTGTAAAAAACAAAGGTTTTGGCGCCCATTTCGGCGGCGTTTCTGACCATTGAATCGGCAATGCTTCTGTAATCGAGCCGCAGAATAAGGTTTGTGTTCTGCACCAGGTCGTTTATTTCCTCAACGGGGTTGCAGACTATGATGCACATGTCGCTACGAAGCTCGCGCACCCTCTGCGCCGCGTGAGCCGTGCTTTCGACGCCGTTTCCGAAGACGATTGCCTTTACGGTTTCATCGTTCGCAAGCTCTGTCGCTATCGTCGTTATGCTGAGACTGTCGTTTACATAATCTTCCGAATACGAGCGGACAAGCAGGTTTTCGCCGTACTGTTGCTTTAGCGCCTGCGCCATGGCATTAGCGTCGCCGTCCTGCGTTTCGCTGCCTATAATAAGCGCTATTTTCTTTTCGGGCGCGACAGCATTTTCGGTAGCTTTTTCGTCATCCGTTTTGCCGGTGCAGCCGAAGCAGAGCAGCAGCAAAACAGCCGCCGTTATTATAGCAGTAATTCTTCTTCGCATGATAATGACTTCCCCTTACAGAGTATTGTTGCTTTCTGATATGTTCTGCTGGAACTCGCATAGCTTTTTCATGGAGTCCTCGTCGCCGCCGGAGGCGTGGCGCGACGCCTGCTCCCTGCGCTGCAACAGCTCCGCGTACATTTTTTCTCTCTTTTCGCCTGTGAGGTCGTAAAGGCATTTCGGTATAAGGCTTATAAGCGTGGTGGCAAGCGGCAACCCCGTAGCCATGGCGAAAAGATAGTATTTTGTTTTGTCGGACTGACCGAGGTGTCCGGCCTTCTGGTCGTACCCTATTTTGCTCATGATTATTGTCTTAAAAGTCTGACCGAAGGTGCTTACAAATTTGCTTGCAAGCCCTTTCGCAACGCTTGTCATTGCCTCGGTACGGTAGCCGTTTTTCCATTCGCAGTAGTCCATAGCCTCGTTGTACATTTCCTCGGGGATAACGCGGCGGACACCGTAAAGAACAAGGAATAAAGTTTCCTGAATGGCGAGGGCTATGACCATGGGCACCGTTCTTTTGTACAGACCGTTCTTTCTGCCGCCGATTGAGCCGAACAGGAAAACTCCGAACATGAGCAGATCGCCCCATGTGCTTCCTGCAATCCACAAAAACCTTGTTGAAAACTTTCTTCTCATCCACGGCACAAGCGCGTAGCTTGGCGTTGAAACGAAGGCTCCGGGCAGACCGACAACCATATAAAGCGAGGCGTTGCCGAGAACGTCCATATAATAGTTGCGAAGCCCCGTTGAAAGTGAGAACGAGCCTAAAAACTGCGAAAGCGTTATGAGGAGTATCGGCTTGTTGTTGAGTATTGACTTTATGGAGCCTTTTATGCTCGGCTTTTCCACGGACTGGATTATTCTTTCGCGCGCGACTACTGCAAAGTAGAGGGAAAACAGACCGGACACAGTAGCCGCCCCGCAGCCCATCGTGACATAAAGAGACTTCATCGAAACGGAAATGACCTTGTTGTTTATAAGGTCGATGAAAACCGACATGAACAGCTCGGGGAGGTTGTCGCCGAGCGACAGAACCTGAGCCATTGTTATTAGCTTGACGCGCTCTACGGGGTGCGGCGATATTGTGGAGAGCATACCCGTTCGCGCTATCCCTCGAAACGTATCGGCCGTTTCCCTTAAAATCGAAAGCGCGAAAAAGGCGACAAACTTCGCTATGTCCATCTCGTCTTGAGTAGGGAAAAAGACGGGCATAAGCCAGAATATGCAGGTGCCGATAGTTACGGGTATCGCGAGAACGACGAGATATGGCTTGAACTTGCCCCAGCGCGTCCTTGTTTTGTCGACGCAGGCTCCTATTATTACGTCGTTTATGGCGTCCCATATTCCGCCGAAGAAGTTGATAATAGGAATAAGCTTCAGGCTTATATGAAGCACGTCAAGGTTAAAACGCTCGCCGTAAGAGTTAATATTGAAGGTTTGCGCGACATCAAAAAGAATGTACGCGAACACCTCCTTTTGAGGAACATATCTCCTGTCCTCATAGACGAAATTTTTGTAATCCTTTTCAACTTCCGCCTGTTTAACCGTTTCCACGGCAGAGTTTTCCGACATTTGAACACCTCCGCTTTCTGTATCGCGTAGAATTATAACATACATGTTCCGAATATACAACTATATTTAACGATAAAAGCAATTATTGTATGGTTTGTCTATATAAAAAAACAGCGCCCTGCCGAAAACAGAAGCAAGCTGCGCTGTCTTTTGATTTTTATCAATATGTGCCTTCAAAAAAGGGTTTATTCACCCGTCAAGCCCGCGGCTTTTCTGTAATCGGCTTTTACGCCGAGCATAGGAATAAGCCTCGCAAGCGTCATGCGGTGGCGCATGTAGGGGTGATATTCAAGCCCTGAAACACCCAGCTCGCCGGATACCGCGATTTCGGGCAGCGTTGTGGCGGCTCCCGCGATTCGCATAAGGGACAAAAGCTCCTCCTCGGAGGGCAGATCCTCCTGCATAATACGGCAGATTTCATCCCAGCTTTTGCGGATAACCGCGACTGAGGTTTCTGTTGTAACGGCGGGGGAGTTATAGCCCTTTACCTCGTCGATAAAATTTTTACCGTAAACGCTGTAAATTTTATCGAGGTCAAGCTTTTCTTCAGTGAAAAGCGAGGGGTCGGCATCCCTGCAGACCTGCTTGTAAAGCCTGTTTATCATGACGGTTGCAACGCCCACCTTTTTTCCGTGGAAGTCTGATATTATGCCCTGTTCAAGCTTTTTTATTTCCCAGAAATGCGAAACGACATGCTCGGCTCCGGAGGCGGGACGCGAGCTTTGTCCGAACTTCATGGCGATGCCCGTCAGCACAAGAGCCTCCATAATGGCGCCCGCCGTTTCCTCGTCGTTTTGTGTGACCTTACCGGCGAGGGAGATAACCCTGTTCAGCGCTGTTCTTGTGACGTTTGCTACGTTTTCGCAGTAGTATTCGCCCGTAATGAGATGCGACAGCTTCCAGTCGGCAATTGCTATGCATTTTGCAATCATATCGCCGAAGCCCGCCGATTTTAGCTCCGCGGGAGCGGCGGCGAGAATTTCAGTGTCGCCCATTATGACCGAGGGCTGGCGCGCCTGATATGAAACCTTGAAATTGTTGTCGGTTATGGGCGCCGTATCGGAGGCGAAGCCGTCCATTGACGGAGCGGTGGCAAAAATGGCAAACGCCTTGTCGGCGCGGAAGGCGGCGAGGCGGCAGATGTCGTTTAAGGAGCCGCTGCCGACGGAAAGAACGCCGTCGAAGCCGCCGAGCAGAGCTATAATATTGTTGACCTCCGTCATGTGCGCGGTACGAAGGTCGTCGTAAAGCTTAAGCGAAAAGCCGAACCCGTCGCGGGCGAGAATTTCAGGCAGATTGCCCGACGCCTTAATCGTGTTTTTGTCGGCAACGACGAGTATTTTGGAAGGAAAGCCGTTTGCCACTAAAATCTCTCCGGCGCGCTCGCGGATGCCGGAGCCGATTTCCACAGCCCTGATATTTACAGTGTGCTCCCTGCCGCAGGGACAGTTTTTAAGTCTGTCGACAAGCCCGGTGATATCCATTTAACAAGCCTTCTTTGTGTTATTCTTCAAACAGTCCGTAGTACCTGCCCATCCAGTAGGGGTGAAGATACTGGCAGCCATCGTGCAGAAGAACTTCCCTTCCTCCGTCAGGCTCGAACGGGTTGCAGGCGAGCCTGCCCAGCGCGCGCTCGTCGGCGGGAAGCGGCTCCATAAGCTGCGGACCGCCGCCAAAAGCTTCCTGACCGCAGCTCCATTTGAGCTTTCTTCTGTTGCTGTTTTTAACCTTGTAATCAAACATGTCGAGCGGCAGCTCCTGAAGCGAGCGCACGGCGTTTTCAATGTCGCAGAAATCGCCCGTCAGGGCTCCGTAAATGATGTTCCACATCGGTGTGCGCTCTATCCTCTGCGACTGCCAGAAGTGGCGAAGCCCGAGAAGGTATAGCTGACGAAGCTCGGGATCGTTCTCGTAACGGAGCAGGGGAACGGTTGCAAGGAAGCCGAGCTGGTCGTCGATGTGGCAGACGTGACAGTCGTTAACCTTATGCTGCACGCAGTTGAACGCGTAGCCGTGTTTTGTTACAAACCGCTCGTATACGGCGCGGTACTTTTCGTCGCCGGTGACATGGTATGTCGTTAAAAGGAACGATAAAAACTCAAGCGAGTTGACGCCGCGCTCCCAGACAAGGCGGGCGTTGTAATTAATGTCGTCGGGATTCCAGTTAGCCCATGTGGTGGGCAGCCCGTCGACGTCGCAGAGATAGCCGTCGTGTGAAAGTATGTGGTCGATTATCTTACTGCAAGCTGCTGCTATCCCGACCTTTTCCTCATCATCAGCGCAAAGGTCGTAGTAGTATGAATAGGCATAGAAGTGGCCGGTCATTTCGTCGCTTGAGGTTTCGCCCTTCCACTCAAGCTCGCCGGTTTCGTCCTTAGCTGGGTGCCATTCGATGTGCCCGTTGCCGTAGCCTTCCTCGCCGGGACGGCGGATTGCCCTTGCCGTAAAGCCCTCGATTCCCGTTATGGTTGTAAGCTTTAGCATAGCCTTTAAGGAGGCGCGGGCAAGCGAAAGAGCCTCCTCGCTGCCCGTCACGGCGTAGCGGAAGCTTTGCGCTACGACGAAATGCGCTGTTCTCAAGCCGTCGTTGTCGCTTATTTCGACGGCACCGCTTGAATAGTCGAGCGGATCAGAAAGCCGTCTTGAGCTTACGAAGCCCTCGCGTATGTTGTATTTTTCCGCGTTTTTTCCGTAAATATCAGCCTTTTGCTCAAGAGTCATGTACCTGACTTCGATAACGCTCAGGCCCTCCGCAGTGCCGACGCAGATAACGGTTCCGTCGGCGGAAGCCGCAATGGACGTGACCTCGTTGCTGGGCAGCCAGCGTTTTCCCGAAAGATAGCTTTCGTTTACTCCGCTTTGAATAATCAGACCGTCGGCAGTGCCGAAATATCGCGTGCCGTCGGCGCCAAGAACAATTTTCCTGATGTCACCCTCAGGCAGATATTCTGTGTTTTCCCACGTTCTCCAGCGGCTTTTCGCGTCGTAAAGGCAGACGCCCTCGTCGGTGCCTATCCATACATGCCCCCACTTGTCGGCGGCAAGCGTGTTGATGTAATTTGTCGGCTTGTCTGAATTATATGTGGAAATTCCGGCAAAGCGCGGACGCTTTCCGTGGAGCGAAAGCAGCAGAAGGTCGTTTACAATATACATCTGAGCGCTGCCGAAAGCAGCCATGCAGGTGCAGCAGCCGCCTTCGATTTCGTCGGAATAAAGAACGAATTTACCGTCAACGCGCCTGTAAAGCGACTTGTTCGTCAGCATCCAGAGCGTACCGTCGCCGTCGTAATCCATCTGCACAACAGGATGTCCGAAGCTCCCCGCAAACGTCGCTTTTCCGTCAACAACGGAATAAAGCTTTTCGCCGCACGCCGCGAAAACAACGCCGTCGCTGTCGCAGAACAGCATATAAAAAGCGCCTGCTTCGCCCGTATCAACGGTGCGGAAAGCTTTTCCGTCGTAAACCGCGAGCCCGTTTTCCGTTCCCGCGTATATCCTGCCGCCGTTGTCGATTGCAAGGCACAAAATCTGCAAACCGGGAAGCCCGTCGGAAAGCCCGAAAAAGCGCCGCGTGCGCTGCGGAAAGGGTTTTACCAAAATACAGCTGCGTTTTGCCATATTAAGCCTCCTGTTAAAAGATATACTCTCTGAAAACAAAGACGGCAAGCGCGATATTGATGATAAGCGTAATTCCGTATTTTTCAAGGTATGAGCCGGCAAAAATAATTACGGAGGGGATAAACAAAACTATTTTTGCAAATGCACCCGCCTTGCTTCCGGAGGAATAAAGCGTTTTCCACATGTGCTGAGTGTCCTCGTAATAGGGGAACAGGTTGCACATAAAAGAGCCGCCGAACCAGAAGAAAAAGCAATATACAAAAAACATCGGTATCTTTGAGCCTGAAAAAAAGTCGTAAAAGCCGACGCCCAGAATACCGAGCGTGGACAGCGAGCAGAAATACCCCGCCGCCCCTATGAGGAAATTAACAAGACCGGGCAGCAGGCAGATAAGAAAGCTCATAATATACCCCTGTGGGGGCAGAACCGCGACATGACCGCTAAGCTCGTTGCGCGAAATATATTTGTCGGCGGCGTAGATGTTGACGCCGAGCAAACGGCAGACGACATGCTCAAGAAAGCCCTTTGAAAAGCTGCCGGGAAAGGTGACGTACTTTGAGATTACATAAACTGCTTTCATACCGGGTCTCCCGTCCCCTCAAGATAAATTTTTTCAATGGTGGTTTCGCCCGATTGAAGCTTTTGAAGGCTCTCTGAAAGCTGTATGCCGTAGCCGGCAAGCAGACTGCACACCTCGTCGAACTTTTCGGTGTTGCCTGTTTTGAGCGCGCAGGCGCACAGCGTTTCGGCATATTCGACGGTTAAGGTCGACTCGTCGTAATTCTCTATAAGAATCTTTTCGGCGTCTTCAAAATTTCCCTGAAGCATAAGCACAATAGCGCGCTGCCGCTCAATTTCGGGCGTTGTGTCGATTATTTTCATGGCCTTTTCATAAACGGTAAGCGCGCCATTGTAATTTCCGTCCATGCGGAGAATCGACATTGAGTAGGCTATGGCAGACGAATCGGTGGGGTCGATTTTGAGAATATTGTTGCATATGCTTAAAGCTTTTGCAAAGTCGCCGCTTTGCTTGTAAAGCGAGACAGCGTCGGAGGCGTAAAGCCAGAATGCCTCGGGCTTTTCGGCTATAATGCTGTCCATAAGCCGGAGCGCGACGTCCATATCCTCGCCCGTTTCTTTGGCGGCAAGGAATCTGTAGTAAATGACTAAATAATCGGGTATATCGTTTTCGGAAACTATCTTGTCGATAACCGTCATAAGCCCGCCGTAGGTGGCCTCGCCTTCCTCGCCGACAGCGCTGTAATACCCGTCGAAGCCGTTGTTCATCAACTCGGCGGCCTTTGCTATTTCATCGTATTCCTTTTTTATTCCGGCAAGCTTTGACGGAACATTTTCGCCGAAATACTTTTCAATGTACTGCCCCGTCTGATATGGCCCGTTAAGCCTGTTGATGGCGATAAACTGATTTACAAGCGTTTTGTTGCCGCTTGAAAAAAGCGAATAACCCGTCGGCAGACTTGCCGAAAACGGCATGTTCAGATTGCTGACAAATGAATATGCCTCGTCATAATATTCGTAGCACTTTTTAAGGTCGCCGCTCTGAAGCGCACTGTTTCCTTTTATTACATTGACGACAATCGGAAAATTCGCCGCGGCAATAATAAGGCCGGCAACAGAGATGAACACCGCTACGACAAACAGGAATATGGCGTTTGACGAAAACGGGTACTTTTTGATTATCGCCTCGCACTCTGCGCAGAGCGTGACGTCATAGTTTTCAACGGTTACAAGGTTTCCATAGATTATCGCCTCGCACTCTGCGCAGAGCGTGACGTGTTCCGGCACCTCGCGCTCGCAGCGGGCGCAGTAAAACTTTTCGCCCTCGTCCTCGTCGTCCGCGCCATCCGCGTACGTTTCAATGTCGGGAAGCTCCTGAATCAGTATGTCGGCAGCCATATTAGGCTGAGTATCGGCTTCAAAGAGTGCCGCGTCACCGCTGACATCTTCGGCTTCCGGCGCGCCTGTGTTGTCGGCCGGCGTATCTTCCGGCATCGTCGCGGCGGATTGTTCGTCAGCCCGCGCTTCGCCGCTTTCGGAACCGATGCCCGGAATTTTATTGTTTTCCTCGTTCATCTCGCTTACCGGTTGTCCTTTCGTATTTATAGACTGTTTAAAAATCAGTCAAAGTAAACGGTTTTGCCTGTTCTTGCGGACTCATACACGGCGTTTACAATGCGGACGCTCTTTATTGCCTCCATCGGCAGAATCTGGGGGTCGCAGTCGTTTTTGACGGCGCTTATCATGTTTTCGACCATCGAGGCATGACCTGTGCAAAGGGTGGGGTCGAGAGCGGCGGCGGAGCCGTTGCCCGCGTATTTCGAAAGAACTTCCGCTTCCTCGCCCTCGGGCGCGTCCATGAATTTCCAAAGCTCGATTTTGTCGGAATCTGCCTCAATGGAGCCCTTTGTGCCGTAAATCTTTATACCCGTGTTAAGCCCGGGATACGCGCAGGTGGTGCTGACGAAGGTTGCGACGGCGCCGGACTTGAATTTGATGAGAGACGCGGTGAAATCCTCTGTTTCAATCCTGTGCCCGTAAATGCCTATCTGCGACGTTACGCTTTCGACGTCGCCCATCAGCCACTGCATGAGGTCAACGGTGTGAACAGCCTGATTCATAAGCGAGCCGCCGCCGTCCATTTCCCATGTGCCGCGCCAGCCGCCGTTATCGTAATATTCCTGCGTGCGGTACCACTTTACCTCGAAATCGCCGTAAATAACACTTCCGATTTTTCCGCTTTGTATTGCCTCGCGGATGGGCTTCATGTCAGCGTTGTTTCTGTTCTGATGTATAACGCCTGCCTTAAGGCCGGTGCGGACGCGCGCCTCCTCGATTTTCATTGCCGCTTCCACCGTTATGTCAATGGGCTTTTCGACAAGAACGTGCTTGCCCGCCTCCATTGCCTTTACGGCGAAATCCGCGTGCATTGCGCTCGGAAGACAGATGCTGACAATGTCGATGTCGGGATTTTTCAGCATCTCGTCAAATTCAAGATAGGTCAATGTTCCGGGATACTCCCCGGCTATTTTGTCCAGCTTTTCCTGAATAATGTCGCAGACGGCTATCAGCTCGGCGTCCTTCGCGTTTGCCGCCGCCTTGACGTGTGCTTTTCCTACACCGAGTCCCACTACCGCGTAACCGATTTTTTTGCTCATGATAATTACCTCCGATTATTTTTATTAAAATCAATATTCATAAGACCGCGCGCCTTGTCCGTTATGCCGAGCGTTTCATATGTATAGGTGTTGAACCTCGGCTCTAAAACGCCCTTAATCTGCCCGATAAAATCAAAAAGCTCATAATACATGTCGGGACGGCCGGCGGGGGAGTTTATCTCGCGCCGCGAGCCGTCACGCATTACGAGCGTAAGGTTTTTCGGGCGGGACATGCTGTCGATAAGTATGCAGCCCTTTTCCCCCTGTATCTGAGAGGGGAGAACGCTGTCCGATATTTTGGAATAAACGATGTCTGCAATTATGTCGGGATAGCCGAGCACAAGCGTTCCCTCGCCGTCGATGCTGCGCGGCAGGAACATGCAGCCGCCCGCAACGGTTTCAGGCGTGCCGAACAGCATAACCGCCATATGAACGCAGTAAACGCCTATGTCCATCAGCGCACCGTTGCAGAGCGCCGGGTTAAAGGCGTTTTCGACAATACCGTTTTTATACTTGTCATACCTCGACGAATACTGGCAGTAGGAAAGCGTGGCGCGCCTTACGGGTCCTATCTCGCCAAGCAGACTGCGAAGCGTGGCTGTCGCCGGCATATGGGCGGGCATCATGGCTTCCATCATCACACAGCCGCTTTTTCCGGCGACTTTTTGCATCCGCGCGAAGGCGTCGGCAGAAGGAGCCGCCGGCTTTTCGACAAGGACGTGCTTGCCGGAATTGAGAAGTGCCGTTGTCTGCTCCTCGTGGCAGATGTTAGGCGAAGCGATATAGACAAAATCAATATTTTTGTCGGAGCATAAATCGTCGAGGGACGTAAATGTTTTTTTCGCGCCGTGCTTTGCGGCGTATTCCCCGGCGGTGCTTTGGCTCCTTGAATAAACGCCGTACAGGCAAAGCTCATCGAAGCACCTTGACGCCTCGATGAACCAGTCCGCAACAAAATTGCGCCCTACTACAGCAAAATTCATTTTACGTTCCTTTCGAGATATGCTCAACAAGAATTTTTAACCCCATAATAACGAGGATAATACCGCCCGCAAGCTCGGCCTTTGACTTGTATTTGCAGCCGAATACGTTTCCGACCTTTACGCCGACCGCAGAGAGGATAAAAGTTGTCGCGCCAATCATAGCCACCGCGTAATATATTTGCGGTACTTCGATAAGAAAAGCGAACATGACGCCCGTTGCAAGAGCGTCGATGCTTGTCGCGACAGCGAGAACGAGCATTTCCTTTACCCTGACGGTGGCGGAGCCTATGACGCACTCCTTGTCGAACGCCTCCTTAATCATCTTGCCGCCTATAACGGCGAGCATGACGAAGGCAATCCAGTGGTCGAACGACGTTATCTTATCTTCAAACTGGACGCCGACAAAAAAGCCGACAAGAGGCATCAGCGCCTGAAAACCTCCGAAATAGAGTGCCGCCGTAAAAGCGGTTTTCAGGCTCATTTTTTTAAGAGCCAGACCCTTACATACGGACACCGCGAACGCGTCCATCGAAAGCCCCACGGCGATTATAAAAAGAGAGGAAAGACTCATTTATAGCTCCCGGATTGATTATTTAAGGTCTAACAGGAGGTCGTTTTTCTTTATAAGCCCGCGGCGGCGCATAGGCTCCGATATCGCCAGCGTAAGGAGCGCGGGCGCAATGAAGTACATGGCGATTATTTCAACAAGTATAACTGTTTTGTTTACGCCTGCCTCGGACATTGTCTGAAAGGTCATTATAGGACCGACAAGGCCTGAGGTGCCCATTCCCGCGCCTGTCGAGTTGCACATCATTCCGAGAACCTTTGACGATATGGGACCGAGTATCGCGCTCGCAACTATGGGAGGTATCCAGACAATCGGTTTTTTGACTATATTCGGCATTTGAAGCATAGATGTGCCGAGCCCCTGAGCTATAAGTCCTCCGAATCTGTTTTCGCGGTAGCTCATAACGGCGAAGCCTACCATCTGTGTGCAGCAGCCCACGACAGAGGCACCGGCGGCAATGCCGGAAAGCCCGAGTATGACACCTATGGCGGCGGAGCTTATGGGGAGCGTGAGCGCAATGCCCATCAGCGTGGATACAACTATTCCCATAAGCACGGGCTGCTGAAGCGTACCCCAGTTGATAAGATTTCCGAGAGAGGTCATAAGCTGCGATATCGGCGGACCGACAAGCAGCCCGACCGTTGAACCGACCGCAATCGTCGTAATGGGTGTAAGCAGGATATCAAGCTTTGTTTTTCCGGAAACAAGGTGCCCTAATTCAACGGCGGCATAAGCTGCAATAAAGGCTCCGAGAGGCTCGCCGGGACCGACAAAGTTTATAGCTCCGTCGACAATCACGGTGCCGGCGATAATCTTTGAGGCGAACGCTCCGACCATTCCGGCGGCCGCCGCCGAAATCGTGACGAGAGGAGCGCGCTTGAATTTGTAAGCAACGCCGACACCTATGCCGGCGCCCGTAAGGCATTTGGCGATTGACGACGCGTTTGCAATAAATACGCCTAAGATGCCGTCAAAAAGCGTACCGACTTGCGCAAGTATTGTTCCGACTATGAGAGTCGAGAACAACCCGAGAGCCATGCCCGAAAGACCGTCAATGAAAATGTGGTTAAGGAAACCCTTTATTGATGCCGAAAACCCCTTTGACCCGCTCATTTTTACACACACTCCTAACATCAGGCAACACCACACAATTAGCGGCTAAAGCCTTTGTTGCCTTGCTCTATTCGACTTCTGTTTCGCCCGTTTCGGTATTGGGCTCGCCATATACCATAAGGACGACTTTTTCGCCCTTTGTATACTGCATGTCGGGCGTTTTGCTCATGGCGGCAATCTCGCCCGCCGCGTGTGAGCCGTCATTTGATTTTTCCGTTTTCACCACGTTAAAGCCGAGCTTTGTAAGCCTGTCGAACGCTACATCGTAATTCTGACCGACGACGCTTGGAAGCGTTACCTTTTCTACACCCCTGCTGACAATCATCTTTATGGTTGTGCCTGCCGGAACCTCGGTGGCGGCGGGAATGCTCTGTGACATTATATAGCCCATTTCGACGACGTCGCTGTATACATATTCAGCCGTAATCTTAAAACGCGCTTTATAATACTCGCTGTATAAGATGTCGTTATAGCTTTTGTCCACGAAATTCGGAACGATGTATTTTTCTTTGCCGCCTTCAACAGCCGTTGTCTGCTCGCGGCCGAAAAGCGCGATAAACACGTTATATTCGTCGGGCAGCACGGTAAAGCTGACGATAGCGAAGGCAACAAGCCCGATAACGACGCAGATAAGGGCGACCTTTAATGTAGTCACAGCGATGTTCTGGGACTTCTTAGGCTTTTCCGGCTTTTGCGGCTCCTGCGCCCGCTGTTCATTAGGCGTCGGGCTTTCCGCCGCGAAACGCTTTGACTCGACGTATTTTTCCTCCGCGGCGGCGGCGGTGGGGGAAGCAGTTATTTCGGCGCGAAGCTGCTCTACCGTCCGCGTCCTGTCCTCGGGCATTATCTGAAGCGCGTTAACAAGACCGTTTATGACATATGCCGGAAGCTGCTCGGCAAACTTGCCGGGAACCATCAGCTTGTCGTTTGTGACACGCGTCGTCGCCTCTATGGGGTCGCTGCCGATAAGGGCGCGGTACAGAGTTGCCGCAAAGGCGTAGATGTCGGTCCACGAGCCCTGCTGACCCTTGAAGCCGTATTGCTCGACGGCGGCGTAGCCGGGGAAAAGCTGCGCGTTAAGCTCGCCGCGCGAGGTTCTTGCCTGTGGGATACAGAAGCCTGAAATACGCATTTTTCCGTCCTTGCCGATAATAAGCGTCAGGGGCGAAATGCCGCGATGAATTATTCCGTTTGTGTGGAGCGTGCCGAGGGTGGAAAGGACAGGCATGAATATCTGGCGCGCCTTGTCCCATGAAATATAGCCCGTTTTGCTGCCGAGAAGAAACTCGCGGAGGGTAATGCCCTCAAAATATTCCGAAACAGCGTAAACGGTGCCGAAGTCCTCAACTAAGTCTGTGGCGCAGATTAAAGCGGAAAGCCCGCGGAGCCTTATGAGCTTGCTCCAAAGCTCCGTAAAGCTCTGGCAGCAGTCGCGGAAGCTGATTTCGCTGCCCGGCTTGGGGCTTACAAGTATGCCGTCCGGCTTTCTTGCGGCTATGGCGTCGGGCATAAATTCCCTTACTGTCACCGGCTTTTTGCCGGCGATATCCCACGCGATATAGGTGGCGCCCTCGCCGTTATACTCAAGAAGCTTTCCTATGATATAACGGTTGCCGACGACTGTTCTTATGGGAAGATAAGGCGAAATCTGAAGCGAGTCGGTCATGAAGCCGCAGTGAGGACACTGCTTTTCGTTGCCGATTTCCTTCATGCAGCTCATACACAGATTATCTGTGTTAATCATTTCAATTCACCCCGAAGAAAGTGATTATAATAAATCCGTCAGAAAAATACGATACCATTTTAGTGTAAATACATTAACACATATAATACCAAATTATACAATCGTTTGTCAATGCTTTGAACACCGATTAAGAAATTTTCGGGCTTGATGTCGTTGACAATAAAAGGGTGATATGATATCATAATTAACTATAATGGGCGAAATATGAGAGAGTTTAACATTTAGGAGATATATTAAATGGAATGGACAGGTCTGAACGAACTAAGGGAAAAATATCTTGCTTTTTTTGAGGAAAAGGGTCATCTGCGTCTGCCGAGCTTTCCTCTTATTCCGCAGGGCGACAAGAGCCTTCTGCTGATAAACGCCGGCATGGCTCCGTTAAAAAAATACTTCACGGGCGAGCTTGCGCCGCCGAGCAGGCGCGTTACCACATGCCAGAAGTGCATCCGCACGCCGGATATCGAGCGCGTCGGCAAAACGTCGCGTCACGGCACGTTTTTCGAGATGCTCGGCAACTTCTCGTTCGGCGATTATTTCAAGCGCGAGGCAATAGCCTTCGCGTGGGAATTCTGCACAAAAACGCTCCGGATGCCTGAGGACAGGCTTTATGTAAGCGTCTACATTGAGGACGACGAGGCATACGACATCTGGACAAAGGAAATAGGCATTTCGCCCGACCGCATGGTAAGGCTCGGCAAGGAGGACAACTTCTGGGAGCACGGCGCGGGACCGTGCGGGCCGTGCTCAGAGATTTATTTCGACAGGGGCGAAAAGTACGGCTGCGGCTCCGAAAACTGCAAGGTCGGCTGCGACTGTGACAGGTATGTCGAGTTCTGGAACCTCGTTTTTACACAGTTCAGCAACGACGGTCACAACAACTACACAAGGCTTATGAGCACAAACATCGACACGGGCATGGGGCTTGAGCGGCTTGCCTGTATTGTTCAGGGAGTCGACAACCTTTTTGAGGTTGATACGGTTCAGAATATCATGAAGCACGTCATGGATATTGCCGGCGTAAAGTATCACGACGACGAGAAAAAGGACGTTTCTTTAAGAGTAATCACAGACCACATAAGAAGCACGACGTTTATGATAGGCGACGGCGTCATGCCGTCAAACGAGGGCAGGGGATACGTTCTCCGCAGGCTTCTGCGCCGCGCCGCCCGTCACGGCAGGCTATTAGGGATTGACGGTTTGTTCCTGTCCGACCTCTGCGGCACGGTTATCCGCGAAAACGAGTCGGCGTATCCCGAACTTGCGCAAAAACGCGACTTCATACAAAAGGTTATTAAAAACGAGGAGGAGAGCTTCGGCAAAACCATAGATTCCGGCCTCTCTTTGCTGTCCGAAATGATAGGCGAAAACGACGGTGTTTTAAGCGGCGCCGACGCGTTCAGGCTCTCCGACACATTCGGGTTCCCGATTGACCTGACAAAAGAGATTCTTGCCGAAAAGGGAATGACGGTAGACGAAGCCGGGTACGATGGGCTTGTAAAGGAGCAGCGCGAGCGTTCGAGAAGCGCGAGGAAAAACGCCGGCGCGGACGCGTGGAAAAACTCCGGCGCCGTTACAAAGGGCATTGAGAAAACCGTCTTTACGGGCTATGATTCGCTTAACACGCAAAGCACGGTTGTTGCCGTTATTACAAAAGACGGTCAGACGGATTATATAGAGGCGGGAGCCGGAGCGTCGCTTGCGCTCGACGTTTCGCCGTTTTACGCCGAGAGCGGCGGTCAGGCGGGCGATGCGGGAACAATATCGTGCGACGATTTCGTCTTTGAGGTAACGGCAACGACTAAAACGAACGACGGCGTAACGCTCCACCACGGCACGGTCGTCGAGGGCGAGGGGCTGAAAAAAGGCTCGGCGGTTACAGCGCAGGTAGACGCCGGAAAGCGCATTGCAACACAGCGCAACCACACCGCGGCGCACCTTCTGCAGGCAGCCTTGAGAAAAACGCTCGGCACACATGTCGAGCAGGCGGGGCAGATGGTAAACAGCGACTTAGTCAGGTTCGACTTCACACACTTTTCCGCATTGTCACGCGAAGAAGCGGAAACGGTGGAGCGGCTTGTAAACGAGGAAATATTAAAGGCGCAAACAGTATCGTCCGAAGAAATGCCTATTGACGAGGCAAAAAAGCTCGGCGCTATGGCGCTGTTCGGCGAAAAATACGGCGACGTTGTGCGGGTAGTACGCGCGGGCGATTTTTCAGCCGAGCTTTGCGGCGGAACACACGTCAAAAATACGGGAACGCTCGGGCTGTTCAGAATAATATCGGAATCGTCGGTGGCTTCGGGCGTCCGCAGGATTGAGGGAGTAACGGGATTAAACGCCCTCGATTACGTCAAGAATACAGAGCAGATTATGGAAAACGCCGCAAGGGCGCTTAAAACTGCAAACATCCGCGAGCTTGACCGCAGGGCGGCGGCAGTTATGGCGGAGCTGAAGGAAAAGGAAAGAGAGATAGAAAGCCTGTCGGCGCAGCTGTCAAAAATGAAAGCGGACGGACTGCTCAACAAAGCCGTCGAGTTCTGCGGAATAAAGCTTATAACGGGCGTTCTCGACGTCACGGCTCCCGACGCCCTTCGCTCCATGTGCGATACGGCAAGGGAGAGCGGCGACAATATTGTGGTTGTATTAGGCGCTCCGAACGATAAGGGCACCGTCAATTTCGCGTGCGCCTGCTCGACTGAGGCTGTCAAAAAGGGAGCTCATGCCGGCAATATCGTCCGCGAGGTGGCAAAGCTTGCGGGAGGCTCCGGCGGAGGACGTCCCGACGGCGCGATGGCAGGGGCGAAGGACGCTTCAAAGATTAAGGAAGCCGTTGGCGCTGCCGAAGCGATTGTAAAAGTCATGATTAATAAATAACATAACGGGAGGAAAAAACATGGACTGTCTTTTTTGCAGCATAATAAAAGGCGATATACCGTCAAAAAAGGTATATGAGGACGACAGTGTGCTTGCTTTTTACGATATCAATCCGCAGGCGCCTGTTCATATCCTGATTATCCCGAAGGAGCACATTACTTCGGCGGCGGATATAACGGCGGCAAACAGCGCCGTTGTGGCTCATATATTCGAAGCAGCATCAAAGCTTGCCGGCGAGGCGGGGCTGTCCGACGGCTTCCGTATTGTTACAAACTGCGGCGACAGCGCGGGTCAATCGGTCAAGCACCTGCATTTTCACCTGCTCGGCGGCAGGGATTTCACATGGCCTCCCGGCTGATTTGTCCTGCATAAAAAGATAGGCTGAAAGGGTGTTGTTATGCCGAGACCCATGGCAGTTATCGGTATAACCTTCTTCTTCACAACGGCCCTGCTCTGCGGCGTCGGCGTAAAGGCGGTTCCCGTCTGCGTCTGCGCCGCGGCGGCAGGCTTTGTTTTTTGTATGCTGCTGCGCGGCGTCAGGCAAAGCGCAGTTCTTCCCGCCGCGTGCATCGCAGTTGCGGCGGCCGGCCTGTTTTTTGCCTTCAGCTTTCTTTACGGCTATCTACCGGCCGTCGAACTGTCGGGCGAAAACGTGCCCGTCAGCGGCAGGCTTGCCGATATTCCGTATAAGGTCGACGAAAAATACAGGTACATATTAAAATGCGATTCGATAGGCGAAAACGAAACGGACGGCTTAAAGCTTATACTGTCATCCAAAAACAGGCTTGACGCCGAGCCGTACGATATAATAAGCTTTACGGGCACCGTATATCCCGCCGGAGGCAGTAGCGCGGACAGCCAAAGCTATTACCGCTCACAGTCTGTATATCTCGGCGGATACACAAAAAACGGCATTACGGTAACAAAAACGTCAGACAAGCCGCCTATGTATTATGTGTTTGTACTGCGGCAGAAAATTCTTAACTCGATAAACGAAACGCTGCCCAAAGAGGAGGGCGGAGTTGTCGCCGCCATGCTCACGGGATACAGGACATATCTGCCGCAAAAGATACTCGACGACTTTTCAGGCTCCGGCGTGCTTCACCTGTTCTCTGTTTCGGGGCTTCACATGACGCTGTGGGCGCTGTCGGTTTACGGTCTGCTTGAAAGACTGAAAATAAACAGGCGGCTTGCCGCCGCCCTAACGATGCTTTTTACTTTGTTTTTTATAGCGCTTACGGGCTTTTCCGCCTCCTGCATGAGAGCGGGCATAATGATGCTTGTCATACTTGCGGGCAAGCTGATTTCGAGGGACGCCGACAGCATAAATTCTCTCGGTCTGGCGGTATTGATTATATGCATTATTAACCCTTTCAGCGCGGGCTATGTGGGGCTTTTGCTTTCGTTTCTCTCAACGTTCGGGCTTATATTACTTGCACCCGTCATTTACCGCTCGCTGACGGACAGGCTGAGGATGCGGTCTGCTGTCATAAGAAAGCCGCTTTCGGCGTTCGCCGCGTCTGCATCTATATCGTTTTCGGCAATGGTTTTTTCCGCACCCGTTATGATTTCCTCATTTCCGCAGTTTCCGCTTATTTCTCCCGTCACAAACCTGCTGGCAATGCTTCCGGCGTCGGTATGTATGCTGTTCGGGGGCATATCCGCTGTTCCTGCGGGCGTCAGACCGCTCGTATTCCTTTCAAAAGCGTCGGCGCTCGTGTCGGGCTTATGCGCGAAATTACTTATATTCATAACGCGGATTTGCTCGTCAGTCCCTTTTGCACAAGTCGGAGCGGGCGAGAAATACATACGTCTGTGGCTCGCGCTTTCAATGCTTCTTGTTGCCGCCGCAATCTTACTGTCAAAGCTTGACCGCAGAATAATGAGAACGACTGCCGTACTCTGCGCTGTAACACTGCTTACGGGAGTTGTTTCGTTCGGGCTTTTGAATTTCAGCCTTGCGGAAATAACGGTAACAGACACTGGCGGCGGAAGCGCCGTGCTTGTTTCAAAGGAGGGCAGCGCCGCGCTTTTCGGCTGCGGCGGGGACTATTTTGCCTCCGACGCGATTATTGAAACGCTACGCGAAACGGGGGCTGACGGACTTGACTTTCTGCTTCTTCCGAGAGCGGAGGAAACGGAAGCAAGCGCCGCGGAGGCTTTGCTTAATCTTACGGACGCCCGGTTCATAGCGGTACCCGAACGGTCTGACGGATTCGCGTCAATCGACTTTAAAAACGACGTCAGTTACTGCAAACGCTTTTCGTACGGTATCTGGCAGGGGTTTAACGCCGAATATTATTATTCCGAAACATCGTGCGCGGCGTATCTCGATATCGACAATACAACCGTTCTTGTGATTTTTTATCCGGGCTGCGATGTGTCGGAGCTGCCGCAAAAATGGCTTGGCGCCGATATCCTTGTTTGCAGGGCAGTGCCGCCCGCGGGCATAGACGCCTCACGGTTCGGCATGACGGTTATATCGTCTTCGGGCGATAAGTCGGAAAGGGCGGCGGAAAAAATCAACTTAAACGGCGGCAGGGCATACACCACGTCAAGGGGGAACGTGACGGTGAGGACGCGCGGTGATTCCGTCTGCTCCGTAAACGCCGCGCAGCCCTTGCGGGCTGCGTTGTCTTAGGCTCGGTAACGCTTCAGGCTATGGCTTTTTGCTCTTGGAACTGCTGAAATATAGTAATAGGCAGGGGACTGCCCCCTGCCTTACTGAATTTATTAAAGCGTTTTCGTAGGGGTTACCGCAAGAGTCGCCATACACGACATAGCGTTATTAAAGCTGAAGTTGAAAAAACAGCTCTGCAGGGAAAGAGAATTATTCTATATCATTCTCCCACTCAGCCGAAATGTCGGGATACTCCGCCAGCACATCACGGAACACAGCGCGGATTTTTTTAAGCTCGTCTTTTGTTTGGGCCTCGAAAATCAGCACAAGCTCCGGCAGGTTGGACGAGGCTCTCACAAGCCCCCAGCCGTTTTCAAACTGAACCCTCGCGCCGTTGATGTCATAAACCTTTCCGGGGTAGCGGGCTTTGAACGTGTCGACGATTTTTTCGACAATGCCGTATTTCAGATGGTCGGCACAGTGCGCCTTGATTTCGGGCGAGGTGACATACCGCGGGAAGCGCGATATTGCCCCGGCTATATTGTCCTCGTCGTTTGAGAGCGCCTCCAAAAGCTTTGCCGCCACAAAAACGCCGTCGTCAAAGCCGTACCAGTCGTCGCCGCCGATGAATATATGCCCGCTCCGCTCGCCCGCGAGGTCAGCTTTAAGCTCGTGCATCTTTGATTTGATATATGAGTGTCCCGTTTTCCACATTACGGGGTTGCCGCCGTTCTGCTCGATAACCTCCGTCAGCGCCTGCGAGCATTTTACGTCGTAAACCACCGTCGCGCCCTTTTTGCGGCTGAGAAGGTTTTTCGCGATGTAGGCTAAAATAATGTCGCTCCAGATGTTGTTGCCGTCGCCGTCTATTACGCCTAATCTGTCGCCGTCGCCGTCGAAGGAAAGACCTAAGTCGGCGTTTATATACGGATGAGTTACCATCTCGCGGAGCTTTGCCCTGCCCTTTAAGTCCGACGGATTGGGGAAGTAATGCGGATATGTGATGTCGGGGTCGCAGTTTAGCTGGAAGGTTAAACAGCCGAGCCGCTGGAACAGCTCGTATATGAAAAGCCCCGCGCCGCCGTTGCCGGCGTCAAGCACTACCTTTGGTTTTTTCGGCCCCATGTGAATGCGCGAAACAATCTCGTCGATATATGCCGGGCGTACGTCCGTTTCTACATACGAGCCTTCGCCCGCTCCCGCGCACGGCGCGTCGTCTGTGTCTACAAGCTCGTAAACTTCCCTTATGTCGTCCGGCTCGAGCGTCTTTGAATACCCCTTCGCAAGCTTGAAGCCCGACCAGCCGTCGGGGTTGTGGCTTGCCGTAATCATTACGGCGCCCTCGCATTTCAAATAATACTGCGCGTAGTAGGTGACGGGGCTTAACGTAAGCCCTATGAAGTAAACGTCAATGCCGATTTCGCGCAAAGCCCTTACCGCCGCTTCGGCGAACGAGGGCGAGCAGGCACGGTTGTCATACCCGACAACCGCTTTTTTAATGCCGCGTTTTACAAGATATTTTGAATATGCCTTAACAATGCGATACACGTTTTCGGGACACAGCTCGTCGTCGCTCACTCTGCCCCTGATGTCGTACTCGCGGAACATGCTGTTGAATTCCCGTGAAAAAGCCATATTAAGACCTCAACCTTCAATTATAGTTATCGCTTTTATTTTTTGCTCCGTCAGCGGTCTGTCCATCGCGTTTGTTTTGACTGACGCAATCTCGTCAACAACCTCTATTCCCTCAACAACCCTGCCGAAGGCGGCGTACTGTCCGTCAAGGAATTCACCGTCTTCGTGCATTATAAAAAACTGCGAGCTTGCGGAGTTCGGGTTTTGCGCCCTCGCCATTGAAATTACCCCGCGCTTGTGTGAAATCGGATTATTATGACCGTTAGCGGCAAACTCGCCCTTGATATTCTCGCGGCTTCCGCCAGTGCCGTTGCCCAAAGGGTCTCCGCCCTGAATCATAAAGCCCTGTATGACGCGGTGGAAAATAAGCCCGTCATAAAAGCCTCCGCCGACGAGCTTTAAAAAGTTCGCGACTGTTACGGGAGCCGCTTCGGCGTCAAGCTCAAGCTTCATTTTTCTGCCGTTTTCCATTTCGATTTGTATCATGCTAAAAATCCTTTCAATAATATTATTCCTCAGCAGACAAAAGCGCCTGCCTTCCTTCTTCGGTAACGGGCATTATCCACTTGCGCGAAACAAAGCGGCGCAGGCATAAAAATACTTTCAGCACATCCTCGGCAAGCAGCATGACGGAATACACCGCCACAAACGGCAGTCTGAGAACGAACGCCGCGATATATGTGAGCGGAAGAGAAATTACCCACTGGCAAACAAGGTCGTATTTCATTCCCGTAACGGTATCGCCTCCGGAACGTATAATTCCGACAATCTGTATATACGGGAAGTTGCGGAGTACAAGCTCCGCGCCGACGACAAGCATAATTCCCGCCGCGGTGGCGAAGGTTATCTCGGTGAGGTTTGACGACAGATTGAACAGACCTACAAGAGGGTATCGGAAAATCATTATCAAGGAGCCGACGACAAGCGAAAGCAAAGGAACCACAACGGAGAAACGCAGAGCGTCGGAATATCCCTTTTCAATCCTGCCGGAGCCTATGGACTTGCCGACGATTACGCAGCACGCGCTGCACAGGCCGATAAAGAAGATAAATGAGATATCGGTAAAGGTTTTTAATATCGTAACGGCGGCGTAATACTCGTAGCCTAATCTGCCGAAAATGACGTTGTAGGCAACGGTTCCAAGCCCCCACAAACCCTCGTTAATCATTACGGGCATTGCCTTTGATAAATACTCCCGCACCATTTTTCCGTCGAAGCCGAAAATATCGCGCATTCTGCCGATAATTATATTGCGCTGCCGGTAAGATATAATCCATATAAACAGCGGAGCCGTCCATGAGGAAATACATGTGGCGACGGCGGCGCCGCGCACACCCATTTCGGGAACGCCGAAAGCGCCGAATATCAGAACGTAATTCAGGACGCAGTTTAAAATTGTGGATATGCCGGAGGCATACACCGGCACACGCACGTTTTCCGTCGAACGGAGAATAGTAGAAAGTATATAATTCAGCGCGACGGCGGGATATGAAAAAACCGCTATGCGCAGGTATGAGGCTCCGGCGGCTATTACTGCTTTGTCGCTGTTGAAAACGCCGACTATCCTTTCGGGCATAAAAAGACCGGAAAGAAGAAACACGAGCGCTACAAAAGAAACGGCGCAAAGAGAAACGCCGAGAACCTTTTGAATAGACCGCCTGTCATTTATTCCCCAGTACTGCGCGACAAAGACAGCCGAGCCGGAGCAAAGCCCGAACAGGACAAGCCCCATAAGCCAGCTCCATTGACCCGCCATGCCTACGGCGGCAAGCGGAATATCGCCAAGCTGACCGACCATAATTGTATCAACAAGCGAAAAAGAGCTTATAAGCAGGTTTTGAAAGGCAATAGGAACGGCAAGCGAAAGCGTAACGCGCCAGAACTCCCTGTCGCCGAGGTATTTAGATATCATTCAATTCTCCAGACAAATAATATTTCCCGAAATCATAGTCATTTTTATTTTTATATCGCCGTCAAAGAGCAGCAAATCGGCGTCCGCGCCGGGAGCTATTACTCCCTTTTTACACTCAACACCTATAAGCTTAGCGGGATTGTACGTTATCATCTTAACGGCGTCGGTCAAAGGCACTCCGGCGGATTTTGTCATTGTCCTGACAAGCCTGTCGGCGGTACATACACTGCCGGCGAACGCGGTGCGGTCGGGTATGAAGGCGACGCCCTTTTCGACAATTACGCGCTGACCGTTTTTAAGGCTGCCGAGTATGCTTTCACCCTCGGGCATTCCGGCGGCGCGCATGGCGTCGGTTACGAGTATAAGCCTGTCGGCGCCCTTGCATTTGCAGGCAAGCCGTAAAAGCGACGGGGGAAGGTGGCAGCCGTCCGCAATAAGCTCCGCGCTCATACCGTCTATTAGATATGCGCTCTCGACAACGCCCGGTATGCGGAAGCCGTCCTTTCTGACTATGGTGGACATGCCGCTGTAAAGGTGTGTGATAAGCCGGAAACCGTTGTTATAAGCCGCCAAGACCTCATCGTACGTCGCGGAGGAATGCGCCACGGAGGCTATTATGCCGTTTTCCGACAGAAAACGCGCAAACTCCGCAGAACCCTCAAGCTCGGGCGCGGAGCTCCAGCGGACTATGCAGCCGCCGGATTTTTCGTAAATCCTCCTGTACTGCTTAGAGTCGGGGTTCACGATATACCGCTCGTCCTGCGCGCCCTTGAATTCCTTTGAAAAATACGGCCCCTCAAGGTGAAGTCCGAGCATCTGCGCCCCGTCGGGGCATCTGTCCTTTGCTGCGTTGTACGCGGAGAAGGTTTCCAGAAGCTCGCTCTCGTCTCCTGCAAGCGTCGTCGGCAGAATCGAGGTAGTGCCGTGCCTTGCGTGTGAGCGGCACGCGCCGATAAACGCTTCGGGCGTGGCGTCCATGAAATCGTGGCCGCCGCCGCCGTGGCAGTGGATATCAATAAAACCCGGTGAGAGATAAGCTCCCTCACCGTCGATTACCCTGCCGCAAAAGCCGTCGGGCTCGGTCCCGACAAAAGCTATTTTGCCGCCCTCGGTTATAACGCATATATTTTTCTGCACCTCGCCGCCCGATATTACGGCGGCGTTTTTAATTAAAATACGTTCAGTCATAATTCATCAGCCCAAATCGTCAAAAAGCTTTGTAAAAGTATCCTCTCCGCCGTACCAAAGGTCAAACGTGCCGGAAACGGAGCTGTAATCGGAGCAGTAATATACCTTGTCGGAATAATCGGGTATGACGCTGCTTACGTTGTCGGCGCCGTTGACTTCTTTCTTGTCTATTCCGTTCTTCGAGCAGAAAAGCGTTCCGCTGCCGAAGGTGAAGTTTTCAAGGAAATATACGGTGCCTTTACTCGTAACCCAAAGCTCGTTAACATCGCTTCCGACAAGCGAAGTCTTATCGCCCGAAAGGCAGTAAAGCGACTTGTCGCCGTCGATATAAAAGCATTTTGCCCCGTCGGGAGATATCTCAAATTTGCTGACGTGGGACGCGAGCTTATTTTTTGACGAAAGGCTTTCTACGGGACAGCTGTAAAGGAACTCGCTGCTGTCGATATAGAAAAGCATGTTGCCCTTTGAGGAAACGCGCGCGCTTTCGACTCCGGCGCATACCTCCGTCGCGGCAAAGTTTATGTCCATATAATACAGCGTGTCCGAGGCGTCTGTGAACGGTGTGCGGCCGAAGCTGTCTACGGGACAGGCAAAGACGGAGCATTCGGTGCCGTAAACGCGCGTTGCCTGATTGCCGTATGACAAAACCGGCTTGAAGCCTGTTGAAACGCGCCTTTTTTCGGAGCAGCTTACTGATATGAAGTAGTTTCCGTCCTTTCCGTTCAGGCTGAAAACAGCCTCGTTTCGTGTATTGTTAAGGTAAAGCGAAAGCTTTGACGCGTCGCCGAATTCGCCGAGCTTTATTTCCGATTCAGACCCCTTCGCGAAGAACTTGATGATTTCTCCGTCAATACCGCTTTCATATTTCAGATAGTAAACATATTCGGCGTTGTCGGACATTGCGACGACGCAGGAGTTTTTGCCCGCGGAGGAAAATATGCCGCCGTTGCAGATGTAGCCCTCAAAGCTTTTTGAGTCGGACGACGCCATGGTGTAGGAAACGGCTTTTCCGTCGGGCGAAACTGCTATTGAGTAGTTGTTTACGTTGTTCGCTATAAGCGTCGAGGTCTTTTCGGCGCAGTCGTAAAGGAACAGCGAAAGCGAGCTTTTGTCGTACAGCGTTTCCGTTTCGGGCTCGCCCGGCTCCGTGCTTTCGTTTTCGCTTTCGGATGTTTCCGAAGCGTCCTTTGCGCTGTCTACAAGATAAGGTATTGATGAACCGTTTGCCGAAATAGTGCAGAACACGACGTTTGACGACACCTCGGCGCTGCCGGCAGACGATATATTATACAGTTTGCCGCCCTCGGTCAGAACGGCCCTCGAGCTTCCGTCCCGGGATTCGGCGGACAAAACGACGGAACCGTCGATTTTTAAGAGCGCCCCGCCATCGGCAACAAACTGCGTATAGTCGCCGCCCTTAGAGAAGAAGGACTGAAGTCTGGCGGGCTGCGCGCTGTCCCTGTTGAACATCGAAACAATCAGCAAAACGGCAACGGAGGCGACTATTACGAAAAATATCACAACGGCGGCGACAAACTTCGGGTTCAGCCTTCTTTTTCTCCTGCGTTTGGGCGGCGATGCCTTTGCCGCTTTTGTCTCGGGAGGAACGGTAAGCGGCGAACCGCATTTTGAGCATATTTTGATACCCTTGAAGTTACTTTCGCCGCAGCAGGGGCACATAATTGTATCGCTGTCCGGAGTTTGTGCGATTACGGGCTTTTTGCATACGTTGCAAATGGCGAGGTCGTCCGGCACTATGCTGCCGCAATTGCCGCATTTCATGATATCAGCCTCCGTTATACATAATACTTACATATCATACATTTTATATTGACAAATGCTTCAAGTCAAGAGAAATCGACATGAATTGACAGATTATTTAAAATTCCGGAAAGTTAAAAATTTGTGCTGCGTATCAGAAAACGACAAAATACTTAATTGCCCGGTAATATAATAAGAGCATGAAAAGAGGTGCATAAAGCTGAGCAGGGCGGTGTATGCTGATGAGCTGATATTCATCAACCTAATTGTGAATTATTTTCTGATTCTTGCGACCGCTTTCGTTTCGGGAACAGAGTTCAGAAGAAAGCGGGTGCTTTTCGGCTCGGCCGTCGGCGGATTGTCGTCGCTTATTATATTCATACCGCCCGTACATATAGCTTTGTCGGTTCTCATAAAGCTTATTCTGTCGTCGCTTATTACAATGTGCTCCTTTGAAAACAAAAGCTTTCGGCAGTTTTTAAAGAGATACACCGCGTTCTTTCTCGTAAACTTTATTTTCGCGGGGATAATGCTTGCCGTTTGGCTCACATTCAGGCCGGAAGGCATGGTTTATAACAACGGGGTTTTGTATTTCGACATCAACGCGACGCTGCTTGTCCTCCTGTCGGTTGTCTGCTACGCAGTCGTTACGTTAATTTCAAAGCTGCTTCGGAGAAGGACTATCGAAACCCACTTCGGAAAGGCAGAGATAACGCTTGATAACAAAAAAATAAAAGCCGACGCTCTGCTCGATACCGGCAACGGACTTCAGGACGCGTTTACGGGCAAGCCTGTCATAATAGCGCAGTACTGCTTCGTTTCGCAGATGCTTCCGCCGGAGCTCAACGCCTTTTTCGAAAGAGGCAGCCTTTCGGAATGCGAGGTGCCGGACGGCTGGAGCGGAAGAATAAGGCTGATACCGTTCAATACGGTAGGCTGCAAGGGGCTTCTTCCGTCGTTCAGATGCGACGTGATTAAAGCCGTCTGCGGTAAGAATACGGCGGTCGGCAGTGATGTTTTTGTAGGCGTAACAAAACAGAAGATTTTTAACGGAGAATACGGGGTGATTCTGAACGGAAATTTTTTCTCTTTTTTTGAAAATTGTAAAGGCGGAGGAAGCTGCGATGAAGCTGAGGGAAATAATCAGGACAGCGATAATAAGGCTGAAGATAAGGCTGTTATCGGACGACGTCTATTACATAAACGGGCCGCAGACGCTGCCGCCGCCGCTGAGCAAGGCGGAGGAAGCGGAGATTATCGAAAGGCTGGCGCACGGAGATGAAAGCGTGCGCGAGCAGCTTATTGTCCATAACCTCAGGCTCGTGGTATATATCGCGAGAAAATTCGAAAGCTCGGGAATAGATGTAGAGGACCTTGTGTCAATAGGCACCATAGGTCTTATCAAGGCCGTCAACACCTTCTGCCCGGAGCGGAACATAAAGCTTGCTACATACGCGTCAAGGTGTATAGAAAACGAGATTTTAATGCATCTGCGCAAAACGAGCGTGTCGCGGTCGGAAATGTCCATAGACGAGCCTTTAAACATCGACTGGGACGGGAACGAGCTGTTGCTTTCGGACGTTCTCGGCAGCGAAGCCGACGTCGTCAACAGGGCAATTGAGGACGAGGACGAAAAAAACTGTCTTATTAAAACAATCAACTCGCTCGACGACAGGGAAAAGCTCATAATGCACATGCGCTTCGGCGTCGGCGGGGGAAAGGAGCATACTCAAAAGGAGATAGCCTCGCTGCTCGGCATTTCGCAAAGCTATATTTCGCGCCTTGAAAAGCGTATTATAGCAAGGCTCAAGCACGACATGGAAATAATGTAGCAGACGCTGCAAGCCGCAATCCGAAAAATCGAAAAACAGGAAAAAAAGTGTTTACAAGCATTTACCTGTGTGTTACAATCTGACTGAAAATGATAACAACATAGGTAATGTATTGTAACGGTATGAACAGTTTAATGCGAAAAAGCATATTTTCAAGGCTGACGGAGTTCGGTAATGCTCCCGTCGGCCTGATTTTATCTTATTGAAAGGATTTGATAAAAATGACGTCGTTTTTCAGCTTCTTCAGAGGGATAATGACGCTTGTGCTCAGCATCTCTTCACTTTTCCTGCCCTTTACGGGAGGGGTTAGCAGCGCGAAATTTGAGGCAAAAGACCCCGACGAGGTAAGGCTTAATTTTGCGGCGATTTCAGACGTGCATATGAAAAAGGATCTTGTGAGGTATATTAAGTTCGGCATGGGCTTAAGCGACATGGCGTGCTCAATGACTGACATAG
The DNA here is from genome assembly GCA_002329365.1 of Ruminococcaceae bacterium UBA1425. Lineage (GTDB taxonomy): Bacteria > Bacillota > Clostridia > Oscillospirales > Acutalibacteraceae > UBA1425. Next base: position 49,297 of record DCUB01000005.1, read on the forward strand.
ACGCTCTTATTATCGCCGGCGACACGACGGAACACGGAGAAGAGGAGCATTTCGAAAAGCTTTACGGCATTCTCGGCAGAGTAAAATTCACCGATAATTACATAATAGCCTCCGGCAACCACGACACCTGGAGCGATTCCGGATTTGAAAAGTCGCGCGAAAACTTTGTCGGTGCTTACAATGCCTTTACAGGCTCCGGAATTGACAAGCTTTATTACAGCAAGGAAGTAAAAGGCTATACGTTCGCTGTCCTCGGAACTGAGGAGAATATAGGAGTTGAGGCGTCTATCAGCCAAACCCAGCTCGACTGGCTTGATACGACTCTGGCGGCGGCAACGTCCGACGGCAAGCCCACCTTTGTCGTTTGTCACCAGCCGTTAAAAGATACCCACGGGCTTCCCGAAGTCTGGGGAGAGAGCAGCGTCGGCAATCAGTCCGTCGGGCTGAAAGCCATCATGAAGAAGTACGATAACGTTTTTTATATCACGGGGCACCTTCATAACGGGCTTAATAATTCGGAAGACGGGCCGGAAACCTACGACTCCGTCGAGAGCGACGGAACGCTTCATATGATTAATCTTCCGTGCTTTATGTACAATGTTTCCCGCGGCAGCAAATTGTCGGGCAGCGGGCTTCAGTTTGAGGTTTACGACGACTGTGTTGTGGTGCGTGCGCGAAATTATCTATCCTCGCTTTGGCTTTCTGAATTTGAATACAGCTTTGAGCTGCAATAAGCGGAGATTTTAATAAAAAATACATAAATAACGGCGATATTTTTCTGTTTTTGTATTGATTATACAAATCATTGTATGATACAATTACAATGACTTGGTAGGTATGTTATATCTGTATGTGTTTTGTTTTGTTAAGGAGTTGGTGTGTTTGAAAAAAATATTATTGCCGATATTCAGAATAACGGGTGTCTTTGCCTGCGCGGCCGCGCTCGTTTTATGCTTATTGCCTCAAAACGGCCCGTTTGCCGATGCGACGGGAATTGAGGATGTAAAAGGTACGAAAAGATACATAATCGACAATCCGTATGCAACGGTCGACTGGGATAACTGGAGCGACTACAAGTCAAACCTTCACACCCACTCGAACATAAGCGACGGAGATTCGCACTTTAATGCGATGATTGAGGATTATTATGCCGCGGGCTACGACTGCCTTTCGATGACCGACCACGGAACGGTGAACTACGGCTGGACGGCAAGCAAGTCGCGTCATGCCATTTTCGGATATCAGTTTGTAGTTCACGGCAGTCCGAAGGCTCTTTCGTCGTCTCGGAATCAGGCAATAACAACCGGCTCCGACAGAAACGGCCGTAAGATGATAGACGTTCCTCTCGGTATCGAGCTTAACGGCGCTTCCACTGCAAAGGTGCATGTCTGCGGCTGGTTTGTCGATGCGGGAGACGGAGACATGGAGATGGGCGCCTCCGGCATCAGCGGTGTTATTACCGCCGTCCAGAAGAACCATAACAAGGGCGGAAACACTCATGTAAACCATGTAGGCGAATGGTCAGACGGAAATTACAACACGTCGTTTATTAACGATTTCACGAATGTTTTCAAAACATATAACACCTGTCTCGGTTTTGAGCTTGTCAATACCTCCGACGGCAGAACGTCAGGCGACCGTGTTCTCTACGACAAGTGCCTTCAGGTGCTGGCTCCCTTGGGCAGGCATTTGTGGGGCTTCTGCGAGGATGACGCGCACGACAATGGCGACGTAAACAGAAACGCGAATTATCTTTGGATGCCTTCAAACACAGTGGCAAACGTAAGAACCTGCCTTCAGACCGGCGCCTTCTTCGCTTCGTCCAAAAACTCCAAGGGCGCAAACGAGCTTAACGGAGTAACTGGCACGGGCGACTATCCCAGGGTTACAAGGATTACGATTGACGACGTTCACAGCCAGATAACCTTCAATATCGCAAAGGCGACTAAGGCACGTATCGTCGCCGACGGAGTCCTGATTGACACAAAAGACTGCAACGCGAGCGGCGACGTCGTAACGTTCGACCTCAACAGCTATGAGTCACAGATAAACAGCTATGTACGCGTTTATTTCACTGGTGGCGGCGGCATCACATATGTTCAGCCGTTCTACCTCACGAGCGTTCCATATTCCGAGGCTACCGTGGTGATAAACGTCACGAATGCGGTCGACTCGACAATAAGCGTCAGGAACTCTCTCGGCGCGCTTCAGACACCTGTTTCAAGCAACAGGATATCGGCTACTTATAACTTCGATACGGAAGGCACATATACATACACAATAGAAAATGACGGCTATTACCCCGAGTCGGGTTCGTTCACGATAACAACCGTCGACCTTACAACGGCTGCGCAGAAAGAGATAAACGTCAGCATCAATCAGATTCCGCAAATCGTTTTCGGCACTGAAGTGCCCTGCAAGCCCGACCATGAAAGAAAGATAATTGACGGAATCTCGCAGGGTATCACAGCAGAGCAGGTAGCGGCAATCGCCAGCTCGTCAAACTCGAGCGGTCAGATATTCATTACGCCGACGCCAAACGGTTACGGAACGGGAACAACAATAGAGCTGAAAGCCTTGGGCGGAGAGCTGCTTGAAAAATACACGATTGTAATATACGGAGACCTCGACGGCAACGGCATAGTTGACGCGTGCGATTCCAATATCCTCAGTCTTAAGTTCTATAACCTGCCGCTTACTCCGGCCTTGACGGCGGCAAGCGACGTAAACAACGACGGCGTTATTAACGCACTCGACGCGCAAATGCTCATTGATTTCGGAATGTCGCTCGGTACAACGCTTGACGTCGTTCAAAACAGATAAACCATAAAAAATAATAAGGGCTGTATTGCGAGGGGACTGTTTACGATCCCTTCACATACAGCTCTTTTTTAAGGAGTTTATAATGAAATACGCGTTAATCGGCTGCGGTCGTGTTTCGCCTAACCACATCGCGGCGGCTGTTGAAAACGGGCTTGAAATCGCGGCATTGTGCGATATTGACATCAATAATGCAAAAAAGAGCGCCGCTGAATTNNGGGAGGGGACGAGATACGATGTTACGCGGATTATCGTGAAATGCTCGAAATCGAAAAGCCCGAGCTGACGGCAATAGCAACCTTCAGCGGAACACACGCCGATATAGCGGTGGACTGCATAAACGCGGGCAGCAACGTAATAATCGAAAAGCCTATCGCGCTCTCAATCGCCGACGCCGACAGAATAATAGAGGCAGAAAAAAAGAAGGGAGTAACGGTCTGCGCAAATCACCAGAACCGTTTCAACAACTCTGTTCAGCACATGCGCAGGGCGCTGCTTGCCGGCAGGTTCGGAAGGCTTTTTTACGGCACCGCGAGCATACGGTGGTCGCGCGACGAGGGGTATTACAGGAGCGCCGACTGGAGAGGCACATGGGAGCAGGACGGCGGTGCGCTGATGAACCAGTGCATACACGCCATCGACCTTTTGCGCTGGATGATGGGCGACGAGGTCACGGAGGTTGCGGGATACACCGACAATATGAAGCACCCGTATATAGAGTGCGAGGATTTCGGCGCGGCTCTGCTGCGCTTTAAAAACGGCAGCTACGGTTTAATAGACGGGACGGTTAACCTAAACGGCAGGGATTACGAGGAGACGCTGACGGTGTTCGGCGAAACGGGCTACGCAAAGCTCGGCGGCACCTGCGTCAACAAAATCGACGACTGGCATTTCGACGACGGAGACGAAACAGAATCAATAATTCAGGCAACCGTGGGCGAAAACCCGCCCAATGTTTACGGCTTCGGTCATAAATCGCTTTATGCCGACGTAATAGAAGCCGTCAGAACGGGACGAAAGCCGTATATAGATTCACAGGCAGGCAAAAGGGCGCTCGAAACAGTGCTGGCTATTTACAAGTCCGCGTCGGAGGGAAAGCCTGTAAAGCTCCCTCTTGACAGTTGTTCCACTCTTGATTTTAAGGGGCGTTTTCATGGCTGATTATTATGTTCACGAAACCAGCGTCATCGACGAAAATGTCATAATAGGAAAAAACACAAAGATATGGCATTTCTGCCATGTTCAGAGCAACGCCGTCATAGGCGAAAAATGCACGCTCGGTCAGAACGTCTACATTGCAAACGACGTGGTTATAGGAAACGGCGTTAAAATTCAGAACAACGTTTCGGTATATCAGGGTGTAATTCTTGAGGACATGGTGTTCTGCGGGCCGTCAATGGTGTTCACAAACGATTTATACCCCCGAAGCGGGCACGAGGTTTCGCGTTATGAAAAAACGCTTGTCAGATACGGCGCGAGCATAGGCGCCAACGCGACGGTAGTCTGCGGAAATACCGTCGGCAGGTTCGCGCTTGTCGCCGCGGGAGCGGTTGTCGTAAGGGATGTTCCCGACTACGCTCTTGTGGCGGGTGTTCCCGCAAAACAGATAGGCTGGGTTTGCGAATGCGGTCAGAAGCTAAGCCCGTCATACAAGTGCAACTCCTGCGGCAGGAGCTATAAGCTTTGCGACAAGGGGCTTTGCGAGGCTTGATAATAATTTTACTTCAAAATGCCGCGCCTTAACGGGTGCGGTTTTGTGATTTTTTGTGTTATTGCATTTATATGGTCAATATGCTAATATATATTATTATTACTTGAAAGGAGCTGCGGTATGAACGACTGTCTTATAATCGAGGGCGGTGCGCTCAGGGGCATACACACCTCGGGCGTGCTTGACGTGCTTATGGGCAGTGAAATATATCCGTCATGCGTCATCGGCGTTTCCGCCGGCGCGCTGAACGGTTTTAACTATGTGGCAAGGCAACCCGGACGTTCCGCCCGGGCTAACCTTGAGTATATAAACGACGAGCGTTATTATAATCTCCTTAATCTCGTCAGGAAAAAAAGCGTGTTCGGCTTCGATTTCATGTTCCACGGATTAAGCGAGATACTGCCGTTTGATTACGACACGTTTAACAATTCACCTCAAAGATTTCTGATAGTAACGACCGATGCAGAAACAGGCAGGCCGGCCTATTTTGAAAAGGGCGTATGCTCCGACATCTTTGCCGCGGGGGCTGCGTCGGCAAGCCTGCCGCTTCTTACGCCGCCGGTAACGATTGACGGGCGCGATTATATAGACGGGGGAATAGCCGACCCGATACCTGTTGAAAAGGCGTTGTCTGACGGATACGACAAAATAGTTGTTTTGCTCACAAGGCACAAGGGCTTTCGCAGGCCTCCCATGCCGCTTGCAGAGAGAGAAACGGCAAAAAGGCTTTTCAAGGATAAGCCGGAGCTGCTTGAAGTAGCCTTGAACGCAAACAACAAATACAACGAAACGCTCGACCTTATCGACAGGCTTGAAAGCGAGGGCAGGATATTCGTCATAAGACCGTCTGTGGAAATTGACGTTACGCTGCTTGACACCGACTCCGACAGGCTCGGCTTTTTGTATCAGACGGGCATAACAGACGGAAGGAACAGCCTTCAGGGGCTTAGAAAATATCTAAGAATAGAAAAAGACAACAAGGGCTGCCGCAGGGATTGCGTCAGGAAATACGATATTTCCGATTACACAAACGAAAAAGAGCTTTACGCAAAGGTTCAGAAGATGAACAGCTTCGGCACAAGGCTTACGGGTAGCGAAGGTCAGCACAGATTCATTAAGTGGCTAAAAAACGAGCTGCGGAAAATGGACATAAATGTTTATTCCGATCCGCACTTTTTTAACCGCTGGGAGGAAAAAGACAAGTCGCTCGTCATTCACGGCGGCACGGAAAGCGAAAATATCAGGATTTCATCTGCTTTTCCGTATTCCGGCGAAACGGACATAAGAGGCATAACGGCGGAGCTTGTCTACGCGGGCGGCCCGATGGAATTTATAAACGCGAGAGACAAGATACTTGTAATCAAGGTCAACAAAATGGATTTTCTTCCGACATCTCTTGTCTTTAACCAGCGCCGGTCAAAACCCGAAAATGTTTCGATTCCGGCGAATTATACGGGGCCTGTTGCCACCGCGTTTTATCATTTTTCATTGCTCAAGGCGGCAAAGCTGGCGGGCGCCGCGGCGGCTGTCTGCGTCTGGGACGGCATGAACGACAAATGCGTAGAGGGGCAGTACCTTCCGTTCATTCTCGATTATCAGGGCATACCCGCTATCTGGGTTAATTCAATTGAGGGAGCAAGGGTTATCGAAGCGGCGGCGGCGCATAAAAGCGCTACGCTGAAATTAACGGCGGAAAAGGAGATATGCGCCCAGACCGAAACTTTTTACTGTATGCTTGAGGGCGAAAACAGGGAGGAGGCGGTCATAATAAACAGCCACACCGACGGCACGAACTGCATTGAGGAAAACGGCGCTATTGCCATGCTGTCGCTTATTGACTGCCTGCGCGGAAAGAAGCTCAAAAGAACACACATCTTTGTTTTTGTGACAGGCCATTTCCGCCTGCCTATGTTCAAAAATCCTTCGGGAGGCGGGGTTCAGGCAACGTCAAAGTGGCTGAGCGCTCATCCCGACCTTTGGGACGGAAAAGGCGGACATATAAAGGCCGTCGCGGGAATATCAATCGAACACCTCGGCTGCATGGAATGGAAGGATATTGACGGGGTATATACTGAGACTGGAGAAATCGAAACCGAGATGGTATATACCGGCAACAAAATCATGGACGAAATATATTACAGGGCGCTTGAGGACAGGAGCCTTGTCCGTACTCTGACGCTCAGGGGGCACAATTTTCTCCATTTCGGAGAGGGGCAGCCGCTTTTTAATGTCAAGATACCCGAAATATCTCTGGTGGCGGCTCCCGACAGCCTGTGCGTTGTAAGCGACAGCCATGAAATGGAAAAGTTCAACGCGTCGCTCATGCTTCAGCAGATTCAGACGTTCCTCAACTGCCTGACGATTATAGACGACATGCCGGCAGCCGCCATAGGTAGCTGCGACCAGTATTCCCTTATAAGGCTCCGGAGAAAATAGCGTCAAGCAGCAAAACGGAAATAATGCCCGGCGTTCCGAATACGGCTCCCGCGCCGAGGGTGTACCAGTTGACTGAAAGCGTAACGCCTGTCAGAAGCCCCGCGGCGTTAACGGCAAAAAGAGCCGCCACGCCCTGAAGACAAGTCAGAAAAACAGCTTTGACAAAGTGTCCTGTTTTGAGCATGGAAATAAGAACGGTAAGCACGGCGCAGGTAAAAACAGTAATAACGAGTATTGAAGAAAAAGTGCTCATTTTAATTCCTCCCGTTAATGTTTATATAAAAAACGGGACAAATATGATAAAAGACAAAAAATATTAAAGGACGTGTGTAATTTGTATCCGATGAAGCTGAAGCCGGCAGTCTCAAGCACGATATGGGGCGGCAGAAGGCTTATTGACGAATACGGCGTTTTGACAGACAAGGAAAACGCCGCCGAGGCATGGGTGCTGTCCTGCCACCCGAACGGCTGCTCGACTGTCGAAAACGGCGTTTTCGCGGGACGCACGCTTAAGTCCGTTTACGACGAAAACAGGTCGATATGCGGTAAAAACGGAGAGCGTTTCAGCGAGTTTCCGATACTTATTAAATTTATCGACGCGCGCGACAACCTTTCAATACAGGTTCATCCCGACGAGGAATACGCGCGGAGGGTTGAAAACGGGGCGGGCAAAACAGAGTGCTGGTACATCCTCGACTGCGACGACGACGCGTGGCTGATACTCGGCTTCAACGAAAAGACAGACGCAGAAACCTTCAGAAGGTCGATTGAAAACGACACGCTGCTCGACTATGTAAAAAAAGTCAGGGTGAAAAAGGGAGATTTCTTTTTTATCGAGTCAGGAACTCTTCACGCAATCTGTAAAGGTATACTACTTGCCGAGGTACAGCAAAATTCCGATACGACATACAGAATTTATGATTACAACAGGAAGTCAGCCGACGGAAAAACAAGAGAACTCCATATTTCTAAGGCTGTCGACGTAACAAAAACCGTTCCGTACTCTTTCGACAATAATAAGAACGTCAGTAAATCAGATTTGCTTTACAAGGATAAAACTTTGCTCACAAACTGCGAGCTGTTCACCGTTTTTAAAACGGATGTTAAGGATACTTACAGTTCATATGCGGACGACAGCAGCTTCGTTTCGCTTCTTGTGCTTGACGGCTGCGGCACGCTCCGGTGCTGCGGTCACGAGCTTACATTTAAAAAGGGCGACAGCTTTTTTATACCCGCGGGCGCGGGCGGGTTTTCGCTTTTGGGACGTTCGGAAATTCTCGAAACAAGGATTTAAGGCGGTTTAAATTAATGTCTGTTTTAAGCGTTCAGAATGTTGAAATGTATTTTTCCGACAGGCTGCTGTTTAAGAACGTATCGTTTGAACTGGGCGAGCGTGAAACAGCGGGCCTTGTCGGAGCTAACGGCACAGGTAAAACAACACTTTTCAGGCTGATAACAGGCGAGCTTGAGCCGTCCGGGGGACAAATAGTTAAATCGCGCGGCGTCACCGTCGGCTATATGGAGCAGCACGTCTTTTCGGGCTCGCAGCGTAGTGTTTACGACGAAATGCTCTCGGTGTTCGACAGGCTGATGAATATGGAAAAAGAGCTTGAAAGGCTGAACAGGCAGATAGAAAAAGGCGGCGAAAACTTAGACGAGCTGATAAACCTGCAAAACAGTCTGTCCGAGGAGTTTCAGCGCAGTGACGGACTTGTGTACAAAAGCAAAACAAGGGCGGCGCTGCTCGGACTGGGCTTCGGCGAAGACGAGTTCAATATGAGCTGCTCTAAGCTCAGCGGCGGTCAGCGTTCAAAGCTTTCGCTCGGTAAGCTGCTTTTGTCGGGAGCCGACCTTTTACTGCTTGACGAGCCTACAAATCATCTCGACATCAGCAGCGTCGAGTGGCTTGAAAGCTTTCTTAGCGAATACAGGGGCTCGGTGCTCATAATTTCGCACGACAGATATTTTCTTGACAAGGTTACAACAAAAACCTTTGATATCTCAAGCAAAACCCTGCGCGTCTGGAAGGGCAGCTATTCCGTCTATCAAAAACAAAAGGCTGAAAAGGCAGAATATGAAAAGCGGCTTTATGAAAACCGGATGGATGAAATCAAGCGTATCGAGGGGATAATCGAGCAGCAAAGGCAGTTCGGCAGGCAAAGGAATTTTATAACAATAGCCAGCAAGGAAAAAATGCTCGAAAAAAAGCGCGGGGAGCTTGTAGTGCCGGAACAGGCAGCGGCGGAGGTCCATTTTAATTTTAAGCCCGTCGCCGAAAGCGGAAACGAAGTATTGATTATCAAGGAGCTTTCAAAATCATTCGGCAGCAAGAAGCTGTTTTCCGGAGTTGATATTCAGTTAAACAAGGGCGACAGGGCGTTTTTGCTCGGTCCCAACGGCTGCGGAAAGACGACGCTGCTTAAGATTATTAAAAACGAGCTGAGAGCCGACAACGGAACTGTCAGATTAGGCGCAAACGTCAAGATGGGCTACTTCGACCAGACTCTTTTCGGGCTGCACAACGATAAAACCGCGCTTGACGAAATATGGGATATTCACAGATCAATGGAAACAACAGAGGTGAGAAGCGCGCTTGCGGCGTTCCTGTTCCGCGGAGAAGACGTTTACAAAAAGGTAGGCGAGCTGAGCGGGGGAGAGAAAGCGAGGCTGGCATTATTAAAGCTTGTGCTGTCGGGCGCGAATTTTCTGCTGCTCGACGAGCCGACAAACCACCTCGACATCAACTCGCGCGAGGCGCTGGAAACAGCGCTTCAAGGATATAACGGCACAATTCTTGCCGTGTCGCACGACAGATATTTCATAAACAAGCTATGCACACGAGTGCTTCATCTGACACGGGGCGGCGTTGCCGAATACACAGGCAACTATGACAGCTATGCCGAGAAGCTTGCTGCCGGGGTATCTGTACGAAAGCCGGAAAATCAGGTCAGACCTAACGACTACAGGCTCCGCAAGGAGCGCGAAAGTGAAAAACGCAGGCTGGAGGGAAAAATAAGGCGCTGCGAAGAAAAAATAGAAGCCGCAGACGGCGAAGTCGAGGCAGTTAACGCGCTTCTCTCAACGCCGGAAATCGCCGCCGATTACGAAAAAGTTCTGCAGTATACGGAAAAGCTTGAAGCCTTGAGGGCGGAACAGGAAAACCTTATGACGGAATGGACAGCTTTACAGGAAAAAGCTGAGAAATTCGGAGAAGATGAATTATGAAAAATATCGGCGAAGCTGTATGTAAAGCCTATGGCAACCTCCCGGAAAAAATACTCCAGATAGGCGAAGGCAATTTTTTAAGGGCGTTCGCGGGAACAATTGTCGAGCGCATGAATTCCGCAGGGATTTTTAACGGCAGCATTGTAATAACGCCGCCGCGCAGGTGGGACAACTGCGCGAGGCTTATGGCGCAAAACTGCCTGTATAACGTGTTAAGCAGGGGGATTTCAAACGGGCAGATTGTTGAGGAAGCCTTCGTTGTCACGTCTGTTTCAAGGTGCGTTGATTCTACGGTTGACATGAGTGGGCTTGAACGCGTCGTCTGCTCCGACGAGCTTAAAGTGATAATATCCAACACCACCGAGGCGGGAATTAAATACTGTAAAGGCGATACACTTGACAACATTGTCAACGCGACTTACCCTGCAAAGCATACGGCGCTTCTCTTTGCCCGCTATAAAAAATCCGGCGGAAGCACCGGAAACAAGCTGCTTATTCTGCCTGCGGAGCTTATTGATAATAACGGAACGGTGCTTCGTTCGTGCGTAGTGAAGTATGCGGAGGACTGGCGGCTCGGCGGCGGCTTTCTTAAATGGCTTGATGAGAGCTGCTGTTTCGCGAACACGCTTGTCGACAGAATAGTAACCGGCTTTCCGTCTGAGGATTACGAAGAAACAGTAAAAAAGCTCGGCTATGAAGACCAGATGCTCACCGCCTGCGAGCCGTTTCTTTTCTGGGCTATCGAGTGTCCGCAGCCTTACAGGGCTTGCTTTCCGGCAGACAAATGCGGTCTTGACATAGTTTTCTGCGACGACATTTCCCCATACAAAACGAGAAAGGTCAGGATACTAAACGGCGTTCATACGGCAAGCGTTCTTGCGGCGTTTCTGTGCGGGCTTGACACGGTCGGCGAAATGATGTCCGACACTCTTTTTGTGCGGTACATAAAACGTCTTGTTTATGACGAGATTATTCCCGCTACCGATATGGATAAAAAACAGCTCGAAGACTTTGCGGCTGCCGTTTTTGACAGGTTTAGAAATCCGTTTATAAAGCACAGGCTTTTTGATATCTCCCTTAATTCCGTCTCCAAGTTTAACGCAAGATGTAAAGGCACAATACTTGACTCCGATAGGCTCGGAATCGATATGCGCGTTCTTCCCTTTTCGCTTGCCGCCCTTATATGCTTTTATAACGGCACTTACGAAAACGGAGCATTTTTCGGCACGAGGGGCGAAAGCAATGAAAAATACGAGATAATGGACAATGCGGAGATTATTCGATTTATTGCAGGGGCGTGGCAGGACAAAAATCCGGCCGGAAAGGTTTTGGCAAATACAGAAATCTGGGGAGAAGATTTGCGTAAAGTAAACGGGCTTGTCAGAAAAGTTTCGGACTATATAATTAGCATCAGACAAAACGGCGTCCGGCGCGCCGCTGAAATAATGCTTGACGAAAGGAATTGACACATGGGCATTTACGTCAGACCATATGAGGCAAAAGACTACGACCGTGTAAGACTTATCTGCATAGCAACCTCAGACATAAGAGTAAGGAACGAAACAAAAAGAGCATTTCTTTTAAAGATGTACTGCGACTACTATATCGAGGCAGAGCCGAAAAACTGCTTTGTAGCCGTCGACAAAGACGAAGAAAGCGGTGACGAAAAGGTTGTAGGCTACATTCTTTGCGCGGCCGACTGCGAGAGCTACGCGAAAAATTTTATAAAAAATTACATTCCGAAAATCAAAGAAACAGGCAGGCTGAATAGCTTTTCGGCTCGTTCGCAGGTTTTTCTCTACTCAAGGTACGCGGCGTTTTTCCCGGCGCATCTTCATATCGATGTTTTGCCCGACTATCAGCGTCTGGGGATAGGCTCAATGCTTACAGATACCTTGCTTGAGCATCTTCGCGGAATGAAGGTCAAGGGCGTTATGCTTGTTGTAGGCAAAAAGAACGTAAAGGGCTGCTCGTTTTACAGGAAATACGGCTTCTCGGAGGTCGGCAGGGTAGGGCCCGGCATAGTGTTCGGAATGGATTTGTAGAATAAGCGACTTTTATATTATGTATACCACCGCGCAAGCGACAAGCGGCGCGGTGAGTTGTGTTTTTTTGCGGTAGAAAAGAAATCTTTTACAAATGCATATTGTCGAATTGTTTATCATTTAATTAAATGACATTTTTTAGTGATAATTATCGAACACATACGCTGTTGAAGGCTATATTTCATAAAAAATTAAGTATTTCTGTTGACTTTTTGTTTACAGAATGTTAATATTGATACAACTGAACCTATGTAATGTATGATACTGCGTGCTAATGCGTATATTGCATGTCATATATTGATATTACCGATTAAAGCTTTTTCGGTCGAACCAAATTTTTTGACGGGAGTGCCGCTAAATGGTAGAAAACAAGCCAGCCGAAACCAAAAATACTACCGCAAAAAAAACGGGCAACAAAAACAAACCCGATAACAAGAAAAAGGTCTCCGGCGGCTCGAACTTAAGGTCGTTGGAGCTTATGTATCAGCCTGTATTCGACGTCCGTTTAAACATGGCTCTCGACTTTGAAACAACCATCAGGATAAACGACAGGCAACTGGGCGTTCTCCTGCCCGAAACGATTATTCCGGTAGCTAATAAGTCAAACCAGATTTGCGAGCTTAACAAGTGGAATATTGAGGAGGCGTGCGACGCTATTATCCGCTGCGACAAACGCGAGGCAGATGTAAACAGGATGATAGTTCCCGTTTCCGTCAGGTTCCTCAGATACAAAAACATGGTTCAGCAGGTCGTAAAAATAGTCGAGTCAAAGGGCGTAAACGCCGACAAATTCTGCTTTAATATAAAGGAAAGCATCCTCGAGGCCGACAAGCTTCAGGTCAAGGAGAATATAAAGGCCCTGCGCGAACACGGCTTTCTTGTTTCAATCGACGACTTCGGCGTTGAGTATACGGCGCTTTCCCACCTCGGGCAGTATGAGGTTGATTACATAGGAATCGACGCGAGTCTTACAGAAGACATTATGACAAACGAGCGCACGCAAAACATGATTCAGGGCATTATTGATTTCGTAAAGAAGCTTGAATCTCAGGTCAAGGTGGACGGTGTGGACACCGAGGAAAAGGCCAAGCTCCTGCGCAGCATGGGCGCAGACCAAATGAAGGGCGGGTTTTACGGAAAGCCGATAAATGAAAGGCAAATCAAAATCTGATGTCAGCGGCATAACATTCAGGTAGGAGTTGATTGGTTTGGGCAAAAACAAAAAAACGGACGATATTGTAAAGCAGGCTTTCCAGTCCGTTTCGGCGCAGGGCGACAAGGGTCCGTACATACCGGCGCTTTCAATGGATGACGCAAGCAAGAGGTACAGCGTAAACACAACGGCCGAAAAGGTTCACCGCAGAGATTTTCTTATCCGCCTTGTTGCAATAATACTTCTTGTGTTGCTGGTTGTTCTCGGAATAAGCTATTGCAGCATGGAAATTCTCAACAAAGCGGGGCGTTTCACCGTCAGCCTGATGCCCAACGAATACGGGATTTCTCTTTCCGACACGCCCGATTTCAGCAACCCGACGCTGAATCTTTACGCCGACCCCATTGAGGAAATGGACAATATCACAAAGAAATGGATTCAAAACCTTAACGGCGAGCTGGGCGACGACCCCGTTTACGAAGATTTCAACGACATCGACAAGGTGTGGGGGCAGCACAACGGCAAAAACTACATAGCCTACACCTTCGGAGTTAAAAACGCGAGCGCAGACAAAGAAGATGTCGTTACATATAAGGCAACGCTGAACACGAACTACACTTACAAGGGCGCGGACGAAGCTATCCGCGTGGCGGTTTTCAAAAACGGTGTTCCCACATTATACGCGAAACCCAAAAAAGGAACAACGGACACCCTCGAGGATTTCGAGGCAGACAAAAATTTCGTTTCGGACTCCGTCGTAATGGAGGAAATCAGGCCGGATTTCAAGGTTGGCGAAATGGACAGATACACCGTTGTTATCTGGCTTGAAGGAGAAGATCCTGAATGTGTAAACGATATTATGGGAGGAGAAGCCAAGTTTTCGATGGACTTCACGGTCATCGGCGGCAAAAGCGATAAAGAAGCCGGATGAGCTGGGGGAGACCACCCGGTAAATTGAGCTGTTGCCAGCTTGGTTCCTTTCAGAGTATCTTTAGCACTTTGGATATATTATCACAAATTGGAGGAAAATTTACATGAAAAAGCGTTCAGTTCTTTCCGCAGTTGCTATGCTTTTAGTTTCTGCACTTGTACTTACCTCAGCAACGTACGCTTGGTTTGCGGCGAGTGATACAGCAGCAGTCAATAGTGTCATTGCGAGCGTAACAAATGATGCCGGTTCACTTCTTCTTAGGGCATACAACTATGACAGAGGCGGCTCAAGTTCAACTTGGCTCGACACATGGTCAACCAGTCTTTCTGCGTCCGATTTCGGAGACCTTGCGGATACGCTCAAGCCGATTTCACTTAATGTTTATGACGCAGGTGCCGGCGTAACATCAGTTGAAACTTATAAGGTGTTATATGACGGACAGTATTTTACCGATGGCGGAGCTACTGTAAGAAACGGCGTTGCTGGTGCTGGCGACTATCTTTGGTATCAATTCCAAGTTGAGTATACCTCAACGTCTGAGGCTCCGGCTTCTGAGGACGTTCTGATGGATATTACATTCTCTCAGAACGAGGATTTCCAGTATGGTCTTCTTAACATCACAAGCACAGATCCGGAAGCTAATACAGGCGCATATCTGTTTGGACAGACCACGAGCGGAGACTATACTCCTTTAGACGAAGCTCTTACAGGTCCGGTTCTTGACGTTGCCGTTAAGAATTCAATCGTTGATGCGTTAGATACGCCTGCTTTAAATTACACTCTTGCTGCAGACTCAATTCTGTCCAATGCATTGGTTGATGACGCTGAAACTGATATTAATATCTTTGAGGATGTTGATGTTGATAGTGGTTCAGTTACAGCCACAGTTACTGTTTTTGTCTGGGCAGAAGGCAACAATGCAAATTGTTATGGTGCTGTTCCGGCCGCCGGAGCAGGATTTACATTTGGTTTTGAATTAGTATAAAGCTTAAGTTTTATTGTTTTCGGCTTACCCAACAGAGGATTTTGTTGGGTAAGCTGTTCCCCAAAAAAACTCTCCCCCGGTAGGGCAGGCTTTAAACCGCCCTAAAAATAATAGTGATTAGCTAAGCACTAATTAGGGCTGCTTTAAGCAGCCCTACAAAAGGGTTACGCCGCGGTCCGCGCGGCCGCGGCGTAATTTTTTGATGATTTGGTAAAAGCGCAATTTATGCGTTGCAGATGAAAACAACGCATAAATTACCCTTTTACTGATTTACTTAAAAATCGGAGGAATAAAAACAATGAAGAAAGCTCTTAACGCAATCGGCAATATTTTTGTCACATTGGTTTTGATTTTTGCTGTTCTCATTACTGTGTTGGTAATTACATCCACCAAGAGTGAAATAGGTGTTCCGAGCCTTTTCGGATATGCGATTATGAACGTAGAGAGTAACTCAATGGAAGGCGACAGAGGTTTTTACACGGGCGACTTGATTGTGATTCGACTTGTCGACAAGGAAGAAGCAAACAACCTTAATATAGGTGATGTTATAACGTTTAAACGTTATTCTAATAATGTCTCTTACTTAGAGACACATAGAATTGTTGAAAACGTCTATGAATCGGTAAATGAGAGAGAAGTCGTTGACGGCATAAGAATTCATAATGGGGTTAGGTGCTATGCGACAAAAGGAGATAACACACCGGCAGCGGACTTTTTGGGTGTAGGTGAGTTGGATTATGCTACTCCCAATAATATCGTTGGAGTTTGGGAAGGAAAAGCAATACCCAAGCTCGGCTCTGCAATAAAATTTCTTAAATCTCAGATGGGCTTCATGGTCTGCATAGTCGCACCTCTTGCCCTTCTGTTCTTCTATGAGCTCTACAGTTTCATAGTAACTATGAACGAAAAGAGAAAGGCAACGGCTCTCGCGGAGGTCGCCGCATCCGAGGAAGAAATAAGGCAAAAGGCAATAGCCGAATTCCTGGCTCAGCAGCAGGCGGCGCAGGCTTCCGCTGACACGGCTCCGGCGGAGGGACCCGACGCCGAAGCCGGCAAGGAAAACGACGGCGGGGAAAACCATGCGGAGCAGCCGCCGAAAGCCGAAGAACAGCCCGCGGCGGAGGTGCCCGAAGATATGACGCCTCCCGAAAAAACCGAATAAAAACCTGTCACGGGGCGGGTTTTCCGCCCGCCCCGTGTTAAAAAATCAGCCATTAAAGGCAAAACTGCGATTTATAGGCTGTAAAAACAGCTTATAAATGACGGCTTTGTCAAAAATTCTAAAAAGATGAGGTAATAATTATGGTGAAGCGCAAATTTTATGCATCGTTGTTAATGCTGGTTGTGGCATCAATAACGCTGGTGTCGGGTACATATGCATGGTTTTTGGTGGGCGGCTTCGGGTCATTGTTCGATCTCGGCTTTGATGTAATCGAAGCTGGTGCAGGTCTTGAGCTCAGAGGTTCGGCGCCTACAAGCGAGTGGAAAACCGAGCTTACGCGCGACGACTTCTTGGCAGGCAGCTTCCTTGCGGAGGATACGGGCAAGTATTCACCGATTTCATCTGCCACCGCGGCCGACGGTAGCTTCATAAAGCTCAACCTCGAGGGTAATAATTACTTATCGTCATCAAGCGTTACCCCGGGTTCCGACTACAACGACTTTACAATGTTCGTAAGATCTACAACAGAGGAAGTCGTAAATGTCGGCATGAAAATCGCGATAAGTAGCGATGAAAATCAGGCGGCATGCAACGCGGCAAGAGTAGCTGTTACATATGGCGGAACTACAACAATTTACGCTCTTAAAGGTCAGGCTGCCACAAGCGCGGTTACCCAAACATTCGCGGACGGTGCGGTCGTCGACACCGACGATAACAGAATCATAACAAGCGCCGACAGCGGATACAGCGCGGCGGGGCTGACATCGCAGAGCATCGTCGAGCTTGACGAAACAGGCGTTATCGACGGCAGCGGTCAGGCTATTGAGCTTGAGAATGTTGTGCAGAACTCGAATTCGACAGGCTCGCAGATTGACGTTAAGATTTGGCTTGAGGGTAACGACGCCGACTGTATCGACTTCGGCTCAAACTCCATAGCCGGTCAGTCGATAACTGTCAAGATAAGCTTTGTAACGCTTTAATCTTTTTAACAATTAATTTTTGACAGCTAAATTGTCAGGGCGGGCAAGTATTCCCGCCTATTGACAAAGACGTTTTTTCCGGCAGATTTGCCGGCGGCGGCCGGACACATCATTTTGCAAAGGAAACATGCGATGAAGATAAGACTTATGGAAAATAAGGTGTTTGCAAGGATTGCGAACATTTTCGCGACAATCGTACTGATATTTGCAATATTGATATGTGTTTTGGTAATTGCCTCGATGAAGTCGTCAACAGGTATGGCACAGCTGTTCGGTTATTCCGTTTTATCGGTTCAGAGCGGGTCAATGGAGCCGGTCTTTTATGAGGGCGACCTGATCGTAATAAAATGCACCGATAAGGATATGACCTTTGAAGAAGGCGATATTATCACCTTCACCGCTTACAACGATTACGGCCAGAAATTTCTAAACACCCACCGTATCATTGAAAAGAATGTAAGCAATATCAGAAACAGCTATATAACAAAGGGTGACAACGCCGACAGCGTTGACAGCAGAAAGGTTTATCAGAATTTTGTCTTGGGCAAGTACACGGGGCATAAGGTTCCGGGTCTCGGAACCGTCCTCGATTTTGTAAGCTCCGGTATTGGCGTTCTCCTTTGTGTTGTGTTGCCGTCAGCTATCATAATAGCATGGCAGATATTCGCGTTCGCCAAAGAATCGTCAAAGCGAAAAAGGGAATTCCTCGAAGCCGTGGCGCAGCAGGCGCAGGCAAACAGCGGCAGATATGTAGAGGAATACTTAGCGTCGCAGAACCTCAGCTTAATGCCTGGCGCGGCGCACGCTTCTCCCGAGCTTGCGGAGTACGAAAAGCAGCAGATAATCAACGAATATTTACGTGCCCAAAAAGAGGAAGAAGCAAAAAAACAGGCGATAATCGAAGAATATCTGAGAAAACAAAAGGAAGCCGAGGAAGAAGCGAAAGCCGAAGCCGAGGCGGCAAAGATAAAAGCGATAATCAGCGAATTCCTTGCCCAGCAGCAGGCTGTCGGAAAAAAGAAAGAAGAAGAAACGCAGCAGGAGCAAAACGGGCAGAGCGAAGAAGCTGTTGAAGATACAGACTCGGTCGACGCCGACAAATAGTATTGTATTTGATGCGGCTATTGAATGAGGTAAAACATAATTATCATACGGCAAAATTATTAAAAAGGTGGACTAAGTATGGGAGCAATCGTTAAATTCATGGGCGACTTTTTAGAGCAGTTTTTCGTCAAAGGCGTCTGGGGCATACTTAAGGGTATCGGTCTCGGTATTGCCAACATATTCAATATTCCGCGTTATATCACAATATTCAAGGGATATATGTCCGAGCTTGGCGCCGGCGGCATAGTTCTTGCCGTGCTTGCCATAATTCTTGTGCTCGCGGTGCTCGCGGGAATAGTTTTCCTGCTTGTATTGCTGTTCAGGAAGTATGTGCGCTTCCGCAAGACGGTTGTTGACCAGGAAGAGCTTCTTAACGAGGTTGCCACACTTAACCGCGAGGTTATCAAGCTCACACTTGAAAAGGAAAAGATTCTTGCCATGAAGGTTTCGCAGCTTGGTCTGCGTCCCGGCGAAAGTCCGTACCTTGAAGCTCCCGACGGCAGCGCAGGCGCGGAGGCCGGCGAAGCCGAGGAGGGAGCGGAAGACGGCGATATGCTCGACGAGGATTACAGCCGTTTCTACAAACTGACTCAAGTCGATTTGGCGATTGAAAGCTATCAGCCGCCCGAATACAATAACGAAATCACGCTGCCCGAGATAATTGATATGTTCAGGAACTTCGCGGCGTCAAGGATGGGTCTTTATTACGAGCCGAATATAATCCGCCTTTTCATTTCGGCATTGTCTACAACAAGGCTTATCATCCTTCAGGGTATTTCCGGTACAGGTAAAACCTCGCTTCCTTACGCGTTCGGCAAGTTCCTTAAGAACGACGCGACAATAGCGTCCGTTCAGCCCTCATGGCGTGACCGTACCGAGCTTTTCGGCTACTTCAACGAATTTACAAAGCGCTTCAACGAGACGGAAGTTCTCAAGAAGATGTACGAGGCAACATATAAAGAGGATATTTTCGTAACCATCCTCGACGAAATGAACATCGCCCGTGTTGAGTATTACTTTGCCGAGCTGCTTTCGATTCTTGAAATGCCAAGCCGCGACGAGTGGGTTGTAAGCCTTGTCCCGTCCGTGTGGCCGACGGACCCGAAGCACCTCTTCGACGGCAAGCTTAAGCTCCCCGAAAACATGTGGTACATAGGCACAATCAATAACGACGACTCCACCTTCGCCGTTACCGATAAGGTTTATGACCGTGCCATTCCCATCGACATCAACACCAAGGGCAAGTATTTCGAGGCTCCGTGGACAGACCACCTTAATTTAAGCTACAAGCACCTTGAAGAAATGTTCAGAGAAGCAAAAATCAAACATAAGGTTTCCGAAGAAAGCCTTCGCAAGCTGGCGGAGCTCGACGATTATGTTATCGAGCACTTCCGTCTGGCGTTCGGTAACCGTATTGTCAAGCAGCTTGAAGAGTTTGTACCGGCTTTCGTTGCCTGCGGCGGCACCGAAATCGACGGTCTTGATTTCATACTCTGTCACAAGATTCTCCGTAAGTTCGAGGCACTGAACCTTTCCTTTATCCGTGACGAAATCGGCGGACTTATCACATACCTCAACAAGCATTTCGGAAAGTCAAACATGAAGGAATCAAAGGAATACCTTGAAAGGCTCCAGAAGCTGATCTGATTCGTTTTTGGCTTTTTCCGACTATTTGAATGCAGAAGGGGACAATATCAATGAGCAATGAAATGGTTTCTGAATTATACAATGATTATAAGCTTAGAATGAAGTCCTTAGTCGACGGCAACGACTATTACGAACATCTTCTGGGCGCAATAGACAGCGGCGTGAATCAGTTTTCTCTGTTCAACAGGTATTTTGAGAAAAAGATTGACCTCCGCTGGGTTGATGCCATTGAAAAATGTATAATTCCTCTTGATACAATCATAAGAAATCCCCGAAAGTTCATAGTTCAGGAAGAAGAAATTGTGCCCATAGAGCGCGCAAGAAAGATTACGGCCGAGTCGGTTCGCCATCTTGCGCAGCATACCAATATGATAGCACGCGTAGAGGGAGACAGGGTTACCCCGAGCCAGATATTGAACGTTTTCCGCGAGGAAAGCTACGAAATCTATGAAAACCGTTTCATTTACACACTGATGAGGAATCTCCAGCGCTTCATCGACCAAAGATATGACGTCCTTTACGGACTGTCAAACGACGAAACAATGTCCTCTCTTAAAATGGACAGTCAGGTAAACAACGGACGTGAAAGAATCATGTTCAAGCTGGAAATTTCCAGTCACACCGTTGAGGATACAAGAGAAGGCATAGTCGAGGATACAAAGGACGCAACGGCGTTCCAGAGGATTGAAAGAATAAAGAGAATCATAAACGAATTCGCGCATTCCTCGTTTATGCGCGAGCTGCAAGGCTGCACACCTGTACGCCCCCCGATTATGCGCACAAACGTTATAAGCAAAGACGTCAACTTCAAGGCATGCCTTGAGCTGTGGCAGTTTATTTCCGCATACGACGAGGTCGGTTATGAAATCATCACAAAAGAAACCGACGAGATGGTAAGCGACGAATACAGGGACGACCTTTACAGAGTATTCGTCACAAATTACATGCTTCTCAAGAACAACTCCATTGAAGAGGAAAATATAGTCGGAAGATACAAAAAGCGCTCGCTTAAGCCGAAGATGCTCAAGCGTCTTGCGGAAGAGCTTGTCATGAATTACGACATGGAAGAGGTAGAAATAAGAAAAATCTTTGTCGACGAGCTTAAACGAGTGGGTAAGAAGAAGATTGCCGGCGAGGAGAAGATAAAGGCGGCAATCGAACGCGCGCTTCAGGCCGAAAACGCACGCAAAGCGGCTATTCTGGAGAAGATAAAGGCGGAAATCCAGAGGAAGAAGGAAATCGAAAAGAGGCGCAAGGAACGCGAAGCCGCGAGAATCGCCAGGGAAAAACAGCTCGAGAAGGAGCGCATAGCAAGGCAGAAGGCAAGGGAAAAGGCGAAGAAAGAAAGGGAAATCGCCCTTGCGAAGGAAGCCGCCCGCAAAGAGAAGGAGCGCTTAAGAAAAGAAAAGGAAAGAGCTATAGCGGCGGAAAAAGCGGCAAAGGAAAAGGAAAGACTCCGCATCCAAAGGGAAAAGGAGCGCGAGGCGAGGCTGAAGGCTATCGAGGAAGAAAAGAAGGCAAAAGCCAAGCTTGCCGAGGAGCGGCGCAAAGCAAAGCTTTTAGAGCTGGAGCAGCAAAGGAAAGAAAAGGAAGCGCTCCAAAAGCAGCGTGAAAAAGAGCGCATAGCAAAGCAGAAAGAGGAACAGCGCCAAAAGGAAAAGGAAGAGGCCGCAAGAAAACGGGAAAGAGAAAAGGCTGCAAAGGAAAAGGCTTTACAGCTCCAGAAAGAAAAGGCGGCAGCGGCAAGACAGAAAGAAAAAGAACGCCGCGAAAAGATAAAAGCGCAGCAGCTTGAAAAAGAAAGAGCCGCAAAAGAGAGGCAAAGAGAAAGAGAAAAGGCCGCAAAGGAAAAGGCTTTACAGCTTCAAAAGGAAAGGGCTGCGGCTGCAAGAGAGAAAGAAAAGGCACGTCAGCAGAAAATAAAGCAGGAGCAGGCTGAGAAGGAAAAAGCAGCCAGAGAACGTCTTAAAGAGAAAGAACGTATAGCAAAGGAAAAGGCTGCTCAGGCTGCAAAGGCAAAGGCGGAGCTTGAACGTCAAAGGGAAAAGGAACGTCAGGCAAAGCTTAAGGCTCAGCAGGCGGCAAAGGAAAAAGCGGCAAAGGCAAAGCAGAAAGAAAAAGAAAAGGCGGCCGCCGAAAAAGCTAAAGCGCAGGCTCAAAAAGCCAAAAAATCAGGCGCAGACACAGAAAACACGAAAACAGGAACAGAGGATTCGTAATATTGGCACACTGTAAAGGCTCACAGCTTTACATATATATTTCGTCGGAGGTTAGCAAATGAAGACAAAAACTTATGGGAAAAGATTAACAACGATACTTTTGTCCGTGTCGCTGTTGTTATCTTCAACCGGTATAAGCTTAACGGCATTCGCGGACGGTAGTGTGAGTACCGACACCGTGGACAGCGATATCGTCAATGACGTCCCCTCCGACGCGTCATCCGACGATGCTTTTGCCGATACCGATATCGGTATTGAGGGCGGCGCCCTTTCTTTGCATCTTGCTGATGTTGTCGTCGAGGGCGGCGAAATCATTATTGACGACGATAAGTCGGGCGGCAGCTTCGGCGGAGGAAACGGTTCGGTATCCTCGCCGTACCTCATTGAGGACGCCGGCGACCTTATGGCAATGCAGTCAATCATCAATTCAAGCGCAAACGCGAACAAATACTTCAAGCTTTCAAACGATATCGACCTCAGCCCGCTCACATTGTCCGACTTTTCAGATAATCACGGCTTTTACTCGCTTATTTCGCTGTCGCCGTCCTCAAGCGACCCGAATGTGTTTTTCGAGCTCGACGGTGACGGCTATGAAATTTCCGGGCTTGATATTACCGTCGACGATACCGACGATATAGATGCCATAGCCATTTTCGGCTATATTAACGCGTCTTCCGTAATCAGCAAGGTCACCTTTTCGGATTGTACCGTTAATATCGGCAACAAGTCCGTTGCCGCCGCGGCAGTTGTGGCTGTTCAGAACTTCGGCACCATTACAAACTGTATTTTCACCAATCTTACTGTCGACTTGACATCGACTGTTTCCGACTCTACAAACGGTTTATTTACCGACGAGTCGATACTTTTAAGCTCTCACACGGTATATTCCGGCATTTCCGCTGTAGCAGCCGACAATAAGGGCACAATAACGTCGTCTCAGGCGTCCGGAATAACAATAAAGCTTATTAACGACCGCAGGTACGTCGGCGCCATAGCCGGTCAGAACAGGTACGTCATATCCGATATCACTGAAAACACTGTAGTTATACATTCATACGGAAGCTATGAGAGCTCGGGCACAACGTCGGGTTTTACAGAAGTTCCGACGGGCAACGGCGACGTTTCGAAATATGTCGGAAGCATAGCGGGCTATAACCGCAAGGCTGCCGGCATATCAAGCCCCACTCCCGTTATAACAGGGTGCAGCGTAAACATAACAGATATCTCGACCGTCAACCTCGCGTCGGGCGATTATGTCGGCGGTATCTGCGGATACAATGCCGGCGAAATAACCGACTGCATCATAACGGGCAGCTTTGCAAACAGCGGCGACGCTCCCGGGGTTGATAATGCCGATATGTCCGGCTACGGGCGTTTCGGCGGCATCGCGGGCGCGAACGAAGGCTCAGTAGAATCCTCCACCGCTTACAATATCGGTATGTATTTTACGGATGAAGACGACGACAGCGCGTTCGGCGGCATTGCCGGAGAAAATTCCGGCAGCGTCAACGTCTGCGTTTCGTCGGGTTACGCCGACGATAACGGCAACGGAGATGTCGGAATCGGCGGTATTGCCGGCTCTGTTCTTAACGGCAGCTCGCTCGTAAACTGCTACGCATTTGTAAAGCTTTCAGGCTTTACAAATAACGGCGGCGCGGTAATCGGCAAAAACGGCACGGCCGCCGCGGTTTCAACCTGCCGCTGGTCATCAGTCGCGAGCGGAACGGTATATCCCTGTCCCGGCGACGGAGCGGGCTTAAACGATCTAATGAGAACGGTTAACGTTCTGAACATTGCCGACGGAGTCGACGTAACCGTGCCCAAATCGTCAATGACTCATTCCTGGAGCGGTACGGGTGTCGCAACGGTAAGCGTCAGCACGTCTCCAAACAACGCGGTTTTCACAGGGTCGGGAATCACAGTCAGCGACTCTGCCGGTACAAGCTTTACCGTTTCGTCGTCAACAATCGGCGCCTCGGGTGTAATAAAATATACCGCCAATGTGGCATTCCCGTCCGGAGTCGGCGCATCAGGCGCTTCCATGGCTCTTGTGCTTTCACTGCCCGTGCTTGTTACAGACACCACCACAACCAATATGTCCGCAAGCCCGAAGATTTTCGCGGGCACAACAAGAGCGTATCCGATTGTTGTTTCCACCTACGGTCAGCTTCGGTTTATGGAGACCGCCCCCGACGCCCACTTTATGCTGGGCAGCAATATTACGGTTGAATCCGGATGGAGCGCCTTTGATTTTAGAGGCACTTTAGACGGCGACGGATATACTATAAGCACCTTGTACGGGCTGTTTACGAGCGTTACAGGCTCAAGAAATTCAAGCATATCAACATTCGGCTGGGAGACGGACAGCGCGAATCTCAGCAGAGGATATATTCACGACCTTATCATTAATTTGTCTGACGATGTTACCGGCTCGATGTTCGGCAATATATCAGACGCCACGCTGATGAACATTACATACGGCGGTTCGGGCGCCGTCACTCTGTCGTCGTCCGATACGGGCGCGCTTGTCAGCACTTTAGGCGGCAACTGCTACATGTACAAATGCTATGTCAGCGTCCCCGTAAACATCACGGCGGCGTCAGACACGGGCGGCATAGGCGCGCTTGTCGGCAAGGTTGATGCCACGAACTTCATAATCGACAACTGCGGGTCAAGCTCAGCAATTACGCTCTCAAACGACCTGAGCGGCGTTGCAGGGCTTATAGGCAATGTTTCCTCCTTAAGCGGCAACGGCACTGTCAGCAATTGCTATGCCACGGGCAAGGTGCGCGTAAGCGGCATCTCCGGGACACCTTCGTCAAAGGTGGTAATCGGCACAATTGCCTCGGCTGTTCACGACAACCCGAACTTTGAGGTTGTAAATGTTCAGTACAGCGTTGCGGAAACTTCCGATTCGGGTTACAAAATTGCACAGTCCGCGTCAAATTATACAACGGGTATATCGTTGTGGAAATTAGACGCCACATATTACCAGGTCAACGTTAACGGGGGCACAAATAACGTCACCGTTACCATGCCCTCAAACATAGAGGCGTGGTCTTCGATTGCCGATACCGACTTTAATATCACATTTGCCGACGCCGGTATTCTCACCGCCGGCAGCAAGTCCGTTTCGGGCGGCGATTTCAGCTTTGTCGTAACATCAACCACCGGCTCCGCGTTCTCAACGGTTATGACGGTTACGCATATTCCGTCGGGGCTTAAGGCAAGGGTAACTGTCAGAAGCGGTCTTTCCGAAAACAGCGAAGGGTATATTGAAATACATTCTCCCCAGGACCTTGTTGCCTTTTCAAATGGATACGGCACAACCTATGGTTACGATTCAAACGTTATGCTTTGCGCCGACATAGACATGGACGACGGTGTAACAGACTACAATGCCTTAATTACAACACGGCTTGCGTCGCAATGGAATATGGCTTTCACCGGCGAATTTGTCGGCAAGCTCGGAGCAAACGGTGAAAAGTTTGCCATACGCAATCTTCATGTCTCGAACAATTCGTCGGCCATTCTTCCGGTAAACACTGTAACCACACCTAATAACAACAGCGTTGCGTGCGGCTTCTTTTCGTATGCTACCAATGCTACTTTCCGTGATTTTTCAATGATTGACTGCACCGTGGAAAATGTCGGTAACGGAACCGGCATTCTTGTCGGCTGCTGCGACCTAAACTCCAATACGGGATGCACTTTTGAAAACATCGACATTATCGGCGGTTATGCAGAAGGTTCAGCTGCAGGTACCGGTGGTGTCGGCGGTGTAACATTCGGTCTTGCCGGTTCACTAATCGGAGCAATAAGAAGCAGCGCGACTTCAGGCAATCCCTACACAATTAAGGATATATATGTTAAGGACGTTACGGTCGGATTTTCTGACGCATCAATTGTCAGGAGCTCAAGCGCCGGCGGGCTTATCGGCGGCTGTGCTTATATGACGGCAGACCTTACAATAGGCGAGGACGTAAGCAAAGACGATATTTCGGAGCCGAGCATAGTTATAGATAACGTTAATGTATCCGGATATCAGTACATCGGCGGCGTAATAGGTTCTGTTTTAGGCAACCAAATCACACCGCTCAATCAGCTTACGAGCGCACCGGTCACCGGCTCAGCCCTTGTAGGCGCAAGGCTTGTAGTAAACGGAGTCGAAATCAAAGGGACAACAATAGAAGGTATAGAAGGAACTGCGCCGGGCGGCACCGGAGGCATTATCGGAGCTTCATGCGCCAATTCAGCAACGTCTGTTATTAAAAACTGTACGGTTGATTCGACCGATATCTCCGGCGCCGGAACGAACTTAAACTCCGCGACATCCTGTTCGGGTGGAATAGCGGGGGTTTTCGGCGGTTATATTACGAACTGCACCGTTAAAGACAGCAATATTACAGGGCTTATTTCCGGAGGAATCGTGGCGCGCGCGGTAAGATTATATTCGGCGCAGCAGGTAACTGTTCAGGGCTGTAACGTTCTCGGCGACACGGTAATTCAAAGGTGCGCCGTAACAACCCCAGCCCAGAATCAGAATTCAAAGGCGGGCGGAATAGTCGGCGCCGTGGCAAACACCGAGATAACGGTTGAGAATTGCGGCGTCGGAAAAGGAGTGCGCGTCGAGATTTCTTTCCACACGGGCGGAATAATAGGAGACGCGACATATAACAACGATATTACTGGTTTATACGTTAATGATTGTGTTTCATACGCAATGGTTCAAAATGATTTCAGCACAATTCTGAATGATGCCTCCGCGGGAGGAATAATCGGCTATGTGAACGCCCCTGCAAATGATATAGCCATTACTGCCGGAAATCCCGTTATCGACGGCTGCTTTGTCGGCGGAGAGGTGAACAACGTCAAGAATGCCTCGTTTACTCAACACGCGGGCGGAATAGTCGGCTACTATTATTATAATTCTTCGATAGTAAACACGTCACCCAATAACGAGCTTATTTCCGACTGCACCGTTGTTGCGCAGATTAACAACTATTCGTCGTCATACACGCCCGGCAACGGCGGTAAAATTATCGGTCATGTTTACCCCAACGCGGAAGTTCTTAAGGGAACAAGCGCCACATACACGGTGTCCGGAGTTGTGCTTTCAAGCTTCTGCCTGCCCGACGACCATTCCGTCGACAGTTCCCAGTCAAAAGCGGCATACGGCGACGCGGCAGTCGACAGCGACTCCGGCGCAATGGCGACATATGTCGACATAAACAGGCCCGGCGGATATCCGTTGTATGCCCCTGACGGAGACGTCGTTATAGACGCCACGCCCGATGGCAACGGTGTTGTTCATACAACCGCCCAGATAATCCTTTACAATGAGTTGACGTTCCCCACTTATCCCGGATATGTCGGATACGATGAAAACGCAAGGCTCGTGTTCAACACTGACACGAAAATGACCGAATACGGCAACAAGGTTTCCGGCTGGCGCTCGCTTGACAACGACGCCATCGAAATAAACTCCGCCACGCCCGGAACGGCGTCAACAAAAACAGTAATCAACATAACCGGCTACGAAAACACAAACAGCGGCATTTACGGAGCGTATGAGGCTCAGGGGCTTTATGTCCCCGGAACAGATGAGCTTGCGTCAATCTATGTGTGCATTGAGGTTGAATGCATAAACTTCCTCGATTTCAACCTTTCCGGCAGTGGCACTCCGTCGGATCCGTTTATAATAATGACAAAGAAAGACCTCGATTCGCTGCGTGATGCCGAGGCTACGGCGGGCGTATACACCTCGTATTATTACGAGCTTGGCGCGGACATTGTATTTTCCCCCAACGATTTTGTTGCCGGAGGCTCGTTCTATAATTCCGGAAAACTGTTTGAGCCGATAGGCTACGATTCCTCGTCGCCGTCAAACATTACGGTGTTTACCGGTCATTTGTCCGGTAAAAGAACATCCACTGGCGTGCAGCATTATATAAGAGGCTTAAAAATCAACACCGCAAGCACGCATTGCGGATTGTTTGCAAAGACCGACGGGGCAGTGTTTACAGACCTGTATTTCATCGACACCGCAGTCACGTCAACAGGCAACGCGGACATCCCGACGAACTATTACACGGGTGCGCTTGCGGGTTACGCCGGGGACACAACCTTCAGCAATATAACCTTCGACAATACAAGAATAACGGCTACAGCTTCCACAACATTTGTCAACGGCTATGCCGGAACTCTTGCGGGCTACGTTATTGACTCTGCCGTTGAAGGATGCAGCATAATCGGCTCGACTATATCATCTGCCTCTTATATAGGCGGTGTGTTCGGTCATGCCCATCAGTCAACGTCCGTGGCTTCAAACGTCATTTCCGACACGGTCGTTACGGGGCTTAACGCCGAGTCGTCAGACCTCGGCACGTTAACGATTCTCGACATAGCCGCCGGCGTCGCGGGCGAGTTCAGCGGAACAATCGACGGCGTTACTGTAAGCGGAACGGGCGAGATTAACGGCAGCCGTGCTTCCGGCGTTGTCGGTCTGCTTGACGAAACGGGATACAATCATCTTAATATACTTGATACATCCGTAAACGGCGTCATAAGCATAGTAAGCGAGTCCACTAAAAGCAATACCGCCGCGGCGGGTATTGTGGCAAAGATTAAAACAAGCCAGCAGATAATACCTACATCCGAGGCTTTGCTGATTGACGGATGCACCGTCAGCAACAAGGTTTCAATAACCGCGCAATATTATGTCGGCGGTCTTGTCGGCAGTTGTCAAAGCCTTTCGGGTGCAGCTACCGAGGCCTCAATAATAATAACCGACTCGTCGTCGTTTGCATCGGTTACGGCTGAGGATTCGTTAAACGGCGTGTCGGCTTACATGCAGGGTGCCGCGTCTGCCGTTATATCGTATGTTTATACCGGCACGGTTTTGCAGATATCAGGAGTTACCGCCGGAGGAACAATCAGGGCGGCTAAATATGCCGGCGGCATAATTGCCGTGCTTTCAGACGGCTCTCTCCAGTACTATTCCGATACGCTTATTTCAAACTGCGTAATTTCGGCAAAGATAGGCTACACGGCAGAAAGCAGGCAGCCTGCGGGCTGTTGTCTTGGTCTTGCCATAGCATATGTCACTACGTCTGTTTTGCCCACGGGCGTTTCATACGCCAAGAACCAGTTTGTCAACCTGTACTATTCAAGCTTCCAGAACGACAGCGTTCCGTTTACGGGCAACAGCACGATTAATTCAAGCGCCGCGCCCGATTTCGACACCACACTGTGCGATATTCAGGAAAAGGTGTACTATTTTGCCTCTACCGGCACTCCCACAAAGATAACACTTTCAAGCGATCCCATTACGTTGTCTTCGTCCAATATTGAGGTCGGACAGCTTAACGGCGTGTCAATAGGCGCAGGCGAAAGCTTTGCGGGCTTCACCGCGCCCAACAGCGTCAGCTTCGATCTTACAAGCATCACAAGCAGAGATAATTCCGGCAGCAGCAACAACCTGTTCTCATACAACACCATAACAAAGGTAATGACGCCTGGCGATATCGGAAGCGGCTACGCTGTTTTAAGATACGGAAACGGCATCGAGGTCGGTATTGAGATTTCCGTCAGCAGCGGCGGCGGAAGCGGTACCGAGGCCGACCCGTATATAATCGACAGCATACCCGATCTTGAAATGATTCGCATAAACGAGAATGACGATCGAAGCTGCTATTACGTCATCGCGGCCGACCTTGATTTCACAGGCTACAACATCGGAGACCCCGAATTCGAGTACGAGTTTATTCCGGAGTTTACAGGCCATCTGAGCGGTCACTATATGGGCATCTACTACTCAATAAGTAATCTGATCATCAACAATACCGAAACGTCAAACACCGGCTTTTTCGGCACTATAACCGCGGGAGCAGGCGTTGAGGACCTTGCTTTTGAAAACTTCACTGTTACGGGTGTAGGCAATGTCGGCGTGCTTGCGGGCTCGTCAGCCGGAAGCGTTAAGAATATTACAATAAGCGGATGCGATGTTTCGGACGGCTATTTTATACCCGGAAACAGCTACACAGCCGGCGACGTTGTTTGCTATTACAGCTCGCAAAACGACTATTTGTATTATGTATGCAGGCAGAGCTACACCTACAATCCGGCTAACCCTTCAGTCTATCTCCCGGATGCCGGTTCAGGCGCATACTGGGCAGAGATAGAGGAATGGTCGGATTCCGAAAGCTATTCCTCGGGCGATTATTGCCTGTATGACGGCAAGATTTATTTGGCTTCAGACGATATTGCCGCCGCTGCTTCGTTCCAGACCTCAAGCTGGTCGGCGGTTACCGTCGCAACAAACGTCTCAAATGTCGGCGGCGTAGTCGGCAGCACAACATATGCGATGGACGGCTGCACCGTAAACGGTCTGACGGATGACGCAAGTAAAATAACCGGCGGATTAAACGTCGGCGGAATTGCCGGTTTGTCTACTGTCGCTATAACAAATTGCATAGTTTCCGACGGTACGGTAATAAAGGCTGCCGATTTATACTTAGGAAACGCGGGCGGCATCGTCGGGAAGACGGGGTCGAGTGTTTCAAACTGCGTTGTGGAGCATGCCGATATAACTTCGGGCTATTATGCCGGCGGCATTGCGGGACTTGCCAATACGATTTCAGCCAACATGACGTTTGTTTCATGTACAATAGGCGACAGCAACGCGGGCGAAACGGTCAGCATACGGGCCAATTGGTTTGCCGGAGGCATCATCGGCACGGCCCGCGGAAACAGCTCGAATATGATGCATTTATACATTACAGACTGTCTGGTGTATTCCGACGCTGATATTACGTCAACAAACGGCTCGGCTGCCGGTATTCTCTCGCAGCTTGGCCAGAATATGAACTATGTCGTGATAACGGGCTGCGAAAGCTACGCGGACGTAACTGCAACGCTTGCCCCTGACGGATCCACACAAGCAGATAAAAACGCGGCAGCGGGTATCCTTGCATACACCCCGGCAACCCAGGTAAATGTCAGACGTTTAACAATCCAGAACTGCGTGGGCAGCGGTTCACTCAGCGCCTTTTCCTGTGTCGGCGGAATAATCGGTAACTTACCCATTAACCCCGACGAAGGCAACAAAAAACGCACCGGAACCGGAGAAACAAAACTTATCAGCGACTGTATAGTAAGTGCCTCAATCCACACATGGAGCGGTTCAAACACAGGCGTTGGTATTCTTATGGGCTATGTCAATAAAGGTATCGTAAGGGATGGCACTCCGTTTACTTTCGCTTTCGACAATATTTACTACACATCTTACGTCACAACATTGAAGTACGACGGCATAGATATCAAGCCGTTCGGCAAGAGCGAAGCGCAGCTCCCATACGAAGGACTTACAATATACGACGTAGCCGTAAACGGCTCGACTGGTTCGTTTACGGTCAACAACAACCAATGGTTTGCCGGCGAGGGCTACGATGCCGGCGAGGTCATACTCAACGACGGTGTTTACTATGTATGCGTCGTCCCGCATTCGTCAGGCTCTTCGTTTACCTCCGACGCGTCAAACTGGATTTCCGCAGATGCATGGGTTCCCGGAACGTCTTATGCGGCAGGAAGCATATGCCTTTACGGCGATACTGTTTACTCCGCTCTCACGGCTCACATATCGGCGACGCCTCCTTCGGGTGACGAGGAAAACTGGAGCCTTGTATCCGTTGTTAAAAACGATTATCTGTGGGTTCCCGAAAACAGCTACAAGTCAGGCGAAATAGCATATTACGACGGCAGCTTCTATGTCTCCAACTCCGACCACACGTCAGGCGAAGTGTTTACTGACGACGTGTCAAGCTGGACGGAAGTAAGCGAGTGGGCACCCTCAACATCATATGACGAGAACAGCTACTGCGCATACGATTACGCGGTTTATCAAGCAGTATCATCCCATACCTCCTCGTCGGCTTTTGAGGACGATTCCGAAAACTGGAGCAAGAAAACGGCAGTCGCGTTCGGCTATTCATACACAGCCCTCGTACAGCCTTACAGCGACGCGGCAACGGCTGACAACACCTTCAAGAGGCCTGTGAGTGTTGTGTTTACGTCCCAAAGCGGAACAAACGACATGGCTCTCTCAACCGTGCCTGATATTACCGTATTTACCGACGGCGGCGCGCATGTCAGAAAAATCAACATAGATGACGTCTATGTTACAAACAGTTCGTTCTATTCTGATGAATTGTCAGAGTTTGGCGGCAGAAAGACGTCTGTCCTCGAAGCAGTAGAAAACGACGAAATTTGCCCTGAGTGCGATCTCATAGTCGACCTCGGCTACGGGCTTATTGTGGGCATGCCTGTCAGCGCGTATAAAACGGGCCTGGTCAGCAACGGCAGATACGAAACGCCTTATGTTATCAAAGACGAGACGGATTTCGTAAACTACTTCTTCGGCCCATATGCCACGGGTGCATATTTAAGCAATTTCTACTATCAGGACGCAGACCTTGATTTCAGCGAAATAACAAACAAAATCTCCCAATTGGGCAAAACCTTTAAGCCCATAGGCGAAAACGAAAACACACCGTTCACCGGCGGTTATGACGGCGGCGGACACAGAATAATCGGTTTCTCCTACAACGGCGGTTCGTCCGATTACTGCGGCTTGTTCGGCTATGTCAGCGACAGAGCGCTCGGTCCAGCCGACAGCATGCTGAAGAACATTCACATCGAGCTTGTCGCCGGAGGAGTATCGGGCGACGAGTGTGTCGGCGGCCTCGCGGGCTACTATTCTGCAAACTGTGTAATTGAAAACTGCTCCGTCGTGTACTCGACTGTTTCCGGCAGCGACAGGGTCGGCGGTCTTGTCGGCTATATGAAAGACGGCGCCTTAACCGGCTGCTTCTCATCCTGCGAAGTCAAAACAACCGGATTCACTTCACCCGATTCGGCTTTAAAATCAGCGGGCGGACTAATAGGCTTTTACGACTATACGTCAACCGACGGTATCATATTGATTAAGCAGAGCTTTTCATCGTCAGACGTACTTGCTAACTATTACGCTTCCGGTCTTGTCGGCAAGGTGGCGTTTACATCTGCTGTAAATCAGCATTACGGCAAAGTTTATCTTGCAGACTGTTATTTCACCGGTTCCGTATGCGCCTATTCACTTTTCAACTTTACCTCAGGCTCTCAGCCCGTTTCGATTCTCGTCGGTCACCTCGAAGTATACAAGAGCAGTAAATCCAAAGCCAATTCGGTAGGCAACGAGTACGTTCTCGCGCAGGATGTATACGTCGCGGGTACAAATGTTGCACGATATTACGGCGAGGGCGACGACACATCATACTATCCCGTGCTGATAGGCACAAGCCAGGAGATATCATCCGGCACTGTCGACGGTGTCTCGTACGCGTCGAGAAACATCTATTACGACGCATCTGTTCTCGGTACGATATCAGTCGACACAAACGCGAACACAACGTTAGATCCCGATGTTATCATTGCGGATACCGGCGTGTTTACGGACAATATCCGCGGCGACGGATTCGATAACCCGAAAGGCGGAGTCGGCGACACTAAAATTGTGTGGTCAAAGACGCCGGGTCTTACTTCAGGCGAGCAAAAATTCGCTTCGACCTTATGGGACTATTCCGATACAAAATCCTATCCCATTCTCGAAATGCTCGACGATTACTCAGACGCCTTCTCAAAGGTTTCCGCAATGCCGCTGTTTGTCGACGAAAGAGAAGAAATAGACGCTGACAATACTGATGAATGCGGAACAGTGTACTCAACATATATTTCAAACAAAACGCCTCATGAGGGCAACCCGAATGTTACCGTGTCTTCGTCAGTTTTCTGGGAAGGCGAAGATACGGTAGCCTACAACGGCGACTACGACATCAATCTTTACGGCAACCGTGTTTACGGTAACCCAACAAAGGACACCGACCTTCTGTTCAGGGATTATGAGGACAAAAAAGAAATTCTCAGAAACTGTTATTTCACAAAAGGCGGCAGCCCTTCAAGAGATAAACTGACACCCTATGTAACCATAAGCGCCGTTGTTGACGGCTATGCCGTCAGCAGAAAAATAAGGCTGACCTTCCGCGCTGACATAAATAAATACTATATATCGACTGAGCGTCAGCTAAGGGCGATAATGAATTCCCAGAGCGGCGGCACCGAAAGCACCGGCAAGTTTAGCGTATACCAGCCTGCACGTAGTTCTACTTCGGAGGTATTTCTGTGTGCCGATATAGAGCTTAACGGCTCCGTGCTGTTTACACCGATATCCGGCTTCGATGGTCACTTTAAGGGTCAGGGCTGCACTGTCAGAAACCTTAACATTACCGGTGAGACCAATGTCGGGTTTTTCACGTCAATTTCATCCACCGGAAAAAACATCTGCGGAATAACTTTTGAAAATGTAAAGATAACCGGTTCACGATATGTCGGTACTCTGATAGGCAGGCTTGAGGGAGCCGCATTTATCAATGATTGCGTGGTAGACACAGTCCGTACAGAGGAATTTGAACCCAATGACCTGAACGGCGCGCCTAAGGGCGAGGGAAACTACACATCGAACGCCGCGTATATACCCGCTTCCGAATGTATAGTATCCGGCAATTTCGATGTCGGCGGTCTTATCGGAACGATGAATCTCGGATCAGTAGGATCTCCGAGCCCTGACTACACAAACGTAAGCAATCAGGCAAGCGGCGCTGACGTAAAGGTTGAGGGTCAAAGATGTGTCGGCGGTTTTGTCGGCTCCATAGTTCCGAATACATTCTCACAGGTCCAGATCAAAAACTGTTTTGCCAGAGGCGACGTTTCGTCGAAAGGTGAAGTAAATACTAATAACCCCGCAGGCGCTTATTATTATTCCTTCGGCGGCTTTGTCGGCACCGCTAAGAAGGCGACGACGGGCGATACAGGCTCGTCAATAGACTACGCCTTTGCGACGGGCGATGTCACTGTTGAATTCGGCAACGTTACAAGACCGGAACAGAACAATTACGGCGGTGTAGGCGGTTTCTGCGGCGTAACCGAGGTCAATACAGGCAAATGCTTCTCAAGCGGCGCGGTAGAGGTAGAAATAGGTGAAATCTTACAACAGGGTACCAACCGGTTTCATATAGGCGTCGGCGGACTTGTCGGCTACGCAATCGGCAGCACCGAGGCCGTTATCAGCAACTCATATTCAAGCTCGTCTGTCAGTTTTACCTACGGCTCGGAATCGTATGACGACAGCGGATTTACACTCGTCGGCGTCGGCGGCGTATGCGGTATTACCCAGTTTAACGTGACAAAGGTTTATTCCTCCGGCAGTATATTGATGTCGCATCTCAACGAGTTCCAGAGAATGTTCTACGGCGGCGCTATCGGATATGCGTCGGGCGGCACCATAAGCAAGACATACTACGACACATGGACAAACAACATCATGAATCTGTATGCTCTCGGCGGTAACCCTTCCGACCAAAACATGCAAAACGGCGGAATTACAGATACCGGCGACGTTTGCGGAATCACCACGGATGATTTCTGCGACGAAACAAGAGATAATTATGTAATCGACAATTCAAAGCTTCCGTCAGAAGACTGGGGCTCCAACAACAACGCGTATCCTTATCTCAAGGAGATGTTTAACAGCGAAGTATCCGATTACATCAAATATCCGTCCGTTCTGAGCATTATAGCCGTCAGACCAAACGAACGCGATACGGCGGCAAGAACGGAAAACAGGGGCTACAGCATGGCGCTCACCATGCCCGACACTATTGTCATCGTGGATAAAGACGGACACGTTGTCGAATACAGCATCAGCTGGAATGTTCCCGATACTGAAGACGCCGTCGGTGTAATCAATTCGGGAGGCAATATCTACGCACCCGTCAGAACAAGCAACGACGCGCAGTACTTAAGCCTCATTGCCTGGGTAACGTCCTATGAGGAAATCGAGGATTACAACGGCGACGGCATAACAGAGTACGACAACAACGACGCCACGGACGGCTACAGGAAATATGCCGAGCGCAACGTCGACAAGCTATATCAGAGAATGGACGGAACAGAGGAGTATCCTTATCTGATTTCGTCGGTGCTTGACCTTGAGTATATCTACTTTGAGGACGAATCAGGATGGCTTGACAACATGAATTTCCGCAACCAGTGGTTCTCTCCGATTGCGGGAGGCGTAAATGTCGCCGGTAAAGTTCACTTCAAGCTGATAACAAATATCGACATGACGCAGGACGTTTATTTAGACGGCGACAAACCCGTTATCGGCGAGCCCGGAAGCAGGGAATATCCCTGCCTTACTGGCGACGACATAATAAACTCCATGGCTGGCAACGTCTATTATCCCGACCTCAACGACACGTCGGCGAGCATAGAGTTCGCAGGAATTTCAATCGACGGAAACGACTATGTCATCAGGAATTACAGCTCCGCGGTTCCGTTCATAACTACGCTTGATTCAAGCTCGGAGCTTAAAAACATCCTGTTTGTGGACGCGACATTCGAAAACAGCGGTACAGGCGACTGCGCTGTTGTGGGAACGAACAACGGCACCATTGACGGACTTATAGTCTACGACAACGGCAGCGTTGAAAACGTGATTTCTGCGTCCGACGGCAATGCCGCGGCTGTTGCGGCGGTAAATAACGGCATAATTAAGAATTGTGTCTCCAACACCAATGTAGAAGCGGAGGGTACGGGCGTTTACGCAGGAGGTATTGCAGCTGTAAATAACGGAACCATAATCCGCTCGACCTCTGCCGGAACGGTTATAGCAGGCGCGGGTGCTGCCGCGGCGGGAGGAATTGCAGGCATAAACAACGAAAACAAATCCGTTACATCAAGCTTCTCGTCTGGCGTAGTTATCGGCAATTCATCTTCAATAACCGGCGGTCTTGTCGGTATTAACGAAGGCACTGTTACATCCGCAAGCTCCAGAACGAAAGTTGCGGGCTACTACGATACGTCAGATTCCGTCAACCTCACGGGCAGCCTTGTCGGCAGGAACGAGGGTGTTGTTTCAGACTCCTTCGCGGCAGGATTCACAACCATATACGATATTCCTGAGCAGGCACANNGCGCCCTTGTGGGCAGCGGCAACGGCACTGTTACGAATTCATTTGCGGATAAAGCGTTGCTCGGCTCTTCCGGCCACATGCTCCTCGGCGACTCTATCCTTACGGAGGATTTGTTTGACGCCTCGCTTGACGGGTTCACGTCGTCCGGCAACAACGCTTACCCGCAGATAACGGATATTATTAATCTTTCAGAGAGTCAGGGCGACTATGAGCTTCTCAAATGCAGGCTGCTAAAGGCTTATTCGCAGCTATGCTCCGTTACGGTTGACTCGGAGTACGCGCAGTATATCGATACGCTGACTGAGGGCGCAAACAATACGGTAACTGCGCTTGATTCCGACGATTACGTCATCACTACCGGCTCCGGTCCCGCATTGACCGACGTCAACGGCGCGGCAATAACGGGCGGCTCAGGCACAATTTCGGCAACTGTAAAGGAAGTTACCGTTTCCGGCGAACTGGTGTCGCCGATTCGCACAAAGGTAACTGCCGGCGATGTAAACGTAGCCGACGAAATCGGGTTCTACCCCGAATTGACTTTCGATTTTGCCTGCGGCGAACAAAACCCGAGCTTTGCGGGCGGCAACGGAACAGAAGCGGCTCCATACCAGATTGACGACAGGTATGCCTTTGAGAGCCTTGCATATTTCGGCGCCGCGCCCGAGGCATTCTTCGTTATGGCAGGCGACGTTTCCTTCGGCGGCTCAGAGCCATATGAGCCGATATCATTGCTTGCGGGCAGCCTGAACGGCAACTCCCGCACGGTCAGCGACGTTGTAATTACAAACAACAACGCTCTTATAGGCGAGATCACGGGCACGCTTTCGAATCTCGGTCTTGTCGGAATAACACTCACCGCAACGGGTGAAGACGGAGCTAATTACGGCTTGCTTGCCGCAAAGGCTACGGGTGCCGAAATCAGCGGCTCCTATGCCGTCGGCAGCCTTACAGTAAACCAGAGCGGCACAGCCGTATCGGCTAATGTCGGCGGTCTTGTGGGCTATATGAATACATCTCAAATCCAAAACTGCGTAAGTTCCGGCAAGATAATCAACAAATGCACCGGCAGCGACTCTACAACAGGCGGAATAGCGGGTCTTGTCAGCGGCGGCGCCATATCCGACAGCGAGTCGACGGCGTATGTCTACGGGCTTGTCACGGTGGGCGGCATCGCGGGCAGAGCGGGCAGCTCCTCGTCAATCGCAAACGTAATCTTCGCGGGTACTGTTGCCGACAGCGGGCTTCTGACGGTCATTGCCGGCGCTCCGGGCAAGACTGCAACTGCCGATGTAAGCAACATTCTCGGACAAAACGACAGCTGCACCGTAACAAACGCGTACTACGACAGGCAGACATCGCTGCTAAGCGACGAAACAACATATACGGGCGCATCTACCTTCGACCTTATAAAACTTAAGGGTATGACAGCTGCGTTTACTTCCGGAAACGGCTGGATAACCGACGAAAACATCACCGCGAAGAAATATTATCCGTCGCCGATTGCAAAGACAGGCAGCGAAAAGTTTAAGACAGGTCTTAACTTTGCAACTGTCAGAGTTACCGTTTCGCTTGCCGGCAACGAAGGCTCGGTGTACTGCTACGACAATATCAATGTGCCCACGCCCGTCAATGCGGCTAACGATACCGTTACGCTGTCCGAAAACAGAAACGGCTTCTCAAACGGCAACTATTACCTTGCTCCGTCGGGAACGGGCGATTCCATGGCCCCGGGCACATATTTTGCCGACTTCACTTCGGTAGACATAAGCCTTAACACAGCGGCAGGCTCAACGTTTGCCGGCAACTCAACAGCCATTTTAAGGTATATACCCGTTTGGATTGTAAAATCTATTCTTGTAGAGTATGAGGTTGTGTCGGCCGCCGGCAGCGGATTTGATAACGATGAAAACTTCTCGCTGCTCGTCAGCCCGACAACCGACGGCTTCGGTGTAGCTGCAAACGCGCTGACAAGCGTCGACAAGTCAACGGGCGCAAACGGTGAGGTCCGGGCTGTTTATCAAAAGATGGTGCTTGTTGAAGACAACGGCAGAGAGGGTATCTATGTAAGCTCAATTCTGCCCGAGGGCTTTGATATCGACGGAATAGAGTGGTATCCGGGCACAAGCACAGGCAATACCGAAAACGCCGTCAGAAGCGATGGCTCATACTTCCTCGACCTCGCCGAAATAACCGATGATTCCATCCATATGACGGTAACAATTGGCAAAGAGCCCGTCAAGTGGGGCGTGAACCGTGTCTGGAACAGCATCACAGCCACGCTTAACTGATGAGCGCGGCATGACACTTAATTACATTGGAGGCCTGACGTTATGAATAAAACAAGCCAGTCCACAAAGGATTTATATAAGAACCTTATTTTTCTCGTGGCGTCAGGCATTGTCCTTATCGCCGCCACGGTAGCGTGGTTTGCTCAAAATTCAAGCACAAATGTCGACGCTATCGGCGCGGAGGTAAAGGCATACGATCCCGTACAGATAAACTATTTCAGGTGCAACGACAGCTACGAGACGCTGGCGTCGCGCGACGGCATTCCCGGCAGCGTCAGCCTTTACGACAGGATCAACGCCAATTGGACGGCGTCCGACAGCAGCATCGACATCAGCTCAATGTATCCCGGCCAGTTTTTTTCTTACAAAATGGTGGTATCAAACACGGCAAATAACCTGAGCCTTAAGTTTAAATCAGTCACCTGCACCGCTACAACGCCGCCCTCGGCCTCCGCTTCGGCAACCGATACGGACGAACTTCTGTCGGCAGTTAAGGTCGACGCCATGGCGACGGTTAAGCCTTCCGGCGGCTCCGAGACAGAGAGAGTCAGCCTTGTTTCAACAAACATGTACGCGCTTTACTCAAATCCGACGTTGCTGACAATAGCAGGGTCAGTATCGTCAACCGATACGATAACGTTTTACTTCGACATTTATCTTCCGGGCGGCGACAGCTCTATTGATTATGAGGCGTTCAGAGAGAGCGGCGCCGTAATCAGCATTGCCGAGGTTGCGGCAGAAACATAAAAATGCGGCAAATTCAAATCGAATCGGGGATATTAAGTTGAGCAAAGCTAAAAAATGGGCCGGAAGAATTATAAGCGGTTTTCTGATTCTTCTTTTTGCCGCCGGAGCGTATGTGTTTATAACCGTATTATCATCGGGCGATAAGGTTCCCACGGTGTTCGGATACAGCTTATTAAAGGTTTCAACAGGCAGCATGGAGCCTACGCTTCAGACAGGCTCTATTATCATTGTAAAAGCCACCGACGCCGATGATATAAAGACGGGCGACATAATATGCTTTTACTCAAGGGATCCGAATATCTACGGCATACCAAACACCCACAGGGTAAACGAAATCACGGAGGATAACGGCAGGCGTGTATTCGTCACGAAAGGCGACGCAAATTACGAAGTCGACGAGTACCTGGTTTACGACGAGGACATTGTCGGAGCATATGTCACCGATATAACAGCTTCGGAAAAGGTCGCGTCGGTTATAGCGAGCAGATATTTCTACTTTTTTGTTCTTTTAATTCCCTTGTGTCTTGTTGTGTTTTTTGAGGCTATGAATGTTTCAAAAGCCGTAAGGGACAAAAAAAGTATGGAAGAACAGGGCAAAGCAGATGAGCGAAAAGACAACAACGAATAAAACGGCAGCAAAGAGGGCAAAAAAAGCCGCCGGAGCGACGTTAATCCTTTTGTCGCTGGCGTTTCTGCTTATTTCGGTTCTCCCCAAGGCGGCGGGATACGACGCTTTCGTCATTAAATCCGACTCAATGCTGCCCGCGATAAAAAAAGGAAGCCTTGTTCTCACAAAGCCGGTGTCGTTCGAGGATATCCGCACGGGAGACATTCTCACATTTTTCGACAGCCATACATCCGGTTATTTTACCCACAGGGTTTTTCGTGTTTACGGCGACACAAAACAGCTTGCCACAAAGGGCGACGCAAACGAAAAGCCCGATCCCAAAACAACGCATTATTCCTGTGTGAAGGGCAGAGCGGTCCATGTGCTGCCGCTCATTGGATATCCGTATTTAGCCGTCAACAGTATGCCCGGCATGGTGCTTTTCGCCGCCGTGTTTATTATTTGGGCGGCCGTTGAAATCGAAGCTTTTAAATCAGCTAAAAAGGAGGGCGTATCCGAATGAAGCTCAAAAGAATTATATGTTTTGCGCTGTCTTTCGCAGCCGTGGCATGTATGTTTCTTGTGAGGGACAGCGTCGCGTGGGTAGATACGCACACGGGTACTCCGTTGGGTCAGTATATAACGGCAAGCAGATTGTTTATTGAGTTTTCCGGAAATCTCGGAACTGATTTTAGCTACGACACAATGACGGGCGTATCCGACGCTTCGGGGGAATTCATCATTCCCGGGCAGAACCTCGTTGTTGACAACGGCGGTAAGATTACGGGCACAAACTATTCTACGATAGTCACTGAAATAAGAGTGCTTGTTGAGTATGACGGGGATGAATATACAGGGCTGAACGGTGATGATTTCGTTGTAGAGTTCGCCGACGGCTGGTCAAAGGGCGACGACGACAACTTTTTCTATTACACGGCAGGGCTGCCGGCGCTCACAGGTGCACAGGTCGCTGCAGGCACCGGGGTTCAGTTTGACATTATCGACGGAATATATTATGATGTTGACGGTACATACGCCGGTCTCGGCGCAGAGGTTACGGTAACTATTCAGGCAAAGCAGGCCGAGCATGTTGAATGGGATACCCTGAGGACATGGGTAGCGACGCTGCCGTAAAACACATGAAAAGGATAAGCTTAAAAAATGTCCTGCAAAACGCGCTGATTATTTTTTCCGTACTTCTGTTTTCGTTTGTCGCGTATCTTGTCTTGTCGGGAACAAAGGCTTTTGCTGTTCAAACCGACAGCATGTCACCGATATTTCAAAGGGGAAGCGTGGTTTTTGTCAAGCCGGCGGAATTCGGCGAGCTGCAGACGGGCGACATTGTTTCGGTTAAGTTTGCCGACGGCAGTGGTGTTTTTACGCACAGGATAACAAAAATCGACAAAAAAAACAGGCTGATTTCAACAAAGGGCGACAGCAACAACAGCGAAGACCCCGAGCAGTCAAAAGCCGGGCAGATAGTGGGCAAATACTGGTTTTCGCTGCCCGCAGCCGGATTTTTGGCGCTGAATATCAAAAGCAACACCGTGATATATTTTCTGATTGCCGTAGCGGCGGCGCTGTTTATCACGCGGATAATAATAGGAGCAAAGAATAAAGCCTACGGCTGAGGTGATACTATGAAGAAAAAAATGAGAAGCGTTTTTGTAACATTGGCGGCTGTAATGCTTGTGCTGTCAGTTAGCTATTTTGCACTTCTCGCCCCCACCACAGCGTGGTTTTATCAGGACAGAGTAGACACGCACGAGTTCACATTCGGTGATTTTGACGTAAATCAAACACCACAGTCGTTAAATATCATAGCCGAACGCATCGCGTTCCCCGGAGCTACAAGGTTTGCCGACACGGGCGAGATTCTTTTCGACGAGGCTGCGCATGTCATTGAAGTCAACGTCGAAAACAGCGGCGACCTTCCCGCAAAGCTTATGGTCGACGTGTCAAACAAGGTCGGCGGCACAACCTACGGCAACACGGGCTTAAGATGGTGCGTTATAAGCGAAAACGTCAGCAGCTTTCCGGCGTCTCCCTCC
The DNA here is from genome assembly GCA_002329365.1 of Ruminococcaceae bacterium UBA1425. GTDB lineage: Bacteria > Bacillota > Clostridia > Oscillospirales > Acutalibacteraceae > UBA1425. The sequence continues at coordinate 92,476 of DCUB01000005.1, forward strand.
TCAACGGAGTATACATCACAGATATCAAAGGGCAGCTATAAAAGCGCAATCGAAGATATTCTGGCAAGTGAAATGTCGCTTCACGATTACAGCGATTTCGACACCAATAATGTTTCCCTGGCGGAATCGGAGTACGAGTCGTCATACAACGCGACGGCAAAATCAATACTGAACCAAAACAACAATACCCCGATTGTTTTCCCGGGCAGCGGACTTAATGGCAGCTTAAAAAAGGTCTATGTCGTATTCTGGATTGAATACGGCGACGTCCGCGACGTGCTGTTGAATAATTCCACTACAAGGCTCAACGATTACGGCGTTTCTGTTCAGCTTACCGCGGTGCCCAATGTTGAGGGCGCAAGCCTTACCATAACAAACAACTACGCGGGCTCGGCTATGGTTGTGTTAAAGCTCGGAAACAAGCATTACGAAGGAGCTTATACAATAGGTACGGCAACATTTATCGCCGACGGCGGCGAGATTACGCTTTCCGCCGGTCAGTCCGCGGTAATCCGTAATGTCCCGGTCGGCACATATTACACAATATCGCCGTCCTCCGACGCATACGAATGCTCTGCTTCAAGCGGCACAATCGGTTCTTCGGGAGCGTCGGTTGAAATCATAGCGGCTTAATACATCGCCGCACAATTTTTCCGGACAGGGGAGATACGTTTGAAAAACACCAAGTCAAAGAAATCGCCGACGATTTTAATAATTGCCGCAGCGTCATTCGTGATGCTGCTGACGGCTACCATCGCTCTGTTCCTTTCCGTCGAGGATTTCTCGCGTCTGTTCTCTGTCTCAAACTTTACCTGCGTAGGCGACGTATATTTTCACGACGGCTCTACGAGATATGCTGCCGTAAAGAACAGCGACGGGCTTATTTCCGTTGATTACGTCAATCCCGAAAGCAATAATTACATCAAGAACCTCAGAGTTGACGTCAAATATTCGGGTTACGGCGTCGGACTTATAAGGGTTAGGGTAGCCGAGGAATGGAGCCGGACGTCCGAAGGTATTAAAACCGTACTGCCGAACACCGTCAATATGCCGTACACGATAGCTTCTCCGTACGGGGCTTCAACGGGCAATCAGAAAAAATGGTTTGACAACCGCGACAGCGACCAATGCTTTTACTATGCCACGCCTGTTTATTCTTCATCCGGCACCGCTGTTACAATACCTCTCATAACAGATTTTGACGCCGATGAAATCGATTTGGGCGCAATATCGAGCAGCTCGGCGCTCAATATCGCCGTAGAAGTCGACGCCGTTCAGGTAAACCGTTATCCACAGTTCTGGGGGATAAACGCCTTGCCGTGGGCAAACGCGCTTTCAGGCATTAACGAAGGCATCGCGGCATAATAATCCATATCAATAAGCTGCTGCAAATCTGACGGCAGGCACAGTGTTCCTTTTGTGGCATCATGTGTGCGACGTCTTATTTGCGGCATTTTTAGACAGGAGCAGACCGAAGTGGACAACAAAAAAAGCATGTCACAAAAAGAAAAAGACGCTCTGAAGGCAAAAAGAGAAAAAGAACGGCGCGCTCTGGAAAAGAAAAAAAGCGCCGAAAAGCTTGCAAAGCTTAAAGCTGCCGAAAAGGCAAGAAAGCAGAAGCAAAAAGAAAAAGCAAGGCTGCAAAAACAAAAACAGAAGGAACGTACAGCTAAGGAAAAAGCAAAGGCGGAAATTAAGAAGACTCCGAAATCAACCGAAATAAAGCCGGCCGATCCTCAAATCACGAAAGCCGCCGAAAACAAAAAAGCTTCACCGAAGCCGAAAAAAGCCGCAAAAAAAACAGATAAAAAAATTATCTCATCGGCGAAAAAGGCAATTACGTCAGCCGCCCGTTTTATTGATGAAAAGGCAATTAAAAGAATTTCGGCGTTTTTTAAAAAGGCGTTCAGCGCGAAATACAGGGTTGTATCGATAATCCTCATCGTTTTTATTCTTACGGCATCGGCTGTTCCGACAGGAATATATATTTACCGCAGCCGGCTCATTTCAACGGTTGCGGACGGATACAACTACTACGGAATTACAGACGACAGGGAAAAGGAAATTGAGATATCTAAAGAAAAGCAGTTGGAACGCGCCGAAGCGCAAAAAAGGCACGGGCAGAAAAGCAAGTTTATGTTTTTCACAAACACCGAAATAAGCTTCGACAAATGGTATTCGAGCGGCAAGCTGATTTTCGGAAACATTGAACAGAACAACTGCGAGCTTGTTATAACAATTTTCGACAAGGAAGGCAAAAACGTTTTATACCGTTCCGACGGAGTAAGACCGGGGTACTACATTCCCGAAATCCGCCTTTTCGGGCAGCTTGACGTCGGAGAGTATGAAACAAGAATGTTTGTCGCAGGATACGACCCAGACAGCAATACGCTTGTCGGCGTGCAGTATGTAAATGTAAAGCTCATTGTCGGAGGTGAATAAAATGAGCAGCAGTCGTAAATCGGCTGATGCCGCGGGGAAAAAAAGCAGTCAAAAACAACCGTCAAAGAGAATAATAGTCACAACAACCGTTCTTGTAATCTGCGTCATGGCAGTGCTTACCTCCGGGCTTTGGGGCAATACGAACGCGGCAAACTGGGCAAAGGGCTTTTTTGTTGAGGACGGCAAGGTAATGGACGGAACGCTCGAGCTTGAAGGCGTCGAGTCCATTGAAAATGTTCCCGAGGGTGAGGTACGCTTTTACATCAACAAAAACGTTGTTTTTGAAAACCCATACACGCAAGGGAGCATAATAATTCAAAACCCCGAAAAGTGCGGGTTTATTCTTCAATTCAGGTTTTATGTAGTAGACGAGTTCGGTCAGGGCAGCCTTGTATACATCTCCGACAAGATAAAACCCGGGCAATATATAAAGGGCGACAAGCTTGACTCAAGGCTTTTTGAGGGGACATACAACGGGACATATACGGTGTTTGCCTATTCGCCCGATAATCCCGATAAAGTAGTGGGCGAAACGAGCGGTTTTCTGAAAATCATGGTTGAAAACTGAACAAGATATTAAAAAGTGCTGTAATAAAAAGAACGGTCAAGACAAATCCCTGCAATCTGCAGGTAAAGGTCTTGACCGTTTTGAAATTAAAGGTTTGATACAGCCCTTAAATTTTAGCGTTTACTACGCAAATCTGAATCCGAAGGCTTTAAGCAATGCCCGCAAAAACTGCTGAAAAACAGAAACGTTATTTTGGGGAACGGCGTACTCGACAAGCTCGGATTTAAATATGCCGTACGGCTTTGCTTCAATTACAGCCAATCCGACGTATTTGCCCGATGACTGGGTGAATGTGAACGAGGCATAGCCGCTGCGGTCGGTGTAGGAGCTGCCGACTAATTTCATACTCTTTTCGCCCGGCTTGCCCGTATAGAAATTGACCTTTAAAGGGCCGGCCGGCCAATTGTTGGCATCAACCGCGGTGCCGGAATTATCCACGACTCTGACAGCGACGTTATAGGTTACGGTTGATTTCCTGCCTGCTTCAACAGAAGCTTTTAGCGCCAGCGTAAGCTCGGCCTTCGGCACGGTAAAATAGATTTGAGGGGAATACAAAGCCTCGCTGTTTGAAAAAGCCAATACGGCGCCGCCGGCGTAGTCGCCCGGCGGGACGGGTACCGAGAGCTTTGCTTCGCCGTTAATCAGATATGCGCTGCCGACTGGCTCCGTTGGATACGCATCTACCAAAGGATTGCCGATGAAGAAGCTGACCAAAAGAGGCTTTCCCACAGGCTGCTGCTGAGTATAGCTGTCGGGGTATATTAGCTTTGCGTTAAAGGTTACGTTGTTGTTTGTGTTGCCTGAAATGCCTCTGTTGAGCTCTGCGGTAAGGGTAAGCACGGGCGCGTCCAAAGCCTTTACCTCATAGTAAAACACGTTTGAGAATATCTGACCGAGTGTTTTACTGTTTATAATCGCTCCGCCCGCGTACTTGCCGGGGTTCTGCCATGTGCCTAAAACGGCATATCCCTTTTCATCGATTGTCGCGCTGCCTAAAAACTCGTGCGGATAAACGCAAAGCATGGGGTTTCCCGTGTAAAAATCTACGGTAACTCCCTTTAAATCGTTTATCGTCATGTACCTGTCATCAACAAACGCGATAAATTTTACATTGGTTTTACAGTTTTCGTCAACTTCAACCAGCAGAGTTAAGCGCGGTTCGGGTGACGCGAAATCGGCCGCGAAAACGGATGTAGCCGTCAGGAGAATAAAACAGAAAGCCGAAATTAGTGCGAGAAGCTTTTTCAACTCAAACCACCTCCGTAAAAGCTTAATCGTGAATTCACATACTTATAAAATTGACAACTATACCTGCATTATAATTATTGCATATTGTGTATTATGTGTCAATATTTATCGGTAATTTTTTATCGTTATTGATATATTTATTTGCAATTTCGGGCTTTGTTAAATTTCTTACAGACGAAAAACCAGCTCTTTAAAAAACCTGCCGCGCTCCTCAAAGGATTCAAACCGGTCAAAGGAGCTTGTGGCTGGAGAAAGCAGCACAACGTCGCCCGCCTCTGCAAGCTTTGCGGCTGCCGCAACGGCTTCCTCCATAGTGTAAACCACTGTTCCGCGGTCGCCGACAAGCTCCCTCACAAGCCTGTTGCCGCATTGCCCGAAGCCGATAACCTTTTTTACGTTGCTGCCGAGCCGGTCCCGAAGATTATCCATTGGCAGACCCTTCTCAAACCCTCCCACGAGCAGTATCAAAGGCTCGCTGAAGGCTTTTACCGCCGTAGCCGCGGCGTCGGGGTTTGTCGCCTTTGAGTCGTTATAGTATTTAACGCCGTTGTGCTCCCGCACGAATTCAATGCGGTGCTCAACGCCGTTAAACGAACTGACGATATTGTTGACGGTGTCGGCGCCTATGCCGACGGCGTTTGCTATTGCGGCGGAAATCATTATGTTCTGGATGTTGTGCGCGCCGACTATTTTTATGTCCTTAAGCGAAACGTACGGAATACCGTCGACATATATTGACTCGTCGTCGACTGTACAGTCGGCTTTTTCCGATGTAAGGCTCACGGTTTTTACGGCGCTCCTTACGGGGAAACGTTTTGTGTATTTTAATATATTTACGTCGTCAATGTTTTTGATGAACAGACATTTTGAATCCATGTTTTTATAAATATTTGTTTTCGACTCGTAATAAGCTTCAACGGAACCCATATAATCGAGGTGGTCGGGTGTCATGTTTATTATTGTTGCTATTTCCGGTCTGAACGAGCTTATATGAAGCAGCTGAAAATTGGATATTTCTAAAATTATGTAGTTGTTTTTGTTTTCGAGAAGGTTTTCCCTTAAAACGACGTCGCAAAGCGGCAGCCCGATATTTCCGGCATAATGTGTGATATCGGGGTATACGCTCCGTATAATTTCATATGTAATCATTGTAGTGGTCGTCTTGCCGTTTGTGCCCGTAATGGCGATGTAGTGCTGGGGCATGGCTGCCTGATATGCAAGCTCGATTTCCGTTATTACGGGCACTCCGGCTTCCTCCAGACGGCTAATGAACCAAAGCTTATACGGAATGCCCGGGTTTTTTACGGCAACGTCATATTCCCTCTCAAAAATCTCGTCGCCCTGACCTATGACCTCAACCCCGTTTTGTGTCAGCCACGGCAGCTCGTCAAGCTTTTCCTTCGGCTTTTGCTCCGACAGCGTTACTTCGGCGCCCAGCCTCAGCAGAAGTCTGACAGCCGCCATTCCGCTCCTTGCAAGACCGAGAACAAGAACCCTTTTTTTATAGTAATTCACAAGCAAAACCACCTGCGCTTTTCTGTAATTTATTGTATTATCATACAAAAATTATGCAGGATACGTCAGCTTTAGAATATGCGCAAAACAGGAGAAATGCTCCTTTAATGAAACATGTTGTTCTGCTCGGCCTGCTTGTAAGCTTTTTCGCGCTCAAGGTCGAGCTTGCACATCATCAGTGCGTGCATCTGATTTTTTCTGTATTTCGGCGGAAGATAAAGCCTGCGAAGATTATCGTTTATATCCGCAATCCTCGCTTCGAGATACTGCTCCTTGTTCATTTTTCGTTATTCGCTCCAATCACTGTCAGTATAAAAATAGTATCCTCATTTTTGCCGATATAATTCATGATAATAAATCCAATTGAAGTATAAAAAACCAAAAAAACAGAAAAGTGTACAAAATAAAGTGATATAAATTATTAAATATATTCATGATGAAGAATTTGCGTAAAACGGGCTGAAAACGGCAAAAAGATGATGATTTTTGTAGATTTATTCATCCGGATATGCTACAATAACGGGTGAAATAAATAGAAAGGCATGTATCCGTGTCGATATGGCGGTACATGCCGGAATACTCGTAAAGAGGAGGAAAAATTGATTGAAAAAGAGTATCAGTACGCTTCAGTTTGAAGGCACTGAAACGCAGGAGAAGCAGTTGATGGATATCATCAAAGACTGCGGGAATGACAAAAGCAAGCTGATGTATGTAATGCAGCAGGCGCAATCGATATACGGCTATCTGCCGTATGAGGTTCAGGTTATGATAGCCGAGGGTATGAACGTGCCGCTTGAAAAGGTTTACGGAGTCGCTACGTTCTATTCACAGTTTGCCCTTTCGCCGAAAGGAAAAAACAACATATCGGTCTGTCTTGGCACGGCATGCTATGTAAAGGGCTCCAAACAGGTTCTTGACAAAATCTGCGAGGTGCTGAAAATAGGGCCGGGCGAATGCACGCAGGATAAACTCTTTTCGCTTGAGGCATGCCGCTGTGTCGGCGCGTGCGGTCTTGCGCCCGTCATCATGATTAACGACGATGTTTACGGAAATCTCGCTCCCGGCGATGTCGAGGGAATTCTCGACAAATACAGGAACTAATAATTGTAATTGATTTCGGAGGTATCGAGGATGAAGTCACTCGAAGAATTGAATATAGCCCGCGACCTTGCCAGGAAAAACATGACGGTCAAAAGCGACAACACCGATACTGTGCGGGTTGTCGTGGGTATGGCTACATGCGGTATCGCGGCGGGTGCGAAGCCTGTGCTTGAAGCATTGGCGGACGAGGTTTCAAAGCTCGGATTAACAAATGTAACGGTTAAGCAGACTGGCTGTATCGGCATGTGCCAGTATGAGCCTATTGTAGAGGTGCTGGAGCCGGGCAAGGAAAAGGTAACATATGTCAAGGTTAACGCCGAAAAGGCAAGGCTAATCGCAGAAAAGCACCTCAAAAACGGAAAAATCGTTTCCGAACACACGGTGGGCGGAGCAATCGACGCTGTTGACGACAGCATTCTTTCCGTCAACAACACAGCCTTTTACGCAAAGCAAAAAAGAGCCGCGTTAAGAAACTGCGGCGTTATAGATCCCGAAAGCATAGACGAATATATTGCCGTCGACGGCTTCGCGGCTCTCGCAAAATGCCTCACGCAATTAAAGCCCGACGAGGTTATCGATATAGTTAAGGCTTCGGGGCTTAGAGGCAGGGGAGGCGGCGGCTTTCCCACGGGACTTAAGTGGAGCTTTACGGCGGCAAACAGCGCCGACCAGAAATATGTCGTCTGCAACGCCGACGAGGGCGACCCGGGCGCGTTCATGGACCG
>DCUB01000029.1 GCA_002329365.1 Ruminococcaceae bacterium UBA1425
AACCTGCCGATGGTTAAAAGAACTGTCTCTCCGTCTGCCGTATTGTATACGCTTGTATCAGAAGCGTTCTCTCCGGCTGCCATTGACTCTATCATGCTCCGTGAAATAATGTTTTCTATAAGAACCGTTTTGCCCTTGAGAAAAGGAAACTCTCTCTCGGCTTTTTCACAGCATTTTTGTGATACACCGACAAGATAGTCGAGCTGTCTGTAATAAGGCTCATCCATGTTTTTCTGGCTGGTTATCATATCGTAATCAATGTGAAGCCACCCGATGTGCTTAGCTGCGGTTATCTTGTCGACGCTGTAATATGTTGCATGTCCCTCAAGAAAACCTATCGACACATCATATACTCTCGGCAGCTTTGGCATAATGCTGCTGAGATATTTCCAGGAAAGCCGGTTTTTTCTGTCCGTGTCTCGGCTGTACAGAACCGCCGAATATAACAGGCGCCTTGCGGTCTTTGAAAGCTTGCCGCGGGACAAGTAATACCTCTCCGCATCAGCAAAAGAACCGTCAAACCGAAGATAGTCCTCTCCGGCCTCTATGACGTTGACATAACCCGGAATCTGCCCCGCAAAAAGTCCCTCGTTTCTGAATAACAGAAGATCGACATTGTATCTGTCGCGGTCTATAAGCGACAGCAGCGTCACAAGGCTTTTTTCCGCACCGCCGCTGTTAAGTGACGGTATGATAAAAATCAAGTTCTTTTTCATTTCATTCTCCATCCCGCCGCGTCGCACGGCAATTTAAAAATCAGGTGTGAAACAGTCTGTGATTGTTGGGTTTTGGCATTATTCAGCAGGCATTATTTAAGGCAACACCGCTTAAATTTTGTTGTACAGTTGCGCCGTCAGATTTTTCGTCAGATTGCTCAAAAAACGCAGCTAATACTTTGTGTATTTTCGAGTATTTTAGAGAATCGCGGAGGAACGAAGCGATTCTTTGGCGATCATGACGGAAAAGATGCAAATAAATGTGCAACAAAGGCTTTAGCCGCTAATTGTGCGGTGTTGCCTTAAGATATTTTCTGCCGCGCAGAACCTTTGCCATGTATGCGGGGGCAAGCAGAAAAGCGGCTGTTGTCTTTTTTTTGCCCTTGATAGCCTTAAGAATCTCAGACGGTTTTTTTTCGGCCATCAGCCCGTAATACACAGCCTGAAAAAGCGTTTTTAAGTCGCCATCCGCATCGTTGACTGCCGAGACCTTCCAGAAATAGTTTGATACATAGCCCTCTTTTATGTGATCACTGTACCATGCGACAGTAAGGGAATCGGGCTCATTCTGGTAATAAACCCTGTATGGCTCGTTGACGTAATACTGCCTGTACGTTTTGTCAACATTGTTCCATACGATGCTCTCCGGAATAAAGGAGGTGCCCTCGGGAACGGGGAAAGGGTATTTTTCCATTACTTCTGTTCTCAGACAACTGAATCTCTCTCCCGTAACCTTTGAAGCAATTTTCCTTGGCGACTCCGAGTCGTTTATTCCTTCCGGGTATCTGTCTCCTATGACCTCGCCTGTCTGCGAGTCTACGCAAAGACCGACTACGCTCCAATATCTGCTTTTGTCGGCAATCGCGTCCCAATGAAAGAGCATTCTCTCGAGCGCGTTGTCCGTCATAGCGTCATCCGAGTCAAGGCAGACAAAATACTCCGTTTCTATTAGCCCCAGAGCCATGTTCCACGCCGTGTGCTTTCCGCCGTTTTGCTTGTAATAATACCTTATGTTGAAGTCGGCAATACGCTTAAACTCTTCTATCAGCTCCCGGGCGTTATCCGTTGAGCCGTCGTCGATAATAAGCCACTCGAAGCCCCTGTATGTCTGTCGCATAAGGCTTTCAAACACCCTGTGTATTGTATGGCGGCGGTTATAAAGCGGAGTAAAGACAGTTATGCGTAGCTCGCTGCTGTTCATTGCGCTCCTCCTTTTATAAAACCGTATACGCTTACCTTTACCTTCATAAGAAACATGATAAACCTTATTCCGGCAATGCTTTTTTTCCTCATCATTTTTATAAGCAAATCGTTAAATCTTGTGTTTTGCTCCATAAGAAGTGAAAAATTGTCATCAATCAGCTTTTGCGTTTCGGGGTTATTTACTATACTGCGCATAACCTTTATTCTATCTCTGCCTTTCAGCTTGCCGTTTGCAAAGGCAAGCGCGCAGATAAGCTGCGAAGCGGTTGAAACCGCCGAAAGCCGTTCAAATTGCGCCGCTTCAACGCCTAACTTTGAAAAAAGCCCGCGGTCCTGCTCGCGCTGCGCCAATATTGTGTCGGCATAGTCGTATCTCGGCTTCTGAACGGCGCTCGTCTGTACATAACGGTAATAATACCCGGTGTAAGGAACAGAGCAGACGGTGCCGCACGAAATTAAAAATCTCAGCACAAACTCCCTGTCTTCGCCCTGATTTTTCCCGACGGTAAGACGCAGACCGTTTTCTTCTATGACACGCCTTCTGAACAGCTTGTTGCAGAGGGAATTGAACGAGGAGTCTGCAATCATGAAGGGCGCGACGGTGCGTTTTATATATTCCCTGCCGAGCGGAACACCGTATTCAAAAGTATATTCTATAATAACATCCTTGTCAGGATACGGGTGTTCTATGCCGCAGAAGGTCATATCGGCTCCCGTTTTTTCCGCCGCCTCAAAAAGCAGGCGGTACATGTCTTTATATACTATGTCGTCGGAATCGGCAAAGCCGACATAGTCGCCACGCGCCGCGTCAAGCCCCGCGTTTCGCGCCGAGCTTACGCCTCCGTTTTGTTTGTGAATAACCTTAATATTACCGTACCTTTCGGCGTATTCGTCGCATATGGCGGGCGAGCCGTCGGACGAGCCGTCGTCGACGAATATAAGCTCCATATCGCCGAAGACGGTCTGCGTCGTCAGCGAATCTATACACTCGCGCAGGTATTTCCCGGTGTTATATACGGGTACTACGACGGAAATTTTCAAATGTCCTTTGCCCCTTTCGGCAATTAATTCGTTCCGTTATAGGGATTGATAACATAGTCGCCCGCGCCCTTGCAGCTGATTATTCGTGCGGGAACGCCTGCCACAACGGCGTTGTCGGGTACGTCGTGTGTTACAACGGCGTTAGCTCCGACGGCTACGTTGTTTCCTACTGTTATACCGCCTATAATCTTTGCGCCCGGAGCGATATATACATTGTTCCCGATTACGGGCGTTTGCGGCTTGCCGTCCTTAATTGTCTGACCTATTGTTACGCCGTGGGAGAGCGAAACATTTTCGCCGAGCACCGCGTCGGCGTGGATTACAAGACAGCCGAAATGCGCGATGTGAAGCCCCTTGCCAATACTTGTGTTTTCATATATGTCAAATCCGTTTTTTTGCCCCGTCTTGTTCTTTTTTATTTTATAGTAGGGGAACAGGATGTATTTCAGGAATCTTTTTTGTCGGTAGTAGGCGCACTTTCTCATGTAATAGGTAAAGCGGAAGCCGCCCGAGCAGCGTTTGTATTTTCTTAGTGCCATTATGCCTGTTCTGCCGCTGTATCTGAATAGATCCGCCCTGATAAACTCGTCAAGCTCTGCTTTTGTCGTTATTCCCATAAGCGTTACCCCTCTATCATAGCGTATATTTTGTTCATCTGCCCGTCGACGCTGTAATCGGATTCAAACGCGTTTTTCGAAAGCCTTTGACGCAGCTCGTCGTCTTTTATCATGCGCTCGATATCGTCGGCGACGGCTTCGGGCTTCATCGGTGAAATACTCGCGTCAAAGCCGTCTTTTACCTGACTTCTTGCCGTAGTGAAGTCGGTGATGATTACCGGTTTGCCGAGTATCTGCGCCTCGCGCACCGTTACAGCCTTGCCCTCATACCTCGACGGCTGAACGTAAATGTCGCAGTTTTTCATGTAAGGATACGGATTAACCTTTTTACCGAGTATTATAAAGCTTTCCGATATGCCGAGTTCACGGACTTTCTTTTCGACGCTTTGCTGCTCGCTTCCGTAGCCGACGGCATACCACCTGACCTTTACGCCTCTGTCAACGAGTATTTTGCATATTTCCGCTGCAACATCGAACGCCTTTGCGTAGCAGAACCGACCCACCGTCAGCAGGCGCGTGACGTCCGGCCCGGCTTTCATGTCGCCAGGCACAAATTCGTCCGCCTGCTGCCGGACAAGCTCTTTTGAAAGTATGTTTTCAACGGTGACAAGCTTTGCGGAAAGCGACGGATAAATCTTTGTAAACACTCTGCCGCACTCCGAAGATACGGCGGCTATGGTGTCGAAGCTCTCCCAGATTTTCAGATCCTTTTCATAGTCGAGAGCCGCCTTTGAATAATCCGTATGCACCCATGCGATTTTTCTTTTTGCCCTGACGTTTTTCGACACAAAATGATGCGGCCACATAAAGCTTATAGCCGCGTCATACTTCTTTTTAAGCTTTGGCATTAACCGCACCGAGCTGTCCCAATACGCCTGAAGATAAGCGAATACAACGGCGTCGGACGGCTCGTCCGAATACTTAAACCTGTTATCGATTAAAAGCTTTGAGATAATCCGTGACGCCGCAAGCAGGGGATGACCCGTCAGAAGAACCTCCCTGACGGGCTTTAAAAGGCTGGCGCACTGCGGCAGCTCGGGCAGCAGATTGCACCGCTTATCAATAAGCGGCAGAAACTCGCCCTTTTTTGAAAAAAGAAGCACATCGACGTCGTATTTATCATAATCGAATACACTGAGCAGACCGGCCAGACTGCGCTCGATTCCGCCTATTTCCATGCTGTTTACTGTTATGAGTATTTTTTTCTTCAACGGCGTATGTGCCTCCCGTCGTAAACCAAAGTCTTGAAAAGCAAAAGCTCTTGGGCGGTTCAGCGTTTTTCTCTTAGTTTTTTAACCCTTTCGCCGCCGATAAGCTTTATCGCCGCCCTTTTTACGTCCGACTTCAACCGTGTCCTTTTCGGAAGCCAAAGCTGCGCGAAATGATGTATGGCGTGACTGTTGTCCGTAATATAGCTGATGCCGTTTATGTAGTCGTACGGGCTGAACCACTCGCGCGGATATATCGTCATCCCGCAGACCTCCTGAAGCGAATCGTCGCGTACAAGGCCGTTTTCCGAAAGCAGCTTAGTCAACAAAACCACGTTCGTATCCTTGTAGCAGGTGCCGTCGGGAAGTATATAGGGCGTGTTTTCGTAGTGCTTCATATATTCACACAGGAGCGGCACGCCCTTTTCGGCTCCCATAACGCAGGTGCCGACATAGCTTTTTTCCTCAAATCCCGCAAACATTGTATGTGCAAGAAACGGGTCAAAGCCCTTTAAAACCTCGACATCGGTGTCAAGATATATGCCGCCGTTTTCAAACAGAGCCTTTGCCCGCGCGTAGTCGCTGACAAAGGCAAAGTTGCGATTTTCGTAAGCCTGGCTTACAAAGGTGTTGCAGTTTATGTCGAAGTTGTCCTCGTTCCACTCGACGATGTCATAGCCTGAAAGGTTTTTACGCCAGGTGGCGATGCATTTTTTTACAAGCTTCGGCTTTTCGCCCCTGCCGAACCAGCAGTAGTGTATTGTTTTCGGTATCATGCCGCCCATGCCTCCGCTTAAAATTTATCGCTCGCATAGTATATAATTGAATACCTGACGTTGTAGAAATATATTGCGTAAAGAAATATAGTGGACCAGTATACCACTTTTCTGTCCCTTTGCCTGAAGGCAAGGGCTACGAGCCACGTTATCAGCAGTATCGGGAACACACTTGTGTATATCGCAAAACGGGCGAAAATCCAGTTGTACAGCGAGATGATATAGAACAAAAGGTTTATGAACGACATGTTTATCATAACGTCTCCGTAACGTCCCAGAACATACATATGCTCGCGCTGAAAATAAGCCAGAATCAGCGGAACAAACAGCACCGCTACCCTTATAATATTTGAGCCTGTTTCGGCTCCGCTTGTAAACCATTCGTTGTGGGCATATTCGCTGTAGTCGGTTTTTTCAAGCACGTCAAGGAAGGTGGGAAGAAACAGGTCGAACATCAGAGTCAGCATTGTAGTACCCACGAGCATAAGAAGCATAAGCCATGACCACGCGCGACGCCGGGCAATGAAATACAACGGTATCATGATTAATGCGCTCGAGTGGAACAGCCACGCAAGCATTACAAAAATCAGGTATTTATAAAAGTCTTTGCCGTTTTCGGATAAAAGGTACTTTGTCGCCAAAAGCAAGATACCGGCAGCCATATACTGCCTGATTCCGTTCATGGAAAACGAATAGTAGGAGGTTGTGACAAAAAGATAGATGCCGAGCTCATACGATTCGGAATACTTGTAAATGATAAATATAGCGGGGACGCATGAAATAATTGCCGTCAGAACAATCAGCAGCGTCGGGTCGTCTGATCTGAGGCGGCAGTAATGCTGTATTATGTTATACATTATGCCGCCCTCAAAATTCCACGGAGAATCCGTCATCACGTCCGGATCAAGAAGGTTATATGAATGTATATAATATGTTGTATCACCGAGGTTGTTCCGCAGACCGGAAAAGGCGGTAAACAACACAGCGGGAATAATAAAACCTATTATGTTGGGCTTTGGCTGCCCCAGCACGCCCGGCCGTTTTGCGTATGCCTTTGACGCGGCCGCCGTGATATAACAAAACACAACAAGCACGGTAAAGATCAACATGTAATCAGTCATAAGATATCGTCCGGCGCCGTGTTCCGGCAAGCCGTATCCTTCCCGAAAATTACTTTGTTTTATATAAAATATATCTCCACCAGACGAATCCGGCGGGGGCGGCAAGCAGCGTAAGCGCCTTTCGCGGACTGTCGGCGAGCCAGCGCCTGTCTTTCAGAATAAGGCAGCTCGACACATAGTGCGCCGCCTGATTGAATCTGAATTTAAAGCCCGCGAACGGAAGCTGCATGCACAGCTTTCGGCTGTATGCGAAACCGCGTGGGTTTTTAAGGTATTGGCGGAACATGTTTTTTGAAGAGCCGTCGTCGAGGTATTCGACGATGCAGACCACCTCGTTCATGTTCAGAAGCGTGTAGTTTATGTCGAGCAGGCTGTATTTTGTGGCGAGGTTTACATATTTTTCACCCTCAAACACCGGGTACGGATTTGCTTTTGTAAGCTCGGTGCGAAGAATGAACTTTTTGTCGCCTTTAACTCCGTATTTGTAATAATAGTCGTAATACGTCGCGCGCCTGACGTTTTTGGGGAACCTTGTGCCGATTATTTCGCCGTTTTTGTAAGCGTCGAGCGCCAGAAAGCCGCTAACGCCGTCGTCCTTTTCACTGCTTTGCCAGAAGCTTATTATTTTCTCTACAGCATCGTCTGGCATATAGTCGTCTGAATCTATGCAGGTGTTAAGCTCCGTATCAATATTTTCATATGCAAGGTTGTGCGCACCATGCATTCCGGCGTTTTCCTGATAAACATAACGTAGAACAAAGCCGTTGTCTTCTTTTTGCCAGCTCTCCACAAGCTCGCGCGTGTTGTCTGCGGAACCGTCGTCGACGATGAGCCAGACAAAATCCTTGCAGGTCTGCCGCTTCATCGACTCATAGCACTGCGGCAGAATATAAGCCCTGTTGTATGTCGGCGTGAAAACAGTAAGCAGCGGCAAGCTTCTCCCCCCTTGGATAATGTACACTGTACATTATAATATCCCTGCTTCCGCGAGCGTGTCTGACGCAATCGTCTCACAGCGCATATACCTGTCGCGGTAGTCGCGGTTGCTGTTCATCATCATAAGACGCCTGTCATTGTCGAAAAGCTCGTCAATCCTTTTTGCGCACTCGTCCGCGCTCGTAAAGCTTAAGTAGTTTTTGCCCTCTTTGAGGTCTCCCGCGCTTTCGTAATACAGCGGCTCGGACACAACAGCCCTTGAGGCCGCAATGTACTCGGCGAACTTCCAGCCCGTGGAGCGGTGAAGCCCCATGGTGGATATGTGTATGTCGAAGGTTTTCATGTGCCTGAGGTATTCGTTTTTTTTGCCTGCGGAGCTGTCGGGGAGCAAAAGGTCGGGGTATTCCCTCTGAGAAAACGCGGACGGCGTGATTCCGCCGAAGAAGCGGCTGCCGAACTCCCTGCGGCAAAGCCTTATGCACTCGGCGCGGCTCTCGTTAATCAGGCGGCGTTCATCGCTCTTTTCCTCCGTAAGCTGTCCGGGAAAGTCGCCCGCCGGGTCCCAGAGGCGCGCCATGAAAAGCACTCTCGGCTCGCTGCTTTCGGACGGTTCGCTGAAAAAAGCCTCCTCATAGCACCAGCCGTTATAAAACTCGGAAAAAGGAAGAAGCCTTACAAGCTTTTTGAGTTTTTCGCGTTTCGGGTCGCACGGTACGGGAAGGTGGGCGGGGTTGCCCCTTGTTGTAACGAAAAAATTCGGCGCCGTCTTTTTTATTTTTTGCGGTTCGCGGAGCCTTGAATTCATGTCGGCGTTAAAGCTGCGCTTAAACATAAAATCGCAGCCTTCAAGCAAGCCGTCGTACAGCTTTTCAAAGCTTTCGCCGCTTTTAAGAAGATTGTCGTAGCCGTCGTTCATGTCGTAAATAAGGCTCCGCCCCCCGGCGTTTACCCTCAGCATGTTGTACGGAAGCCTCTTCGGGTCGTCCGCCGCAAGCTTTTTTATGCGAAGCTTTATTTTCCCGCTTTTTTCAAGCAGGTAAAGGCCCGCGATTATCTGATAAAGGTGAAGCGGAACCTCGCTCAGCTCAAGCGTGCATTCAAGCATTGTTTTCCCCTTTAATATACAAATCTTCAAGCATTTTCGCCGTCGCCCGTATATCGTAGCCGGCTTCGGCAACGGCGCTCGCCGCGCAGGGACTCCGGCCGCCGGCATTACTTATGGCGTCTGCCCACGCCTGCGCGTCGCCGAGCGGCAGAAACGTAAACCGCGAGCAGCCGAGGTAAGACATCCTTGATATCGCATCGGAGACGACGCACGGCAGACCGGCCGCCTGAGCCTCGACAATCACAAGGGGCAGTCCCTCGAATTTAGACGGCAGCACAAAGACGTCGAACGCCTGCATCAGCCTGTTTACGTCGCAGCGCAGCCCGAGAAATCGTATTCTGTCTAATAGCCCGAGCCGCTTTGCCTTCTCCCTTACCTGCTCCATAAGAACGCCTTCGCCGGCAAGCAGCAGCAGGGAGTCGTCGTTTAACTCACTGAATTTCTGAAAAATATCTATAAGGAAAAGGTGGTTTTTCTGGTCGTTGAACCGCCCGACATGACCTACTGCCTTAGTTCCGTCTTTTATGCCGAGATCGCCGCGGACCTCTTTGCGGACAGCTTCGGAAAACGCGTATTTTTCCGTTTCGATACCGTTGCGGATAATTTTCGCGTTTTTTCCTTCGTTGCCGAAAAGCCAGCAGTTCGCAAGCTCCGAGCAGCCGAACAGCTCAGTCGCGTTTGGCACGATTTTTTGCCTGCAATATGATTTGTATATATTTTCCGGCGCATATCTGAGCCCCGTACGCGTATATCTCGAGTTGTGGCTGTGCGCTATGCGAACGGTAACGCCCGCGCGCCGCGCCTGTTTTAAAATAATCCCCGTAGTCGTTTCAAGGTGCGAGTGTACCGTCTTTATTTCGCCGTGCTCCCTGAAAAACTCATAAAGCCTGCGCTCGTATACGGGCGGCGTAAGCTTTGTGAGGAACGGTATTCTGAAAATCCGGCCGCCCGATTTTAAAATCTCGTCCTCGAAAAACATCTTGTCAAAAACATTAACAAGAAAATCAAACTGAACCCTTTCGCGGTCGATGTTCCTGTAAATATTCATTATGAGCGTTTCGGCTCCGCCGCAGTTCATTGAGTGGAGCACATGCAAAACACGGACAGGTTCTGCCATTTGTTTTCAGCTCCGTTGTGTTATTTCGTAAAGCTCGGCAAGCTCTTTTAAAACGCTTTCGATTCCGTACGGAAGCACTGCCTCTCTCGCCGCCGACGAAAGTCTTTCGCGAAGCTCCTCGTCCGAAAACAGCGCTTCAAAAAGCCCTGCCGCCTTTTGCGTTTCGTGCGGTCCGACAATAAAGCCCGTTTCGCCGTCTTTTATAAGAGCGCGGTGACCTCTGTTGCCGACGGCCACCACGGGAAGCCCCGTAGCCATTGCCTCCATTACGTTAAGCGGAAGCCCCTCGCGCAGGCTCGACGCCGCGTAAACGTCGCATGCCTTCATAAGCTCCGGTATGTCGTCGCGCACGCCGAGGAACTCAACCGGCACACCCTTTTCGGCGGCAAGCCTTTGATACGCTCCGCCGATGTTGTCCTGTCCGGCAAGAACAAGCCTTGCCTTCGGCACCGATATTTGTAGTATGCTCAAAGCCTCAATCAGAAACCGCTGGTTCTTGTTTACGTTTTGCTCTGCCGCGTAGAAAATTATTTTTTCGTCCGCTTCAAAGCCGAAACTTTCACGCAGCCTTTCACGTTCGCCGCTCTCCGCGCGTTTGAACCTCTCAAGGTCGCAGCCCACGCCGTGTATCAGGCGAACGCTTTCAGCCTTTAACAGCCGGCAGGCGCACTTATAATCCTCGTCGTTTATCGTTATCAGTTCATCCGTCAGGCGCGACAAAAGCCGTTCGGCGGGCAGAAAAACAAGCCAGTTTATAAGCGGCGCGCCGGAGCAGAAATGAAAGCCGTGCGCCGTATAAAAAACCCTTGTTCCTCTTTTTCTTGCCTGCCTTGACGCGAGCCTCGCAAGCGCCCCGCCCACGGGAGTATGGCAGTGCACGACGTCGTAGTTGTTTTCGTTTATAATCCTTTTAAGCTGTTTGTAGGCGTCTGTGTTTGTTTTGCTCAAAGGGCTTCTTGAAACGGGTAGCGAAAAACGCCTGTCGCACTCGGGAATATGGCAGCTCCCCGAGCAGGCGGCGTGAACCTCAATGCCGTTTTCCCTCAGCATTTTAAAGCACGGGATGTGAAAATACAGAAAATGCTCGGGAACCGTGGCGACAAAAAGTATCTTCTTCAACTATCGCGGACCTCTATTCAACGGTATTGTAATCGGGCGCTTCAACATAGTTCGGAACGATTTCCTTAAGGTACTCCCTTACGTTTATCATGTCGGCGCCGCGAAGCTTTTCAAGCGAAGCCTCAAGCGCCGCCTCGTCAAAATCGACGGGAGGCGTTACAAAGATTTTGTCGTTCGCCGTTAATTTTCTGCCCTTTATTTCCTCCTCCATAGAAAGCTCCTCGTAGAGCTTTTCGCCCGGACGCAGCCCCGTAAATTTAATGTCAATATCCCTGTAAGGCTCGTAGCCCGACAGCTTGATGAGGTTTTCGGCAAGCGTCAATATCTTAATCTGCTCGCCCATGTCGAGCACGAACACCTCGCCGCCCTTTGAAAGGCTGCCCGCCTGAACAACAAGCTGAGCCGCCTCGGATATCGTCATGAAATAGCGTGTGATTTCGGGGTCGGTAACCGTTACCGGCCCGCCGTTTTCAATCTGGCGCTTGAATATCGGAATCACGCTGCCGTTTGAGCCGAGCACGTTGCCGAAACGGACTGCGGCAAAGTCGGTGGCGGTTGTTTTTTTGTTGAAATACTGAATTATAAGCTCCGTTACCCTCTTTGTAGCGCCCATGACGTTTGCGGGGTTTACCGCCTTGTCGGTTGAAAGTATGATAAACTTCTGAGCCTTGAATTCCATTGCGACTTTCGCGGTGTTGTATGTACCGAAAATGTTGTTTTTAACAGCCTCGCACGGGCTGTCCTCCATGAGCGGCACATGCTTGTGCGCCGCCGCGTGAAAAACTATTTCGGGCAGAAACTCGCTGAAAATCTCGCGAATCCTCGCGGTGTCCTGAACGGAGCCTATGCGTATGTACATCGGAAAGACGCCCTTGTATTTTTCCAAAAGCTCGTTATATATGGCAAACGCATTGTTTTCGTAATTGTCGACAAGCACAAGGCTTTTCGGCTTGTGCTTTGCCACCTGACGGCAAAGCTCGCTTCCTATGGAGCCGCAGCCCGTAACGAGCACCGTCTTGCCGTTAAGATACCTGCACTGGTCGATATTCAGGTTGACCTCCGGGCGGGCGAGCAGGTCGGTTATTTCGACGTTTCTGATTTTTTTAACACCGTCGGCGTTGTCAGCCATTTCACGGAGCGACGGCGAAGTTTTCAGCACGCAGTCGGTGGTCATGGCGATTTTCATTATTTCGAGCTGACGCGCCTGCGGCGCGGACGGTATGCATAGTATAATCTCGTCCACGCTGAATTTTTCGGCGATTTCGGGAATCCGGTCGCAGCCGCCGCGGACAGGAATGCCGTTGAACCGCTGCCCCTGCTTGTGGCGGTCGTCGTCGACAATTACGACGGGCTTTCCGTCCCTGTAGCCGTTAGCCGCAAGCTCGCGCGCTATAATCATTCCCATATCGCCAGCGCCGATAAGCATAACCCGCTTTTTCTCCCTCTTTTTTCCCGTTATCGTGCCTGCGCTTTCATGTATGACGCACCTGCCCATGCGGTAAAACAGCCTCGTGGTGCCGCACAGACCGATTATCAGGAACGTGCTTATTATGTACACGGGAGGAGGGAAATTTCCGAGATTTAAAACAGAAAAAAAGCTGCCGACCTTGTCGACGGCGACGCCGAGAAGGCTTCCGAAGAATCCCGCCAGGGTACACTGCAAAAGCTCGTAAAGCCCGGCGTACTTCCATAGGCTGTTGTAAAGACCGAAGGCATAGTATAACACAAGGAACATGGCGGTAACGGGCAGCGCTCTGCCTAAAAGCATGGGCATAACCATCGACAGCTTGTCCGCTTTGAAATTGAAATAGCTTGCCGCCGCCAGTAACGTACTGAGATTGATGATGACTATATCTCCGACGATTAAAAAAAACTGACGGATGAAAATATTGACGTCAACTCTTTTTATCTTCAAGAGTCTGCCTCCCCGATGTATGAATGGGCTGTCTGCGACGAAAAAATGCCCGAAAACCGCAAAGATATACATGTATACATATGATAATATATATTAAAAGTCCTTTAAAGTCAATACATCCGGCTTATGTTTTAATTTCCGTCCGCGCATTAATTCAGTCTTCCGGGCAAAGCAGGAAAACAATAATTA
This sequence comes from Ruminococcaceae bacterium UBA1425, assembly GCA_002329365.1. GTDB lineage: Bacteria > Bacillota > Clostridia > Oscillospirales > Acutalibacteraceae > UBA1425. The sequence goes on from DCUB01000029.1 coordinate 13,064, forward strand.
TAGTAAAAGCGTTCCGGCACTGCTTTGCCGGGTATTCCGCGAACAGTCGAGAATGCATTTGTGCGTCCGTCAACCTCAAGCTAAAAAAAATAAGGCGGATAAATTCCGCCCGTTGAATCGTTTCACAGCATGTCAGACAGCCGACGTTATGTTAAGCCTGTACTGCCGGGGAGTTATTCCCGTGAATTTCTTAAAGTGCTTGTTAAAGTGGCTCTGGTCAAAATAACCCAGCGCGGTCCAGATGTCAGTAATTGAATACTGGCTCATTTTAAGCATTTCCTGAGCCTTTTTAACCTTGCATTGCTGTATGAACGACGAAATGCAGTTGCCCGTCTGCTTTTTGAAGCAAGAGTTGAGATAGCTTGCGTTAAGCTTAAGCTCGCGGGCGATTTCGCGCACCGTTATCCGTTCGTTGATATGCTCCGATACATATTCCGAAACCCTTGAAACGCATTTTGAAAATCCTTGTTTTTTCCCGTCGTCCATTTTGACAGTCTCCGCCCCTTCGGAATCATTTGACGTATTATAGCATAAAACTATAATATGTACAAGACTTTTTCGGTAAAAAGTGATAGTCTTAACTTGTTTCGGAAAACAAAATATATATTAAAAGGAGTTTTTATTATGATTGGTATCGGAACATGGATGTGTCATGTTGACACAATGCTCTTCAGGGGCGACGCCAAAATAAAGATTTTCGACAATGGCGGAAAGTACGGCTTTGAGCTTGACGTTAAGGATTTGGATATCCCCGATATCGATGTTAAGGATATCGTAGAAGAAGGCAACACGCTCAGCGCCACCGCCACAACCTCCATGCTCCCCGGCAAGGAAATTCCTATTTCGCTCACCTTCGACGGTGACACGGTTGAAGGCTCATTAAAGGTTCCGTTTGTGGGCAAGGTTAAGCTGAAGAACGGCAGAAAGATTGCCGACTGATAACGATTAATATTGAACGGGGCATTGCCGAAAAGGCTTTGCCCCGTTTTTTTGTGTCATAATTCCCGTATTCAAATACATCGGCGCCCGCTTAATGCGGCAAGTTAAGTGTAGGGGCGACCCTACGGAAACGTTCACGCATATTGCCGTTATGTCATACAATGTAATGATATATACGGTGAATGCTCTTTGCACCGTATAACGATATTTTCGGAGGGTGTCTATAATGCGGCAGACAAATTATAATTACGGGCAGGATTGCCGTCAGATGCAATTATCAAACGCTGTACGACGGCTGTGGACGGAGCATGTGCTGTGGACGCGTTTTTTTATTGTGAGTACAGCATTTGATTTGCCCGACCTTCAGCCTGTCACGGACAGACTTTTGCAAAACCCCGTTGATTTTGCCGTGGCGTTAAAGCCCTTTTACGGCGAGCAGACGGCAATGCAATTTTCCAGGCTGTTAACCGACCACCTTTTGATTGCGGCACAGCTTGTCAACGCTGCAAAATCGGGCGATACAGCGCAGGCGGATATGCAGCGCAGGAGATGGTACGAAAACGCCGGGGATATCGCCGGTTTTCTCGCGTCCGTAAACCGTTTCTGGAACGAGGAAAAGTGGAAACGTCTGTTGTTCGATCATCTTCGCATGACGGAAAACGAGGCTGTTTTCATCCTTAAGGGCCAATATGAAAAAGGCATAAAAGAATATGACGGCATACAGGCGGAGGCCCTGCAGATGGCGGACGTGATGACCTGCGGCATTGTACGGCAGTTCAACGTCAGATAGCCGTAAAAACACCTCATAAAGTGTTTTTCTTTATGCGGCGTTAGCCGTTGCTTCTCAGATTAAATACTGTCGTCAAAAATTATGCGGCACCGCACATATGAGTTGTACGGTGCCGCCAATATTTTTCGGAAATCTTATTTGATTTCGACCTTTGCGCCGACTTCTTCAAACTTAGCCTTGATTGCCTCTGCGTCATCCTTGGAAACGCCTTCCTTAATGGGCTTGGGAGCGCCGTCAACGACATCCTTTGCTTCCTTAAGTCCGAGACCGGTGATTTCGCGGACAACCTTGATGACCTTAATCTTCTCTGCGCCGACTTCTGCGAGAATGACGTCAAACTCCGTCTTCTCCTCTACCGGGGCTGCCGCCTCTGTGGGAGCCGCGACAGCAACTGCCGCCGCAGCGGAAACGCCGAACTCATCCTCAACGGCGTGTACAAGCTCGGAAAGCTCAAGAACCGTGAGATTTTTAATTTCTTCGATAATAGCATTGATTTTCTCTGATGCCATGGTTGTTTACCTCCAATTAATAATCAAATTTTTGTGGTTACGCTTCCGCCGGTGCGGGAGCCGCCTCGCCCTTTTTGTCTACAATGGCCTGAATGGCGCGGGCAAAGGCCGAAATAGGTGCGTTGAACACGTTGCACACAGTTGCAAGAAGAACCTCGCGTGACGGGAGCTTTGCAAGGCTTTCGATCTTGTCGAGACCGATGACGTCCTTGTCGAGAAAGCCGCTTTTCACGCTGAAATTCTTGTGTGTTTCGGCAAATTTGCCGATGATGCGGGCCGCCGCGACGTAATCGTCGGCTGAAGTGGCGATTGCAGTAGTGCCCTCAAGCACTTCGCAGAGACCGTCGAGACCGACGTTCTTTGCCGCAAGGCGCAGAAGGGTGTTTTTGACGACCTCGTACTTTACTCCGGCTTCACGCAGCTCCTTACGGAGCTTGGTGTCGTCTGCAACGCTCGTTCCCTTGTAGTCAACCACAACACCTGCGCAGGCATTATTGAGAGTTTCGGTAAGCTCTCCTACCACCTGCTTTTTTTGCTCGAGAATTTTTTCGCTTGGCATGGGTTCACCTCCAGTTTTCTTTGATGGGCGTTGTTCAAAAGCCCGGGGGAGATAAACCGCCGGCTAAAAAACAACACCCTGTCCCGTGACGGGAAAGGGTGTGAAAATACAGAAAATGCGCTGATTTTCAATCCTCTCCTCGGCAGGCGAGCCAAAAAGGCTCTTACGCACAATGTGCACCTGCTGTCTTTGGCAGGACAGCTTATGTATATTATCATACAGCGCTTCGTATGTCAAGCATTTTTTCCGAATTTTGCGGATTTTGCGGAAATTCAGTCGGTGATGATTTCGCCGTAGGTGTTCGGCGCGGGGAGTGCCGCGTTTGACTCGTCTGTGTCGATATGCATGGCAAGCGCGTACTTAGGGCTGACACGGACGACCACGTCGCTGAATATAAGCGAACGCTCGTCAGACTTGACCTTGACGCTTACTATCTGCTTGTCGTGAAGCCCGTATTTTTCGGCGTCCTCGGGCGTCGCGTGGATGTGGCGCTTTGCTATGATTACGCCGCAGTCCAAGTCTACCTCGCCCTTCGGGCCTACAAGCTTGCAGGGCGCGCTGCCGGCAATGTCGCCGCTTTCGCGCACAGGAGCAGTAACGCCTATAGCGCGCGCGTCGGAAGCCGAGAGTTCTATTTGTGTTTCGGGGCGTATGGGGCCGAGTATCGATACTGAGGGAAAGCTGCCCCTCGGCCCTATTACCTGCACTCTTTCCTCACATGCAAACTGCCCCGGCTGGGAAAGGTCTTTTTTCGGCGTCAGCTCGTAGCCCTCGCCGAACAGCGTGTCGAGATCCTTCCTTGACACATGCAGATGCCTGGCGGACGTTTCCACCAATACTGTTCTCTTCAATTTATTTCATCCCTTCCGGTATTTTACCACTTTATGTCATAATCCTGCTCAATGCCGAACGACACTGTAAGATCTATCCTCAAAGCCGTAAGGCAAAGGTCCCATACAAAATAATAGTTCGCGTGGGTGACGTTGCCCGTAGCGGCGTCGACGGTTGCGACAATCTTTGCGTTGCGGTGACCTGTCTTTATGTTTTTGATGATGCTCTTCGCGGCGCCCGCGTTTTCCGTGATTGACGAAACCGGGACGACGGACATCGCCTTTCCGATGTGACCATAGCCCTTGACGGTGTTCGCGCTGGGCGCGTCGTCCTTCGGCTCAATCGTTATTGTGTAAACGCCGTCCTTTTCCGTCAGCTTTGCCGACTTAACGTCGTCGGGCGTCAGCTTGCTGCTCCAGTTCATGCCCTCAACGGCGAAATATTTGTCTTTGTCGGCGCGGCCGGTCATCACCCTGTTTGTCGCTTCTTTGTTATAGCCCATGTTTGCCTCAATAAGGCTGTTTGCAAGTCCCTCGAGCGACTTTGCCTTGCCGAGCACAAGATCGCTTGCCTGTGAGTTGAGCGTGTAGTTCTGAACTATGGTCTTTGATTTCGGCTTTACGTTGTTAATTACCTCGTTGAAGTACTCGACTATCTCCGCCATTGTTTCGGGCTTTTTCGCGCCTTCGGTTTCAGCCTCGGAAAGCGTTTCGGACGGTTCCTCGAAAGAAGCCGGCTCTGTCGTTTCGTCGGTTTCGTCAATAATCTCCGTTGTTTCCGCTTCGGTTTCAGTTACTTCGGGAATCGTCGTTGTCAGATCCGGCTCGTTTTTTCCTCCGCAGCCGAACAGCGAAACCGAAAGCAGCGCCGCCAGCGCAAGGCAGATAATCTTTTTCATTCGTATAACCCCTTGTCAGATTTTCTTGCTGTTGCTGTTATCGCACACCATGATATTATAAATGAAACGTACAAAAAAAGCAATGTAAAAAAAATAAAAATGCAGCCCGAAAAGTTTTTAAAAGTGCCCGCCGCGAATCCGTACGACAACAGCGTCTATTTTCATGTAAAGCAGTCCGAGCATTTCGACAATATAATAAAGCAGCCTTTTTACCGAAAACTTATATGAATCGTTAAAGTCCTTTGTTTTGTTTATGGTAATGCTGTCGAGCAGCTCGCTGTTGTCGCCTCTCATTGTTTTTACCGTAAGAGAGCCTTCGGTGAACTCAAGCGTTGAGTATGCTGTAACGTCGCTTTCTTTAAACGAATAGGCAAGCCACGGCGCGAGGGGAGCCGGTTTTGCCTGATTGCAGACGGCGTTCGAGTTTATGTAAACGGCGCCGCGCGGATTATTGAACGTCCCCCCGCTTTCGGCAAGCCCCACAACGGCCCCGCCCCTTATGAAGTGGGAGCGTCCCTGCGCGTGGCTGTGGCCCGTTAACACAAGGTCAACGTCAAACATGTCGAAAATCGGCTGGAATACGCCGTTTAATAGAATCATCGTTTCCGGGTCATACGGCGAAAACCCAGCTCCGTACAGCGCCTGATGCATAACGGCCACGCGCCACTTTGCGTCCGGGTTTGACTCCACCGCTTCCCTCGCCATTCCGAAATGGTCGTACGCGCTGCCCGAGGTCGCGTCAAAGAAAAGATACAGCACGTCTCCGTAGCAGAACCAGAAGTCCCTGTCAAGCCCCTCAAAGTATTTTCCGTAATACTCGTTTGGCATGAAGGTGTAGTAGTTATAGGCAAAGCCCTTTTTGTCGTGGTTGCCTATGGCAAGAGCTATGGGAAGTGAGCGAAGCTGCGGCGGCATGAGCAGCGTCTGCCACTCATTTGCCATTCTGCCCGTTGAGGTGTTGTCGCCGGGAGATACGAGATAGCTTATGTCGGGATTTTTTGAAAGAGCCTCGTCAAGAACGCAAAGCCAGTTGTAGCCGACGCGCGACTGCTCCTCGGAATTGTCCTGCTGACCGCCTATCTGAATGTCGCCGACAACGAGCGCCTTATGGTTTTTAAAGCCCTTCGACTCATATTTATACGTCTCGCCGTAGCCTTCGCCGGTAAAAAGGCGGTAATAGTATGTAGAGTTTTCCTCAATGCCCGTTACCACAACACGGCATACAACCTGATTTTCGTTCTCCGCGTCTTTGATTTCGCCCGTGAAGGTAACAGCGTTATTCATAAGAGCGTTCTTTGCAACCTGAACCTTTGCCTGCGCCGTTTCCCTGTCAGTGTGCCATGTTATGTTCAGCTGCGTTTCGTCCGCGCCCGTGCAGAGCGTCGGCAGGGTGTTTTCGTCGCGCAGTGAACCGTAATAGGTGTCCCATTCCTCCCGCGTCATTGACATGCTTTCAAAAGCGGCGGCGGGAGCGGACGCTGCCTGCGCCAGCATGATAAGCGCAAGAACAAAAGCCGAAAGTTTAAGCACTTTTTTCACAATCATCAACCTTTCCTTTTACACTGTGGTTATCATTGTATCATTTCGCTTTGCATATGACAAGTAAGGCATATATTTTTTATCAGATTGTTGTTTTTCGGACGTGATTATGGTAATATTGTCATAATCCGGAATATACTGTAAGAGGTGTAATGATGTTGAAAATCCGCAGGCTTGTATGTTTACTCGTTACCGTCGCAATTCTGATTTCCGCGGGCGCGACACAGGCGCTTGCAGCAGGCAGCTATACAATACCCTCCGATTTAACGGCAGAGCTGAACGATATATATGACCGCTATAATTTTACGATAGGCTGGGGACTGTACGATATAAGCGGCGGCAGCCTTAAGGAGGTTGCCTCATACAACGCGGACAGGGTTTTTCAAAGCAACTGCACCATAAAAGCCAACATGCTCGTTTATATCTGCAAGCTGATGGACGAGGGAAAGCTCTCCAAAAGCACAAGAATAAAGGTTAACAAAAACGAGCTTAATTACGGCGGGCTTGCAAGCGGCAGCTACACTGTCAACAGGCTGCTTACAGGCATGATTCGCGTATCCAACAGCGCGTGCTTTGAGGTTTTTCACAGGTATGTTACAAGAGAAAAGTTCAACGCCTATCTTGCAAGCATCGGCAGCGGCACAAGAATGACCTCGTACGGCTTTATGGGAACGTGCAAAATCAGCGACAGGGCGACGGAGTGGTACGAGATTTATAAATACTGTCATTCCGACGCAAAGCACGCCGACTATGCCTGGAGGCAGTTCGTAACGGCGCTGTATTCGCCCATAAGAACAGGGCTGCGTGTGAAAACAGTAGCCCACAAGGGCGGCTGGTATGCTCCCGACTGCGTCCGCGGTTCGGCGGGCGACTGCGCCATTGTAAAAACGAGAAACGGCGGCTGCTATCTTATGATAATCTTCATCCACAACAACAAGGTCGGAAATTACAGCACCGCGCTGATGGGACTTATAGCGCGAACGCTTGACGACGTCTGGAACTCTTATTATAAATCGCTCGAAAACAAAACAACCGCAAGCTTCTGGTGATAACTAATAACCGCCGCCGCAGTCTGACTTAAAGACGACTGCGGCGGTATTCAATAATACCATTTAAATATGTTCGTTCTTTTATCAGGTTAACCCCAGAAAACGGCTGAAAAATCAACACCGCGCAGTTGTTCTTGCGCGGTGCCGGCTGATATTACGAATAGCACGTTCTGTTTATTATCACTTTTTTCAGGTCGTCCGAAAGCTCGTTGAAATAAGCACAGTAGCCCGCGACGCGCACCATAAGATATTTATACTTGTCGGGATTGTTGTAGGCGTCTATCAACAGATTCCTGCTTATGATGTTGGGCTGGAACTGCATTCCGCCCTTTGTGAGAAATGTTTTGAACATCGCGGCGAGGTTTTTGATTCCTTCCCTGCCGGGGAACAGCGCGGCGTCGATATGAAGCGTTGCCGTCGCCCCGTTCGGCGCATAGTCCTTGAAGTTTACCTGTGACATCGAGTTGAGCGACGAGAGTAAATCGGACTCTTCCATTCCGTAGTGCGGCGTGATGCTGTTCGCAAGCGGAACGCCCTTTAGCCTGCCGGACGGAATCGCCTGCGTTTTAAGCCCGTATCTGTCGTTTACATTAAGCGCGTAGTAGCCCGCCGAGTAAACGCCGTCTCTGTCGCAGCTCGGAACGGAAGCAAGCGCTTTGCAGTACATCTCCATTGTCTTTGAAACCCATTTTGCCGGCTCGGGCGAGGAGTCGTCGCCGAACTTCGGAACAGAGAGAAGGTCTTCTCTTATTTTCTGATTTTCTTCGCCTTCAAAATTGCTGTCGATAGCCTTTATAATATCGGGCAGCGTATATTTTTTCTGTTTGAACACAAGCTCGTCGATTGCGTAAAGCGAGTCGGCGACATCTGTTATCCCCACCGCCTGGATTCCGCTGCTCTTGTAAAATGTTCCTCCCTCGTAGGCGTCTTTGCCTGTTTTGACGCAGTTTTTAAACATGGACGAGGCAAGCGGAGTCGTAAAGTCTTTTCCGAGCACCATAATTATCTTCTGCTGGTCGAGCAGGATTGACGTTGTTACCTCGTTTAGCCTTTGCTGATAGTTTTCAAGCAGCTCCTCCATGCTCTTCGGAGGATTGTAATTGTACATTCCCCTTCTGACCTTACGTTTTTCCTCCACCTTTTCGTAATACTTCGTAAAGGTGCGGCAGTAAGGGCATTTCTTACGAGGGGCGAAGGCTCTCTCGACTACCTTTGTTGCAATTTTTTCAATATATTCCTTGTTTGAATGATTCCACAGGTCGTATTTCTGGCCCTTAATAGCCTGAAGCATAGGGAGCACGACATTTACATTAGCGCTGTCGGTATTTCCGAAATGGTCGTCTGACGCGGGCGGCTCGACGCAGCCGATAATCGAGTAGTTTCTCGCGTTTTCGATTGTTGTTGAGGGGTACTTCCTCATAATGGCTTCGATATACTCCTCGTCGCTGAACATTTCGGGCATAGGACAGCCGTTGATATATATTTCCGCCAACCTTTCAAGATATTTGTCGGGGCTGTTTTTGTTTATGCGCGCGCACATGTTAACAGCGAGCGGCTGAAGCTCGCAGGCGTCGATAAACATATATGTAAGGTCATTTGTCGCGTCGTTTCCGTCCTTGTCGCAGCCGCCGAAGGTAAGCGCCTGGTCTGTCGAGAGCGTTTCAAAAAGCTTGGCGACGTTTAAAAACGAATCGCCGTCGTTTACAAGTATGCACTCGTCCATTTTAAGCACAAAAAGGCATAAAAGCTCTTTTGCCTCGTCGTATGTGATTCTGCCCGCCTCTAAGTCCGCTTTGTAGTAGGGATAAAGTATCTGGTCAAGGCGGCCGAACGAAACGGCGTTTTCATACGCCTCTATGCAGCAGGCTATTTGTATAAAGACAATGCACTGAAGCGCCTCATGAAAGGTCCGCGCGGGATATCTCGGAACTCTTTTGCATATTTCCGCCATTTTTTCAAGCTCCGCCTTGCGCTTTGCATCCTTTTCCGTTTTTGCAAGGCATTTCAGCGCCGCGGAATATCTGTCGGCCCAGTTTGCAAGCGCTTCAAGCCCTATAACAGCGCCCTTGTAAAAGTCCTGGTTGTTCTCGGGGTGGTCCTTTGCCGTTTGCTCTAACTCCTTAATAAGCCCCGTTGTTCCGAGCTCAAGGATTCTTACATAATTCGGAATAAAGTGCGCAATAGCCGCTAAATTGTTCTGAAAGCCCGCTATCATCTCGGAGGAGCGCCCGAGCATTGCGAGAAAGTCCGCAGGCTTCGCGTTTACCTTTGAAAAAACGCTGTGCGAAAGCCAGAACGGAAAGATACGCGTATAAAAATAGTATTTTTCGCCGGCGGAGCATTGGAACGAAACGGGCGTCTGTTTTTCGATTCTGTGCAGGAATATTGCGTCAAGAATGCCGTACTGCTCTTCCCAGACCTGACCGGCGCACCTCTTTGCCGTAAAGTTCCCCACAAGGATTTCCTTCGGCCACACCGTAACTGTTTTGTTTTCGAGCACATACTTCAGCCTTTCGGCCCTGTGAATATGCGTCGGCTTGTTAAACCCGTTCTTTTTGTAGTATTCCGTTTTAAGCCTGCCCGCTTCCATGCAAAGCGCCCTTCCGGCGTCGCGTATATCCTGCTGAATATCAAGAACCCTCTGCGTAAACTCGGACGTTCGCCCAATTATGTTAAGCCTTACATAAAACGCCATTATACCGGAGCGCCGGAACATAAGGAGACCGCGGTCAACAGCAGCCTCCGCCTGCTCGTCCGTAATACCAAGCAAAGGGACGTCAAGGCCGAATTTTTTTGCTTTTTCCTCGTACATGTTGTTGTACTTAAGAAGCTCTATGCTGTCGTGCCCGACTGATTTTAACAGTCCTGCAGCCCTTTCTATCTGCTCGTCTGTGTCGTTGCAGCCCGGCACCATAACCATTCTGAATATTATTTTAGCCTCGGTTTTTGCAAGCTTTTCCATGTTCTCTCTTATAAGCCTGCCGTCGTTCCCCGTAAGCCTTTTGTGCTGCTCTTCACCGCCCGCCGTCTTGATGTCGACAAAGAAAACGTCAACATAGGGCATAACCTTTTCTACCGTCTGCCAGGGCACGTTGAGTGTTGTTTCGACGGCGGTGTTAACAGACTCCTTTTTCAGCCTTGAAAGGAGTCTTACAAGCAAATCGGGCTTTTGCAGCAGAGGCTCGCCGCCGCTTAAGGTTACTCCGCCGCCTGTCGCACCGTAGTAATCCCTGTCGCGGTTGACTACCCGCATAATATCGTCAACGGAGTAGTCCTTTGTGCTTTCGCCGCCGTTTAACGACAGTGTTTCGGGATTCTGACACCAAAGGCATCTCAGCCCGCAGCCTCCGAAAAACACTGTGGTGCGGATTCCTGCTCCGTCGTGCACACAGGTGCGCTGGATTTTTACAACCTTAAATTTGTCCGGCGAAGGTTTTTTTAAAGCTGTTCTTTCGGCGACATCGGTCATAAGCATTGCTTCCATTGCCATTCACCCCTTGTATTCTGATCCGCTGAATATGAATTTGCTGCAAATATACAATAAAGACGAAATACAAAGAAAAGGAAGACGGAAAAACAACCCGTTATACATACACCGTAATTTTACACTATTTTTCTGGAAATGTCAATAAATGTGCAGTCGAA
>DCUB01000006.1 GCA_002329365.1 Ruminococcaceae bacterium UBA1425
TACAACTACGACAACGTCCACAACATGGACTGTTACAAAACTCTTTTAGATAAGCACAATATATGGTATAATATCCATAGCAAGCGAGCAGAGGAAGTGTAACAGCTACGATGCCCCGTGACACGACCACTGAACCGTTCTACGCCGCGAATTAATAGTAATACTATTGACAAACCACAAAATCCATGTTATCATTAAACTGTCAGAACATTTGTTCTGACAGTATGTGCTTTATCGGAGAAAAAGCGCCGGAGCGGCCGTTATAGGCTGCTCCTCGGGAGCGGCGCGGCTATCAAGCTTAAAAAGAAGGGAAAAAACATGAGAACTCTCAATATTGAAGTTTCGGACACCTCCGTCAATTATGTAGACGGAAAGCTTGCCGGACGAATCGGAGAGCACAACGCCACGCAGCTTATTATAAAGCTGCCGGAGCTGCTGCGAAACGGTGTTGACTACCATATCATATCTTTTGATACACTGCAGGGCTCCGTCGTGTCGTCTGCAATTACTACCGACGACACAAAGGAGGCGTATCTGAGCGGAGACAAGATTTACTGCACGCTATGGCAGGAGCTGACAAAGACGCCGGCTCTGATGTTTACCGTCGAGGCTTACGCCGTGACGGACAACGAGCCTGTGATGATTGCGAAGTCGCCGTACATAGACGAGCTGTATTTTGAAATGTCGGCGGACGACAACGGTGCGCAGGCGGAAACCGGCGGACACGGTCTCGCGTGCGATGTCGAAACGCTTTTGCAGTCCTCTCACTCACATTCAAACAAGAGCCTTCTTGACAGCTACACGCAGACGGAGTCGTCGCTTGCGGACGCTGTCGGCAAGGCGCACAGCCACGAAAACATCGAACTGCTGAACGATATCACCGAATCGTTCGATACAAAGGCGGATAAGGCGATACCGGCGCGTGAGGACTCGTTTGCGAAGCTTGACGGCGACGGCAATCTCGGCGACAGCGGGTTTACTCCCGACGATTTTTTTAAAGTCGCCTACGTTCAGGGGAGCGGTGCCTTTAACACAAACGCCTCTCTTAACGGCTTTACGGAGACAGGCAGATACGCCGTAAGCTACAAAAACACCGCCGCCAATACGGAGCAGACGCTTTTTCTTGATATCTGCAACATCGACGGCGCAGTCAAGCAATACGTTTTCGACAAGGGAACTGTCTATGTCAGGCAACTGACGGGCGGAAGCTGGAGTTACTGGTCAAGAACCTCCTATGTGAATCTCGCTTCCGGAGTAAACCCGGGATTCGGACATATAGCCGCTTTTTTAAGCGGTTCGTCTCCGCTTGCCGGCGCCACTATTACCGATTCGGGCTGTTCGCTGAACGACTTTGTGCTGAAGGTGGAGGGCATGGGCCTTTCGTCAAATGATTTCACACAATACTACAAGGACAAGCTCGATTTGCTCGACCCCGACACATATTTCCACAGCGGCTCCAATACCGACCTCAGCAGGTATATAAACGCCGGTCTGCACATATTCCACGGTACGATTAACGAAGCGTCAAGACCACGTGAAAACAACGGTAAAGACCTCCTGATGCTTGTGGCAGACACAATAAGGGACGATGTGCAGAGATGCGACAGCTGTGTACAATACGCGTTCTGCAATTCAACGATTGTATGCAGGTCGCTTACGGTTTTCGACAACGGCGTAATTGCTGCCAGCCCGTGGACAGAGCCGGGCGGCGGCGAATCAACCGGCGCTGGCGGCGTTGCCGTAGTCGATTACTATGACGGCCTGTCGGACGCCGCCGCCGAGGGCGAACTTGCCTATGTACGCAACGACACCGTTACGGGCAACGGCGCGCCCATTGACCTGTCGGGCTGCCCTCTGCATGAAGATGCGTTTTCACAAATTATGGCGTCGTACACGGAACAGGGTGACACCGTTTATGACGCAGGGTGGGACGAATACCGGGACAATTACACAAATTGCAACTTAACGGAAGGCCAAATAAAACTTGGTGCGCCGACATATCAAAGCTCGGAAAGCGTTTTATCACTGGGACGGTCAGGTATGGAATTAGGTTCAAATTATAATAGCTCGGATACGGCAGTATTCCCGGCGTTAGTGTTGCTGTCCGACGATTACGAGAACAGGGAAGACGTTGAAAGGATAACGTTCTTTCCGGATAACGGTGTTTTCAATTATGGGTATATGCCGGGGTTCGCTTTTAACATGGATGAAGCCGAATATGAGGCATTTAAGGAAAACGGAGTTACGAAATACAGGGCGCCTTTAGCCTACGTTTATGCGTTTGAGGATATTTCAGGCGAAATCTACGGTACCGACGGAATGTTTGACGGAGTCCGGTTTGCTTTCAGCGAGGGCTGGAACAAAATGATACTGGTGGCAGCTTTGGATGAAAACGAAGAGCTTATCGCAGAGCGTGCGGACGTTGAAACTACTGATGACCTCGTAATACCGTATAGCGTCGGCTTTTGGGCGATTAGTGTTGACAGTGACCTTGAAGGACAGGAATCAACTGTTGTACCGCTGATAAAACAGGTACTTGACGGAATGCTTATCGACATTTCGCAGCAAACCCGCATTCATGGGGGTCTGTACGTTAAGTCGGAGGATGGATGGAGGTGGATAGGATGAATAACATGTTTGCGTCAGCTAAAAAAAGGCTGCTCGGTCTTAACATTGAGTTGCTTAAAAAGCGGCTTGCCGAAAGCGACTACAAAATTATAAAAAGCGCCGAATATCAGATGAACAATATGGACATGCCCTATGACATTTCCTCCCTGCACACGGAGCGGCAGGCTCTCCGCGACAAAATCAACGAGCTTGAGGAGGAGATGGCTGCAGATGACGAGCCGGATTAGCGGTCGGCAAAAGCAAAATAAGGTGCACCCCGGAGAAATCCGGGGATAATGTTTGTCAGGAGGTATTATATGCCAATCGAGTGCTCACGTTGGTTTTTGTTTTATTGCGGGTTAAGCCCGCTTGTTTTTATATTCCTGCTATTGAAGGAGTTGTTAAAATGAGCGTAAAAACATATTCGGCGCTGCTTGAGGGCAACAAGGTGTTGTCGCCGCATTTCAAAGTAAAGGAATTTGCCTGCAAGGACGGAAGTGACACAATTTTAATCGAGAGCGGACTTACAGACGTGCTTGAACAGGTGTTCCGGCATTTCGGCTGTTCGAAAATCAACATCACAAGCGGATACCGAACGCCGACGCACGACAAAAAAGTCGGCGGCAAAGGGAGCGGAAATCATGTCGAGGGCAAGGCGGCAGACTTCGTCGCCTACGACAAATCAGGCGATAAAATCCCGTCCGCGAAAATCGTCCTGTATCTTGAGGACATAGGCGTAAAGGGTATCGGCTACCGCTGCGGCGGTGGAGAATACGCTACGCACATAGACGTCAACTACCGCGCGAACAAGTGGTACGGCGACGAGAAAATCAGCATGTCGAAAAACATATGGGACATAAAAAGCGGCTGCCGCTCGTTCTACGACTACCTCGGCGTGTTCCGGACGTACAGGGTAAAAATCATATGCTCCGCTCTTAACATAAGAAGCGGAGCGGGAACGGGCTATACGGTTGTAGGAACATACAAAAGGGGAGAAACAGCCGAAATCCTGTCGGTCAACGCGGCAAAATCATGGGGTAAGACGGACAGGGGATGGATATGCCTGAACCCGTCCTATTCGGAGGCCATATGATGACGCTTATGCAGTGGGTGGCGTCGCTGCTTGGCGCTGTGATAAGCGCCGCGGTGGGCTTTGGCGTATGGCGGCTTCAAAAACGGCTTGACGCGGCGGAACTGAAACGTCAGGAGGTTGAAAGGGCGCGCGAGAAAAACGAAATACTGCTGATAAAAAGCAGCGCCGCCGCCATAGCCCTCGGCGAAGTGACAGCGCTCGCGCTGAAAAACGGAAAAAGCAACGGCGAAACGGGAAAAGCCCTTGCATACGCTCGCGAAATAAAGAACGAACAAAAGGATTTTCTCTACGAGCAGGGCGTCAGGGCAATGTATTAAAGACAGGGGCTGCATCATAGTTTTGATGCAGCTCCTTTTTTTTACTTTTTATCTTTTATTTCTCACATTAACATGATATAATTATGTGTATTGTAAATTTATAATTCTAATATCTGATATTTAACAGCTGATATCTGTCGGGAGGGTATATTGTATGGTAATGGAAAAAAACGTTCTTGAGCGCGCTTCGTTCCCGGAGCAGGCGGGCGTTTCGTCCGGGGATATCCTCGCCTTCATTGACGACCTGAGGCAAAGCGATATCGAGGCGCACAGCTTTATGATACTTCGCCACGGCAAGGTAGCTTTTGAAACATGGAGGGAGCCTTACGCGCCGGACATTCCCCACACGATGTACTCCGTAAGCAAGGCGGTAACGTCGGCTGCGGCAGGCTTGGCTATCGACGAGGGCTTTTTTTCGTTTGACACAAAGCTGCTTGACATTTTACCCGAATTCCGTCCCGAAAAGCCCGATGAAAGGCTTGAGAAAATTACAATACGCCATCTGCTGACAATGACTGCCGGCAAGGAGGTCAGTCTGCTTGCCGACAAATCAAAGAACCAGTGGAAAAAGGACTATTTTGAAGCACCGTGGTATGCCGACCCCGACGACGGCGTCTGGCGGTATATAAGCGAGAATACATATATGGTCTGCGCCGCGATTGTCCGCACAACGGGAATGTCGGTTGTGGAATTCCTCACGCCGAGGCTTTTCGAGCCGCTCGGTTTTTCGCGCGTTCCCTTTTGGGAAACGGACGCCGACGGCGTAGAGGCAGGCGGCTGGGGGCTGTATATTACCACGGAGGACCTCGCGCGCTTTATACGCTGCGTCCATATTGGGGGAGTCTGGAACGGAAAACAGGTCTTGCCGGAATGGTGGACGAGGGAAGCCGTGAAAAAGCAGGTTGAAAACCTCCGTTACGTCGACGACGACAACAGGGCGGGCTACGGGTATTTCTTCTGGAGAAACGGAGTAGTCCCGAACTCATACAGGGCGGACGGCATGTTTTCGCAGTTTGGAATAGTGTTTGACGACTATGACGCCGAATTCATTATAACTGCCGGCGAGGTAGACGAGCAGAAAACGCGCGACTGCATCTGGCGTCACTTCCCGGCGGGCTTTACAGACGAGAGCGACAACCCGTCCGAATATGAAAAGTATAAGTACAGGCTGCATCTTGACCCGCTGCCGGAGCTGCCCTCGTTGCCCCGCAGCCCGTTTGAAAAGGAGCTTGAGGGAAAGACGGTTTTCTTCAAAAAGCCGAAGCTGTTAAACGCCGTTAACCTGCCCGTCAGCATGCTGCCGTTTGCCACCGTATATATGTCGGCCGACAGAGCGGGCAATATAGACGACGTACGCTTCAGCTTCAACGACGATACCTGCACAATGACATGGCGTGAGGGGAGCGTTGAAAACACCGTTGTGTGCGGCATGGACGGCAATGCGCGCAATACGCCGATATTCTTGGGCGGCATACCCTTTACGGCAAGGTGCAGCGCGGCGTGGCGTGACGAGCGCACGCTTGAAGTATGGTTCAGACCGCTTGAGGGTGTTTGCCAGCGCAGATGGAAATTGGTGTTTAAGGATGGCGGAAGCGTAGTTGCCGTACCCTCCACCGTGCCCTCCACAAAGGTAATGATAGACTGGCTTATAAAGTATATGGACGACTTTGTCGACAACAGAGCGGTTTCACTGGCGGCTCAGACCGCTTCAAAGAACGTTCATAAAATTGTCGAGCCTGTCCACAGGGGAGTATTGAGATAATAATACGGGGGTTAATGCTTAATGTTAAGAAATGTGTGTATTGTCGTCATCGGATTGAGTGTGGCGACGTCGCTTTGCCTTTTTCCTGCTTATACGGGCGCGGCGTTTCCGAAAAAAGCTACAAAGTCGCTCAGGCTGAAGATGACGCTGTCTACGATGTTTATGATTATCGCCGTCGCCTCCGCCGTGATGGCAAAAAACACTTCTACGTTCGCCGTGCTGATGCTTGTCGGCTTTGCCTTTTCGTGGCTCGGCGACCTTCTTTTAGGCAAGGGCGACAGCACAAAGCTGTTTCTTTCGGGAATGTCAAGCTTTTTCGTCACCCACATTTTTTATATAACGGCAATTACTGTTGCCGCCCGTCATTTTTTCCCCGACAGTCCGCTTGTCGTTCCCTCGGGGCTTGCGGCGGGCATTACCGTCGGTTTTCTTGAGATTCTGCTTTGCGTCACGAGAAAGGCGCGCTTTCACGGGCTGCTTGTCCCTACTTCTGTTTACGCCACATTTCTTATAATTATGTTCGCGCAGGCGTTTTCTCTGGGGCTAAGGCTGTTTCCCGAAAACCGCGCGGCAATCCTCCTGCCCTCAGGCGCCTTTTTTTTCCTTTTATCCGACACAACGCTCGGAATGCTCAGATTCCGCATGCATAAAAAGGTGTTTTCCTTCAGGACGGTCTGCTCCGTTTCGTATTTCGTCGGTCAGATGTTAATAGCCATGTCCCTCGCAGCGATTGTCTGCTGATATCTGAAATTTTTCTCATTTTTCCAAACAAATGTTTGCATTTTTCAAAATTATGTGTTATAATACATATAATCTGTTTTGGAGGTGCAATATTGGACAGGATTAACGATACACAGCGAAGAATATACGACTACCTTCTGATGAAGCTGCAGGACGGCGTGCCGCCCTCGGTGCGCGAAATCGGCGAGGCTGTGGGGCTTCGCTCCACGTCGTCGGTTCAGGCGAATCTCGATGCGCTCGAGGCTGCGGGCTACATCTCGCGCGACCCTATGCTCAAGCGTTCAATAAGGGTTGTGGGGCAGGCAGACAACATCACGCAGGTACCGCTTGTGGGCAACGTCGCAGCCGGTTCGCCGCTTCTGGCGGTTGAGCAGATTGAGGGGTATATACCTTACACCGGCCGCATGTCAAGAGACAAGCCTCTTTTCGCCCTGCGCGTCAAGGGCGAAAGCATGCTCTGGGCGGGCATACTTGATGGCGACATAGTCGTTGCAGAAAAAACGCCGACGGCGCAAAACGGCGAAATCGTAGTAGCCATGATTGAAGACGAAGCCACCGTCAAAACCTTCTACAAGGAAAACGGCCGTTTCAGGCTTCAGCCCGAAAACGGCGCCTTTGACCCCATCATTGTCGACGAGGTTGAAATTCTCGGCAGGGTTGTGGCGGTGTTCAGATACTATTAGTCGGATGAATTTATCCGAAAGGACGTGCGTCGATGTCAGCACCTCTTGCGGACAGGCTTCGCCCCCAAAAGCTTGACGACATTGTCGGGCAGCGCCATCTTCTCGGCGAGGGCAAGGCACTGCGGAATATCATAATGTCGGGAGAGCTTCCGAATCTTGTGTTTTACGGGCCGTCGGGCGTCGGCAAAACCACGCTTGCGGGAATCATAGCAAAAACGACCGACAGGCATCTTGTAAAGCTGAACGGAACTACTGCCGGCACAGCCGAAATAAAGGAAGCAGTGGCCCGGCTTGACACACTGCTCGCGCCAAACGGAATCCTGCTTTATCTCGACGAGATACAGTATTTCAACAAAAAGCAGCAGCAAAGCCTGCTTGAGCACATAGAAAACGGCTCTATAACGCTTATCGCCTCAACCACAGAAAACCCCTTTTTTTACATCTATAACGCAATACTCAGCCGTTCCACCGTGTTTGAGTTCAAGCCGGTCACACCCGACGATATAGTTCCCGCCGTCGAACGCGCCTTCCGGTTCATGTCGGAGGAGCGCGGCGAAAGCTATGATATAGACGACGGAGTCATACGGCACATTTCCTTTGCCTGCGGCGGCGACGTCAGAAAGGCCATAAACGCCGCCGAGCTATGCGTGCTTTCTTCGCCTCTGTGCGGCGGAGCAAGGAAGATAACGCTGTCGGCCGCCCGCGAGCTGACTCAGAAAAGCTCCATGAAATACGACCGCGACGGCGACGAGCATTACGATATCCTGTCGGCTTTTCAAAAATCCATGCGCGGCTCCGACGCTGACGCCGCCATACATTATCTTGCGCGTCTGCTTGAGGCGGGCGACCTGCCTTCCGCCTGCAGGCGGCTTATGGTGTGCGCCTGCGAGGACGTGGGGCTTGCGTATCCGTCGATTATCCCCATTGTAAAAGCCGCCGTCGACACAGCCTTAATGGTGGGGCTTCCCGAGGCGCGGATTCCCCTTGCCGACGCCGTTGTGCTTGTTTGCACCTCACCTAAATCAAACTCCGCCTATCTTGCCGTCGACAGGGCTTTAAGCGACCTGCGAAACGGCAAATCCGGCCCCATTCCGCGCGCTCTTCAAAACGTCCACTGCGACGGCGAGGATAATCCTAAAAAGGGCCAGTTTTATGTTTATCCGCACGACTGCGAAAACAGCTGGACGCGCCAGCAATATCTGCCCGATGCGCTTCAAAACACAGTCTATTACGAATACGGCAGCAATAAAAACGAGCAGGCGGCAAAGGCGTATTGGGACAAAATAAAAAACATACGTCAGAATAACAAGGAGCTCTTTTGAAAGGAACGAAAGCAAAAATGATTATAAGGCTTGCATTGTTTATGCTTGCGTTAATAATGCTGGCATCTTTTATGGCGGTCGGTTCGTACGCCTTACTCGGCGTGGGAGACGAAACGGGAATAGATTATTACGAAGATTCATCCTCCGCCACCGACGAAAACGGCAACGTTATAAGCGACGGCGAGGAACAAGGCAATTTTCTGATTGAATTTGTTTTGCCCGCTGCCGCCGCTTTGCTTGTGCTGTTTACAGGAACAGGGCTTTTTATTTACTTCCGCCGCAAAAAGAAAAAGGCGCGGGAATAACGACGAGAGGTTTAAGATTGAAACATTTTAATTTGG
>DCUB01000019.1 GCA_002329365.1 Ruminococcaceae bacterium UBA1425
CCGCCGATAAAGTTCACGCCCGTTTCACGCGCGGCGCGCTCAAGCGTCAGGGCACATTTTACCGGCTCACCGCAGGAAGAGGATATCATTGAAACCGGCGTTACCGCAATGCGCTTATTTATAATGGGTATGCCGTACTCGCGCTCTATATCGTCGCCCGTCTTAACGAGGTTTTCGGCGTATCTCATTATTTTTTCATAAATCCTGCCGCATGTCGAGCCTACGTCGCCCGTGCTGCAGTCGAGCAGCGAAATTCCCATCGTTATCGTGCGGATATCGAGGTTTTCGTCCTGAATCATGTGAATCGTTTCAAGAATGTCATGTGTGTTTATCATATGCGCGCTCCTCAGATTCTGTGCATGGAATTAAAAATATCCTCATGCATGACGTGAATTGCGAGATTCTGCTGTGTTCCGAGCTTTGTCAGCGCCCCGGACAGATCTCCGAAGCAGTCTTTATTGCTCTCGTCGATTTCCGCTATCATAATCATGCAGAACATATCCTGCAGTATCGACTGCGAAACCTCCACAATGTTCACGCCCCTTTCGGCACACGCCGTGGAAACCTTCGCGAGTATGCCGACTGCGTCCTTTCCGACAACGGTAATAACAACTTTCATATAACTTTATCCCCTTCCGGCTTTTATGCTGTTATTTAACTACGACATTCTATCATAATATGCGGGTTTTTTCAATTTTTTCTTTATTTGTTCAGAAATTTGTGCTATTATATTTAAGATAACACGCAGGGAAGTGAGCTTATGGGCTACAAAAAGATTCTCGACCTTCACACGCACACCGACAATTCGTTCGACGGCCACCATTCGACCATGTTCCTGTGCGAGTGCGCGGAGCTTGCCGGTCTTCGCGGCATTGCCTTTACCGACCACGTCGAGATCGATTATTTTACACGCGACGGGCACGACAAACGCTCCGTCCACTCATATTTTGAGATAGTAAAAGCACGTTCGGCTTTTACGGGGAAGCTTTTAGTGTTCGCCGGCGTTGAGCTGGGGCAGCCGATGTACGACATAGAAACTGCAGAAAAGCTTATCGGCTCATTAAAATACGATATTGTTATAGGCTCTGTTCACAATCTGCGCAATATGCAGGATTTCTGGTTCCTCGACTATGAGCAGTACGACGCTAACGGTATCGACGCTCTGCTGCGCGAATATTTTTACGAGGAACAGCTTCTCGCCGACTGGGGCAAGTTCGACACTCTCGGGCATCTCACATATCCTTTGCGCTACATCTGCGGAGAGCACAACATTCCCGTAAACATCGGCGACTATTCCGCCGAAATTGACGGAATCCTGAAATCGGTCATAAAAAACGGAAGGGCGCTCGAAATAAACACCTCGGGGCTTCGCCAGAAGCTCGGAAAAACAATGCCCGACGAGAACATCGTGGCGCGTTACCGCGAGCTCGGCGGCGAGCTGCTGACCATCGGCTCCGACGCCCACTATTCAAAAGACCTCGGCGCGGGCATTGAGGACGGCATGGATATCGCAAAGCGGTGCGGCTTTAGCAAGCTCACCTTCTATCAGGGCAGAGAGCCTATTCAGATACCGATAGAATAGCGCCGCCCGCAAAACGAATAATTAAAAAACGGCAGGGAACCCGTTCGTGCGTTTCCTGCCGTTATTATTTTTCATAAGCCTTAAAAACAACCTGCGAATGATGGTCTGCCGTTTTGATTGTTCCGCGGAATATCATTAAAATGCCGATTGCGGACGTTATTTTTCCTTTTTTGCCGGATGGTAATAACGCATTACAAACCAGAAAACCGCGAGTATCTGAAGCACCGCGCAAATCAGGAACATGTTTTTAGTGTCGTACCTGCTGAACGTGCAGTAGACGCTCAAAGGCGCCGTCCATACAAGCCCCGAAACGGAAAAAAAGCAGGAAAGAGGATTCCACCACAGCTTTGTAAATATAATCAGGACTATACAGGAAAACGGCAGACAGTAAAGGAATATAAGCTCAGTGTTATGGATATCGACCGAAAAAATATTGACGGCCAGATTCATAATAAAATATAAAACTGTGCCGAACAGCCATACCACGCCGACAAGGAGCAAGGTTTTTGCAAGCCTGCGCAGCCTGTCGTGACTTTTCTCGGCATCATCGGGCGTTTTTGATGGCTCTACATCTTCATAAAGCAACGCGTCAACCGTCACCCCGAACAGCTCTGCAAGCTGATAAAGCACGAATGTGTCGGGCATTCCGTCGCCGCGCTCCCATTTTGAAACTGACTTGTCGGAATAGTTGATTTTTTCCGCAAGCTCAAGCTGCGTCATTCCGCAGTTTTTGCGGTAAAGTGCGATTCTTTTTGCAACGCGCTCACGAAGTTCGCTTTCTTCCATTCGCTTCACCTCAATTTGTCATAGATAATATCATATTTTCCGTGCAAAATCAAGAAATATTTTCTGCTCTACCCACAGTAGAATACAGAAAAATCGACTCTACCCGATAAAGACCGATTCGTATAATGTAAAACCGCTATGGTAGCGTGACGAAACGCCTGCCGACGCTTAAAATATAGACAGTCTTTTTAGTGCGGAGCCGCACGTTTTTTTATGTCGGTTCCGCATCAGTCTGAAAGGAGCAAACAACTGGAATGGAACGAACTGTTCTTGCGGAAAGAAAGCTTCCGGATTACACGCGAAGCGAGGAAATGTTCAATACGGTATCGCACGTCATAGGATGCGCGTTCGGCGTCCTGACGCTTGTGATGTGCTTATTGAAATCGGTCAGAAACGGCAGCCCGTGGCAAATCGCGGGAGGCGCGATTTTCGGAATAGACATGATTCTGCTTTACGCCGTTTCAAGCATTTATCACGGCCTTCGCCCGTCGAGAGCGAAAAAGATATTTCAGGTCATTGACCATTGCACCATATATTTTCTGATTGCGGGCTCATATACGCCGATGCTGCTTACAGGCCTTCGAAATTATGACTCTCATCTAAGCTGGACGGTTTTTGTCGGTGTATGGCTTGTTTGTTTGCTCGGCACGGTGTTTACCGCGATTGACCTGAAAAAATACAACGTGTTTTCAATGGTTTGTTACCTTGTAATGGGTTGGAGCGTTGTGCTTCTGATAAAAGTTATACTTAAAGCTTTTCCTCATGAGTTTTTCTTGTTTTTGTTTTCGGGCGGAATTTCTTACACGCTCGGCGTAATTCTTTACGGCATAGGTAGCAAGCGTCACTGGTTTCATTCCGTATTCCACGTTTTCGTCGTTTTAGGCAGCGTTCTGCAGTTTATAGGAATTTACCTCTACTGTGTTTAATTGGCGCGTTATATAAATACGCGGAAAGCCAAAGCTTTCCGCGTATTTTTCTTTTTAATAGCGCCTCCCCAAGACAGAATTTGCAATGTAATGTGAATTTAGTCGATTTTTGTTGCATTTTATTCCTGATTATGATATTCTATAATAACAAAAAGAGGAGTTCTTGATATGTATTGTAAAAAATGCGGAATTCAGGTTTAACCCGGAGCAGAGTACTGCAAAAATTGCGTCAACAATACTAACGCGCCCTTTGTGCAGCCCCAGACGTACGCTGCCGGCCCGAATTATTACAGTAACGGAGCGGTATCATATTTTGACGGCGGTCTGCTATCCTATATCGGCTGGTCGCTGTTAGGGGGATTAATCACCGCAGTTACCTTTGGAATTTGTTATCCCTGGGCTTTGTGCATGATTTACGGCTGGAAAATCAACCATACCGTCATTGAGGGGCGGCGCCTGAAGTTTACCGGCTCGGCTGTCAGCCTGTTCGGGCATTGGTTGCTGTGGCTTTTCCTTTGTATTATCACTTTAGGCATATATTCTTTTTGGCTGAGGATAGAATTGGAAAAATGGAAGGTTAAAAATACTACCTTTGTAAATTAGGTCACCTTTAAGCCTTTTCGGCTATAAAAACCCAGTCGCCGCCGTCGGGCTTTTGCGGTATTTTATAACGCCCTCCGTTGAAAGTCAGGCTTCCCGCGTCTGTATACTCGTTTGTTCTCGGATTATACCAGCAGAAATGATAGATAGAACCGTTTTCAAGCCCGTTAAGATAGCCCGTGAAAACAGAACGGTTAAAGAAATAGGCGATAAATGTGCCGTCGCCGTCTGTCGCTATTGAGTAAAACGGGCTGAAGCCTGTTTTGTTTTTTATGTATGACACATATTCATGCAGCTTGTTAAATCTGAAATCAGACAGCCAAGAAATGATATTGCGGATAACACCGCTTTTCTTAAAATATGCGTTGTCATCAAAGCACGGCACAAGCTTCCACCACTCGCGGTCGTTCAAAAAATCCTTCATATGCGAAAGCTCCGTGGCTGTTTTAAACCCGACGCTTTCGCTCCAGTGAACCGCCTTGTCGTCGGGCGTTATCACGTCTACGCCGTCATTGGATGTTGTTTCGGTGTCGTAGGTGCTGTGATAAAGCCATATATCGGCGCAGCCGTAGCCATAGCCGTACATGCCGTTGAGGAACGCCGTCCAGCCTTGTACCCTCGCGCCGTAGTTCTTTGTCCAAAGGTTCTCGTACCGCCCCTCATACAAAACGGCAACCTTGCCGTTTCCGTTATTTCTGTAATCCCGCGGTACGGAAAAGTCGATAACCTTTCTTAAGCCCGGGCTCCACTGCGCCGCGTACCAGTCGTGTTCCTCGACATCACGGAAAATCGAGTTTGACGCCACTGTTTTGCCCGTGTTTTCCTGATGAGCCGATAGCGGATGGCCGTAGGCGTCATATTTTGAAATGTATTTGCAGACATCGAGATAGGGGTTTGTTTCCCTGTTAAAAGCGCCGTAAAAATCCTGGTCCGTTTCCTGACCGAGCGTCCACAAAACGGGGTAAGCGCCGTAGCGCGCGACCCAGTAGCGGCAGAGCTTTTCAAGGTAACCCTTGTCGCCGAATGCTTCATCCGCCATTTCTGACGGGTAAAAAAACTGTGCGTTCGCGTGGACAAGTCCCGCCTTTGCTATGTAGTCAAACTGGCGGTCAAGATAATCAAAGCCCTCTGTGTCGCTTTGCGTCACGCCATCTGAGAGCCGGTAGGTAGCCCCTATCGGCTCTGACTGATATACGGTGAAGCCCTGCGAAACGCGGCGGTCGACAATATATTTAAAATGGGACGCAGCTCCCGTATCGCCGGCGTGGTCGCCCGGGCTGTCAAGCTCCTCGCTCGCCATTCCCCAGTGGGTGTCGCCGAGGTAGAAAAACGGAGTACCGTCGGCGTAGGTAAAATACCTTTCCTTGTATGACGTTGTAACAAAGCCGCGGCGGAATATCTCAAGCTCTCCGCCGTAAGGAACGCAGTTTATAAAGCCGCCGATGTTGTCAAGTCCCGCATCAGAGCCGTTTGTGCTGACGGTTCTGTATTCCCATTCACCGGCACATATAAGCGCGAACCTCACCTTCCAGTTGCCTTCCCCGTCCCAAAACGCTGGTATGGTTAAGACAACGCCCCTTTCCTCGTTTACAAAAACGCAGTCAACGTCGACGTCATAAAAAGGCGCGTTGTAGGAGCTTTGAGCGTTAAGCTGTATCTCGTAAGGGTACCATGTTTCGCAGGTCATTGTGTGCCTTGTAATCCCGGGCTCGGTTTCCATAAGCCGCAAAGCGTCCTCAAGCGAAAAGCCGTAGCCGGAATCATCGGACGCAAAGGAAAGCAATGTAAAAACGGGAACGGTTAAGACAACGGAAAATACGACGCATAAAAGACTTTTGATTTTCATGTTTATGACCATTCCTT
>DCUB01000014.1 GCA_002329365.1 Ruminococcaceae bacterium UBA1425
TCACCCATGCCGAGCGCACTATTTTTACAGGGCGGAACGGTCTTTTGCCGTTCCGCCCTGTTTTTTAATCCTCGTTTTCTTCCGTGCTTTCCGTGTCCGAAACATCCTCGTCCGTTCCGCTTTCGTCCTCGGTTACGCCGCTTTCATCGTCGGTTTGCGTCTCAGTGCCTGCGGCAGACGCTGACGGAGGACTTGTTTCGGGCCGTGCAGTGGTTGTTACCGTTTCCTCCGGCTGCGCCACCTCCTCGGCGGCGGTTGCCTGAAGCGAACCTATATGATAGCCGTTTTCGTCCTCGCGCAGAGTAATTTTCATAAACTTCGAAGGCTCCGGCGCCGTATATTGCCCGCGTTCAAGCTGCGCCCACTCGGAGCCGCCAATATAACCGACAGTAAGTATTATGGACGAGCCTTTTTTTTCAACGGAAAAAACCTTTGGAGTGTAAATCGGGTTGATGCTCGTAATAGGGATGATGTAAGACTTTTTTTCGGAGTTGTACATGACGCCGTAGAAGGAATCGGCGACATCGGCGTGAACGAGCTTGACCTCTTTGCCGAACATCTTGATAAAATACTCCTCGACGTCTTCCTGCGGAACAAGAAGTCCCGTTATTTCGCCTTCATAGACGTCGTAGGTGTTCAGCTTGTCGCTGTTGTATATAAGCGCGCTTATTGCGGCGTCGAGCAGGTCTGTCGGCTCGGCTGTGCTCACGTCGTCGAACGGCGACGGGTCGATAACCACAAAAGGCTCGAGGAATTTTTCATATTCGGCTATTTTCGCGCTGTTGTCTGCAACGGCGTTGATTTTTTCAACACCCATCGAAACGGCGGTGTAAACGCCGAAAACCGCAAAGGCTACAATGAGCAGACCGAGGAAAAAGGCGCCGCCATGCCCCTTGCGCTTTTTGCCCGCCGTATTATTTTTGCCTGCCGCGGCAGAGCCTTCCGACTGCTCCGCTAAAGCCGCTTCGGGCCTGTTGTTGTTTTCGTCCATTTCCGATATCCTTTCGATTACCTTACCTGACCTGAGCCGAGAATGATATA
The DNA here is from genome assembly GCA_002329365.1 of Ruminococcaceae bacterium UBA1425. GTDB lineage: Bacteria > Bacillota > Clostridia > Oscillospirales > Acutalibacteraceae > UBA1425. The sequence goes on from DCUB01000014.1 coordinate 1,042, forward strand.
TTTTTCGCTTGTGAGGTTTTTCAGCCCGAGAGGTCCCCTTGCGTGAAGCTTTTGCGTGCTGATGCCGATTTCCGCGCCGAAGCCGAACTCGCCGCCGTCGGTAAATCTTGTGGAGGCGTTGACGTACACGGCGGCAGCGTCGACCTCCGAGAGAAATTTCTGCGCCGCCTCGTAGCTTTCGGTAACTATGCATTCGCTGTGACCGGAGCCGTATTTCGCTATATGCTCCGTGGCGTCGTCTATGCTGTTTACAACCTTTACGGAAATTACAAGGTCGAGATATTCCGTTCCCCAGTCGTCTTCGGTTGCGGGTACGACGCCGGGAATAATCGAGCCTACTGCTTCGTCGCCGCGGATTTCCACGTTTTTCGCATCGAGCCTTGCCTTGACGGCAGGCAGCGCGCGCGCGGCGATATCGCGGTGAACAAGCAGGCTTTCGCACGCGTTGCAGACGGACGGGCGTGAGGTTTTTGCATTGTAAACGATGTCTGCCGCCATATCTACGTCGGCGGAAGCATCGATATATATGTGGCAGTTGCCTACTCCCGTTTCTATAACCGGCACGTTCGAGCCCTCGACTACGGCGCGTATTAGGCCTGCGCCGCCGCGCGGAATCAGAAGGTCTAAGTATTCGTTCATTTTCATCAGCGCCGTCGCGCTTTCTCTTGACGTATCGGTGACAAGCTGTATGCAGTCCTCGGGCAGCCCCGCCTTGCCGATGGCGCGGCGCATGACGGACGCTATTGCCGTATTGGAGTTTATTGCCTCCTTGCCGCCGCGTAGTATGACGGTGTTTCCCGCCTTAAGGCAAAGCGCGGCAGCGTCGGACGTGACGTTGGGCCTCGCCTCGAAAATTACACCGATTACTCCGATAGGCACGCTTATCCTGCTTATTTTAAGCCCGTTGGGACGTGTTTCTCCCCATATGACGTTTCCGACGGGGTCGGCCGCCGCCGCAATGTCGCGGACACCCTCCGCCATGGCTGCAATGCGCTTGTCGTCAAGGCGCAGTCTGTCGAGCAGGGCTTCGGACATGCCGCTATTTTTGCCGTTTTCCACGTCTTTCGCGTTTGCGCTTATTATATCGCCGGCATAAAAAACAAGTGCTTCGGCGATATTTTGAAGCGCCGCGTTTTTAATGTTTGCCCCGGCGCAGGCAAGTATGCGTTCGGCAGCTCTGGCTCTCGCGCCAAGCTCTTTTATTTCCTTCATAAAGAACAAAGTCCTTTCAGAGTGATGTTAAAAGATATATCCGGCTACTCCCCGCGTTTCGCCGCCTTGAACAGCGTTCCCGTCTGCCTGCCTTCAAGCAGCCTGTAAATGTCCTCCGGGTTTGCGCCGTTCATCACCACCGTATCGATGCCGGACTGTGTGGCGAGCTTTGCGGCCGTAATCTTTGTCGCCATGCCGCCCGTGCCGAGAGAGGAGCCGCTCGGCCCTGCCGCCGATATTATTTCGTCGTCTATGTTTTCGACTACGGGGATAAGCACGGCGTTTTCGTCCTCGCAGGGATTCGCGCTGAAAAGCCCGTCGATATCGGAAAGGATAATAAGCGCGTCCGCCTTTATAAGCCTCGCGACGTGCGCCGAGAGGTTGTCGTTGTCGCCGTATACTATTTCCTCGACCGCCACGCTGTCGTTTTCGTTTATTATCGGTATAGCGCCGTACTCGAACAGCTTTTCAAAGGAATTTATAAGATTTTCCCTGCGCTCGCCGTTATCAATGTCGCTCCTTGTAATGAGCAGCTGACCGACGATATGGCCGTATTCGCCGAACAGCTTGTCGTACATAAACATAAGTTCGCACTGGCCGACGGTTGCCGCCGCCTGCCTGCCGGGAGTGTCGTGCGGACGCTCCTTAAGACCTAATTTAACGGCGCCGATGCCTATGGCGCCCGACGTTACGAGAGCTATCTGCATGCCGGAATTCTGAAGATCAGACAGCACCTCCGCGAGGCGGCGCATTCTCCTTACGTTCGTTTTGCCCGTGCCGTATGTGAGTGTGGACGTGCCCACCTTGACAACGATTCTTTTTGCATCCTTTAACATTTTTGCTGTCCTTTCAAAGTTTATCCGTCTGTTCCGAATTTATAGGCAAAGCTGCCGAACGACACGGTGTCGCCGTTTTCAAGTACCGTCCTTGAGTTAATACGCCTGCCGTTGACGAAAATGCCTGTTTTTGAATAGGTGTCTATGACCGTCCAGCCCTTTTTACGCCGCGCGACAACGCCGTGGAATCTTGAAACGGAGTCATCGTCGGCGACAATGTCGCATGCGGAGCTTCTGCCGACCGCGTTTTCCCAGTTTTTCAGCTGCATAGTGTTGCCTGATTTGACCTCGGTCAAAAAAGCCCGCTCGGGAGAACGGAACCTGTGGCGGAACAGTGACAAGGCGCAGTATATCAGCACAACAGAACCGAGCACCGGCAGCGCCCAGCGTGAAAAAGCCGTGAGAATATCCGCAATGTCGTCCAAGACGCTCCCGCCCTTTAACAAATGTCTAAAATCACCCTAAAGATATTATAATATTATAACAAACATTTTAATAAAAAACAATAGCGAAAATGCAGGCATTACGACAAAAATTTTTCAACACGGACGGATTTGTCATCCTGATTTTTTGATTAATATCAAGGCGAAGGCGGCAATAATATTAACGTATAAATGAACAAACGGAGGGCGAACATGAAAAACGGTTTTCCGCTTAAAATATCCGTCATTATGCCCGTTTACAACAACGGCAAATCACTTAACGGGAGCATAAAAAGCGTCCTTGCCCAGACAATGCCCGCGTCCGACTTCGAGCTTATCCTTTCGGACGACGGTTCAACGGACGGCAGCGGCGACATCTGCCGTCAGCTTGCCGACGCCAACGAAAATATAAGGCATTTACGCGAAGAAAACCGCGGCGTATCGGCGGCGCGCAACCTCGGCATAAAAAACGCGCGCGGGAAATACATCATGTTCCTTGACGCCGACGACGTCCTTTCAAAAAACGCGCTTAGCGAAATATACGCTTTTTTTGAGGAGCATTACGGCGATACGGACGTGGTGACATACAGGATTCATTACGTCGAGCACGGGCGCGTAAACCCGCCGCACAAGCGCTTTGAGATTTTGAAGGAGCGCGGAGTTTACAGCATCGACGGTTATGAAAACATGAACATCCTGCAGACAACTATAAACGTCTGCGTCAAAAACGACCGTTTCGTCCTGTTTGACGAAAGGCTTGACCTCGCGGAGGACCAGCTTTTCATAACGTCGCGCGTTATGAAAAAGCGCACGATAGGCTTTGTGCCCGAGGCGGTATACACATACAACAGAAGCCCATTCTCGTCGTCGTCTTTAAAAAGCCACCCTTACCTGTGTTTTGACGGCATGACTTATTTTTTCACACGTCTTACCGAATTAAAAACAGGCGGCAGGCTTCACCCGTATATCCAGTCGCTCATACTTTACAATATCGGCTGGCGCGCCGCGTCCGACAGGCTTGTGGCACACGGGCTGCAAGCCGTGGAGTACGAGCGGCGTCTTAAGACGCTGCGGAGTTTTTTGGAACCTGTTTTTGTAAAGACGATATGTAATTTTATATACGCCGACGCGCAGACAAAGCTGTTTTTCCTCGCGCTTAAGGGTGAAAAATGCAGGCTGTATGCCGGTGCTTCGGGTTATTCTGTTGTCTGCGCAAACGAGCAGGTATTCTGCTCGGAAAGCGCCGATATCATTTTTTCAAAGCTGAATGTCCGAAACGGAGTGCTGACGGCTACGGGCAGGCTCGGCACGGTTGTTCCCGGCGACGTAACACAGGAGCTGCTTGTAAACGGCGAAAGCGTACCGCTGTTCGTTTCAAACGGCTCGGGTACGGGACAGCCGTCGTCATTATGCTTTGATTTACGTCAGCCGATAAACGGCGGCGGACGATTCGATTTCGCAGTGCGGCTCGGCGGACAGGCAAAGGTAAAAACGCAACTGCTTTTCGGTCCTTTTTGCAGGGTTAACGGGGAAATAACGGAGGCGGCGTGCGACGGGTATATCCTGCGAGCCGAAGCTTCAAAGGGATATATAACAGCAGCCGCGGCAAAAGAAAAGGAGCTTTCGGCGCTGCGAAAAAAGGAGGATGCGGCAGTCCTCCGCCGTGACCCGCGCGCCTTTATCTACCGCGCCGTGCAAAGGCTTTCGCCGTCCGGGAGGATCTGGCTTTACAGCGACGCGGCGGGAGTTTACGGCAACGGCTATCTCCAGTTCATGCACGATGCCCCGAAAAAGGACGGCATAAAAAGATACTACGTCATAAACGACCCGAACGTGAAAAACGCGCTGAAAAACAAAGCGCTCCGGCGCCGCGAAACCGTAAGCCACGGCAGCCGAAAGCACAAGCTGCTGTTTTTGGGCAGCGAAAAAATATTAGCCTCATATATAAGCCCCGACATTGTCTGCCCGTTCGGAAAGGAACCCATGCGCAGGTACGCGGACGTCTTCGGCGGCGAGATAATATACCTCCAGCACGGCGTAATGCACGCCGATCTGCCGAAGCTCTACGCAAAGGAGAAATGCATTGCCGACAAAATCGTTGTTTCGTCGCCCTTTGAAAAGAAAAAGCTGACAAACGGCTACCACTACCGCGACGACGACCTGATACCCTGCGGAATGCCGGAGCTCGAGCTGCTGAACGACGACCGGAAGCCCTTCAGAAGACTGATATATATGCCGTCGTGGCGGGCGGCGTATATCGGCGGCTTCGTTAACAACACGCGAGCCGCCAGCGAAGCCGTTTTCAAAGGCTCGGATTTTTACAAGGCCGTTTCGGAGCTTATAAACTCCGGAAAGCTTTCGGAATTCCTCCGGGAATACGACATGTATCTCGACATAAAAAGCCATCCCGTTTTCAGCTGCTACGACAAATTTTTTGAGATAAAAAACGACCGCGTCACGTTTACGGCGGCAAAGATATGCCCCGCCGACTATCCCATGCTTATAACCGACTTTTCCTCGTGCGTTTATGATTTTGTTTACCTTCGCCGTCCCGTTGTATATTTCATACCCGATTACGAGCTGTTCCTCTCGGGCGCGCTGCACAGCTACTGCTCGCTTGACGTGCCGCTCGAGGAGGGCTTCGGCGCGCTGACGCGGACAGCCGGAGAGCTTGTGGACGAGCTGAAAAAAACGGCGGCGAACGGATTTATGCCCGAACAAAAATACAAAGACAGAATGGAAGCGTTTTTTGACTGCCGCAAAGCACCGCACAGGAAGCTTTTATACGAATCGTGTAAATGACGATACCGGCGATAACGAATTTTAAAAATAATCTTGACAAAGCTTACGAAAGGCTTTATAATTTTTTTGCGTTTGAATGGAAGAAACGCAAGGCAAGTATATGTTTTGCTTTTATCGGAACGCGTATATGCGTTCCCTGTATAACAGCGGCTTTTGCGATATGCTTCCTGACGTCGCACGGACGCGTTATGCCAATCCGTTTACAATTTTAATAAACGGGCCTGTAGCTCAGTTGGGAGAGCGTTCGGTTCGCATCCGAGAGGTCGTGGGTTCGAATCCCTTCAGGTCCACCAGATAAGACAGCAGATATTGATAGAAATATCTGCTTTTCTTTTTTATCGAAAATCACTGGATTTCAAGGGCTTTCGACATTTCATAACATAAAGAAACCCGTTCTGGAGTCACTTCCAGGCGGGTTTTTCTTGTTTTCAGGGGTCGCAGCGAACTGCCGTTTAAGTAAAAGTTTGCTTTGTATGTTAATCGTTTGCTTTTTGAGAAAAGGTTTGCTTTATGGGTTATCGTTTGCTTT
>DCUB01000041.1 GCA_002329365.1 Ruminococcaceae bacterium UBA1425
CCGTTTCCGCCGCGACCTCGGCGGAGTAGAGGACGCGTATATCGAAATAAGAAAAAGGCTCTTGGGTAAATAATTAACGGGCAGACACGGTCACGGCATGCCGTGTCCGCAAATCCGCATGAAGCAGTCAATTTTGATAATCATGTAGGGGCGACCCTTGCGGTCGCCCGAAACCGGGTAATATGTCGAGCCACGGGCGACCTCAAGGGTCGCCCCTACGAAAACAGGGGGCAAACCGCGATGAAATTCACAAAAATGCACGGTCTCGGAAACGACTATATATACTTCAACTGCATGGAGCAGAAAATAGACAACCCGGAGCAGCTTTCCATAAAGCTCTCTGACAGGCATTTTGGCGTCGGCGGCGACGGCATTGTGCTTATTCTGCCGTCAGAAACGTGCGATTTCAGAATGCGCATGTTCAACGCCGACGGCAGCGAGGGCAAAATGTGCGGCAACGCCTCGCGGTGCATCGGGAAATACGTCTACGAAAAGGGGCTTACAGGCAAAAAGGAGATAACGCTTGAAACGCTCGGCGGCATAAAAACGCTTACGCTTGAAACGGACGGAAAAAGCGTAAAGTCTGTTTCCGTCGACATGGGCAAGGCGGAGTTTAAGGCTGAGAAAATCCCCGTTATTTTCGAAAAAGATACTGTTATTGACGAGCCGATAAACGTAGCGGGAAAAGAGTGGAGAATAAACTGCGTATCGGTCGGCAACCCTCACTGCGTAATCTTTACCGACGATATAATGAGCCTCCCGCTCGCCGATATAGGTCCGCAGTTTGAAAACCACCCGATGTTCCCCGAAAGGATTAACACGGAGTTCACCGAGATAACCGACAGAACGCATCTGAAAATGCGCGTGTGGGAACGCGGAAGCGGCGAAACAATGGCATGCGGCACGGGCGCGTCGGCTACCGTCAGCGCGGCGGTTAAAAACGGTATCTGCGATGCCGACGTTTTTGTAACGGTTTCACTGCTCGGCGGCGATTTGTCCGTCATGTACCGTTCGGACGGCACGGTCATAATGAAGGGACCTGCCGAATTTGTGTTTGAAGGAGAGCTTTGAGATGGCTTCTGTAAACAGTAATTACAATAACCTCAAGCAGAATTATCTTTTTTACGAGGTAGGTCAGAGGGCAAAAAAATATTCCGGGCAAAATCCGGACAAAAAGGTGATTAAGCTCGGCATAGGCGACGTAACCCTTCCGCTCGCGCCCGTCGTAGTCGAGGCGATGAAAAAGGCAGCCGACGATATGTCAAAGGCCGAAACCTTCAAGGGCTACGGTCCCGAGCAGGGCTACGGCTTTTTAAAAGACGCGATAGCGGGATATTACGCCCGCAGGGGAGTCAGACTTTCAACAGACGAGATATTTGTATCCGACGGCGCGAAGAGCGACCTCGGAAATATCCTCGACATTTTCGGCAAGGATAACAGGGTGCTTATACCGGACCCTGTCTACCCCGTCTATGTCGACACAAATACTATGGACGGCAGGGATATATCCTTTGTAGACGCGAATATCGAAAACGGCTTTCTTCCGCTGCCGCAGGAGGGCATGAAGGCGGACATTATTTATCTCTGCTCGCCCGACAATCCCACAGGCGCCGCCTACAATAAGGAGCAGCTTAAAAAGTGGGTTGATTTCGCAAACGCGCAAAGCGCCGTGATTCTTTTCGACGCCGCGTACGAGGCTTTTGTAGCCGACGAAAATCTTCCGCACAGCATTTTTGAAATAGACGGCGCGCGCACCTGCGCCATTGAGTTCTGCTCGCTTTCAAAGACGGCGGGCTTTACGGGAACAAGGTGCGGCTACACGGTAGTGCCAAACGAGCTTGAGGCGGACGGAGTAAAGCTCAACAAGCTGTGGCTCCGCAGGCAGACTACAAAGTTCAACGGCGTTTCATACATCGTCCAGCGCGGAGCCGAGGCGGTCTTTTCCGACGAGGGTATACGCCAGACGCGCGAGAACATCGACTATTACAGAAGAAACGCCCGCGTGATAACGGACGCGCTCGACAGGCTCGGCATATGGTACTGCGGCGGCTTAAACTCACCGTATATCTGGCTGCGCTGCCCGAACGATATGAAGTCATGGGATTTCTTTGACTACCTTCTGAGCGAGGCAAATGTCGTCGGAACGCCGGGCGAGGGCTTCGGCAGGTGCGGCGAGGGCTTTTTCAGGCTTACGTCGTTCTCCGACTATGATAGTACGAGGGAAGCGATGTCGAGGATAGAAGCCCTGCTTAAATAAGAAGGCAAGAAGGACTGACAGTTAATGCTTTTTGACAAGCCGCGCGAGGAATGCGGAGTTTTCGGGGTTTTCAGTCCAAAGAAAACAGACGTTTCCAAACTGACATATTACGGTCTTTTCGCGCTCCAGCACAGGGGGCAGGAGAGCTGCGGCATATTCGTAAACGACGGCGTCGAGTTCCGCTCTTATAAGGAGCTCGGAGTCGTTAACGACGTGTTCACGGGCGAGCGGTTAACGGAGCTCGGCAGCGGCGAAATGGCTGTCGGTCATGTGCGCTACGCGACGACGGGCAACGCCGACAAGGCGAACGCCCAGCCTATCGAGGTCCGCCACATGCGCGGCAGGTTCGCGCTCGCGCACAACGGGAACCTTGTCAACTCGGCGGAGCTTCGCCGCGGGATTGAAAAGGACGGCGCCATATTTCATTCGACGAGCGACACGGAGGTTATAGCCTACATAATCACAAGGGAACGCATAAAGACGCAAAGTATAGAGGAAGCCGCAGGCCTTGCTATGGACAAGCTTTGCGGGGCGTACTCACTTGTAATTATGACCGGCGACAAGCTGCTGGCGGTGCGTGACAAAAACGGCTTCCGCCCGCTATGCATAGGCATTACAGACGACGGCGCTTATATCGCCGCATCCGAAAGCTGCGCGCTCGACGCCGTGGGAGCACGTTTTCTGCGCGACGTCGAACCGGGTGAAATAATCGTTTTTGACAAAGACGGAATGAAAAGCATAAAAACGCACTGCAACAAGGCGCCGCGCTCCGTCTGCGTGTTTGAGTACATTTATTTCGCGCGCCCCGATTCCGTAATCGACGGCTGCAGCGTCCACAAAGCGCGGCTGAGGGCGGGCGCGTTCCTGTCAGTCGAGCATCCCGTTCAGGCCGACGTCGTAATAGGCGTGCCGGACTCCGGCATCGACGGAGCAATAGGCTACGCCGCCCGGTCGGGAATACCGTACGGAATGGGCTTTATAAAAAACAAATATATAGCGAGAACGTTTATCGCGCCCGGGCAGAAATCGCGCGAGGACAAGGTGCGGATAAAGCTGAACCCCGTTGTGAACACGGTCAGGGAAAAAAGGGTTGTTCTTATTGACGACTCTATTGTAAGAGGCACTACGAGCGGCAGGATAGTAAAGCTCCTGCGCGACGCCGGTGCAAAAGAGGTGCATATGCGTATAACCTCGCCGCCCTTCATAAACCCCTGTTATTACGGAACGGACGTCGACTCGAGCGAAAACCTCATCGCGTGCCGCCACACCGTTTCGGAAACGGCGAAGATAATAGGCGCCGATTCGCTCGGATACCTCAGCGTGGAAAGCGTAAAACGCATAGCGGGAGAAGAAGGCGGCTACTGCTGCGCCTGCTTTAACGGGCAGTATCCCACGCGGCTGCCTAAGGACGCGGGCAAGGATAAATTTGAAAACAACATTTCAGATTAACATGCAAAAGGAGAATCAACATGAGCTTTGACGCGGAGCGTGTTAAAAACGAAATAGTCAAATGGATAAAAGAATGGTTTGACAAAAACGGGCGCGGCTGCAACGCCGTCGTCGGTCTGTCCGGCGGAAAAGACAGCTCTGTTGTGGCGGCTCTCTGCGTTGAGGCGCTCGGAAAAGACAAAGTTATAGGCGTGCTGATGCCTAACGGCGAGCAAAGCGATATAGATGTGGCAAAAGACCTTGCCGATTTCCTCGGAATACGGCGATACATCGTAAACATCAGAAAAGCATACGACGGAATAATAGAGCAGCTTGAGGCAAACGGGATAAAAGTGCAGAATCAGACATCATTCAATCTGCCGGCGCGTCTTAGAATGTCGTCGCTTTACGCCGTGTCACAGTCGATGAACGGCAGAGTCGCAAACACCTGCAATCTTTCAGAGGACTGGGTAGGCTACGCCACAAAATACGGCGATGGCGCGGGCGACTTCAGCCCGCTGTCTGAGCTGACGGTAAACGAGGTAAAACAAATAGGCCGCGTTCTCTCATTGCCGTCAAAGTTTGTTGACAAAGTGCCGATAGACGGTCTTTGCGGCAAAACCGACGAGGAAAACCTCGGCTTCACATACGAGGTGCTTGACAGATATATAAGAACGGGCGTGTGCGAAGACGACGAAATCAAGGCGAAAATAGACCGGCTTAACAAGAACAACAAATTCAAGCTGGAGCCGATGAGTAAATTTGAACTGACGGAGGATATGAAGTGAAAAAGGCATATCTTGTTCTTGGCAACGGAAGGGTTTTTGAAGGCGAGAGCTTCGGTGCGGCGGGCGACAGCGTCGGCGAGCTTGTCTTTACAACGGGAATGCTGGGATACATCGAAACGCTTACCGACCCGAGCTATTACGGGCAGATTGTGTTGCAGACGTTTCCGCTTATAGGCAATTACGGAATAATCGAAGAGGATTTTGAGGGCGAGTGTCAGGTCAGCGGTTATGTCGTCCGCGAGTGGTGCGAAACGCCGTCAAACTTCCGTTCGCAGTACGACGTCGATACATTTCTGAAGAAAAGGGGCGTTGTCGGAATATGCGGCGTCGATACGAGGGAGATTACAAGAATAATCCGCGAACAGGGCGTTATGAACGCGAAAATCTGTCAGACGCCTCCCGACGATCTTTCGGAAATACAAAATTTTAAAATCCTCGATGCCGTAAAAAGCGTTTGCGTGAGCGGAAAACGCATATCCCCCGCATACGGGAAGGAAAAATTCAAAGTAACGCTCATAGACTACGGCGCGAAATACAATATCGTCCGCGAGCTCAGGAAAAGGGGCTGTACCGTTACCGAAGTGGCGAGCGATACGACAGCAGAGGAGATTCTGGCAGGCAGGCCCGACGGCGTAATGCTTTCAAACGGCACGGGCGACCCCGCCGAAAACGTAGACTGCATAAACGAGCTTAAAAAGCTGTTCGGCAATGTTCCCATTTTCGGCATATGCTTAGGGCATCAGCTTCTCGCTCTCGCGAACGGCGGCAAAACGGTAAAGCTGAAATACGGACACAGGGGCGCTAATCAGCCTGTCCGCGACATACTCGGCACAAGAACATACATAACAAGCCAGAACCACGGCTATGCCGTCGAAATGGAGGGCCTTGAGGGAAAGGGTACGCTGAGATTTGTAAACGCTAACGACGGCACCTGCGAGGGAATCGACTACGACGGCTACGACGCCTTTACGGTGCAGTTTCACCCCGAGGCATGCTCGGGTCCGCTCGACACGTCCATGCTTTTCGACAGGTTCATAAACTTAATGGGAGGAAAAAAATAATGCCTCTTTGCAAAGATATAAAGAAGGTAATGGTCATAGGCTCCGGCCCCATAGTAATAGGTCAGGCTGCCGAGTTCGACTATGCCGGCGCGCAGGCTTGCCGCGTGCTTAAAAAGGCGGGCGTAAATGTAGTGCTTGTCAACTCGAACCCAGCTACTATAATGACGGACAAAGCCCTTGCCGACGAGATATACTTAGAGCCGCTTACAACCGAAACGGTTAAGAGGATAATCCAGAAGGAACGCCCCGACAGCCTTCTGGCGGGGCTCGGCGGGCAGACGGGACTCACTATTGCCATGCAGCTTTCAAAGGACGGCTACCTCGAAAAGCACGGCGTCCGTCTGCTCGGAACCGACGCCAAAGCCATAGACAAGGCGGAGGACAGAAAGCTTTTCAAGGACACGATGGCAGAGATAGGGCAGCCCACAATCCCGTCCGAAATAGCGAACGACGTTGAAACTGCGCTTAAAATAGCAGACGAAATCGGCTACCCCGTTATCGTCCGTCCGGCGTTCACCCTCGGCGGAGCGGGCGGCGGCGTTGCTTATTCTCCCGACGAGCTTAAGATTATAACCGTTACAGGCCTTGACATGTCGCCCATAACGCAGGTTCTTATTGAAAAATACATATTCGGCTGGAAGGAAATCGAGTTTGAGGCAATGCGCGATTCGGTAGGCAACGTTATCGCCGTCTGCAGCATGGAAAACTTCGACCCCGTAGGCGTCCACACCGGCGACAGCATTGTCGTCGCGCCGGCATTAACCTTAGCCAACAAGGAATATCAGATTCTACGCTCGGCGGCTCTCGACATAGTTTCGGCTCTCGGCATTGTCGGCGGCTGCAACTGCCAGTTCGCGTTAAATCCCGACAGCTTCGAGTACGCCGTCATAGAGGTAAACCCGAGGGTTTCAAGGTCGTCGGCTCTGGCGAGTAAGGCGACGGGCTATCCTATTGCAAAGGTTACTACGCAGCTTGCTCTCGGCTATACGCTTGACGAAATCAAAAACGACATAACGGGCAAAACCTGCGCCTGCTTCGAGCCTGCCATTGACTACGTTGTCGTCAAGCTGCCCAAATGGCCCTTCGACAAGTTTGTAAATTCCGACAGGCGGCTCGGCACGCAGATGAAGGCGACGGGCGAGGTTATGTCCATCGCGCCCACCTTTGAAATGGCGCTGATGAAGGCTGTCAGGGGCGCCGAGATTTCAACCGATACGCTGAATATGCAGCCGAAAACAAAAAAACCGCTTGAAGAACGTCTTCACAGTATGGACGATCTGCGGCTGTTCACGCTCTTTGAAGCGCTCAAGGGCGGAGAGGACATTGAAAAGCTTTATCAGATTACAAAGATAGACAGGTGGTTTTTAAACAAGATTAAAAACCTTGCCGACTTTGAAAACGACATTTCGAAAAACGGTCTTTACGAGGGCACTTACATCAAAGGCAAAAAGCTCGGCTACACCGACGCCGCGCTTAAACGCATATCGGGCGCCGAAAGCATACCCCACGTTGACGCCGTTTACAAAATGGTCGACACCTGCGCCGCCGAGTTCAAGGCTGAAACCCCGTATTTCTACTCCACTTATGACACCGAGTGCGAGGCCGCGGGCTTCATAGACGACAGCAAGGAAAAAATTATAGTTCTCGGCTCCGGTCCCATAAGAATAGGTCAGGGCATAGAGTTCGACTACTCGTCGGTCCACTGCGTCTGGACGCTGAAGGAGATGGGCTACGAGGTAGCCATAATCAACAACAACCCCGAAACAGTTTCGACCGATTACGACACCGCCGACAGGCTCTACTTCGAGCCGCTCACGCCCGAGGACGTTATGAACATCATAAAGGTCGAAAAGCCTTTAGGCGTCGTCGTCGCGTTCGGCGGTCAGACGGCTATAAAGCTTACAAAATTCCTTGACGAAAACGGAATTCAGATACTCGGCACGTCCGCCGACGGAATAGACACGGCAGAGGACAGGGAGCGCTTTGACGCCCTGCTTGAGAAATTCGGAATCAGCCGCCCGAAGGGAATGGGCGTAATGACAATGGAGCAGGCGCTCAGCGCCGCCGAAACGCTCGGGTACCCCGTTCTTCTTCGTCCTTCCTATGTTATCGGCGGTCAGAACATGACGATAGCGCACAACAGCGACCATGTCCGCCGGTATATGGAGATAATACTAAAGAGCGAAATCGAAAACCCCGTGCTCATAGACAAATACATGGCGGGCATAGAACTTGAGGTCGACGTAATATCCGACGGTACAGACGTGCTTATCCCCGGCATTATGGAGCATATCGAGAGAGCCGGCGTTCACAGCGGCGACTCGATAGCCGTTTATCCTCCGTACAATCTGAACGACAAGATGCTCCAGAACGTCATTGACGTTTCGCAGAAGCTTGCGCTCTCGCTCGGCACCAAAGGTCTTGTCAACATTCAGTACCTTATATACAACAACAGGCTTTATGTAATAGAGGTAAACCCGCGCGCGTCGAGAACCGTGCCTTATATAAGCAAGGTTACGGGAGTTCCCATGGTCGAGCTTGCCTCAAAGGTGATGATAGGTCAGCCGCTCGTATCGCTCGGCTACGGCACGGGGCTTTACAGAACTCCGCCGTACTTCGCCGTCAAGGTGCCGGTTTTCTCGTTTGAAAAGCTTTCCGACGTAAATTCCATACTCGGTCCCGAAATGAAATCAACGGGAGAGGTGCTCGGCATAGGCAAAACAACGTCCGAAGCGCTTATGAAGGGGCTTACCTCCGCCGGCTTCAACGTTCAGATGCCGTCTGTCGGAAAAGAAGTGGGAGTGCTTTTAAGCGTCGACGAGCACGACGAGATTGATGTCGTTACCTTAGCGAAAAAGCTTGACGACCTCGGCATGAAGCTTTATGCCACAAAGGACACGGCAGCGGCGATAGGTCAGCTCGGAATAGACGTTACAAGCGTAAAGGAGGTATCCGAGAGCAACGAGATTTTCCGGCTCATGGAGGACGGAAAAATCAGCTATATCGTATATACAGGCGCGCTTAACGACTCGACCGTCGGCGAATTTATATCTATTCACCGCCGTGCTATTCAGCTTTCGATAGCGACGCTGACGTCTCTCGACACAGCCAACGCGCTTGCCGACATAATCGCAAGCCGCTACAATCAATACAACACGGAGCTTGTCGATATAAACAACATGCGTACGGACCTCAGCAAGTTCCGCTTCGCCAAAATGGAAACGGCGGGCAACGACCACATAATTATTGAAAACTACAACGGCGAAATAACCTGCCCCGAATCCCTTTGCGTAAGTCTTTGCGACAGGCATCACGGTATAGGCGGCGACGGCATTGTGTTTATAGAGCACTCCGGGATTGCCGACGCGAAGATAAGGGTTTTCAACCTTGACGGCAGCGAGGCGAAAATGGGCGGAAACGCGGTGCGCTCCGTTGCCAAATACCTTTACGACAACGGCACCGTTGACAAAGAAAGCATTTCCATCGAAACGGCGAGCGGCATTAAATACGTAAGGCTCTATATATCGAAGGGCAAGGTTTCGTCGGCGTGCGTTAATATGGGAATGCCCGATTTCTCGGCAAAGAAGATTCTGGCAAAGCCGGACATTGATAGTGTTGTCGATATGCCCGTCAGCATCGGCGGCGAGGATTATGGCATCACCTGCGTTTCGCTCGGAAATCCGCATTGCGTCGTGTTCTGCGACAGGGTTGACGCAATCGACGTGGCGAGGATAGGGCCGGAGTTTGAAAACTCGTCCGTTTTCAGCCACAGGGTCAACACGGAGTTCGTCCGGTTAGTGAACGATACCACAATCAAAATGAGGGTGTGGGAGAGAGGAAACGGCGAAACGCTCTCCTGCGGCAGCGGAGCGTGCGCGGCAGTCGCGGCGGCTGTCGCAAAAGGCTGCCTTCAGAAGAACACGGACATTACCGTCAAGGTTAAAGGCGGAGACCTTATAGTAAACTATACCGACAACGGAATACTGCTCACAGGCAGCACAAGGCTGTCCTTTACGGGCGAGTTCGAGTATTAAAACCCTTTTGGCAAAAAAATACAATACACAGTGTTTTTTTAGCCTTTTTTCGATATTATTCACAATAAACAAACAAAACAGTCGTTTTTATTCAATTGGAAATGGCTCTGTAAAGTAAACAT
>DCUB01000039.1 GCA_002329365.1 Ruminococcaceae bacterium UBA1425
GCTCTGCAAGTTCTCCCTAATATGTATTAGGACAACGAGAAAAGGAGATTTCAAAATGAATACACATATTTCAATCATTGGAGCTTTAACTGGAGAACAGTTCATCGAACTTGTAAAGATTTTAGTCACAGGCAGCGTAATTGTCGCTCTGGCTTACGGAGCATATAAAAACGGATACGTTCTGCAGGGCAGTAAGGATGGCGTTGATATAACTCTAAAACCTGCGGCATAAAATGTTAAGTTCATGCAATAGCATCTCTATAACATTTTAGAAAGGTTAAAATCGAAAGGAGTTCGTATGGGCTGGGCAAAATATTATGAAGATAATTTGAGCATTATGAATAACAGGCTTCCGTTTACATACGCAGAGAAAGAGGAGCCCCTCTATCAGGTACGTCCTTCTATTCATGAAGCTGTAAAAGTTGCTCCTTCTCGGAAAAGAGACAGAGCTGAGCTAAAGATTCATTTTACAGGTGGTGATAATCGTATCGCAGCTCGCAAGTTACAGATTAACGGATGGTGGTGGAGCAAGTTAAACAATTGTTGGTGTAATTATAATACGGCAATAAACAGAGCTTTTGCTGAGCAAATACAGCGAAAAATGGACACAACTAATGCTGCTGCTTGAAAGGAGTAAAAATGGGAATCTTTGATGGACCTCTCTTTGATTTTAATGGTGATGGAAAAACAGATGCTTTTGAATTTGCTATGGCGATGAGTATTATCGAAGATATTGAACAAGAGGAACGCGAGCAAGAAAAAGACTCTTTCTGGGAAGACGATGATGACGAACTCTTCGACAATGACTGCGATGATGATTCGGAAGGATGGCTATAAAAAGACTGTGCATCCGTACAAGAAGCGGAGGTGTTGCCAATTGGCAGCACCTCCGCTTTGACTTTGTTCAAACCTATTGATTTTTCAAGAGTAATGAGTATAATAATGATAGTGGGATTTGAAATCCCATTAAAGAAACAGAGGTGTTGAACATGAGACCATACAATCAAGAAACTCTGGACAAGATCCTGAAATTCGTAAACAAGTATTATCAGGAACATCACTCTTCCCCGACTATTAACGAGGTCGCAGCAGGTGTCGGTGTGGCGCGCTCGACCACCCATCGTTATATTCAGGTATTGAGTGAACGTGGTTTGATTGAGTACGACAGAGGCATCATGTCCGCTCCCCAGAGTGCCAAAATGAAGACTGCCTATGTATCCGCCCCGTTAGTAGGTTCAATTCGTTGCGGTTCTCCTGAAGAAGAGGAAGAATCCATTGAAGAATATGTCAGCCTTCCTGTTTCTATGTTTGGCAAAGGAGATTTTTACATACTCCGAGCCAAAGGCGATTCCATGGTCGACGCCGGTATTGACGAAGATGATCTGCTGGTCATTGAGCGTAATTGCCCTGCTCTCGAAGGGGATATAGTCGTTGCGCTGGATGAAGACAATCAGAACACTCTGAAAAGATATCGGGGCTTTGACGAAGACGAAAAGTGCTTTGTTCTTGAATATGAAAATGAAGCACGCTATCCCGGAAAGGTCATAAAGGTGAAAGGCTTCCAAGTGCAAGGCGTCGCCCGACACGTAATAAAGGCCCTCTAAAACAAATATCTTAGACCGATTGGAGATGTGTTGTTTTGAATGCTACAGATGTTGAGTGCCCAATTTGCGGCGCTTTGAATGAAAAGCTTGACTTGGATGAAACCGACGGCTGGATGGAATGCGAGAAATGTCATAATGCAGTTCAGGTTTTGAAATATGTCAAATCAAGGCGTATTCCTGTTTACCAAATGAAAGACTGTCAGGTTCTCGTTCCTTTACCGAGAAAATAAGAAAAGGAGCAAGGCGATGCTGGAGGATTGGACGATTTACTCCTGGTATTGCCCGAACTGTAAGAATGAAGTTGCGGGGCTGAAAAACAAGAAAAACCAGATAAGAGTAAGATGTAGTAAGTGCGGAGCAGAAATGGTTCGTACAGTTGTAGGCCGGAGACATGATGTAATCGACATCTATGCTCCGACAGGAATGGAACATACTGATTTATCATTAAGAGAACACTAAATGTTAGTGATGAGGAGATATTAAGATGACGATGCTTGAAGAATTCGTAAAAGAGCGCAATGAGGCGCTGTTCAGCTTGGATCGCAACAAGATCGAAGCATACATGAAGAAATATGGGCAACCGGAAGTTGAAGAAGTCCCTGACGATCTGTTCTGGGCTTCAGTATATAAGGCCATTTGCGGAATCAGCAATGCTCCGGATGAACTCGTATCGAAAGCCCTTATGTGGCTTCATAAGAACGGATACACAGTTTTCGCATAAAGACAGAAACAATTAAATCAACGACATCACGACGGAACGGTCGAGCTGAAACAGGGCTGCATTAAATCCGATTCCAGGTCACTTGATCGTGGGCAATGAGCCCGAATAATCACCGGTAGTTAAACCAGATACACGTGAGAGGCCACCGGCAAGGAAGACACTATAGTTCTATCTATAGGTCAACCTTGTCGGTGGCCTTTTTGTTTTGCCCCGACATCACAAATAAATATTCGCAGCCTGAAGTACAAGGGCCAAGGATACAAATACGCTGATTCAAACCTGTTTGAAAAAGCAGTATGGGTACCCTTTATTTACTGCACCCTTTTTTAGGCAGCAATAATGGTCCTTCCCGTCAGCGTTTTGTGTCCTTCGGACTCAAGTGGGCGGAAAGGACTTTTATGTTTTATAAGTGGGCGTGCTATATCGCTGAATACCCGTAATCTCCGAATTTTTGATTTCACCAAAATTCAAAAATTCAAAGGAGATTACAAATGGATACTAATACATTATTAAAGCAGTTCAAAGATGAATGTGAGGTTGTCGAATTCAAGTATGAATACCCCGGCTATGTAGGATACGAGCAGTACGGCATTATTACTGCCTTATCTGAAAAGGAACTCACCGACAAATATGCGGAAATTCTCAAAGAGTTCAGTCCGTACATTGTCCTTGATCTTTCATATGGAGAAACTCGTAACGAGTTCAGAAAAAATGAGGACAAACATCGAAAAAGGTCTCTGCGCTCTGTTGATGCCTTTAATTACGAAGACGGAGAGATTGAGTGTTTTCATTCTGAACTGATTGGAGAAAGCGCAGAGGACATAGTATTACACGGATTGGCAAGTGAAGTGTTATATGCGGCACTTAATATGTTGACTGAGAAGCAAAAGGAACGAATTATCAAATACTATTTGCAGGGTTTGACTTTGGAGAAAATTGCCGAAGATGAAGGCGTGTATTACAAAGCAATCAGTTTCAGTATTGAGAGTGGATTGAAGAAGCTGAAAAAACTTTTGGAAAACGACTACTAAAAAGACCTCTCCCAGTCCGAATAAGTGAAGGGACTTGTTTCTAATCCGGATAGAGACACCTTTCAGTATTACAAAATGAGAGGTTAATAATATGAATAACAACAATAACAAAGTACAGCGTGGAGATATTTTCTACTACAATTTCGGCGTAAAAGAAGGTTCTATTCAGAGCGGCATCCGTCCGGTACTTATTCTTCAGTGCGATGATGGCAACAACGCAAGTCCTACTACTATCGTCGCAGCAATCACAACTGCGGTCAAGAAGAGATACCTGCCTACTCACGTTGTTTTGGGTGCAGAGTTTGGGCTCAAAGAAAATTCAATGGTGCTGCTTGAGCAGATTTCTACGATCAACCAGTGCGATCTGGAGAGATTTGTCGGACACGTTGATGACGAAGACCTGATGCGTGTTATCAATAATGCACTCAAAAAAGGTCTCGGCATGTGGAATTATGCTCCGCGAAAAAATGAAGACACTCGCTGTTTGTGTGGGAGCTGCTTAAGCTCCTACATGAGCGGAAAGCACATTGTCAAACGGTCAAATCCATACAACAGAATTAAGGAGCCCTGCAAAATCTGCGGACGTCCCGGCTATGACTACTTGATTTCCGAGAGAAGATACGAGGTAGGAAAAAAGGAGACGACTGATAATGAATGAGTATATTCCTACTGATTATGCCGTTTTGGTCGTATCTGAAATCCTCTTGGAAAAAGGTCTGATTAACCGAGCGACCTTTGATGAACTTGCAAAACGGCTCAAAGAGTCCGATTCGCATATTTCACAAGCGGCGCCCGCTTAAATATAATTAAAGTGAATTATCGAGGAGGTCTTATCATGATTGCAAATAATACAACAATGACCATGCCGAAAATCGGCAACCCCTACGCTTTCTTAGACAGAAACAGAACGAGAAACATGGTCTTTTATGGTCGTGTTTCGACGGAACACGAAGCCCAGTTATCCGCGCTTGAAAATCAGATTCAGTGGTATGACGATCAAGCTAAGTATCATCCCAACTGGAATGTACTGGACAAGTATATTGATGAGGGTATCACAGGAACTCAGGCAAAAAAGCGTCCGGCATTTCTTCAAATGATTGAAGATGCGAAGCAAGGTAAGTTCGATCTGATTGTTACTCGTGAAGTGTGTCGTTTTGCAAGGAATACCGTTGATACGCTTGTTACCACGCGAGAACTCAAAAACATTGGTGTTGAGGTCTATTTTGTCGAGGACAACATCTGGACTATGGACGGCGATGGTGAACTTCGTCTCACTATAATGGCAACATTGGCTCAGGAAGAAAGCCGCAAGGTCTCTGAACGAGTAAAGGCCGGTCAGCAGATCAGCCGACAAAACGGTATGGTTTATGGATGCGGCAACATTCTGGGGTATGATCGTCAGGTCGGAGAAACCTATAAGATCAATCCGGAGCAGGCTGAAACGGTTCGTATGATATACGATATGTACTTGGACGGTTTAAGCACAATGGCAATCGCCAATGAGCTCACAAGGCGGCAGCGACTTAATGCTTCCGGAAAGAATAAATGGACTGCCGGGGTCGTATGTCGCATATTGAATAACCAGACTTATATGGGAGTTATGGCATACGGCAAATCTTTCAGCAATAACTATCTGGAACAGAAGCGTGTCAACAATCACGATTCAAGCACTTATATGTGTGTGAAATCCGACTTTGAACCGATTGTCTCTGAAGAAGAATGGTATAAATGTCAGGAGATTAAAGCGAAGCGTGTGAAGCAAACGATGTCTGCTGCCAATACTGCCAACAAACAGAAGCGGCATCATGGCACAAAGGAAAACCGCGACTTGTGGGGAAGCAAATTACAATGCTCCTGTGGCCATTCCTTCCGAAAGAACCGCTGGCATAAAAACAACAATATGCCTTGGTCCTATGGATACCAGTGTTATAACCAATTAAATAACGGCTCGGCAGCTTCACGCCGCAAAGCAGGTGTTGATGATACCGGTTACTGCGATCAGCCTATGATAGCAGACTGGAAGTTAGATCTAATGGCTAAGTTCATTTTTGAAAGAATATGGATTGATAAGAACGAGGTTATTTCAAAGACCTGTGACCTTATCAATGAGTGCTATCGGGCTGACGTTCCGAAAAAGGTAAATCTTACGGGGGTTGCATCCCAAATTGAGAAGTACAGAGCTAAAAAGAATAATCTGCTTGATATGAGGACGGACGGAGAAATAACCAAAGAAGAATTTGCTGTTCAGAAGCAAAAGATTGATGCGGTTCTGGCAGATCTTGAAAATGAGTACGCATCTATGTTACAATCAGAACAAGAGATTCGAGTGCCGGATTTGCGCTGGGATGAAATCAAAGAAACCCTTACCCAAGTTCTTGACTTTTCTCAGCCACAGGTCAACCCGGACCTGATCCGCAAGTTCGTTTCAAAGATCGTGCCTGATGGGAAAAGCCATTTCCGGTGGTATATGAACCTTGATGGACATGATACGACTTCGCTTGATGTAGTAACAGAAGGTCGAAAGAGCAATGCGGTGGTTACTTTCGACAGCGGGGGTGATAAGCCCCCCTTACATACTGGTGATGTGATAACAATTTCTCAGTTAAAGGAGAAAAAATCATCCACACTATCTATACTGCACAGGCTGCGATAAAGGATAAAAAGGCGTAATAGTCTCAGCAGGCAGTAACACCGACCGATTTCCGGATTTTTTCAATTGAAATCATTTTAAAAATCATGAAGCCCTTCGACAAACGGCAACAAGCCGAATGCTCGGAGGGCTTTTCCACTTACCGAGGCGCGCCGATATTTCGCATGAATTTCAAAAAAGTCGCAATCAACAACAGCCGACGGAAAACCGTCCGCAAACTATTTTGCCTATCAGAAATCCCGCAGTTCTTTCGCCTCTTTTTCGGCAGAGGTTTTGTTCCTTATGATTCCTTGATTTTTGCGACGCAATTAAGGCATACTAAGGAATGTCCGATTTTTTTCAGGTCGGAAATCGTATCTCCGCATATGCAGCAAGCGGGCGTTTCGTTGTTTGGCTTGAAAATTATTGACGTGTCGTCAATATAAACGTCAAAGACCTGCTTGTCTTTGATTCCCAACGCATACCTTGCTTCCATCGGGATTACTACTCTGCCTAATTCATCAATTTTGCGTGAACAGACTTTTCTGTACATTTAACTTCTTACTCCTTTATGTTAAGGTTAATATCGGTTAGGTTATACATATTAAATATTATGTCACACCTAATACATATTAAGTGTGGGCATATACTAATATGTAGGTTTTGTCTGATAAAATAAATACAACGGGGTGAGCGTAATGGATGATACAGATAAAAAGAGATATATTCAGATCGGTCTGAAAATCGCTTATTACAGAAAGCTTAACGGACTGACGCAAGAGGAGCTTGCCGAAAAAATCAACAGAAGCGCGGGGTTTATAGGACAGGTCGAAGCTCCGAATATCGTTGCACCTGTTTCGCTTGATACACTTTTTTCAATAGCCGACGTGTTCGGAATTCAGCCATATAAGCTGCTTCTGTTTGACGATATATAATAGCGCTGCCGTCGAATAATGGCGAAAGCCGGATTATATACAAATTATATGTAAGTTTCTTGCAGGTGTCAACCCTGTATTAGTAGAATCATGCAAAAATTTTAAATTTCGTTACAAACCATCTATAATTTTTCGTGGGGTGATATATTTGATCGGCGAAAGATTCGCGGACCTGCGGAAGGACAAGAAGCTAAGTCAAAAGGAGCTTGCCGAAAAGCTGAAAATATCGGCATATACCGTTTCTTCTTACGAAAGAGAAAAGAGCACGCCCGACGACGAAATGAAGGTAAAGATTGCAGAGTTTTTCAACATTTCGCTTGATTTATCTATTGGGGCTTACAAACGAAGAAATACCAATCGGCGGCAGCAAGCCTATTGTCATACCCAAAAATCTGCCGGGTCCGGCGGTTAAGGAAATCAGCGATTTTATTGAATACATAAAAATAAAATATCAATGCAGCGACCTTAAGAATAATTAAGCGGGCGGGTACGGAATTCTTACAAGCAGGTCACGATAACACATTAAAAATATCAGCCGTTGATTGAATTTCGGTTGACATGTTCGACAGAAGGGTATATAATACCCTCGCGACTGAATAATAAGCGGCGGAGTCAGACATAGAACACGCTTTTTCGGCGTAGTTCTATTTATTATCGGTTGATGAGATCTGCGAATAACCGCACTTCTTGTTGACAGGACTCACTTTGTCTGTGAGTTCTGTTTTTTGACGTTCAAAAACCACAGGGCGGCAGGGCGTATTATTGTGCTTAGCCTAAAGCTTGGCGTGGCTGTCAGCTTTGCCCTTTGAGTCTTACACCGTTTTCGGGCAAGCACCCGCAGAACGCTGACAGTATAAAACAAGGAGCTAAAAATGAACACACTGAACGTTGTTTCCCTGATTATTTTTGCCGCGACGTACATACTGATGCTGTCATTTCAGAAGATTCGCCCGTATGTCGCCATAGCTTCCGCCTTCATTTTCGTCGTCCTCGGAAGCGTGTCCGTTTTCGACGGGTTCAGCTACACAGTATGTGACGCTTTACGTGAAATCGACTGGAACGTCATCATGATGATTGCCGGCACAATGGGCACCGTCTTTCTGTTTATCGAATCGAAAATGCCGCAATTGATGTCGGACATGCTTATTTCAAAAATGCCTAATATAAAATGGGCGGTTGTCGCGCTTTCGCTCTTCGCAGGAATCATATCGGCGTTTGTCGACAATGTAGCTACTGTATTGATGGTTGCTCCGGTCGCCGTCGCTTTTTGTAAAAAGGTCAATATCTCTCCCGTGCCAAGCATAATATGCATTGCGGTTTCGTCAAATCTTCAGGGAGCGGCGACGCTCGTCGGAGATACCACCTCAATCCTTCTGGGCAAGGCGGCGAACCTTGATTTTGCCGATTTCTTTGTCGATACAGGTCGTGTAGGGATGTTTTTTGTCGTTGAGGCGGGCGCTCTCGCCAGCGCGCTCATTATCCTCTGGATGTTCCGGAAGGACGACAAGGAGATAAACATAGAGGACAGAACAGAGGTAAAGGACAAGGTTCCGACCGTACTGCTTGTCGCGACGGTGCTTACGCTGATTGCCGTTTCCTTCATTCCTTATAAGTCCAATGCCGCCGAAGGTCAGTTTTATAAGCCGGACGTTACAAACGGACTTATCTGCATCTCTTATTTTATCATCGGTCTGATAAGAGAGGTTATAAAAACCAAAAAGCTTGACATTGTCAAAGCCGCTTTTAAAGAAATTGACTATTACACCATTTCGTTGCTTGCCGGACTTTTCATCGTCATCGGCGGAGTCACGCGAGCGGGAGTAATTGAACTGATAGGCGAAGCGATTGCGAAAATCGGCGGAAACAGCGGCGGCTCCGTCTTCCTCGTGTACACGATTATATTATGGATGTCCGTGCTTCTTTCGGCGTTCATAGACAATATTCCATATACGGCCACCATGCTCCCCGTTGTCGCCGTTATTGCGGCAAGTCTTTCGGCTGCAGGCAACATCGTCGACCCGAAGCTGCTTTACTACGGGCTTCTCTGTGGAGCGACTTTAGGCGGAAACCTTACGCCCATAGGCGCTTCCGCAAACATCGCAGGTATCGGTATCCTCCGACGGGAGGGCTATGAGGTTAAAGCCCGGACGTTCATGAAATACGGTGTTCCCTTTACACTTGCGGCTGTTGTCACAGGCTATATTCTCATCTGGGTAATCTGGATGTAGCACCCTAATTCGCCAAACGCGTGCGTTGCACGGTTTAACGATATACGCGAATGGAAATACTTTTATAGGAAAGGTAGTGAGCTCATGTCACCGGACCCTAATCCGGACAGTATTCCCCCTAATAAAAACATATTGAAGACGTAGGTTAACGCGTCCTTTCGCGACGTGTGCCTTCGTCACGAAAGGAGCGTACCATGACATACTATTATTTCTCGGAAAACAACCAGTTAAAAACGCTTGAAGCTCCCGTTTCCGGCTGCTGGATTTCGCTTGTCGCGCCCGACGAAAACGAGCTCCGCGCCGTTTCCGAAAGGTTTCAGATCGATACCGATATCTTAAGAGCGGCTTTGGATACCGACGAACGCTCAAGAATCGACGCGGACGAAGCCTACACGATGATACTCGTAAACATTCCCACCGTTGAGGAATTAAGCGACAAGGAGCTTTACAGCACAATTCCCCTGTCCGTAATCAATACCGAGGACTATATTATAACGGTGTGCAGCGAGGAATCTCCCGTGCTGCAGAGCTTTATCTGCGGCAGGGTGCGCGACTTCAACACAAAGATGAGGTCACGCTTTATTCTGCAGATTCTTTACAATTCCTCGACGCTGTTTTTACAGTACCTCAGGAACGTCGACAGGAAAAGCGAAGAGGTTGAAAACAAGCTTCACAAATCAACGCAGAACCGCGAGCTTATAGAGCTTCTCAAGATTGAAAAGAGCCTTGTCTATTTTACCACGGCGCTGCGCTCAAACGAGGCGGTGCTTGAAAAGCTGCTGCGCACGGATATGATTAAAAAATATCCCGAGGACTCGGAGCTGCTTGAGGACGTCATAGTCGAAAACAAGCAGGCAATCGAGATGTCAAACATATACAGCGGCATTTTAAGCGGCATGATGGACGCCTTTGCCTCCGTTATTTCGAACAACCTGAATATTGTGATGAAGCTTCTGGCTATCATTACAATAGTGATGTCGATACCCACAATGATTTTCAGTGCTTACGGAATGAACGTCAACATTTCGGGAATGCCGTTTGCGGGAAGTCCGTTCGGATTTTTAATTATCGTGGGAATGTCGGTTCTCTTAAGTGTGCTTGTAGCGCTTGTTTTCGTAAAAGCAAAGATGTTTAAATGACCGCGCAAAACAAAATGAAAAACAAATGAGCTGCATCAAAGCTTGCCCGTTTTTGGCTTTGACGCAGCTCTGTTTTTACTTTTATTAAAAATGCCGGACACAGTATAAATTGATTTCGTTTATAACGAGTTTTATATCAGCGCGTAGGGAACGGTCTTGACCGTTCCGCAAGCATTTTACGCTATTCCGGCAGATAAGCGGCGCGGCAGCCGCCTATGTATTTCGGGCGCGTTCTGGCGCACGTCAGGTGCGCGTGGCCTATCGAATTATATGTCAGCCTTACAGGGACGGCGACGGGCTTAAGATGCATTCCTATGAAGGTGTCGCCTATGTCCATGCCGAGCTCGGCTCTTACGGCTTCGACGACGACCGGCTCCGAAAACGCCGCATACGATACGGTTGCGAAGGAGCCTCCCGCCTTTACCTGCGGCACCACGTTGACAGGCTCGAGCCCGCGCGCCCGCGCGGCTTCCTTTTCGATTACAATGGCGCGGTTCAGATGCTCGCAACACTGCGCGGCAAGGTAAAGCCCGTTTTCGCAGAGCACGGGATATATACCCGAAAAGACGGCGCGCGCCACATCCTCGCTTGAGTCCTTTCCGATATGCTCGCCCAGTACCTCACTTGACGAGCAGCCGACGACAAAGACGCTGCCGCGCTCCGGCTTTGCCTCCTCGAGCAGCTCCAGAACAGCCGTTCTCGACGCATCCTTTATTTTGTTTAAAAATTCTTCTATTGCTTCCATTTTAATCTCCCTGTTCCGAAAACGGACACATTGCCTGCGGTAAGTCCGCTGCCAACCCTGCCTGTATACATGCGGAACGGTCAAGACCGTTCCTTACGTCTATACACCTACAAATGAGGATACGCTCAAACGCTACGTCATTTAATGAAAAGCGCGACAAGGTTTTTGACGTTGAGGACAACAACAAGCAGTCCGACGGCGAACATGAGCTTTTTCTCGGGCAGCTTTTTACAAAGAATAGCCGCGAGGGGGGCGGCTATCACACCTCCTAACGCAAGGCCCAGTATTACATCAAGATATTCACCGACTCCGAGAAATACGGCGAAGGTCAGCGTCTGAACTATTGTTACGAAAAACTCCGCCGTGTTGACAGAGCCTATTGTATATCTCGGGGGATGGCCGGAGGCTACCATTGTGGATGTTACTATGGGACCCCAGCCCCCGCCGCCGATGGCGTCGAAAAAGCCTCCCGCTAAGCCTACGGGGATAATCCTGTTGCCGCTGATAAGCTTTTTAGTAACGCCTCTTATAGCTCTTATCAGAACTATTATACCCATCAAAAGCAGATAAAGGTTGACAAACGGGGATATCACCTTTCCCGGTATGTTGACGAGTATGTAAGCGCCGATTGCCCCGCCTATAACGCCCGGGACAAGCAGGCGTTTGAATATCGCCCAGTCGATGTTTTTTGCTCTCCAATGCGAAATGCCGGAAACAAGCGTAGTAAAAACCTCCGCCGTGTGAACGCTTGCGCTCGCAATCCTTGCCGGCACACCGACGGTTGTGAGAAAGGTGGTGGAGCTTACCCCGTATGCCATTCCGAGCGCTCCGTCTATCATCTGCGCGAGAAAGCCGACAAGCGTATAAATTGCAACCTGTTTTATCTCCAAAAAAGCACCCCATATTTTCAACTTCGGGTTTATATTCTATTGCTGTTTTCGGTGTATGTCAAGTATATTTGAAATAATTACAAGATATATTTACACAAAGCAGAAAATACACAAATTATCAAAAAAGTGAGTAGGGCGACCCTTGCGGTCGCCCTTGGGAATTTCAGGAAAAACTCGGGCGCACACACAGGTGCACCCCTACAGTGTAC
This sequence comes from Ruminococcaceae bacterium UBA1425, assembly GCA_002329365.1. Taxonomy (GTDB): domain Bacteria; phylum Bacillota; class Clostridia; order Oscillospirales; family Acutalibacteraceae; genus UBA1425. Next base: position 12,132 of record DCUB01000039.1, read on the forward strand.
GCTTCACAACGCAACCTTATATATACCTGCTCTTTGAGATGACCTTCTTAATATCGGCCTTGTCGAGCGCGAAGCCTATTGCGATAAACAAAAGCGCGCTGCCGGCTGCCTGGACTATATTGAACGGGACGGAGGCAAGCGGCACCGCCCAGCCGCAGTTATATATTATCACCTCGGCGACATAGTAGCCGCCTACGGTAAAAACCGCTCCCGGTATTACGGCGAGCAGATTTCTTTTTGTTATTATGCGGCTGCTCTTTGAGGTGAGGGAAAGCGTCATGAGCGACTTAATAAGAACGGTGGGGATAATCCACATCACCGCGCCGCTCAGGCCGTCGGCAAGCCCTCCGCCTATCGCGGCAGCAAAAACGGCGTAAGGCAGCGGCAGGAAGCACGCCGCGAGATAGACAAACGTGTCGCCCAAATGAAGATACCCTCCGTTCGTCATGGGCGCGGGAATATGTATAAAGGTCATGACAGCCGTCATAGCCGCGAACAGCGCGGTTATGCATATGTTGAAGATTGTTTTTTTCACGGATACGTCACTTCCCTTTCGGGGTTTTCTGCGTTTTTACCGCATAATCTCGCAAAGAGGTATCTTAGATATAAGGATATCCTCCTTGTTGCGCGAATATATAACAAACAGATAATCGCCGGCGACGCAGGAATCGGGGTAATGGAAGCCGGTACCCTTTGCCCTGCCGGGATATTTCATTATTTCCGGCTCGCAGGCTATTACAAAGCTTTTGTCGAACAGGTATCCGTCCTCTGAAACCGAAAGACAAAGCTGAAAGCGGCGGAAGCCGGGATTGCCAGTGATGTACGCGCTGCCGTCCGGGAGGTTCCCCACGCTTGTGCGCGCGCCGGTGTCGGGAAACTCGGTCTTTGTGATTTCTGACCAGTTTTTTCCGCTGTCGAAGCTGAAGTGGGCGTTTTGCACGCCCGCCCTGCTTCGCCAAAGCCTTACAAGCGTTTTGTCCTTTGCCTCATATGAGTGCGTCGGCTCGCCGCAGCCGTCGCCGTTGTTTTTCAAGGCATATTCCATCCACCAGTCGCGGGCTGTTTTGCCGTCCTTCTGGCGCCAGCCCTCGGGAAGCATATCCCACTGCGGCATATGGCGCGGGTCGGTGAGGTATTCCGTTATTTCGCCGGCAATGCGGGCGTCGTAATCCCTGTCGGAATAAAGCTCCGTATTCAGCGCGTTCGGCGTTATTTCCTCTATCATTTCATGCGGGGTGTTGAGCCACATCAAGGCACCGGGAGTACCGTCCTCCGAAAGCTCGCGGGCAAGACGACCGATACCGGGCCAGTTTACGCCCTTCGCCGCGTCGGCTATAGCCCACAGCCTGCCGTCGGCAACTGCAAAGCCGTTTGAGCACAGCATGAGGTGGTAGTGACCGCAAAGGTCGTTTTTCCACGACTCGGTGTCGCTTTTCATCGCCGTGCCGCACTTGTCGTGGGGACGGTGGCCGCGGCAGAAAAAGCCGTCGGCGTCCTTTATGTCGGGATTACGGAGCGGCGTTTCCATCTGCGGGAACAGAGGCTCGGACTCCGACCACGTCTCGCCCATATCGCGCGAAAACGCGTAGCGGACATACTGACCGGGCGAGTCCTCGTCCGCAAGATGCACGCTCCAGTGGGCGAACAGGACGCCTTTGAAATATGTTATGTGCGGGTGGAGCGAAAACGCGCCCCTGTCGGGCAGCGGCTCGCCTGAGTAAAGCTCCGTAACCCTTTGGTCATAAAGGCGGCGGATGCCGAGGTCCGGCCTGCCGAGGTCTATATGTTCTGTCCAGCGGATTTGTTCGGGCATCGTTTTGCCTCCCCTGATATAATAATTGTTTACGTCTTGCCTCATGCGCGTTTACTTAAGGAGTGCAACCGCACAAGCCCGCGGCATGTTTTGAGCGGAACGCATAAATGCGTTCCCTGCGAATGTTTATATTTATAAGTAGGGAACGGATTCATCCGTTCCGTGAAGCTGCGGAAAACTTCAATCGGACACGGCGCGCCGTGTTCATACGCCGGAGCGATTTCCTGTATATCTTTGAAACGCACAAACGCGTCCTCTTGTTTATTACTACTCTGCTTCTTCGCTTATTTCGGCAACATAGCATCTTTTTGCCGCGCGCATTTCTGCAAGCTCGGCGTACATCTGATTACGTTTTTCAAGGTTGAGGTTATAGAACAGCTTCGGTATGACGCCGAGAAGCCCCGTCAGCCCCGGCGCCAGAGTACACATGGAGAACAGATAATATTTTGTAGTTGCCGACTGTTTGCCGTGACCGGCCGTCAGCGAGTAGCCTATCGACTTTAAGAGCAGGCTGTTAAGCGGACTGATTATCGCGCCAGCAATCTTTTTTACAATGCCCTTCGCAGCTATTGTGGCGCCCTCGGTACGGTAACCGTTTTTCCATTCGCAATAGTCGAGAACTTCCGTCTGCATCATCTTCGGTACAATTTTATAAACCGAAAGCGTTGTTTTGTATACTAAATCCTTCGCGACAAACGCGCCGAACATCGGCCACTTTTTCAGATAATTGCCGTGTCTGCCCTTGCCGCCGATTGTTCCGAATATATAAACGAGTATGTTCATTACGTCCTTGTTATGCTCGCCGAAAATCCAAAGCGACTTTGTTGAGAATCTTCGCTGAGCCCAGCCTATATAGGTGTAGCTTATAAAAGAAGAGGGTATTCCCGGTATGGCGACAAGGTCCTTGAGGAACGCCGAGCCGAGCACGTCGACGTAATAATTCGTGACGCCGGTATCCACCTTGAAAGCATTCAGGAAGTCGGAAAGCGTCATCAAAAGCATGGGCTTGTTGTTCACAATTGTACGCCAGATGCCCTTTAAGTCGGGCTTTTCGACAGCCTGAAGTATGCGTTCCTTTGCTAACGAGGCGTAAACGAACGCAAAGATTCCCGCCTGAACGGCACACATTGTTCCCATAAACATATATGTACCCTTTAAGGTTATAGCCGATTTTCCGGAGTTTGCTATGTCTATGAGTATTCCCATGAGGAACTCGGGAATGTTTTCCCACAGGCTTGATATGACCTCCGCCATAGTAAACAGCCGCACCTTGTCGTCGGGGTTCGGCGAGATGCTCGAAATGTAGCCCGTTTCTGCAAAGTTTCTGAACGTCGTCATAAGCTCCGTTATCATTCCGAGCCCGTACCAGTATATTATCTTTCCCACATCAAACTGGTTCTGGTTGAACAGAAACGGCGTCAGCCAGTAAAGCGTAGTCAATATCGTGCCGGGTACCGCGAAAACAAGAATATACGGCCGGAATTTGCCCCAGCGGGTAGCCGTTTTGTCTACAAGCACCCCTGCGAAGGTGTCGTCGATTATATCCCATATGTTTGTTATGATGCTCGCTATAGCGTTTATTCCGAGGTCGATTTTGACGACGTCAAGAAAAAACCTGTTTTTCCACGCGTCGATGCTGAAGCCCTTTGAAGCGTCAAAGAGGACGTATGACATCGTTTCGCGTGAGCCTACATATCTGCGTCTTTCGGTGTTTACGGCTCCTGCCATCATTTCACTGCAACTTTCAATCGTATTTTCTTAGGGCGTTTTCAAAATCAAGCGTGACGCCGTGACCGTCAAAGCTGAAATTAAAAACGTCGGCCTCGCGCTCGGCATTTATATAATCGCTTTCAAAGCGCTTAAACTGAGGCGAAACCACTTTGCCGTCAACGGTGAAGTCGCCGCCGTAGTCAAGCTCATAGGTTATGCCGCCGCTCTTGTAGAGCAGGCGGTGCTTCCCGTCGAAAACGACGGAGTTTTCCCTGATTCTCGCTTTGAAAGCCTCAAAGCTTTCCTTTGTTTCGTCAGAAAGCTCGTAAATCCAGCTTTGATGATTGCCCCTTTGCACAAGGTCGAAGTGCTTGTCGGGTGACTTCTCCGGACCTGACGCGAACTGCTCCGCTCCCTTTCCGTTTTCGACGTATTCATAGTGCTTGTCGGAGGAATGCTTTAAGTCGGCTTCAAGCGCGGAGGCGGACTCCTCGTCAAACTCAAGATAACTAAGGTTGCCCGAGCCTATAAGAGCAATAAATCCGCCGTCTTTTCTTGCAAAGGCATAACAGCCGTCGACGCAGACCTCGTCGAAAAACGCCTCGGGCAGGAAGGTGTGCGTATATTGGGGCACCCTGTAAAGCTCAAGGAAGCCGCTTATTTTCGGGATGTCGAAAATCATAAGCTGCACGTTCTTTTCCTGCGCTATGTGCGGCGCTCTGCCGAAACCCGCCCAGTAGCCCGGAAGCTTTGACGTGCTTTTCTTGTCGCTGTCGTTGGCGGGATGGTTCGTAAATACTATGGAATTTCCGCCGAAGTTTGCGCAGGACAAAAACTGCTGCGCGCCGTAGCCGCCGGGATGATATTTCTGCACGCTCGCGAGCATATAATACGCGGTGCGGTACCTGTACAGATTTGCCCTCTGGATTGCTATGCCGTTGGGCATGGGGTTAAGAGCGGAGCTTACCCATGTCATCGTCTTTTCGTTTCTTATTCCTTTGACGTTAAGAAACTTAAAGAAGTTTAGCATGCTGCTTGAGAACATTTTGTTTTTCTTCAAATAGGTGTAGGTGTTGTAAATAACCTCGGGATTTGTAAACGCTTCCATTCCGAGCTGGCACATTATCTGGTAGTCCTCATGGCCGACAAGGCCCTTTGCCTTAAGCTCGGCGGTGTCAAGCCCCGTTGAGGATTTTATAACGCGCTCCGACTTATCTCTGCCTATTTCAAGTATCGCCTTCGGCACCTCGTAATACGGTCTGCCGTTTTCGTCCCTTGCCTCCATAGCCAGAACTATGTTTATGAGCATATGGTGTGTAGAGGTTTTATAGTTGTCGTTTAAGCCCCAGACATAATCAGTTAGCTTTCGTACCCTGTCGCAGTCGCCGCCGGCAAGGTTGTAGGAATACGCCCTGCCGTTCGGGAGAATGAACACATAATCGTACATTCCGCACGCGATATCGTAAAACAGCAGGTCAAGGCTCATCCTGAGACGTTCCTTTGTTTCCTCGCAGCCCTTTGCGAACTGAATAAAATTAAGCGCGGGAGCGGCGCTGAAAAGGTAGTAGTTGCTTGAGTTGAACTCGGAATATCCGTGATAAAACCTTTGATGTGTCCAGCACTCTATCCTTTTTAAAGCGCGCCGCATATGCTCGGCGCCCGTCGCTCCGTCGTTGAAAAACACCCTGTTTTTCCACATCTGCCCCGCGAGGTATTCCGCCGAAGCGTAAAGAAGCTGATGATTTTCGGACCAGTAGCAGGCCGAATCCTCGCCCGGCTCCGTCATCCAGAATTTCGCGCCGAGGAAGGTCTGCTCCAAAAGCTCCCAGCCGCGCGGCGATATAGCCTTTATTTTGTCGCCGTACGAGTACGCAAGCCTTATAAGCGACTGCATGCGGAAATCGACGCAGTCGTACCTGCCGTCTATTATCTGCTTTACGGCGGAAATGGCGTCCTCTATGTATTCGGCGTCTATTACTATGCCTTTTTCCTCGGCGTAAACGGGGCGCTCAAAGCAAAGAAGCAGCTCGTTTATGTCGCGCCCCTGTATTTTCGGCGCGTGCTCGGGCATGGGTTTAATTGAAGCGTTTTTGTATATGTCGGCAGCTACATAGCCGACTGCCGCGACGCAGGCGGCGAGAGCAACCTTGCTTTTTGTGCGCATATTCAACACCCCTTATTATTTGGTACGTTAAAATTATATTATTTACGCGTCAAAAAGTCAACGCAGGAACGCATTATGAAGGAAAGTGCCGACAGGACATAGTACAAAAGACCTGAAACAAAGCTCTTTCCCGTAATGCTGAGTATATAACGGGAGCCGAAAAAAGGTCTTGTCGGAGCGTCCCCGCCCGCCCCTGTGAGCATGACAAGGCTTTCAATGTCGTCACCCGCCGACGTAAAGCTTTGCGTTCTTGACGCGCCTATTGTTACCTTATCCTTGCAGACGGCATATACAATTTTAATGTTTCCGCTGCGTGTATTTTTTGGGATAAAGCCGCTGACGTCTATGTCAACCGACGCTCCGGGAGCTATTACAGCCGACTGGTCAACTCCGAAAAACAGCCCGAGCGAAAGCCCGTTTATGCTTCGGATGGTTATGCTGTGTTCGTTTGAAAGGTTTTTTACCGTAAAAACGGTGTCATATTTTGTAAGATATCCGCTTTTTGAAAGCGCGAAGCACCCGTACACCCCGTCGACGGGGTTCTGAGAGCACATAAACTGCGGATACGAAGGATTACTGTTGACATCTTCCGTTTCGTTTGCTAAAAGCTGCCTTAAGATAAGGGCTGTAACATTGTCGTCGCACGAGCCCTGACCGTGAAGCATACCTTCGACAAACCATGTGTTATCGGGCAGGAAACAGCCCGACGCGTCGATATCCATTGACGGTGAAATGCGGTAATTGCCGCTTGCCTCCGGAACACCCGTGTTTTTCAACCTTTTGCCTATTTCGGAGCATATCGCCCCCGTCGCGTTGCGGACGTCTATAACTCCGTCTGAATTCCTGTTCGTACCCGTAATAATCCGGCTGCCGCTGCCTGCTACGATTGAAATATTAACGCCGTAGTCCTCGCGCGCCCGCTTGTATACCTCGGCGAGCCGTGACGAGCATTCGCTGTGAAAGCTGTCGCTTTTGCTCCTGAGCAGGTCATATTTGGCGTCGGACAGGTATTTGTTTCTGAGCGCTGTATATTCGTCCGCCGGCACCAAATCCCAGACGCTGCCGAAGTTTACGAATATGTCAAACAGGTATTCGTTAATTATGCGCGTCAGCGTCCTGTCGATAAATCCGAGGTCTATTATTTTAAGTATCCACTCGTAAACCGCTTCGCTTTCGCTCCTGTGCATTACGGCAAGGAACCGTATAAGCTGAGGATAAGTCACGTCCATGCCTTTTCCGTCAAGAAGCTGTGAAACAAGCGACGTACCGCCCGAGGCGGGAGACTCGAACACGATATTACCGATGTTGTTGCCGCCGTAATACGCGAGGTAAGCCGATATAACCTGCGCGCCGAAGCTTATTCCCATTAGGTTTACCTTGCTTTTGCCCGTCGCCGTCATAACGTCCTTTATGTAAGCATCGAGAACCGAGGCACAGTCCTTCTGACCCTGCCGCCAGTCCAGAGTACACCAGAACAGATTTCTGCTTCCGACTTTGTCGGCAATAGCCTTCATATAGCGGTATTCGGGAGTGGACTTCAAAACCGAAAAGCGTGTAGCCTCAATTCCCTCGGGCGACTTTGTAACGTTTTTTACGGAGCTTCCGTCGGGATTCAGCGCGATATCCTCAAACAGCTCCCTTATAACAGGTCCCGCCGTCCTTACGAACAGGTCGCACGCGCTCTCGCCTGATGCCTCGCGGAGCTGAGTGAACGCGCTTTCAATCAGTTCTTCCTTTCGCTCGTCAACCTCTATGGGCCATACCCGGCGTTCTTCCGCTGTTCCGGCGTTCTCAAAAAGGTCGGTAGAGCTGTAGCCCGACAAAAACACAACGGGATAACCGTTGAGGCTTTCGCCGTGTGCCGCAATTGATACCGATGCTGCAATTACCGTTGCGGCGACTATTGATGACAACAGCTTTTTTATCATGCCACACCTCAGCTCCCGTGAACGTAATTGTAAACATTTTGCGGATTGTCGCACATAAGCAGATCGGCGCCCGCGTCCCTCAGCGCCTCGGCGTCGGTTTTGCTGTCAACCGTCCAGTAGTGCATGGCTATGCCGTATTTGTGCGCGTAATCTATAAATCCGCTTTTGCCGAGGTTTGCTACAAGCTGCTTTCCGTCGTCCTCGTAATACGGAAGCGACATTGCAATATACCCGAAGTCCTTATTGCTTAAATCCTCTTTTAAATAATAGCTCCTGTAAAGGTCGAGTATTTCAAACATTCCCGCGTAGCGGTGCATTTTTCCACCGTAGTGACGGTCAAAATATAATATGACATCAGGCCAGAAGCTGCCGATTATCACGTTTTCCGAAAGGTCGTTTTCTTCAACAATCCTGTAAACCTCCTTGAGCATCTTGGGTGCCCACGGGTGAGGATATTTGATTTCTATCGAGTATATAAAGTCGTAAAGCCTGCCTTCGCTCTCAAGGTAAGAAAACATATCCTCGAGCCTTAAAATCCGCAGGTCGTCGGGGATATCGTCGCCGCGAAGCCCGCGGTACGGGTACTCGCCGTTACGTTTGAAGTTTTCGCCGAGGTTTAAAGCCCGCAGCTCCTCGTAATCCTTTGAAAAAACCGTAACCTTTTCCTTTGAGAAATACTCGGCGGAATCACTGTCATCGTCGAGATAAATGTCATGGAAAAGCACAAGCTCGTTGTCGCGTGTAAGCTGAACGTCTATCTCAATCATATCAAGCTTATAGCCGTCCGCCTTAACGCATTCCTTAACCGCCGCGAGAGTATTCTCGGGAGCTATGCCTTTGCCCGAGCGGTGGGCGGCGATTTTCGTCTGCTTGTATTCGGACAGGAACACGTTATCAGCCTGTGTAAAAACAGTGGCTTTTCCGAGTTCCTGCCGCTGAAGCGGAGTTAATAAGGCAATTGTGGAAAATAAGAGACATACAAGCTTTTTAACCATTCTTTATTATTCCCTTTCTTTATACTAATTCCAATTAAACCCTTGCGATTACTTCTTGGTCTTTTTTGCGTTCTGCTTCGTTTTCCTCCTCGCCATACGTCAGTATGGCTTCGTCGTCAGCCTTGCATAACACAAAAAATCCTCAAAAATCATATCGCTATGATTAAATGGAATCAGTATTAGTCGGCGATATATTTGTTAAACTGCCATACCCTTACATAGTCGACGATATAGTCAACCGGCAGAACGCCGTCGCCGTTGTTTGTTATCTTACCCGACCAGCCGGGGGTGGGTACGGACTCTGCTTCGTCGACCTCGACAGACAGCCTTAAATACTCCTTGACATTTGATACGCCGCCGAAATTCGAACGTCCCGTTTCATGCCCGTCAATATAGAAGATATATTCGTCCGGCGTCCACATAAGCCCGTATGTGTGATATTCCTTATAAGGGTCGCCGCTGACGTTAAAAATTCCTACGTTTTTATATTTCGTTTTAAGCTCGTAGCCGTTGTAGTGCAGGTTGCAGGTTATCTTGTTTCGGAAAAGAGGACCTAAATTGTAGAACGGCGACTCGAACACGTCGATTTCGGTGCCTGTTTCGCCCGTTCCCGTAACTGTTGCGGCGTTCGCGCAGTGAAGCCAGAACGCCGCCCAAAGACCTTTCGCGGGCGGCAGGATGGCGCGGCACTCAAAATAGCCGTAACGCTGCTCAAATACGCCCATTGTGTCTATGCCCATGGAGTAATAGCCCGCCCCCCGACTGCCGTTTTCCTTGTATTCGGTGCGTATGTAAAGATTGCCGTCCCTTACAGACACCTGCTCCATTCCCCAGTAGCCGCCCTTTCTCGGCTTTCCGGGATAGTTGCGCCAGACGGAAAAGTCAAGCGACCCGCCGTCAAATTCCTCCGACAGTGTCTGCGTCATGCCCGTCAGGTCAAGCTCGGTGCCTGTGCCCTTGCAGGGTATCTGCACTATTAAAAGAAAAACACTTGCTACCAGAATAATTATGTTTTGCAGTTTTCCGAGAAACAGGTCCATTTATCAACACAACCTTTAAGACAAACAAAGATTCTTCGCTGCGCTCAGAATGACAGGTTTTCTCCCCTGATGTCATCCTGAGGCGCAGCGCGACGAAGGATCTTTCACAAACACGCTGTAAATATGCGGGTTTATATTTTTCAGCAGCGGCTGACCGAGCCGAACAGCCGGAGCTTTTTTATTATGGAAGCTTTTATAGACCTTACCTTTTCGTTCCGGACCGTCAGATAGTCTTTGCCCTCATCAAGAGCCTGCCGCATGCCCCGTTCGCCCGCAAGGCAAAGGTCGGTGAAAATGTTCATCTTTGCAATGCCGCCGGCTATGGCATTTCTAAAATCGTCGTCGGAAAGCCCTGAGCCGCCGTGGAGAACAAGCGGCGTGTCAAGAGCCGTGCGTATCTCACGAAGGCGCGTAAGGTCAAGCTTCGGTTTTTTCTTGTAAGCCCCGTGGGCTGTGCCGATAGAAACGGCAAGCGCGTCCACTCCCGTATCGTCTACGTATTTTACGGCTTCCTCTTTAGTAGTATAGAGGTTTTCTTCTTCCTCGTCGTTTTTTGAAGCCTCGCCGACGTGGCCTATTTCTCCCTCGACCGTCGCGCCGAACGCGTGGGCAATCCGCACAATCTCCCGCGTCTTAGAAACATTGTCCTCGTAGTCACCTGTGGAGCCGTCGAACATTATGCTCGTAAAGCCCAGCTTCAGAGCCTCCATGCAGCGTTCAAACGTAAGCCCGTGGTCGTAATGTACAACTACGGGCACAGACGCCCTCTTTGCGGCGGCAACAACGGACGGGGCTATAAGCGAAAGCTCGCCGTAGGGCAAAAGCACCTCGGCGGTGCCGAAAATTATAGGCGAGCGCGTCTCCTCGGCAGCCTCCACCGCCGCCTGCAGCATGTCGGTATCGGTCGTGTTGAAAAGACCGACCGCGTAGTGATTTTTCTGCGCGTCAAAAAGCACGTCGTTCAGGTTTGCCAGCATATCTTTCTTCCTCCGTATCAATCCTCGATTTCGGTTATTCTTTTAATGTCGCCGTCCGTAAATATGTCAAGCTCGTCGCGGCTCGTCGTCGAAAACTCCGAAATAACGGCGCCGTCACTGCCCGCCATAAACCAGTGCTTCGTGTCGGGCATAATCGTGTACTGTTCGCCGGCTTCGAGCCTGATTTCATGGAACACCGTGTAGCAGCCCTTATCCTCCCTTGACGGATGGCAGACGCGCCCCTTTGTCTCCTCGCCCTCGACGTAGAGATATACTGTTCCGTAACGGCAGCGGAAGGTTTCCTGCTTGCCGCGGTATCCGATTCCGGGCATAGGCGCGTGACGGTGCTCGGGGCATGTCTGACCGGGGAAAAGCACCATTTCCTTCGCGCAGTAATAATCCGTGTTTATGTAAACGACAAGCTGAAGGCCGGTGTTGTAAAGGTCGTTAAGGCCGAAATCGGCAACCTCTATGTTTTCAAGCTCCCCGGCGGTCATCACGATTCCCGCTTTTTTGAAATACTCGGAAGCCTTTGCCCGCGCTTCCTCAATAAGACTCCGTTTCATATATGCCTCCCAGAACAGTCAATCTGATTTTCCCTCATGAACCTTACCGTTTCCTCATAGGAACGTATGCCCGTCGACGAGCCGACAGCCATGACGCAGTGCGTGCCGACGGCGTTACCGAGCATACAGCAGTCCAAAATGTCCATTCCGCGCGAAAGCCCGAAAAGGAAGCCGGCGCAAAAGCTGTCGCCCGCGCCCGTCGTGTCGACAGCAGCGAAGCTTTTGTATGTCGGTACGAAAACGCCTTCATCGGAGATGCTTTTCTGATAATAGCAGCCGTCGCTCCCGAGCTTTATGACTACCGAGCCGACACCCATTTTAAAGAACTCTTCGGCGCACTCCCGCGGAGTTTCCTTTCCGCTTAATAGCTGCGCCTCGTTTATGCTCGGCATAAAATAGTCGATATAATTCATGCAGGGCGCGAGTGTTTTCATCCACCTGCCCTTGTCGTCCCACGCGGTGTCGAGCGCCGTAATTTTTCCGTGCTCCCTCGAGTATTCAAGAACCGTAGCGCAGTCTTCGCCGTCAAAGGACGGCATGAGCATACAGCCCGCGACGAAAACTATTCGTGACTCGTCTATTACGGAATAGTCAACGTCCCTTTCGCGGAACACTCCGTTTGCGCCGTAGGAATGAAGGAAGCTTCTCTCACCGCAGCCGTCAATCATGGCGACGGACGCGGAGGTGGACGCTTCGCCGCTTTCGCGAAGCCCGCGCGTGTCGACGCCGTACTTTTGAAGCTCCGATTTGAGAAAGCCGCCAAAGCCGTCGCGCCCGACCATTCCCACTATGGCTGCTCCGGCGCCGAGCTTTGCCAGATCTATTGCCGCGTTTGAGGCGCAGCCGCCGCTATATAGGCTTATGTTGTCATACACCGCGAGCTTGCCTGTTCCGGGCAGCCTGTCGACTGTTTTTACAACCGTGTCGGCGACAAGCACGCCCACACATGCAACGTCGAACATATTATCACCGCCATACCTTTATTCAAATTTTACAAGCACTGTTTTTACGCCGTACGGCTTTACAAAAGCGTTAACCGAATTGCCTGATATCTGAAGCCCGCCCCTTATGTTTTCGTTTATATCGGCGTCAAACGCCGCTGCGGGTTTCTTAGCGAACGAAAGAGAAAATTCGGAGCCTTGTCCTTCGCCGTCCGACAGACGTATCGTCAGTCCCTTGAAGTCCTCCGCCGCCTTGACGGAGCTTATACGGACGTTTCCTTCCACCTTTAGCAGGCGGCAGTCAGGCGGAAGCGTGCCCTTGCCGCCGCGCGACGAGCAGACGGAAACGGGATGAACAAAACGGGCCGCCATTTTATAGAGCGTTCCGTTGTCTGTATTCCCGGCGACGCCCACGCCTATGCGCATGTTGTGTATTCCGTCCTCCGGGTACGGGTCGGGCTCGTAGGACGCGCGCACAAGGCTGAGGGCGACGGCATTATTAGCGCCGCGGAAGCCGTATTTTGAATCGGAAATAAGCATCACGGCGCATTTCTGCCCGTTTTCAGGCAGAGCCGCGGCAAACGAGTTGGCGGGCACATCGGAATCAATGGCACCGCGGTCAACAGTACCGAACGGCACGTCGTAGCGAAAGCTTTTCGCAGCGTAGCCGACGGGAACAAAGAAATTAACCTGCTGTACGCCGCTTCTGTCGCCGATTTCGTGGAAGTCAATCATCGTGTCGAAAACAAGCATACTGCTGCCTTCGTCGAGCGAAACGGTGACGCCTAACTTTGAACGCGTGCCGAAGGGGAATTCATAGCTTACTGACTGCCTGACACCGCCGATATTTTTGCGGGACACGCGGACGTTGCACTCCGCGTTTAAGTTTTTGACAGTCATATATTCGCCCACAATCCATGAGGTCATGCCGTGCACCGTGTTTTCGGTAATAAGGCGGAAGAAGCACGAGGGCGCGGAAACAAGCTCCGTGCCGGAAGACTTGTCGGTAAGGGACAGCAGCTCCATTGTGCTGCTGCGGAAAACGGCTTTTATCAATCCGTTTTCAAGTATTATATCGTCGCAGGTGTAATCATCGGTGCGCCCATCGACGGACGGAATGCCGAACATCTCAGCGCAGCGCGCGTCAAGCGTATATGTAGCCCACCCGAACGCGGGCACCTTAACCATGACGGCGTATTTTTTATAGGAGTGTCCCCAGTAGCCCGAGCCGTCGGACAGTAGCTTGCACGCAGCCTCCGCGCCGTCGGCGCCGGCGAAAACGGCACGGTTCGCGTCGAAATTCCAGTCGAACACCGTTATTTCCGTGACTCCGTCATAGTCATACTGCGTCGTGTTGAAAAGGTGGAATATCCTCTTTTTGCCCGAGCCGCGCTCGGAATGGGGCATAGCGTAAAAGCTTTTCTGGTCGACCTCAAAGCCTACGCCCGCGCCCTCGGATATCGATTCGCCGTCGGGTACGCAAACGATAGGGGAGGTGTCTATCTGCTCCGCAATAGCTCTCATGGCGCGGTTAGCGTTTGTGCCTATCGCCGCCATAGCGCCCTGGAACCTGCCCATGGCATATTCGCGCGTATCCATAACGCCGGAGCCGGGCAGAATGTCGTGGAAATGGTTAAACAGGATTTTCCTCCACGCCTTTTCAAACGAGCCGCGGAAATCATCGTCAGATATCATAGAAGCCGCCGCGCCGAGAGCCTCGCTTTCATATATTCTGTCCTCGGCTATCCTGTTTGCCATCTTTATGCGCGACTGCGACGTATAGCAGCCGTTAAAAATGAAATTCAGCTCGCCCTCGCGCACAGGCAGCCTGCTCCTGAACGATTCAAGCTCACCGAAAAACTTTGAATATGTACTGAACATCACAGTAGGCATAACGGACCACGACGATATCCCGATAAGCCTTTCAATGTCGCGCCTTGTAGGCCCGCCGCCGTGGTCGCCCACGCCGTAGACGGTCAGAAAGCAGTCTGTTCCCATTTTGTTGCACAGGAGAGGGATGTCGCGGAACATGTCGTATTCTATTGTGCCGTTATACCAGTGCCGGTCACGGTAAACCAAAAGCTCGGCGCCGCTCCTTGCGCGCCAGACGTAGGCGTCGTTGTTTTCCTCGCCGTTGCCGCGGCAATGGTAGTAGTACTTTACGCCGCCCCCGGCGCAGATTTCCGGCACCGTTATGTTGTGCCCGAAGGTGTCCGGCTCGAAATCAAGCTCAAGCGACTCCGCCGGAATGTCAAGAAGCCGCGAAAGATAACGCTTTGTGTAAAGGATATGGCGGGCGAGAGATTCGCCGTTCGGCATGTTTTTGTCGGTTTCAACCCATGTGGAGGCAGAAACCTCCCACCTGCCCTCGCGCACACGCCCGCGTATCTCGCCGAGCATTTTGGGTGCGTACTTCTCGATAATTTCGTAGGTGGACGCCTGCGATTGAGCAAACGTGAAATCGGGGTATTCCTTCATCAGGTCGAGCACCGTGCGGAAGGTATCGACTGTTACGGAAACGGTTTCCGGATACCCCCACATCCAGTTCATGTCGATATGCGCGTGTGAAACGCAGTGGACGCGCAAGGCTTTCGCCTTGCCTTGCAGCGGCATCAGGATTTGCTCCGCCTCGAGAGCCGCTTTTTTCGTTATTACGCCGTCGTCGCCGCTCGCTGCCAGCAAAGTGTCGGCGGCTCTGCCTATAATCTCGTCGTAAGCGCCGTTTGAGGCGGCCGAAAGCCCCCTTGCGAAATTCAGCTCGCAAAGGATGCGGGTAGCCCACGCGGACGAACCGGCAAAACGGCTGAGGGATTCCGCTTTTTCATTCAGGTTCATGTTGTCACCCCTGTTGTTTTTCAGTGTCGGAAACATGCTTTATCGCGCAAAAAGGGAAAAATAACAAGCGGTAATTATTCTATCATATACGCGTTTCAAATACAACCGCCGTAACGGGAAAACATCAAAAAAAATCAAAATAAGCGCAATGCGACAAAAATCATAATATAGCAGGAAATGATTCCGCCGCGGGTTTTTGCATTAATCCTATTCATATCCGTTATAGTATTGATATTTAATTTAATCAGTTTTTAATATTCTTAATGTTTTGTAATTTTGTGTTACGGTAGAGAATCACCCGGGTTGTTACTGATTTCCGCGAGTCGGAACTTAAGGAGGTGGGTCTTATGGACGAACCGGGCTGCACTTCCTGCTCAGCAGTGCAGTATCGTGTGTATGTGCCCTTGCTGCTGCTTCGAGCCTCGCTGCGCGTCGGTGGAGCTGTAAATTATTTTGTCAGGGTAACAGAGCGATTAGCGTTTAGAGGGGGATATACGGATGATTCCATTTAACGTGCCTCCGTTCGTCGGAAAAGAAAAGGAATACATTAATGAAGTTATCGCAAACCGTAAGATTTGCGGCGACGGTTTTTTCTCAGAAAATGTCAGGGAATCCTTGAGGACATGACAAAATCCGAAAAGGTTCTCCTTACAACCTCCGGCACGGACGCTCTTGAAATGGCGGCGCTGCCGGCAAACATTCAGGAGGGTGACGAGGTGATTATGCCGTCGTACACGTTTGTGTCCACGGCGAACGCCTTTGTTCTCCGCGGCGCTATTCTTATAAATCATAAGTCATATATCGAGCGGGCGGATATGCTGCGCGAAAAGGGTACGAACAGGTGATGACATATTTAGCCGCAAAGGTTAATTATTACATTTGTAGAAGCCTTAATAATTTTGAAAATAGTCATAAAATAAAGCCCGGAACCGTGAAGAATGGTTCCGGGCTTTTTTCGTTATTTGTTTATAATTTTACTTTATTCTCGATAGAGTGACAATCGGCAATACCAGATCCAGCCGAACAGGAGTATCTTAATCAGCCACTGCCACCAAACTGTTTTGACGGTTACAGTGCAGCTTGCAGTATGTCCGCCGTCCACGCTTGTTGCCGTTATTACCGCCGTGCCGACGCCTTTTGCCGTAACCCTTCCGTCGGCACTGACTGTCGCCACCGTTGCGTCGCTTGTCGACCATATTACACTCTTAATTGTCGCGTTGCCGGGGTTGAAAACTACCGAAAGATTTCGCGACTGCCTGTAACGAAGGTTAAGCACCTGGTAGTTGAGCGATATTGACTCGACGGGTATTGGCAATATTTCAAAAGTCACCGACTTAGTTCCTTTGAAATTGCCGATACCCACTATGTGCACGATTGCCGTACCGAGATATTTATTGTTATTGTACATAACCTTATAGTCTATATTGAGGGTCATGAGATTTCCGTT
This sequence comes from Ruminococcaceae bacterium UBA1425, assembly GCA_002329365.1. GTDB lineage: Bacteria > Bacillota > Clostridia > Oscillospirales > Acutalibacteraceae > UBA1425. Next base: position 28,548 of record DCUB01000039.1, read on the forward strand.
AAAGTATGCCCTGACGGTCGGGGTAATCTCCCTTCCCGTGTATATATAGTTCGGTATCGGTTCGATATAAAAACTATCGACGTGCGCTTTGTTGATTGTGTAATTGACTTGCTTTGTGCCGGTGAAATTGCCGATACCGGTTATTGTCACCGTAGCAGTGCCCGCGTTGATATAGTTTGTATATGTCACCGTGTAGTCAACATTAATTGTAAGTGGCATACCGTTGAATTTGACATTGACCGTAGGCGTTATTGCGCTGCCTGTATATGTCATATCCGCTATTGAGGCTATTGTAAACCTTTCTGCCTCAATCCGCCTGACGGTGACGGTAAAGGAACAGGTCTTGCCGCCGTAGTTTACGGATATTGTACGCGTGCCTGCCGTTTCAAGCACCGTCGGCAAGCAGGTAAAGCCCGATGTGATTGTCTGTACCGTGCCGTTGCTGTATATCGCAGTAAGTGAAAGTCCCGTAGTGTCAAGTGTATCGCCGACGTCGTATATAGTCTTGCCCGGCATTGTTTTGACGGATAAACTATCCAGAATTACGCTTTGGACATCAACGTCAAAGGTGCAGGTCATTCCGTTGTATGTGACGGTAATTGTCCGGCTGCCTGCCGTGTCCAATAACATGGGGGAGCAGGTGAAGCCGGAAGTGATTGTCTCCTCCGTGCCGGTGTTATAGGTAGCGGTAAGAGTAAGACCTGCCGTGTCGAGCGTTTCGCCGACAAAATACTGAAGCTTGTCCGGCTGCGTTTTGACACTGATATTCGTAAGGAAAGGTTCCAGCACTGTTACGTCAAAAGTGCAGGTTTTTATTCCGTATGTTACCGTAACCGTCTGTGTGCCTGCAGTGTCAAACACCGTAGGCGAGCAGGAAAAACCGCCGGTGACGGTTTGCGTCGTGCCGTTGTTGTATTTGGCGGTAAGAGTTAGTCCGGTCGTGTCGAGGTTTTCGCCGACATAGTATTGGAGATTATTCGGCAGCGATAAAACCTCGATTTGCGTAAGCGTGACGTCTTCAACATATACATAAAATGGACATGTCATGTTTTCGTACGAGACGGTGACTTCCTTTGTACCTGAAGAATTGAATTGTGTAGGCGAACATGTGAAGCCCGACGTTAGCGTCTGCGTGATACCGTTGCTGTACACCGCCTTGATAGTCAGCCCCGTTGGATCAAGAAAGTCGCCGACAAAGTAGGTTGTTTTGTAAGGTAGCTCCTGTAATTCTATATAATAAAGCCAGGCAGCCGTTACTGTGACTATACATTTATCGGTCATTCCTTCGCTTAGCGAAATGACGATTATCGTCGCCGTGCCGGGACTTACGGCAGTTACAACGCCGTTTTCGTCCACCGTGGCGACGTCCGTGTTGGTTGAATTCCACAAGACGGATTTGTTTGTGGCGTCTTCGGGTGATACGTTGGCAACCAATTGATACGTATCGCCGGTTTCGAGCGGCAGGTCGTTAACATTAAGCGAAACATCCGTGACGGAAACGTGTCCTGAGTCCAGAACATGGAATTGATCTTCCGCGCTTGCCGTTAAGCCGCAGATTGCGTCAGGCAACGCCGCCAGTGCGCCGGCGGGTGCGCCGCCGAACAACATGACAAACGCCAGAAAAATTGCCAGAAACGATTTAAATGACTTTTTCATACTTTAGACGACCCCTTCTTTTCATTTTCACATACATAACGATTCATTAGGAAGAAACGCCAGGTTTTTTAAAAAGTGTAAAACATTTCATAAAAACCTACTTATATCAAAAATCGCGGAAATCTGATATTTCCCGTCAATACTTGGCATATAACATTAATATTTTAGCACAGAATTCTTTTATAATCAATTGTTTTTTGAATTTAATATTTTCACTGCTTTCTATTTGGATTTTAGCCTGCGCCTTCTTACGGTATCAGTATTATGCCGAAAATCGCGCAGAAAAGCTTTACAAAATATAACAGAATTGAACCGGCGAAAACAATCGGCAGCGTTCAGAAAAACAGCGACGACAGCTACCGCGCCGAAAAGGTGATGTTCGTCATCATCACGGACGGGCAGGAGAACGCCAGCCGCGAGTATATGTCGGCAAAGGTCAGGAACATGATTGAGCGTCAAAAGACACGGTACGGGTGGGAATTCATCTTTCTCGGGGCTAACATCGACGCGGTAGAAACGGCGGGGCGCTTCGGCATAGCGCCCGACCGAGCGCAGAAGTGCCACGCCGACAGTGCGGGCGTTGAGCTTAATTTCCGTGTGATGAGCGAAGCGGTCGCCGGGTTCCGCAGCAGCGAAATGCTTTCCGCCGACTGGAGCAGGGACATTCAGGCGGACTACAAAACGCTCGGCAAAAAAATGAATTGACGTGGTATTAAAAATTCTGTCACGGGCGCGCGTTTGAAAATGCGTTATCACACCTGCGACTTATTCTGAAAATCAGGCAAAAATAAACCGCTCATGTTATTTATGAGCGGTTTTTATTGTATTATGATCTTTACGCTGAATAAAAACCCGTGCCGATTCGGATATGAAAAATTCTTCGCTGCGCTCGGAATGACAATATTTATAGCCCGTCCTGTCATCCTGAGGCGCAACGCGCCGAAGGATCTTTTATATGCTCAGTTAAAATTTTTTCTACATGTCGTATTTCTTCGGGTCAAGCTTGTCGCATTCAGGCAGCACACGCTCAATGAACGCGTCCTCATCGTCAGGCAGCTCATCTACCTGCTCCGATATGTTTTCGAGCCATGTCTTCTCTCTTTCGGAGAGTGTAAGCCTGCCTGTCTCGCTTCCGTCCCGAATGGCGTTAAGCGCAAGTGAAGCCGCCTTTTTCGTTCTATTGTAATATCCTTCCTCTTTCACAATCTCCTTTGACAGCTCGAGGACAACGTCGGGGCGCAGCACGTAAGCCTGCGGGTCGAGACGGGAATCGGAATCCGCGCAGAGGTCACGCATGAGCAGCGCAGTCTGCCTGCCCCTGGAGGTCGCCTCGTTCATCATGCGGCAGTCGTAGACAAGCTGCTCGAATGAGATTGTCGGCGCCATGCCGCCCAGCAGCTTGACGTTCTGAACCGACTCGTTGCTCCAGAGGTCCGCCACGCAAATGGCTACATTGCCGACTGAGGAAAGGTGAGCGCACGCCGCCGTTCTGCCCTCCGCCGCCGTCGGCGCGCCAGTGATTGCCTTGACATAGACGCCCTCATAGCCGCAGTCCTTATGCGGACCTTTCGCGCCGCATTCAAAGGCGACAAGGCTCCTGACAGCCGTCATCACCCTGACAGTCGCCGCAAATACCTTCGGGATGTAATTTTTATCTGCAAGAACCATAGCCGTATTGCCGAAGCCGCACGACGTGTCGCCACCGGCTGTCGTTCCCGTTTTCTCCGCGACAGACACAATTTCAGTCCAGAGCCTGTTCATGTCGCGGCAGCCGAGAACGGACAGGGCGAATATGGATTTTGCAATATCGCAGTTGATTACCGCGTCGTCATGAACCTCCTTGCCGCCTATCGACTCAATAGCGAGCAACTCCGCGCCGGCATCAGAGCAGCCCTCAAAGGTCTCAAACATGTTGTCCCAGTGTTCACCGTGCCACATATGCCGAAGCTCGTTTCCCTCGCGTATGTCGTTCGGAGTGATACGGACAGCGCCCTTTATGCCGTATTTCGCCTCGTTTTCCTTGATGACATCAACGACTGTCCTGCATGTTTCAATAGCCCACTTCGGGTTAAACGTCATAGGCGGCAGCGTCTCGATTTCGGCTACAAAGCCGGAAACATGGAGCGCCCTTGCCCGCTCGCAAATGCCTTCGGCTATCTCGCGGTACTGGCGGATAACCTCCGGCATCGTCTCCCGCTCAATCTGCATGTTGGGCAGCGTAAAATTGATTTCGGGATATAGAATACCGCCGCCGATTGTAAGACCGTTTTTTAAAGTAACAGGATATTTCGCGTGCGCGAAAATGAAATCGTCGCAGCTGTCAAAAGCTGTTTTTGTAAAGCTTTGCCTGCTCATTCCGATACCGCCTATCAAAAAAAGTATATTAACCTACCATGTCAATAGGATAACATACTTAAAACGGTGTTTATATAAAAATATCGCGAATTTTTGTACTATTTTCGCGAGTTTGTTTGCCGGATTTTGAACAGCGGCAATATTACGGAAGAGAAAACGGAAGCGCTGAATGCCATCCTCAATAACCATGACGGTCTTGCGGTCTGCTGTGCCATGAAAGAAGTGATGTGTGATCTTTTCGAAATGACAGTTCCTGACACAGCACGTTCAAAATAGACGGTATGGTTTGAAGCGGCAAGGGCAAGTGATATTCCGGTCTTGGTGAAGTTTGCCGCACTAAAAGAAAGACGCCTCGAAGGCTTGATTGCGCATTCGAGGCATTCTATCGGTACAGGAAAGAGGGAAGGACTCAATAACAAAATTAATGTCACAAAGAGAATCGGTTTTTCTGTTACTGTATAAGAGCACGTTCTTTTCAATTCCTTAGGTTTTGTTTGGTTAACTAAACTTTAGGATGAACGTGCTCTTTTTCAATACCCGATTCACTTTAATGGCCTAAAGTTCCGTGAAGAACCTTTTAATCCGGATTGGTATTAATAGAAAACAGTTCCGGGATTTCTATCCTTCGAGCGTTATTTTTATGGTATTTTTATTGTCTGCGAAATGATAGGAGACATCTTTTGCGGAATTTTGAATAATCATAAGCGGCAGACTGTGTTCCTCCGAAGTTAAGGGGTTTTCTTCTTCTTCTTTCATATAGGACACCGTAACAGTCGTTTCGCCGGTCTCGTCGGAGTATTCAAGCATGTATTCGCCTTCAATATCCGGCAGAATGTTGCACAACAGCTCCTCAGAAATAAGCAACATCGTGTTTATCTTTTTCTCGGTAAACATATGCCTCTTTAAGAATTGCTCCAGCCGGGCATTGAAGGCATAGAGATCGAAATGTTTACCCTCAATCTTATGGACGAAGGAACGAATCTTATGAATAAACGCTCTGGTTTTGGGTCTCTGCGGATGGTCAAAAACCTGCTCGGAGGAGCCCTCTTCATAAATGCCCTGTTCGTCCATATAGAGTACCCGGGTTGATACATCGCGGGCAAATTTCATTTCATGGGTGACAATCAACATGGTCAGCCCCTCGGTGGCAAGCTTTCGCATAACCGCAAGAACCTCGCCGACCATAGTCGGGTCAAGCGCGCTTGTAGGCTCGTCGAACAGCACAATTTCCGGTTTCATTGCCAATGTCCGGGCAATCGCCGCACGCTGCTTCTGGCCGCCGGACAGCTCGTCGGGGTAGGAATACGCTTTTCCCGCGAGCCCCACCATTTCAAGGTATTTCATGCCGTTGTCAAATGCCTGCTGCCGTGGTGTTTTCAAAAGCTTTTGAGGGCCCAACATAAGATTTTCAATGATCATCAAATGGGAGTACAAATTAAAGCTCTGGAAAACCATACCCATCTTCTGACGCAGCCGGTTGACATCTGCCCGTCTGTCTGAAATATTTTCGCCGTTGATAAAGATTTCGCCTGCCGTCGGTTTTTCCAGCAGGTTGATGCAGCGCAAAAAGGTGGATTTTCCACAGCCGGAGGGGCCGATAATGGAAATGACCTCGCCTTTGCCGATTTCGGTGCTGACGTTCTGCAAAACCGTCAGGTCTCCGAACCTTTTTGTCAAGCCGGTAATTTTAATCATGTACCTTAACCCCCCTGATCGACCTTTTCTTGCGCTTGGGATCAATTTTATGCTCGATGACATTCAGTATCAGAATAAACAGGTAAGTAATTGCGAAATAGATAAGCGCGGTGGCAATAAGAGGGAAGAACGCCTCGTAGGTGCGGCTTCGGATAATATCCGAAGCTTTGGTCAAATCCTGAATGGCGATATACCCTACAACAGAGGTCATTTTCACCATCGAGACAAACTCACCCTTGTATACGGGGATAATATGCCTTGACGCCTGCGGAAGTGTGATGAAGAAAAACGACTGAAGCCCCGAAAAACCGCTTGCAGCCGCGGCTTCCCGTTGTCCCTTATCTATCGCGTCCATACCTGTCCGGAATATCTCCGAGGTGTAAGCCGAAAAGTTCAGGCTAAAGGCTATTACGGCCACGATTATAGCGTCGATATCCACGTTACCGAAAAGGACATAGTACAAAATCATCAGCATGACAACGATGGGTATACCCTGAATAATGCGGATATACAGTTTCGAGGCAGTTGTCAAAAGCTTTATCTTACTGCGGTTCATCATACAGACAAGCACGCCGAGCAGAGATCCCAGAAACATGGAAAGCATCGAGATCATTACTGTCAGCCGCAAGCCGGAAAAAACCAGCTTCCATCTGTTTTCCACGATAAATGTTCGATGAAAGCTTTTGCCGACGCTTCCGAAAAACTCCGTTATCTTCGCCACATTGTCGGACATAGCTTTTTCGTCATTGGTTATAAGCACCTGGGGATTCGGAAAAAACGGCTCTGTGAAAAGGATTTTCTCCGCCCGCTCCGGCGTATTGTACATAGCGGTGCAGACATCCGCTTTGCCGCTTCCCATAGCGGAAACCATAGCCGAAAATTCCATATCCATATACTCGACCTTATATCCAAGCTCGTAGGCGATGCGTTCAATCAGCTCTATCTCCATGCCGGAGTATCCGCCGTTCAGCATGAAGGCCGTCGGTTCCCTCGACGACACGGTCGCCGCTTTCAAAACGGGCGCGTCTGCAAGCTTTGGCACCTCCACAAAGGTATAATCGCTGCCGTCCTCCTTGATCCAGTGGGAGATGATTTCATCCATTGTGCCGTCGGAGAGGTATTGGTCCAAAACTGCGGAAATCTTTTGTGCGAGTTCGGGTTTTTTCATGTTGATGCCGATGCAATATTTTTCATCGGTTAAAAAACCGGATGCCAGCTTCAATCCCGGGTTGTATTTTATAAAATTAAGCGCCGATGCGTAGTCCATCATGGCATAATCCAGCTTGCCGGCTTTCAACGCCGCGGTGGAATCGACATAATTGTTGAAGTGCTCCGTTTTTGCCTGCGGATAATGCTCCTTCGCGTACTTTTCATTGGTGGATCCCACCATTACGCCAAGCCGCGAGGTTTCAACCGGGACGACGGCTTTTTCCGAGGCACAGCCGGATACCGCAAGCAGGCAGATCAGGATACATGCAATTGTCAATACAATTCTTGCTTTCATAACTCACCCCTGATAAATATACATTATTGTAATCTCGACCGGTTGACAAGCACGGCAAGCTGCGTTTTTATATATGGCTCCGAAAACCAGATTTGCTCTGCGCGCTCTTCACCGTAAAATAAATCCGCAATAATACAGTCGCCTTTACCGGATCGTATTGCTTCGGGCATGCCCGAATAATCCATAACCACAAATTCAATTTCGTAGCCATATTCCAACGCAAACCGCCTGGTGAATTCTATATCATAGCCCCACAGCTCATTTCCCTTGTAGAACGTCATGGGCTCCACCTCACCGCTGGTGATGACTTTCAGCTTTTTGGCGGGATTTTCAGGCGGCTCGATTGTCGGCATCATATGATTTTTTGACAAAATCCAACGCTCGTACATATCCTGCGCCGTTCCGTCGTCCAGATAATTTTTTATAAACTCGTTGAGCTGCGACATAAGCTCCTTGTTTTCAAACGCCGTTGCCGCGCAAATATCGAGATCGCCCATGCTGTCGGGCAGAACGGCTATTTTTGAGTTGGCCTGTACCATATAATCAAGATTACAGCGGTCATAAATAAAGCCGTCGATTTTGTTGGATTCAATGGCGGCAACCGCGTCGGCCGTGTTGATAAAGTATTTCATAGTAACATTGGGGAGATATTCGCCGACCTGCCGTGCGGCTGCATAATCCTGCGGAGCCCCGATTACCGTGCCCGGGGCATTCAGCGATTTCAGGTCGATAATCTTTGTTTTTTCCGCACCGCAGGCGGTCAATAAGAGCATTGCGGCAACGGAAGCCAGAAGCACCTTCTTGGTTTTCATCATATCATCTCCCTAAGCGGTCTTTATTTACCACCAAAACAATGCCGCCCTCATAATACGGCCCGATAAAGTCCACTGTCTTCTGACGTTCCTCGGTAATGGACATGCAGCCGCCCACCACGTCCACCTTGCCTGATGCCAAAGACGCCAGCAGCGCGTCAAAGTTCATGGGCACGAATTCAATTTTCATATTTAACTCGTAAGCGATACGGCTGATAATGTCCAGATCAAAGCCGACGGGCTGACCGTCTCCGCCCACATAGCTCATGGGTACAGTGCTGGTATCGAAGCCGTATTTGATAGTACCTGCGCTGCCGTCAAAATCAGGCTTATAATCAAGGTTAGGCAAAGCCTTTTTCGTTTCATCGGCCGAAAACCAGAGACTGCCGATTTCCGCCAAAGTGCCGTTCTCTTTCAATTTTTCAAGCACCCCGTTGGCCTGCTCCAAAAGCTGTGAGTTTTTTGATACAGCAAATCCATAGCGGTCGTCCGCAACCTTGTCGGGGAAGATGGACAAATCCCCCTGTTGTGCCACAAGCAGCTCCGCGACAGGTTTATCCAATGCCAGCGCATCCACCTTGCCGGCTTTCAGAGCCGCCACCTGGTCGGAAAGAGTATTGAAATTGCTGTGTTTGACGTTCGGAATTACCCGGTCTATAAACTGCCCGAACACGGCGCCGGTGAGAGAGCCGACCCTCTGTCCCTCAAAGTCGGAAAGAGTGGAGAAGGTCTTTTTACCGTCCCCGGAGCATCCGCTCAGCAGTAATACCAGTACAGCCATGCAACAAATTACTTTTTTCATACTTAAAACCTCCTGCAAATATTAACCGTATTGTAAAAGAAAATGCTTTGGTTCTCACTTTATCATCAGAATCTTCGTAAAGTCTGTTATCCGGATAATTTCCATAATCGCTTCATTGGCGTTTGTGATGACCATGCTGCCCTGTTTGTTCATCTGCTTCTGACCGGCGAGAATGACCCTCAGTCCCGCGCTGGAAAGGTAGACTAAATCGGAGAAATCCAGAATAAGCTCTGTGATACCATCCAGACCCGCTTTGAGCTCGCTCTCAAGCATGGGGGCGGTAATGCTGTCAAGTCTGCCCTCAACAGACATCGTCAACTTGCTTCCATCCAGTGTCTTGTCGATTTTCATAGTGCATCTCCTTTAAAATAATTATACCTTAGAATAATTCCGGGTTTTTTACATGATACTACGCCCTTCTTTTATTGAACCGGAAAATCAAATTAGGTGTCGGGGTAGGGCTCGCTGCTCAGCGTGTAATGCCACCACTCCTCAGTGTAGGCCGAAAACCCGGCCTTTTCCATCGCGTCCTTGAGCACGAGCCGATTATTTGCCTGTTCTTCCGTTATAAGCTCGCTCCCGTGGTGGGACGCGGGGCCAAAGAAGTCAAAGGGCGTACCCATATCAAGCTCCCTGCCGGTCATCATATCCAAAAGGGTCAGGTCTACCGTGCTGCCACGCGAATGCCCCGAACGCTCCATTACGTATCCGTCGGGAATGATGCGGTCCTTATCTATGTCGGGATAGAAGAATTCTTTTGTTAAAACGTCGTTAGTATCCGCTGCCCAGCGCCCAAAATGGTCGACCGCGCCTTGCGGACGGTAGGCATCGAACACCTTAATAGCGTATCCTTGCGCCCGTAAATCGTCGTTGGCCGATTTCAGCGCGTCCGCCGCATCCTTTGTCAGGATAGCGACGGGAGCGATATAATCGTCCACCCTTGCCCCGACGAAGTTGTAAGTGCTGTAATAGCGTATCTCCAGAATCACGTCGGGGACCGTGTCGGTGACATAAACGAATCCGTCGGGCAGTGCGTTGACATTTTTCTCCCCGGCACATCCGGCCGCCAACAGTATCGCCGTCAACATGAGCGCAATCAAAGCCACACTTTTCTTCTGCTTTATGTATGTCATATTCCCGTTTTCTCCTGTGATTTAATCGGAAAATTCTTTTGGGTTATCATGTTACCATAGTGGTGTTTATGTCGCGGCAGCACTCATGCCGAAGGCCTTTTATAATCTTTCTGACCATTACAGCGGATAAGGCAGCCCTCAGTTTTTCATAAAAATTTCCCCGTTGACACAAGCTATTCCCTTATGGTGAACAGAATGTTATCCACCGTCAGCCGTATGGGGTACAGCGTAGCTTCTCCCGGTGTGGGATCTGGCCAGCGGATGGCCTTTTCCTCCAACGTGATGTTCTTAAAGCGGCTTAAATCCTGCAAGCTGCTGTAGGGCATGGTTTCAATCAGGTTCTTCATATCAAAGAGAATTGTATTGCCGTGTTCAAATTCTACGAGTAGGGTATAATCGTCTCTCGGTGTTACCTTAAGCATTTTGCTCATTGAACCTCGCATCCTTCCCTGTAATAAGAATCTGACCGTTACCGCTGTCTTTGATAGCGGGGGGTGCCCCGAAACCTTGTTGTTAACAATAAGAATTCCCTTATACTTTTTAAAGTATAAGGGAATCTTTTTCAGATTGGTATCGGCCAAACGGAGTATATTGGATTACAAAATCAAAGAATTTTCAGCTTTCCGGCTTTTTTTATGGCTGCCGTCCTTCCGCTCACATCCAGCTTGCGGTAAATATTCGCCAGATGCGTCTTGACTGTGGCGCCGGACAAATACAGCCGTGCGGCGATTTCGTCCCGCGTGAGTCCTTCGGCGGTGAGTGTCAGCACCTCCAGCTCCCGTTCCGTGAGTGTTACGGTATTTTCCCGTGCGCTTTTCAGGCTTTCCATGTAATGCTCGCAAGCTTCGAGCAGTTCCGTGAGGTAGCCGTCACGGAAATTATTTTGCGAGATATGTCGCAGCATATCAATAATATTGGGCGCATACTCCGCAAAGGGCAAAATCAGGTGATCCTTCCGCCCCATACCGATTGCTTCCGCAAGCTGCGCGCAGCCCTTTTCCATCCCGTACAGGCGGTATTTGGCCGCGGCTGAAAGGATATGATTGTGCAGGAAACCAAGCTGATTACGGAATATACCAAAGTATTGAGGGAAGGTTTCCGTCAATATCTCCAGGCGTATATAATCCTTTTCCAACAGCACGGCCTTTCCGTAGACGATATCATTAAACGCGATGCCCTGATACATGAAATTAGCCGGGGAGCTATCGCCCGTCCGCAGCCACGCGGGAATACTGTCCGACCGGGCCATGCAGCCGAAGGCGTAACCTTCGATCAAATCCAGCGAGGTGTTGTAAAGGGCGTTATCTTCCCCGGATACCTCAGCCCGAAGCTGATGCAGATATTCCAGTGCCTCGCTTATCTTTCCCTGATAAAGGTAAAGCCGTACAAGTGTTAGTCCGGCGCAGAGGATGATACCGGTCTGTCCCATGGTCTGCGCCTTGTACATTGCTTTGAAAGCGTTTAACTCCGCCTCCTGCCAGTCTCCCGTTTCCAGCGCGTATTCGGCCAGCGTCACATAGTCGCAGCCCGTGCCACAGCCGCTTGAGAGCCTTGAAAATGCGGGAAATCCGGCGGCGATAAGCTCTGCCGTTTCCTTTAAGCTTCCCGATTCCCTGTAATAGCTGTACAGGAAATGGGGCGAGCCAAAGGTAAATTCGGTGTCCCGCCTGACTAAGCAGGATACACCGCCGTCCAATAGCCGGAGCGCCTTGTCGGTGCAATGAAGCATCTGGCGCGCGTCATTGAACACGGCGAAAACGCGTGCTGCGCTGATTTCCGCAAGGACGCGGTTGCGGCGGGGATGAAGCTCACGGAGACCCTCGTAATGCGCCTCCAGCTCGTCAAGACGGGATAGGGCGTCCCGCGCGGCAGTGGGGTTGCCGCTAAGAAGCAGGAGCGTGACTATGTATTGCAGATAGGCAAACGGATAGCGAAAAAGCAGCCCGCGGGGGGCTGCGGCAAACATTTCCGAAGCGCCCTCAAATTTGGCGGAATCCTTGGTAATGGAGTCTTCCTCGTCCAAAAGGGAGAGGATCCGCTCTCGTTCTCCGGCGCGGCATAAATAGCCATAAGCCGGCCTAAGCGATTTTTTTCCAAGGAACCATTCGCCCACCCGCCGATAGAGTAAAGAAATCTCCGCGTGATCAGTCTGTCTTGCCCGAAGAAAAGCAAGCAGCACATAATGGATTCGGTAAACGCCCTTTGCTTCGTCGTAATAAACGAAGGCGTTTTCCTGCCGCAGTTTTTTCAGGATTTCGCCGGTGCGGGGCTCCTCCGTCACATACCGTGCCTGTTCCTCCGTAAAGACATCCATAACCGAGAGACTAAGAAGAAATTTCCGAATCTTTTCGTCATAGGCGTTGTAGAGAATCTTCTCCACAAGCTCGTCGATGGCGCTGCTTTGGCCTATGGGGATTCCCTGTTCCAGCGCCAGAAGGATCAAATAAGCCAGGGAAATCCAGCCGCCCGTGTATCTGTTGACTTTTTTCAGAGCGTCCTCGCTCTGGCGGAAATCCATCAGTTTACAGTAGGCACGTAGCTCCTCGTCGGTGAAACGCAATGTTTGCTGGGATATGATATTACACAGCCCCTTGGCGGAAAGCTCCGCGAGACCTAAGAAGGATGTGTCTCGAGTGATAAGGACAATATGAAAATCATCGGGCATCTCCGCGATAAACCGCCCGAAAAGCTCGGGGCGCAGGATGCCTTTCGCGTAGTGGATATCATCTATGACAAGAGTAGCGTCCGGCAGATAATCAATATCGCTCACAAGGGAAAGGAACGCCCTGAGATGCAACGCGTCGGTGGGAACACCAAATCCTTTCAGCCGCTTGCCTGCCACTTCGTTGAAGCTGCCGGCGGTCACCGCCACCCTGTCCCAAAATGCCTCCCTCGTATCGCTGTCTGAATAAAAGGATGTCCATAGGACCCGAACGCCGCTCGCGTTGAGAAATTCCCGCACCGCCGTGGTTTTGCCGTAGCCCATGGGCGCTTCCACGATGGTCAGCGGATATTCGAATATGCTCTCAAGCGCACGGTTGACGCGCTCTCTTTTGAGTGTCTTGCTCTTTTTCATGGAATAAGCCTCCATATGAATATAAATAACTCGTCCATATCCTTAAACTCACAAATATTATCAAGGGAGCGGCGGAAGGCCTTGCAGATTTTTCTCAGCACGTCTGTCACCGCATTTTTCACCGCTGTTCAGCTTGCGTACCGTAAAAGAATAATCTGAGACTGTTCCATGAAATTATTTTTTTCATATCCCGATCAGACAGGGGCTTCCAAAGTATATATTTCATGACTGCATTTCACCATATATACATATCATTTTCCAAATTAATATACCACCAATATGCACGAATTTCAACGAATAATATATTCAATGATATGTTTTTGACGCTTTTCAGACAGTTCCATACAATAAGAATAGTCAGTGTATATAATCCCATACTGCCGGGCTGAAGAAATAATATCGCATCTTGCTGAGGTTAGTCCTCGGTTTTTCATATAATTACCGGGATTATATGGGGTCAGTCACAAAAGGTCAATTGATTTATCCGCGGCCTTTTTCGTTGCAGCGATACAGTCATCGTTATACAGTATAATTTCCGGCATCGTGAAATTCTTCCTGCCTAAGTGCCATTTATGTTCATTCCGCACTTATACCGCTTGCTGTCCACTCATCTGATTCGCGCGTTTAAGCTTCCAAAGCTTGCCCGCGCGGTGCGCCGGAACATACGGCTTTTTCTATACAAAAAATAAAAGAGTTGACCGGGCATTGAATCAATGCTCCGGTCAACCCGTGGTCGAGGTGGAGGGATTTGAACCCCCGGTCCCCTGCTCCCAAAGCAGGTGCGATAGCCAAACTTCGCTACACCTCGGATTATATCTGACGCCCGCGCCGAAAATGAAAACGCCAAAAGCGGATGATAATCGGAAAGATTTTATCCGAATCTTTTGACGCGGGCGGTTATGGCACCCCCGACCGGAATCGAACCGATAACTGACCCTTAGGAGGGGCCCGTTATATCCATTTAACTACGGGGGCGAATAATATTCTGTAAGGGGCTGTGTCAAAACTATTAATCGGAACGGTCAGGACAGTTTCCCGCATAACGCTTGTTCTTTCATCTAATGAAAGCGGTATGCGGGGATTTGTCCTGACTGTTCTTTGCTATGATACAGCCCCCGAAAATTTTAATCAGCCGGTGACCTTAATCGGGTTTATGCGTATGCCGGGGCCCATTGTTGTGGCGACAACGCATGAACGGATATACTGACCCTTTGCCGCCGCGGGCTTTGCCTTGACAATGGCGTCGAGCAGGGTGCTGAAGTTTTCGTTAAGCTTTTCCGTGCCGAACGAAACCTTGCCGATAGGGCAGTGGATGATGTTTGTCTTGTCAAGGCGGTATTCGATTTTACCTGCCTTTGCCTCAGTAACCGCTCTGGCGACGTCGGGTGTAACCGTGCCGGCCTTGGGGCTGGGCATAAGACCGCGCGGACCGAGAACTTTACCTAAGCGTCCCACAAGTCCCATCATGTTGGGAGTGGCGATAGCGACGTCAAAATCCATGAAGCCCTCGCCCTGGATTCTCGCTACGAGTTCCTCGGCGCCGACTACATCGGCTCCGGCCGCCTCCGCCGCCTTTGCGTCGTCGCCCTTTGCGAAAACGGCTACTCTGACCGTTTTGCCCGTGCCGTTCGGCAGGACAACAGCTCCTCTGACCTGCTGGTCGGCGTGACGCGAGTCGACGCCCAGGCGCACATGCACCTCCACAGTTTCGTCAAACTTTGCCGTTGCCGTCTTTATTGCCGTTTCGAGAGCCTCGTCGGGATCGTAGAGCTTTGCTCTGTCAACAAGCTTTGCGCTTTCGTTATATTTTTTTCCGTGTTTCATAGTTAAACTCCTCCATTGATGTGGTTAATCGGATTTTTCCTCCCACACACAGGCGTAATCAGTCGACTACCGTGACGCCCATGCTGCGAGCCGTGCCTGCAATCATGCTCATTGCCGTTTCGACGGATGAAGCGTTGAGGTCAGGCATCTTCTGCTCTGCTATTTTTCTTACCTGTTCTTTGGTGATAGTAGCGACCTTTGTCTTGTTCGGTACGCCGGAGCCGCTTTCTATGCCGCATGCCTTCTTGATGAGGACGGCCGCGGGCGGAGTTTTTGTTATAAACGAGAATGTGCGGTCCGCATATACGGTGATGACTACGGGTATGATTAACCCGATGTCGTTCTTTGTTCTTTCATTGAACTCCTTTGTGAAGCCCATGATATTTACGCCGTGCTGACCGAGCGCCGGGCCTACGGGCGGAGCGGGAGTGGCTTTGCCGGCGGGAATCTGAAGCTTTATAAGGCCTACAACCTTTTGTGCCATTGTTTATACCTCCAATGTTACTCACTTTAATGTTAGTTTTTGTCGGCGCACCGTCAGTCCGATATAGGCTCGACCTGGTCAAGCTCAAGCTCGACCATTGTCTCTTTGCCGAACAGGGCAGACACGGTTACACGAACAAGGTTTTTGTCTACATCGATTTCCTCGACCTTTCCCGTGAACCCGTCGAATATCTCGTCGATGATATTAACCATGTCGCCGACTTTGTAGTTGACCTCGACGCTGCGCTTTTCAACGCCGAGCTTTAAAACCTCCTCGTCGGAGAGCGGAATAGCCTTGCTGTCGGGACCGACAAAGCCGGTGACGCCTCTTGTGTTCCGGATAACGAACCACGCGTCGTCGCTCATTGAGGGGTTGTCTTTTTCGTCGAACGTAACGGCAACCTTAACGAGGACGTAGCCGGGGAAAAGCTTGCGCTCAACCTCGCGCTTTTTGTCGCCCACAATTTCCGTTACCTTTTCCGTAGGGATTCTGACCTCTAAAATCTGGTCGCCCATACGGCGGTTTTCGACAATTTTTTCGATATTTGCGGCCACTTTGTTTTCGTAGCCGGAATATGTGTGGATTACATACCACCTGGAGTCAACAGACATCGCTTTACCTCCAAGCTTTTAATCGGCAGCCCCGGTTGCCGCGGCGGTAGTGGCGACAGCCTCGGTTGCCGATTCGTCTTCTTCGGTTTCTTCCTCGCCGTCTGCCGTTGTGTCCTCGATAATATTGTTTAAAGTCGTTGCGGTTGTTGTGGTTTCGTCGACAGCCTCGCTTATCTCTGTGTCCGCGCCTCTCGCTGCATCGCTGAGAAGCTCTATGGACTTTGAAAGACCGAGGTCTATGAGCCATACAAAAAAGAGAAAAATTGCAATTGATGCTATGACGATGCCGGAGCTCTTTAAAATCATCTTCAAGTCGGGCCAAACGATTTTTTTAAGCTCGCCGCGGAAATCCTTCCAGTACCGAGCGATGGCTTTACCCATTCTGACAAAGATATTCGGCTTGTCTGACTTCGGCTTTTTTGCCCTCGTCTTTTCTGCCTTGACGATTTTTTCAGCGGCTTCAGACTTTTCTTTTTTTGCCATTTCTTTTCCTCCCCGCTTACTTCGTTTCACGGTGGAGAGTGTGCTTCTTGCAGAATCTGCAATACTTGTTTCTCTCCAGCCTGTCCGGCGTATTTTTCTTTTCTTTCATCGTATTGTAGTTACGCTGCTTGCACTCCGTGCAGGAAAGAGTGATTTTAACTCTCATAACGGCACCTCCATTTGGATTATTTACCTCCCTCTGAAACCAAAAAAACGGGCACAAAAAAATAGCCCTCATTCAGAGGTAAACATAATTTATCATAACCCTGAGCTTTTGTCAAGGATTTTTTTTGCTTTTATTTCGCAAATAATTAAATATAAAGCAAAAACGCTTGAAACATACGGGTGGAATTGCTATAATGCATGTGTGGTTATATAAACCGCTTCTAATTTGAACTATAAAGGACGGTAAAAAATATGAAAAAGACGATTTCCGCGTTTCTCGCCGCGATGCTGCTGTTCTCCGTTATGTCCTTCGGCTCATTTTCTGTCAACGCTCTCGGCACGCCCGTTACGGGCATCACGATGGAATCCTCCGTTAAGGTTAAAACGGGACAGTCCGTTCAGCTTAACCCGGTGGTAACGCCCGAAAACGCGACAGACAAATCGGTAAAATGGGAAACAAGCAGCAACATTATATCGGTTGATTCCGACGGCAAGGTCACGGCAAACAGATTTGTACCCTTTAGCGGTTCTTATTCGTTTCTCAGAATTCCGTCCTACGGGGGAACGGCGACGGTTAAGGCAACTACCATAGACGGCGGCTATACCGTCACCTGCAAGGTTGTCGTAACGCCCGATATCTGGAACATAGTCCTCCTTGCCGTGCTTATAGGAATCGTAGTCGTTCCGATGTTTTTAACTCCCGTCGTATAATCAGTCGGCATGCATTCATAAGGAGCAATAACAAGATGAGCACAAACTGGAATGGCTTAAGGAGCGGCAGCGACATAAGGGGACTCGGTGTCGGATATGAAAACGCCCCTCCCTACCTCAGCGACTTTGCCGTTGGCAGAATAGCCTCGGCGTTTGCAGTGTGGCTGTCCGAAAAAGCGGGCAAGCCACGCTGTACGCTTACCGTGTCCGTGGGGCACGACCCGCGGATTTCTTCGGAGCGGATTAAAAACGCCGTAATTGCATCATTGACGGAGTGCGGCGTCCGCGTGCTCGACTGCGGACTGTCGTCCACTCCCGCCATGTTCATGACAACGATAGACTTAAAATGCGACGGAGCCGTTCAGATAACCGCCAGCCACCATCCCATGGACAAAAACGGGCTGAAGTTTTTTACGCCCTCGGGCGGGCTTGAAGGGGCGGAAATAGCCGGAATCCTTTACTCTGCCGAAAAGGGCGGTTTTCCGTCCGACGGCGGCGGCAGTGTCGAGCATGTAAACTATATGGCAAGGTACGCGGAGCGTCTTCGCTACCTGATATGTGCCGGAGTTAACGCCGCCGACTACCGCAGGCCTCTTTCGGGATTCAAGATAGCGGTCGACGCTGGAAACGGAGCGGGCGGCTTTTTCGCAAGCGACGTGCTTGAGCCGCTCGGCGCCGACGTTTCCGGCAGCGTCTTTCTTATACCCGACGGCACGTTTCCTAACCATGTCCCGAACCCCGAAAACGAAACGGCGATGCGCTTCGCGGCGGAGGCGACAGTCAAAAGCGGCTCCGACTTCGGCGTTATATTCGACACGGACGTGGACCGCGCCGGCTGCGTGGGCAGTGACGGCACGGAAATAAACAGAAACAGGCTTGTGGCTGTCGCGTCATACATAGCGCTCGAAAACAATCCGGGCGCCGTTATTGTTACCGATTCCGTAACATCCGACGGTCTTGCAAAATATATTGCCTCGCTGGGCGGCAGGCATCTGCGCTTCAAGCGGGGATACAAAAACATCATCAACAAGCAGATTGAGCTTACAAAAAGCGGCACCGCCTGTCCGCTTGCCATAGAAACCTCCGGGCACGCTTCCTTCGCGGAGAATTATTTTCTCGACGACGGGGCTTATCTTATCACGAAGATAATCATTCTCATGGCAAGGCTGAAAAAAGAGGGCAAAACGCTCGGCGACATTTTAAGCACGCTCGAAGAACCGGCCGAGGAGCAAGAAGTCAGAATTAAAATTCTCTCGGAAGATTTCAGGGCAGCGGGCGAAAGCTTTATCGACGGCTGGACGTCTTACGCGGGAAACGGCGGTGGCTGCAAAAAGGCGCCCGACAACCACGAGGGAATAAGATTCTCGACCGACGCCGAAAACGGCGACGGCTGGATACTGGTCCGCCTGAGCGTCCACGACCCCGTGATAGTAGTAAACACCGAAAGCAACACAAAGGGCGGAACGGAAAAAATGCTCAAAAGGCTTTACGGCTTTGCAAAGGATATAAAGGGGCTTGATATATCGGCACTCGCGGATGCTGTCAGCGGTTAAAAAGGTTAGGTGTTACGGAGTAGCAGGGAACGCATTTATGCGTTCCGGAAATTAACGATAACCGTCATTTTATTTGAATATGTTGTTTTGTTCTGTTATAAGTTGCATATAAATTGCGGAACGGTCAAGACATATCTCTGCTTGTTGTTTTTCAAAATGATGAAAACAAACATTCGTAGGGAACGGTCCTGACCATTCCGCTTTTGTTTATGAAGCTTCGGACACGGCGCGCCGTATCCCTGAAATAAGGGCAGCACCGCACAATTATCTTTGTGCGGTGCTGCCTTAAAATTATTGTTATTATCCGTCGCTTTCGCCGTACAGGCGGACAAGCTTTTTAAAATGACCGCCCTTTTCCTCAAAATCCCTGTAATAGTTGTAGCTTGCGGCGGCGGGCGAAAGCAGACAGCTTTTCCCCTTTTCTGTTACCCGAAAGGCCTTTTCGACGGCGTCCTCCATTCCGGCGGCCCTGAAAAGCCTTTTGCCGGAGCCGGACTCGGCAAGACGCGAGCATATCATATGGCCCGTTTCGGGAAGACCTATGATATTCCTGACGGAAGATTCCAGGAGGGCGTGGCAGAAATCGCCGAAATCAAGCCCCCTGTCCATGCCGCCGAGTATAAGCGTGTCGACGTCGCCGACTGCCTCAACGGCGCACATGACGGCGCGCGGTATCGTCGCAATGCAGTCGTTGATGAACTTTATGCCCTTATATGTCCCGACAGGCTCCATGCGGTGCTCGATTCCGCCGAAGCCCCTGATGCCCGCCGTTACGGCGTCGTCGCCTATTCCGAGGCAGCGCGCCGCGGCGGCGGCAAAAAATATGTCCTGATGGTTGTGGATACCCGTCAGACGCGGATTGAGTGTTGTGAGCGAGCGAAGGAACTCCGATTTTTTGCCTTCGGACGCGCTGACGGGAACCTTAACCGATTTCACTTCATCCTGCGAAAAAAACGCGCTGAAGTCCTGGTCGGCGTTGAAGATAAAATAATCGTCGGCTTTCTGGTTCCTCATTATATTAAGCTTTGCGGACGCGTAGCCTTTTATTCCGTCGTAGTGGTCGAGATGCTCCTCAAAAAGGTTTGTAAAAACGGCAACGTGCGGGGAAACGGTGGTGAACTCAAGCTGGTGAGAAGACATTTCGATAACGGCAACGCTGCCCTCGGAGGAGTCGAATTTGTCGAGAACGGGGACACCGATATTGCCGATAAGGCAGGTAGCGACACCTGCGGCGCGAAGAATTTCATAAATCAGTGTGGAGGTGGTGGTTTTGCCCTTTGTTCCCGTTACGCCTATCTTCATGCAGGGGGCGAAGCGCATGAAAAGGTCGGTCTGGCATGTTATTTCAACGCCCTTAGGTACGGAAACGCCGAAAAACGAAATGCCCGGTGATTTAAAAACGATGTCGCAGTCGCCTATGCAGGAAAGATAATCGTCGCCTGTGACAAGACGGACGTTCCGGTCGCCGACATATACGTCGCGCCTGTCGGCGATAGTCAGTATTGTGTCGGGCAGATATTTCCTTATATAGCGGTAGCTTGAGCGGCCTTCCCTCCCGAAGCCGAGAATAAGTATCCTCTTGTTTCTGATGTATTCAATCAGCGGATTTGACATAGTCTATCATCTCCTTTGCATATATTCCGAAGCGTTCGGGTATGCCGTTTTCGTTGTCGAAGCCGAGCAATGGATTGACGGCGGGCATTTTAAGCTCACCCTGCCTTTCGACAAAATACCGCAGCAGGCAGGGCAGGGGCTTTTGCTCCCTTTTGTATTTTTCGGCGGTCATGCATAGGGCGAAATTCACCTCGTCCACCGTGCCTATGCACTCAAACGGCTTGACGTCCGAAAAGCCCGTAAGCCCGTCGAAATCGCTCCGGAGCTCGCACTTATCAAGCATGTTACAGCCGAAAATCTCAAAAAGCCGTTCGGTGGGAAGGAACGGGGAGAGGATTATATATACAAAAAGGCATTTTGCGCAGCTTAGGCACCACTCGTTGTTTTTGCTGCCGGCGTTGCAGCTTCGAAAAACCTTGTGGAACTGCGGAAGCGACGAAAACATTTTTGCAATCTGAAGCTCGCAGAAGGGGCGGAGCAGGCTGAAATAGCTGACGGGGACACGCAGATATTTTTCGGTGTATTGCATGAAATCGCGCTCGAATTCGTATGACTTTGAATACTGGTGGTTTACAAGTGTTCCGGCTACGCTCGGCTCATTAGCGCTCGATTCGTTTGAAAGGATTATGCTCCCGGCGCCCGTTAAATATGCGCAGTACAGGGACAGAAACGCGACGACGGAGGAAAACGGCGTGTGACCGTTAAGATAACCCTCGGCGTTCAGCCTTAAAAGCTCCCTGTCAATTGTTCTGTAGGTTCTTATTATCCTGTCAGCGTTAAAGCCCGCGGCAGCCGCCGTTTCCGTTCTTGCAGGCTGGTCGTTTACCGTAAAGCACATAACGGTGTCGGCGATATCCTTCAAAAGGCTGAGAGTCACGGCTGAGTCTTTGCCGCCGCCGACGGGAACGATGTTGATGCCGCTTTTGTTGTAAGGCTCATCAAAATCCGCTTCCGGCTTATTATTTGCGTTTTCGATACTTACAAAGCTGTCGATATCAGTATCGATATTATTTTTATAAAAAAACTCGCCGAGACCGTTGTACCAGAGCTTTTTCCACCAACGCGCCTGCCCGGCGTCGAGATAGCCGCAGCGCACAACAAAACGCTTCGGGCAAACAGCCTTCCAGTAGCTCACTGCCTCCGCAAGCCCGAGCGAAAAAACAAGCCTTCGCGCCGTTTCGCCGCAAACGGGGTTTAAAAGCTTCAGATTGCCGGTGATAATTTTTGTTTCGGGGTGAAAACAAAACCTGCCGTCGACGGAAAAGTCGAACCTGATGAGGATATGCTCCTCACCGGGTTCGATGTGAAAGCCGTCATAATAAAAGGCGCTGAATTCCCTGCGAAGCAGGTCGAAGCTTTTGCCCATGTTCAAGGCTCCTTGTCAGCTATTAACTATCTGTATACCCAAAAAGATTCTGAGCAAAGCTCAGAAAGACAACACACTGTCATCCTGAGGCGCAGCGCGCCGAAGGATCTTTCATTTAAGATTCTGAGCAAAGCTCAGAAAGACAACACACTGTCATCCTGAGGCGCAGCACGCCGAAGGATCTTGAAGTGACATTAACATTTTTGCCATATATGAGCTTTAATGTCACGGAACGCATGAATGCGTTCCATACTGATATATCTCCCCAAAAACCCGACGTTTACAATCGGTTTTACACATTAAGACGCGTTGTAAGTCATTGTAAAGCAGTGCGAGCGAAGCGTGGAGTAGCCTATCATCCTGCGGAAGGTGTTGCCCCTGATTTCCTTGTCGCCCACACGGATTTTCGTGATGTATCCTACGCTGCCGTTGTAGGCGCCGTCGTGGCTTATTATCTTTAACCACGTTGAGGGGTCGCCGGAAAGATTAATCCTTAAGCTGCTGTCGGTAAGGCTGCTGTTATAGTCACTGACGTATTCCTTCAGCTTGTCGCTTGTGACGGTTATCGACTTGATGCAAACCTCCTCGGGGCTTGAAACGCCGCCCGCAAGGTAGGGGTATGACTTTCCGCCCCATGTGCCCGTTGCAGAGGAGCTTTTGCCCGCGCAGCTTGACGAGAACGGGGTGAAAGCGGCGTTGCCGTTGTAGTCGAGGTACTGACCGTACACATCGTCGACCGCGTCGTAAATCAACGAAGATGGTTCGGAGGTTTTGTAGGCAATGTCGCCCGTGGAGAAACTGCTGTCGCCGTTATCAATATGATATTTCAGATAGGTGTATATTGCCACAATCTGCGCCTTGCAGCCCTCGACGGTGGCTTCCTTGCAGCTGCCGCCGATTTCGGCGTTCGTCGCCCTTGCAAGGAAGGTTCTTGTCGGTATATATGAACCGTTGAAGTTGATGAAAAACGGCAACAGCGGGTCCGTTCTTAATGTTGTGCCGGGATAGTAATGGTATAGAATCTTATCGTAGCTCCAGTTATAGCTGCCGGAGGAATCGCCGTAAGTCAACGCGCCTGTCTGGCTCATTCCGACGCCGTGACCGTAGCCGTAGGCGGTGAAGGTGAAAAAGCCCTTGCTTTCGCCGTTATCCGTTTCGGATTCGGCTGCCTTTGAGGTGGTTGTCGTCGCCTTTGTTGTTGTCGCAGCCGCCTTCTTAGTTGTAGTTTCTGTTTCTTTTTCGGTTTCAGCCTCGGTTGTCGTTGCTTTTTTTGTTGTGGTAGTTGTTGTGGTGGTTGTTGTGGTTGTTGTCAGCTCGGTTGTCGTTTCTGTCTTTTTCGTCGTTTCCGCCGCCGTCGAAGCTGTTTCCTCGGCAACTGCAATAACGGTGACTTCTGGTGTTATAGCCTCGGTTTCTGTTTCGGACAAATCTCCCGACGACTCGTTTAAGCCGGATATAAGCCCTGATTCAGACTCGTCGGCGAATACCGATTCGGAAACTGTTTCAATTACCGACTTGCTGTCGTCAAAGAACAGCGCGCGCACATCCTTAAAGAAGAAACCGATAAGCAGGCACATAATAAGAGCTATGGCAACGCCTACCAGCACCTTTATGGCCGTGCTTTTTTTCTGGGGCGGCGCCTGCTCGTCCTCGGCGTCCTCAATGCCGGGTATATCGGTAATCTGAGCGTCTGCCGGCGGCTCTCCGTCGGTTTTTACAAATTCCTTAAGCATTGAGAACAGCACGGCCGTAGCCGCCTCGACAAGCTCGTTTGCCGTTTCGCCCTCTTTGCTCATCACCTTTTTCACATGTGCGTGTTCCCTGTCGGAAACCGCCGCGTAGACAAAAAGCTTTCCGGCGGAGCCGTTTGAGGAATAGACGTTTGAGATAATTGCGCCTATGCTCGTTCCGCCGTCGGCGCGCGCCTTGTCCGCGAGCCGGGCGACGTAGTCCTTCAGCGTTTCGCTGCTGTTTTTGGCATCGTCGCATTCGACGAATTTGTATATTTGCGTAAGCCGCTCGTCCTCAGCTATGCGCCGGCGCGCGAAAATGCTCGTCTGGGTGGAGACGACGGATACTGTAAGCTCCTTTTTTGAAAGCAGGTCGCAGGCGGACTTAAAACTGTCTTTTTTCTTTTTCTCGCGCGGATTTTCCGCCGCGGTATTTAAAAGACGGGGAATTATTCCGCTGTCGAGCATATCGTCGGCAAGAGCTTCGTCAAGCGGCATAAAAATCAGCGTCTGATTTCCTCCGACGGAGGCAAAGCCGGAATACAGCCCGTCCGCCGTGAGGAAAACGGCGGAGTTTTTCGGCATAAGAGCCTGCGCCTTTCGCTCCGGCTCCGAAAGCTGCCTGCCCGACGACGTTATTTCGGAAATGACAGCCTCGTTCAGCTCGCCGGTAAGCCCCAGCGCTTTTAGAAGCGTCCATTTCTGCTCAAGAAAGACGTCCGTCCCCGCGGCGGCGATAATGACGTCGCTGCGCGTAAAGGCTTCCGCCATCTCACCGAAAAACGCCTTCGGCGACTCGAATATCTTAAGACCGCCGACGTCGCAGCCTACGGACTCGGATATCCGCGAGCATATCATCTGCTGGACGGATTTAACCGCGCCGTGCTCTGCCTTTGTTATCGACAGCAATTCGATTTTCACTGATATGTAACCTCCCGTTCACCCGCACAATTTTTTCGCCTCTCTGCGGTGTTAAGCGTTGGGCATCCACTTTATCGCGCCGGCAAAGGGGTTTTTAATCCCCCTTTTCCTGTAATACTCATCCGGATAACGCGGATTGGGGTTTTTGAATGCCTTTGAGGTGTCGACATTCGTGCTTTCGCCGTCGCGTACAAGCCTGCCTATTACGACAAGCTTAGCGTCGGGGAAATCATAGGCGCAGGTTGACAGTGTTACTATCTTGTCGGTATTTTTGATGTCTACGCCGGTGCTGTAAAGCTTGCGCTGGTCGACCTGCCCGATGTATTCGCCGAATTCGGCGTCGGATATCAGCTCTGTGAATATGTAGTTGAATATCCAGCCCGTCGAATCAACCTTGCCGCTTGAAATATATACGGCGTAAATTTTGAAGACGTACTCGTCATAAAGAGTTTCAAGCTTTATTAAAGGAGCCGCCTTAAAGCCGTCGATTGTTCTGTACTTCTCAAGCTCGCCGAAAATCAGGTCGTCGTACTCCATGTTGTGACCGTATATGATGGTGTTTCTGTCAAGCCCGCCCAAGCTGTTCCTGTAATCGACGAACGGGCAGCCGTATTTTGTCCACTCCTTATAGAAGTTTCTCTTTAAATAGTATTCGTTGTTTGTACCCTTGACGACGGGCATTGAAATGTTTGTTCCGTCAATCTCAAGGTACCCGTAAAAGCTGTTGTTTATAGCGTAAAAATCGGCAAGATTAACGCGCATGTCGGAGGGGAATTTTACCCCCGAATACTTTTTCGACACTTCGTCCCAGGAGGTTGCCGCTTCGTTTCGCAGGTCTGAAAGCTCGCCTGCCTTTGCCTCGGCTATATAGGGCTGAAGAAGATACGTGTTGCCGAGTATGCCTATGCAGATAACCATTGTGACGACGGAAACAAGGAACATGCACTTGCGGAATATTTCAAGGGGACCGTCCTGCCTGTCGGGAAGAAGACCCGCGAAAAAGCCTTTTTTCTTCTTTTTCTTTCTATTGTTATCGGCGGCGGGCTTGGAAGGACTTGCAGCCGCTGCCTTTTTCGCGGCGGGCTTCTTCGCCTGCGCCGCTATATTGTCGGGCGTGACGCTTTGCGTAAAGTCGGGCTTTTCGTCGAGAGCGTCGAGCGAAACGTTGAAGCCGCCGTAGCCGCCCTCGGCATCCATTGCCGCCTTGACTGCTTCGGAAAAGCTTGCCGCCTTCGCTTTTTGTACGCCGTCGCCGTTAAACTCAACGCGCTTTTCCGGCTCGGTCCGCGCGGGACCGCTTTTTTGAGACGCGCCGTCCTTAGGGCTTTCGCCGGAATCGTCGACTGTTTCGGGAACATACAGACGGCACTCGTTTTTAATGGCGTCAAGCTCGCTTGAAATGTCGCTCTGCGCCTCTTTGTAAAGCTGACTTAAAAACTCGTCGCCTGAAACCTGCGGTGTCTGTGTTTTGACGCTTTGCGATTCGTCGTCCTTTGCGGGGACTTCCGGATCTTTTTCGGCTTCGGGCGCGGTGCCGGACGCCGTATCCGTTTCGGCGGTCTTTGCGTCTTCGTCGAGCGGCTCTATAACCTTTTCGTTGTCGGACTTGAGGTCGACGCTGCCCGGCGTTTTGCTGTCGGCCGATTTAAGAAACTCGGCGAAGCTTGAAACGCTGAAAAAATCATCCTCATTCGCAGGCGCAGTCTTATTTTTTTCGTTGTTGTCCTTCTTCTTGTAAGTAGCCAACGTTATTTCCTCCCGGTGTTATTTTGCGGACGGCGTCCACTTTGCGCTGTTTTTATACGGGTTTGTTTTTCCTTTAAGCTCGTACCATCTGTACGGACGGCGGTAATCGGGGTTGTCCTTGACAAGCGACTCGTCAATTTCTCCGCTCTCGCCGTTGCGCATAAGCCTTGCAACGACTACAAGCCTTGACGTGATTTCCGTGCTGCCCACATCAAAGTTGTAAGAGCAGGTCGAAAGCGTCAGAATTTTGTCGTCGGGCTTGACGTCTATGCCCGTTTTATATAATACGCGCTCGTCTACCTGCTTTAAGTATCCCTCAAAGCTTGAGTCGCTCATGTCGGGATAAATGTAATTGAAAACGTAGCCGTTATCGTCGGAGGCGTTTATACTCGTAACAAACACGGCGAAAACCTTCCACCTGTATTTGTTGTAAAGCGTGCTGTACTCGATAATCGGGTGCTTCTTGAAAAATTCCATGTCCTCGTATTTTACAAGGTCATAGAAGACCTGTTCCTTGCTGCTTGTTGTGTGGCCGTAGATTATCGTATTTTTCGAAAGGTTGTATTTTTTGCACCTGTAATCAAGAAAAAGGTTTCCGTAGCGCGTATAATTGCCGTAAAAATCGTTTTTCAGATAGTAATAATCGGCTTTTTTACCGTCGTCATCCTCGTTCTGAACGACTACGGTGTCTATCGACGTTCCGGGAATCGTGAGCCAGCCTATGGTGTCGCTGTTAAAGGCGTAAAGCGGCCTGAACTCGGGACGCATGTCCTTAAGATATGTAACCTCGCCCGTATTGACGCTTAATTCGCCGAGAATGTCGGGGGGGTTCAAAGGGGACGGCTGGTCGATTTCCGTTACGTCTAAGACGGGACCGGTGTTGTCGGACTTGTTAAGCAGATTTCTTGCGGAAAGCACGGAAAAGACAATGAACAAAGCAAAAAACACCGCGGACAAAGCCATAAAAGGAACGGGAGATTTTTTCTTCCTTTTTTTCTTCTTTCCCGCAGCATTTTTTATGACACGGGTATTTTCGGGAACAGCAGCCATTGTAGACTTTCCTTTCTGTGTGTCGTCAATAATTTCTTATTATAAACCGCCTCAAAACATCGAGCGCCTTTGAAGCCGTGCAGTATCTGTTGTACTCGCGGTTGTTTCCGCGCCCTGTCTCAAACCTTTCGGCAAAAAGCCCGCCGTTTCCGCAGACGCCGATATATGAAAGCCCGTCCGGCTTTTCGCCTTCTCCTCCCGGTCCGGCAATTCCGGTTACGGAAAGCCCGATATCGGCGCCGCTTAACTCTTTTATCCCGCGCGCCATTTCGACGGCCGTCTGCTCGCTGACCGCGCCGAAATTTTTTATCGTTTCGGGGCTTACGTTTAACAGCTTTGTTTTCATTTCGTTTGAATATGTGACGGCGCCGCAGTCAAACACGCGGGATGAGCCGGGTATCTCGGTTATCCGCTTTGCGATGTATCCCGCCGTGCAGGACTCCGCCAAAGCTAATTTAAGCCCTTTTTCGCGCAGAAGCCCCACAACTGTTTCCTGCAGGCTGCAGGAATCAACGGCGTAAACATATTCCGATAGCCTTGTTTTAATGTCGTCGATAACGGGCGACATGAGAGCCTCTGCTTTTTCGGCGTTTTCCGCCCTTGCCGTTACCCTCAGAAGTGCCTCACCGTCCTTCGCGTAGGGCGCCACTGTGGGATTGCCGTTTTCAAGATAATCGGAAACTTTTAAAGCCATCGCGCTTTCGCCTATGCCGTACGTGCGTATTGTGTGTGAAACTATCACGCCGCCGGAGTATTTTGATATAAGAAACGGCTTAACGCTCTGCTCGAACATCGCCGTCATCTCGCGGGGGGGACCGGGCAGGATTATGACGCACTTTCCGTCTTTTTCGAGGGCCGCGCCGGGAGCGGTGCCGCAGGAGTTTTTAAAAACGGTGCCGCCTTCGGGAACGTCTGCCTGCTTCGCGTTCGCGGCGGGCATTACATGACCGCGGCGCCTGAAATATGCTTCGATTTCGGCAAGAATACCCTCGTCGCGGACGAGCCGGAAGCCGAGAACCTCGCAGGCTACCTCCTTCGTGATGTCGTCGGAGGTGGGGCCGAGACCGCCCGTTGCTATAACCATATCGCTGCGCGAAAGCGAGGACCTGATTTCCGCCGACAGTCTTTCGGCGTTATCGCCCACCGTGCTTTGATGAAGCACGGTGATACCGAGCGCCGCCATTTCGCGGGAGAGGTACTGGACGTTTGTATTAAGTATGTCGCCGAGCAGAAGCTCGGTTCCGACTGAAAGCAGCTCGCATGTAACCATTTACGTTTACTTCCCTTTACCGTCAATCAGGTATTCCCTTGCTCCCGCCACGGCGTCATTAATAAGCTTGTCCGACTGAAGCGCGCTTTCGGCCGCCTCGACGTATTTCAGCTTCGGCCTTGTGCGCGGATGCCTCGGGGTAAAAACGGTGCAGCAGTCCTCATAGGGAAGAACGGAAATGTCGAACGTGCCGATACGCCGGGCAACGGCGACGACCTCGTCCTTGTCCATGCCTATGAGCGGCCTGAAAACGGGCATTGAAACGGCGGCGTCGGTGCAGCTTAAAGCATAAAGCGTCTGGCTTGCAACCTGACCGACGCTCTCGCCTGTGATAAGCGCGCCGCAATCGCTTTTTTCAGCTATTGACCCGGATATTTTCATCATGAAACGGCGCATTATTATTGTGAAAAGCTCCTCGCGGCAGTTGTCCTTTATCTGCTCCTGTATTTCGGTGAACGGCACTACGAAAAGCCTTATCGGGCCGCTGTATTGCGATATCTTTTCAAGCAGGCTGTGAACCTTCATCTCTGCACGTTCGCTTGTGTAGGGCGGGGAGGCGAAATGTACAGCCGTAAGCTGAAGACCTCTTTTTGCCATCATCCACGCCGCGACGGGGCTGTCGATTCCGCCCGATATAAGTACCGCCGCCTTGCCGGAGGAGCCCGTAGGCATGCCGCCCGCTCCCTTAATCTGCGTGCCGTGAACAAAAGCTGAGTTGTCTCTAATTTCGACGTTTACGGTGACGTCGGGGTTGTGCACGTCGACAGTGAGGTGCGGAAAATCACAGAGCAGACGCTCGCCGAGCCTTGTGCATATTTCGGGCGAGGCGAGGGGAAAGCTTTTGTCCGCCCTCTTAGCGGCGACCTTGAAGGTTCGCGCGTATGACAGCTCGTCCGAAAGATATCGCCCCGTTTCCGACAGTATGGCGTCAAAATCCTTGGGTAGGGAAAGCGCTCTTGAAAGCCCGGCAAAGCCGAAAATCTTTTTGCATATCGAAACGGCTTCGTCAAGGTCGATACCGTCGTCGAGCGGTTCGGCGACTATCGTAGACTGCGCCGTCGTGAACCGCCAGCCCCCCGTAGGCGAGAGGCGGCGGCGCATTGTTTTGACAAGCATATCCTCGAATGTACGGCGGTTTAGCCCCTTTAAGACTATTTCGCCGTTTTTTAACAATATAACTTCGTTCATTTGCAACATTTAAGTTTTTCTTTTTTATTTTGTGCGTATGCTGTTTTTTCCGTCGCGTATGCCCGCGACGAGCATATCGATATCGCCGGTGCGAGTAAAGCGCGAAAAGCTTATGCGCAGTGCACAGGATATACGCTCGTCGCTTAAGCCCATGTTTTTCAGGACGCGGCTCTTTTTCCCCCTTGAACAGGCGGAGCCGGACGAAACGTAAACGCCCCTTGACGAAAGGTGGTTCATCATCGGCTCGGAGTTAATTCCCATTACGGAGATGTTGACCACATACGGCAGCGCGTCTTCGGGGGAGTTGAGCAGAATACCGTCGATTGCGCTAAGCTTTTGAAGCAGATAACGGCGAAGCGAATATATACGCGAAAGCTCCTCCCTTGTGTCGGGCAGCTCGGCGACGGCAGCTCCGAAGCCGGCTATTGCGGGAACAGGCTCTGTGCCGGGGCGAAGCGTGTACTCCTGAAGTCCTCCGAAGGTACGCGGAAGAATTTTTACCGCCGCATGCTCGTTGTTGAAGCCTCCGCGCACATACAGCGCGCCTACGCCCTTGGGACCGTGGATTTTATGGGAGCTTATGCTCATAAGGTCGACGCCCATTGATGCCGGCTTTATATCGAGCTTGCCGAACGCCTGAACGGCGTCGCAGTGAACTATGGCGTTTGAACGCGAAAGTCTGACTGCCTTTTTCGCGGCCTCGACGGGCTGGATGGTTCCGACCTCGTTGTTGACCGCCATGATGCTTACAAGCACCGTTTTTGAGTTGACGGCATTGAAAAGCTCCTGCTCGGAGATTCGCCCCTCTTTATCTGACTTGAGCCTTACAACCTCATAGCCGTGCTTTTCAAGAAATGCCGCCGATTCCTCGACGCTTGAATGCTCAATGGAGGTGATTACAATCCTGTTGCCGTAACGCTTCATAGCATCGGCAGTGCCGAGAATCGAAATATTGTTGCTCTCCGTGCCGCCGGACGTAAAGAATATCTCCTCGGGGTCGCAGGAAAGCTTCCGTGCGATTGCCGAACGGGCGCTGTCGAGTATTGCCTTTGCCTCGTTGCCCTTTCTGTGAAGAGAGGAAGGGTTGCCCCAGTTCCTGAGCAGAGCGTCGGAAATTGCGGACGCCGCCTCGGTGCAGACCTGGGTGGTTGAGCTGTTGTCAAGATAAGCCTCCACCGCAGCACCCTCCCCAAGACATACTACTCAAGTTTATACATAAGTTATTATACATCATTTTCACCTCGTTTGTAAACGATAAATTTTATTTAGCGGGGTAATTTACAAATAATTCACACAATATTATGTGCTTTTGCCATAAATCCTGCCGGTTTATTAGCAGTCTGTTTTGGGCAAAACAAAAAATCTGTACCGGTAACATTATATGCCATGTCCGGACTCTTTGCCCGTCCGTATAAAAAAACAACAGGGGCTTTCTCATTTTTTTGAGACGCCCCTGTTACCGTTTTAAACCGAATTACGTTGTTTTCTGAAGCCGTGGAGAATAACACCTGAAGAAAAGCATAAATGCGTTTTGCAGGTTTTCAGGCATTATCTGCCGGTTCAGGCTTTTCTGATTTTGCCGAAACGCCTTTGAAGAAGCTTGATTATCTCGACTAACGGAATAATGGTAAACGCCAGCGCGAGGGAGATGGCATATTCCTTAAGGCTTATGGGAGTGAAGCCGAAGGCATTCGCAAGCGGCGCGAACTCTATTACGAGAGTCGTGGCAACAAGGCTTGCTATGCACGCCCAGATTAGAGCCTTGTTCTTTGTTTTAAGCCCTATGAGGCTGCCGCGCTGCGAGCGCATGTTGAAGCTGTGGAATATCTCCGCCATGCTCATCGTAAGGAACGCCATAGTTACGCCGTCGTGGCTGTTCGCAATCTCCCAGACTCCGGACTCGATAAAGTGGCCGATAAAGTAAGCCGCCAAAGTCAAAAACGAAACGGCAAAGCCCTGATATGCCACGTCGATACCCATGCCGCCCGCGAAAATGCCGTCCTTCGTGCTTCTGGGCTGACGCATCATTATGTCGCGCTCGGCGCTCTCCATGCCGAGAGCGAGAGCGGGAAAGCAGTCGGTTACAAGGTTTATCCAGAGAAGGTGAACAGGCTCAAGAATAACAAAGCCGAGGAGCGTGGCTATGAATATGCTGAGAACCTCGCTCATGTTTGAACCGAGCAGGAACTGAATAGCCTTGCGGATGTTGTCGTAAATGCGCCTGCCCTCCTCGACGGCTCCGACTATCGTTGCAAAGTTGTCGTCGGCAAGCACCATATCGGCGACGTTTTTAGTGACGTCTGTGCCCGTAATGCCCATCCCGACGCCGATGTCTGACGACTTGATGCTCGGCGCGTCGTTTACGCCGTCGCCGGTCATTGCCGTTACATAGCCGGCGTTTCTCCACGCGTTGACTATCCTAACCTTATGCTCCGGCTGGACGCGGGCGTAGACGCTTATCTTTCTGAAAACGTCGTTGAACTCCTCGTCGCTCATATCGTTCAGCTCGGCGCCTGTCTTGGCTATGGTTTCGTCGGTGAGTATACCGAGTTCGCGCGCTATTGCCATTGCCGTATCGACATGGTCGCCGGTTATCATTATAGGCGTTATGCCCGCGCTGCGGCACTCGACTATGGCGTCCTTTACCTCGGGGCGTACGGGGTCTATCATGCCCGTAAGGCCGATATAGCAAAGCCCGTTTTCAAGCGCTTCGGGAGAGAAGTCCGAGGGGGGAGCGTCGTATGTGCGCGTCGCGGCAAGAAGCACGCGGAGCGCGCGGCTTGCAAGCGACTTGTTGGCGGCGGCGATTTCGGAAATAATCTCGTCGGTAAGGGGAAGAGCCTCGCCGTCTTTCAGGTAGTGGGTGCATTTTTTAAGAACCTCGTCGGGAGCGCCCTTGGTGAACTGGACAATTTTGCCGCCGTGATTATGGACGGTGCTCATCATCTTTCGCATGCTGTCAAAGGGCGCTTCGCCGATTCGCGGATATTCTTCCTTTAAGTTGTTTTTGTTCAGACCGAGCTTGTACGCGTAGTTTACAAGCGCGCACTCCGTAGGCTCGCCCGTAGCCGCGTTGTTTTCGTCAAGCTGAGCGTCGGAGCATAGAGCCATAGCCGTTGCGAGAAGCGCCTCGTCGCTGCCCGAATGCTCGACTACCGTCATCTTGTTCTGCGTGAGGGTGCCCGTTTTGTCGCTGCATATTATCTGCGCACAGCCGAGAGTTTCGACCGCCGTCAGCCTTCTGATAATCGCGCTTCTGCGGCTCATGTTTGTAACGCCTATCGAAAGAACTATGGTGACGACAGCTACAAGACCTTCGGGTATCGCCGCCACGGCAAGGCTTACGGCGACCATGAAGGTGTTCAGTATCGTTTCGCCCGAAAGGCTGCCGTAATTTAAAACGTCGCGGATTACGCCGATGGCGAAAATCACAACGCAGATTCCGAGAACAAGAACGGTGAGGATTTTGCTGAGCTGCGCAAGCTTTATCTGGAGCGGCGTGGAGCCCTCCTCCGCCTTTGCCAAAGCGTCGGCTATCTTGCCCATTTCGGTGTCCATGCCCGTTGCGGTTATAACTGCCGAGCCGCGCCCGTAAACCACGGTGCTGCCCATGTAAATCATGTTCTTCCTGTCGCCGAGCGGCACGTCGCTGCGCCCCTCGAGATAAAGCATGTCAATAAATTTCGTAACGGGCACGCTTTCGCCCGTAAGCGCCGCCTCCTCGACCTTAAGGCTTGCGCTTTCTATAAGCCTCGCGTCGGCAGGGACCGCGTCACCCGCCTCAAGCAATATTACGTCGCCCACGACAAGCTCCTCGCTGCGGACAACGCATAATTTTCCGTCGCGCAGGACCTTACTTGTAGCCGCCGCCATCTTCTGAAGCGCCTCGATTGCCTTTTCGGCCTTGCTCTCCTGATAAACGCCGAGCACCGCGTTTACTATAACTACGAAAAGGATGATGAAAACATCGGCAAAGCTTTCACTGTTCAGCCATGAGGTTACGCCCGAAATGGCTGCCGCGACGATAAGAATGATTATCATCGGGTCTGCCATCTGCATAAAGAACCGCTTAATCAGGGAATCCTTCTTTTCCTCGGCAAGCTTGTTGGGACCGTTTTCCGCAAGCCTTTTTGCCGCCTCGTCGGAGGACAGCCCGCCGACGCTGCTTTTCGTGCTTTCAAGCACCTTACCGGCATCCTCAAGATAATGCTTCAATTCGCTCTCTCCTAAATTAAATTTCAAAATCCGCCGCTTTCCGACTGCGGCATATAAATTAAACACAGTAATTTTACCAAAAACAAAGAAACACTTAATACGAAATATGAATAATAGTGTTAACAATTTGTTAACAAATCTCTGCGTCCGGCGGTGCGGGGGCGCTAAAAAAATCTTGCGGCGTTGCCCTTGATATCCATATGGTAACATGATATAATTTTATGCAGGAAGGAATGATAAATTTGTCGAGAAAGAAGTGGCAGATAAGCTCCTGCGACAAAGAAGCCGCGGCGGGTATAGCACAGGAATACGGTCTTGACCCGTTTTCGGCTCTGCTGGCGGTTTCGCGCGGTATTCGAACCGATGAGGGAATCCGCGCAATTTTTTTCAGCGATGAAATACAGCTCTGCGACCCGTTTTCATATAAAGACATGGACAAGGCTGTCAGCCGCATCAACGAAGCTATTGACGGCTTTGAGAGAATTGCCGTTTTCGGCGACTACGACGCCGACGGTGTTACGGCAACGGCGCTTATATGCTCATATCTCGACATGCGCGAGGCAAACTACTTTTACTGCCTGCCCACAAGGGACGAGGGCTACGGCCTTTCCGTTGACGCCGTCGACCGCCTTCACTCAATGGGCGCCGGGCTAATAATAACTGTCGACAACGGCATAAGCTCCGTCGAGGAGGTAAAATACGCTTCGTCACTCGGCATAGACACGGTAGTTACCGACCATCACCGTGCGGGAAGCGAGCTTCCCGACGCCGTCGCCGTAGTAAACCCCCACAGGGACGACTGTAAAAGCGCGTTTAAGGACATGGCGGGCGTCGGCGTTGCCTTTAAGCTTGTGTGCGCGCTTGAGGGGGGCGACAGCGACGAGATGCTCGACGAATATGCCGACCTTGTTACAATAGGCACAATAGGCGACATCATTCCGCTCATAGGCGAAAACAGAAAAATCGTCCTCCGCGGCCTGGAAAAGCTGAATTTCTGCCCGCGGGTAGGAATAACGGCGTTGAAAGCGGCTGCAGGCTATGCGGACAAGCAGCTAAGCTCTAACGCCGTTTCCTTTGTTATTGCGCCGAGGCTTAACGCCTGCGGCAGAATGGGCTCGGCAGAAAGGGCGTTCGAGCTTCTTATGTGCGACGACGAGGACAGAGCCGCGCTTATTGCCGACGATATCGAGCGCGCGAACGTCGAGCGTCAGCGAAAGGAACAGGAGATTTTTACGCTTGCCGAGGAGCAACTGCAAAAATACCCTTCGCGCAGGTACGACAAGGTCATTATATGCGACGGCGAAGGCTGGCACCAGGGCGTAATAGGCATAGTCGCATCGCGGATGACCGAAAAATACGGCAAGCCGTGTATAATTATCTCACGTAGCGGGGAAACGGCGAAGGGCTCGGGCAGGAGCATAGAGGGCTTTTCGCTTTTCGATATGCTGAATTCGCTTTCGGGCTGCCTTATTAAATTCGGCGGGCACACGAACGCCGCGGGGTTAAGCCTTGAAAGCTCCCGCATCGACGAGTTCAGGGATGCCGTCGCGAAATATACAAGAAAAATCGAAATGCCGTTCCCCGTAAGGCACATAGACGTAAAGCTTAAGCCGCAAAGCATAGGGCTTAATTTAATCGAAGCGTTAAACAGGCTCGAGCCGTTCGGAGCGGGCAATCCCCAGCCTGTGTTCGGCCTGTTTAAAATGACTGTTGAAGGCGTTTCGCCGCTGTCGGGCGGAAAGCATCTGCGCATATCCGCTTCAAAAAACGGCGCGCGTATAAACGTCGTGCGCTTCGGGATGTCGCCCGAGGATTTTCCTTTCCGCGTCGGCAGCGTTGTCGACCTTGCCGTAACTCTCGGCGCAAACGAGTATAACGGCGAAATGAAGGCGGGCGTTTACCTTAAGGGAATACGGTATTCCGCTCTGTCATCAGACGGCTTCCTTGACGGATTAAGGCGCTATTCGGACTTAAAGCGCGGCGATATCTCGTCGCCTGTTGACGCGTGCTGCGTCCCACCGAGAGAATTTGTGGGCAATATTTACAGAAGGCTCAAGAATAAGAAATATTTTAGCATAGACGAGCTTTGCGTCGATACGGGCAATACGGGAGCAGAGGTCTGCTCTGTTATGCTGTCGGTCGACGCCCTGTGCGAAATAGGACTTGCCGAAAGGACGGAAAACGGAGGACTTTCGCTGACCGACTGTACGGAAAAGGTAAGCCTTGACGATTCCGAAACACTGAAAAGCGTCAGGGAGCTTGTCGGAAAAGGCGGTTAAGGCAACGACGCATCCCTGAATAAGCCGGACAGTATTCATCAATAAACCGCAAAATGATGCAAATATTATGTAGGGAACGGTCTTGACAATTTTGCAGGTTTGATTTGTAGGGAACGGTCTTGACCGTTCCGTAAGCCGTCAAAAACTTTTTGCCGTAAGTTCCTTCGGCGCACTGCGCCTCAGGATGACAAGAGGGGAGAAAACCTGTCATTCTGAGCGAAGCAAAGAATCTTTAGTTCCTTCGGCGCACTGCGCCTCAGGATGACAAGAGGGGAGAAAACCTGTCATTCTGAGCGAAGCGAAGAATCTTTAGTTCCTTCGGCGCACTGCGCCTCAGGATGACAAGAGGGAAGAAAACCTGTCATTCTGAGCGAAGCGAAGAATCTTTTATGCATAGCGAAGAATCTTTTCATCACTTCCTTGATATTTTCGCCCGTAATTTATGAAAAAAGGCCATGTATCAACTTTAAGTTCGGAACGGTCAAGACCGTTCCCAACGATAAGGCTTTGACCTTCTATTGAAATAACTTTGCCTGTTATATTGGGTACGGATTCCCATACGCGCCCTGCAACAAATGAGTATAGCCGAGTTTTATATGGCAGTAGGGAACGCATTCATGCGTTCCGCAAGTGTTTATATAAGCCGACACGGCGCGCCGTGTCCCTACGGACATAAAACGCGTTTTATATAAAGGATAATATTATGATTTTACTTGCAATCGAAAGCTCCTGCGACGAAACCGCGGCGGCAGTCGTCCGCGACGGGCGGCATGTGCTGTCCTCCGTCATAGCGTCGCAGGTGAAGGAACATGTCATTTACGGCGGAGTTGTTCCCGAAATAGCCTCCCGACGCCACATTGAGGCGGTGTCGGGCGTTGTTTCGCAGGCCCTTATGCAGGCGGGGCTTTCATCCCCGCAGCTTGACGGAATAGCCGTAACATACGCTCCGGGGCTTATCGGCGCGCTGCTCGTCGGCGTCAACTTCGCCAAGGGTCTTTCGTACGCTACAAACCTTCCGCTTGTTCCCGTTCATCACCTTCGCGCGCATACGGCGGCGAATTATATAGCTTATCCCGAGCTGCGCCCTCCCTTTTTGTGCCTGATAGCCTCGGGAGGACACAGCCATATAGCGGAGGTAAGGGACTACACCGACTTTCGCGTTATAGGACGCACGCGCGACGACGCCGCCGGCGAGTGTCTCGACAAGGCGGCGCGGGCAATGGGCCTGCCGTATCCGGGCGGACTGAATCTTGACAAGGCGTCGGCAGGCGGCGACCCGTTTTCATACAGGCTGCCGCACCCGTCGGTTCAGGGCAGCGAATATGACTTCAGCTTTTCGGGGCTTAAAACGGCTGTTGTAAACATCATTCACAACGCAAAGCAGAAAAACGAGGAGATAAACGTCAAAAACCTCGGCGCGTCGTACATCAGGGCTGTGACAGACTGCCTTGCCGCCAATACGGAAAAGGCGGCGCGCGCTTCAGGACATAAAAAAATTGCGCTTGCAGGCGGCGTGTCGGCAAACTCCGTACTCCGCCGCACAATGGCGGAGATTTGCGAAATAAACGGCTGGGAGCTTTTTATGCCGCCGCTCCCGCTTTGCGGCGACAACGCCGCCATGGTGGGCGCCCAGGGATATTATGAGCTGCTTGCCGGCAATATCGCTCCGCTTTCGCAAAACGCAAGGGCAACAGCCGATATTTGAGGCTCTTTGCCGTTCCCTGCCCGTAGCAAGCAAGTTAATAGAGCAAAGGCAATGGGATTACCCGCGTAGGAGCGCACCTGTGTGTGCGCCCGTTATTTTTTGCATGCGGGACGTCGGGCGACCTCGAGGGTCGCCCCTGCGAAAGCGTTCTGCACATTATTGTTCTGTTAACACATATATTTTTAATGCAAAAAAAGACCGTGCCCTGCACCTGATGCGGAGGGCACGGTTTTGAATGTTTAGAAACGTATTTTTAAATCTGATTGCCGATACGATTATTGTTCCGCCTCGTTGAACGTAAAGGCTCCGTCCGAAACTCCGCAGACATACTTTTTGCCCGACACAATTGTTCCGTCAAGCATAAGCTCCGAAAGTTTGTCCTCAATCTGAGACTGTATGGCTCGGCGGAGAGGTCTTGCGCCGTAAATTGGGTCAAATCCGGAATCGGATATCTTCGATATGGCTTCGTCGGTAAAGCTTACCTCTATTCCCATATCGGAAACGCGCTTTTTGAGCGTTTCAAGCATGCGCGTCGCAATCTCCCTGATGTCGTCCCTTGTAAGCTGGCGGAACACTATGATGTCGTCAACCCTGTTGATGAATTCCGGGCGAAGTGTTTTTTTAAGCTCGCCCATGACGGACTCGCGGATTTTACTCTGGCTCATGGTGCCGCCTTCGTTTGCCGTGAAGCCTAAAGAGCCTCCGCCCTGATGTGTGATAAGCTTCGCGCCGAGGTTTGAGGTCATTATAATGACGCAGTTTTTGAAGTCGACGCGTCTGCCCTGCGCGTCTGTCAGGATTCCGTCCTCGAGAATCTGCAGCAGCATGTTAAACACATCGGGATGCGCCTTTTCTATCTCGTCGAACAGCAATACGGAGTAGGGCTTTCTGCGGACCTTTTCTGTAAGCTGCCCGCCCTCGTCATAGCCGACGTATCCGGGCGGCGAGCCGACGAGCCTTGACACCGTATGCTTTTCCATATATTCCGACATGTCAAGCCTTATCATCGCGTTTTCGTCGCCGAACATTGAAGCCGCGAGCGTTTTGCAAAGCTCCGTCTTGCCGACGCCCGTTGGCCCGAGGAAAATAAACGAGCCTGTCGGACGTTTCGGGTCCTTTAAGCCTACTCTGCCCCTCCTTATGGCTCTCGCCACGGCGGTTACCGCCTCGTCCTGGCCGACTATCCTCTGATGAAGCTCCTCCTCCATGTGCAGCAGCCTCTGGCTTTCCTCCTGCGTCAGCTGTACGACGGGTATGCCCGTCCACGAGGATACTATCTGCGCGATTTCCTGCGGGGTGACCTCGCCCTTGCTGTTTTTGCTCTCCTCCTGCCAGCTTTGCTTAAGCGAGTTGAGCTTTTCCGAAAGCTCCTTTTCCTCGTCGCGGAGCTGCGCGGCGCGCTCGAAATCCTGCGCGTTTATAGCGGAGGACTTTTCTTCGTTCAGCTCCTTAATCTTATCCTCGAGCGCCTTGAGGCCGGGCGGAGCGGTGAACGCGCGAAGCCTGACGCGTGACGCCGCCTCGTCGACAAGGTCTATGGCCTTATCGGGCAAAAACCTGTCGCCGATGTATCTTGATGACATCTTAACGGCCGCTATAATAGCGTCGTCGGTGATTTTAATCTTGTGGTGCGCCTCGTATTTGTCGCGGATTCCCATCAGAATCGCTATCGCCTCGTCCTCCGACGGCTCGTCTACCGTAACGGGCTGGAAGCGTCTTTCAAGTGCGGCATCCTTTTCTATGTGCTTTCTGTACTCCTCAAGCGTCGTTGCTCCTATCACCTGCATTTCGCCTCTCGCAAGCGACGGCTTTAAGATGTTAGCTGCGTCGACGGCACCCTCCGCGGAGCCGGCGCCTACTAAGGTATGAAGCTCGTCAATGAAAAGAATCACGTCGCCCGCCTTTGTGACCTCGTCGATTGCCGACTTGATTCTCTCCTCAAAATCGCCCCTGTATTTTGTACCCGCGACCATTCCCGTAAGGTCAAGTGCGACTATCCTCTTGTCGCGCAGGAGCTCCGGCACCTCGCCCGTTGAAATTTTCAGGGAAAGCCCCTCCGCTATCGCGGTTTTGCCTACACCCGGCTCGCCTATCAGGCAGGGATTGTTCTTTGTGCGCCTGCTCAGAATCTGGATGACTCTTTCTATCTCGACCTGTCTGCCTATGACGGGATCTATCATTCCCTTTGCCGCAAGCTCCGTCAGGTCGCGCCCGTATTGGTTAAGCGTCGGGGTGGACGCCTTTTGCTTTGCCCTGCTCTCTCCCGTCTTTACGGAGCGGCCGTTGCTGCCGAGTACCTTTGTGATATCCTCTGCAATCTCCTGCGGCGCCGCGCCGAGCTCTTTGATTATGCCGACAGCCGCGCTGTCATCCTCGCTGAGAATGGCGGCGAGCAGATGCTCCGTGCCGACGTATGAATGACCTAAGGCGCGCGCCTGCGATATCGCGAGGTTCATTATTATGTGCTTGCAGCGCGGTGTGAAGTCGTTCGGCGAAAGCATTGTGGGAACGCCTATGCCGATGCTGTTTTTTATAATCTCCTCAACCTTTTCGGCGGTTATCTTCTTTGCACCGAGAGCCGCCGCCGCCATTCCGCCCTGCTCGTTGAGAAGCCCCAAGAGCAGATGCTCGCTGCCGATATATGTGTGCCCCATTTCCTCGGCGCGTTCAATGGCGCTGTTTAACGCGATATTCGCCTTTTCCGTAAAGCCGGTGAATTTATACATCATAAGGCTCATTCCTTTCCTTAATTATATGCGGCGCGACAGACGCCGCGGGACATGTTGTTTATCAAACCTGTATTTGAAACACTGAAAAGATTCTTCGCTTCGCTCAGAATGACAACAAGGTTGTTATTTTATGTCATCCTGAGGCGCGTAACGCCGAAGGATCTTTCCGATGGCGGACAGCTAATGATAGGATTCACAACGTATGAATGACGGAACGCATTTATGCGTTCCCTGCGAAAACGCAAAACGCTAAATGGCTTCCCATATGCCTGCCGTTTACACTTCTAACATTTAACAACTAATGTCTAACGTCTAACATCTGATTTCCAATACTTCCCTGACTCCCTTTGCCCTTATCGCGTCGCGCTCGGACGGCTCAAGGTTTTTGCCGTGCGCCGCGTTTATTGTAGCCGGCTGCATGTTTACAATAAGCTCGTTTATCTTTTCAAGAGGGAAGTCGAAAACGCCCCTCGCGGTACCCATTCTTACAAGAGATATAAGCTCCATAAATTCGTCGCCGCTTAAAAGCCTTGCGTTTTTAAGTATGCCTGCCGCGCGGAAAACCTTGTCCTCCTCCGCGGGATTCCTGAGCAGAAGCGACTGCGCCGCCCTTTCCTGCGCCGCTATCTGGAGCGTAATGGCGCTTAGATTGTCGAGCGCCGCCTGCTCCGTTATGCCGAGCGTTATGCGGTTGCTCATCTGATAAATGCAGCCCCTTGCCGACGAACCCTCGCCGTATGCGCCGCGAATCGTAAGACCGAGCTTTGAAACGGTTGACGCTATCCCCGAAATCTTGCCCGTCGCCGTCAGCGCGGGAAGATGTAGCATTACGGAAGCCCTCATAGCCGTTCCGAGATTTGTCGGGCACTGCGTAAGGTAGCCTATGCGCTCGTCGAACGCGTAACACAGCTTTGAGTCAAGCACGTTGTCAATCTTATCAGCTATGTCGAAGGCCTCGTTAAGCGACAGCCCGGATTTCATGACCTGCAGGCGTATGTGGTCCTCCTCGCAGACCATGATGCTTACGCTTTCGTCCTCCGTAAGTAACAGCGCCCTGCCCTCGCGCTCTGTTGTAAACTCGGGGCTTATAAGATGACGCTCGGCGAGAGAAACGGCCTGCGACGGGGTAAGCGTGTTCATGTCGATGTAGCCGAAGCCGCTGTCGCCGTCGCCTGTCAGCGCGTCGCGTACAAGCGCGCATATTTCGGACTTACCCTTTTTGTCAAGCTTTGACGGAAAGG
This sequence comes from Ruminococcaceae bacterium UBA1425, assembly GCA_002329365.1. Lineage (GTDB taxonomy): Bacteria > Bacillota > Clostridia > Oscillospirales > Acutalibacteraceae > UBA1425. The sequence goes on from DCUB01000039.1 coordinate 70,466, forward strand.
GATAGTCGTCGAGGTTCCTTGCAAACCTTATGCGCGTGCTGAGTACAACGTCGCCTTCCGTGCCCTTTTCAATATACCATTTATTCATTTTTCTCAAATCCTTTCCATTTTAAGCTTTTCAACAAAGGTTTTATTTGTCAAGTTCCTTGATTTTGTCGCGGAGCACGGCAGCCTGCTCGAAATTCTGTTCCTCGACGGCTTTTTTCATCTCCGCTTCAAGCGCCGCACGCTTTTCATTCTTTTCCTGCTCCGGCGTTTTCACCGCCTGTGCCTCTACGAAGGAGCCCGACGAGATTTTGCCGTTGTGCTTGATTTTTCCGTGAATCCTCTGAAGCGACGGCTGGAGCCTGTCGAAAAAGGTTCTGTAGCATTCCGCGCAGCCGGGCTTTCCCTCGCGCACTATGTCGTGCCAAGAGTTGCCGCACCTTTTGCAGCGGGCAGTTTCAACAGATATGGCTGAGGGAGAGGCGGGCGACTCGCCGAAAAAGCTGCCGAGAAGCTCGCCGAAGCCCAAGCCGAATCCGGAAAACATGTCGCCGTAGCCTAAGTTGCCGGCGCATTCGGCGCAAAGGTGGCTTTCGGAGGTGGCGCCGTTTATAACTCTTTTGATATGTGTCGTGGCTTCGTTTCTGCCGCAGTTCTGACATAACATAAAAAATCATCCTTTCGTGATGTAATATTCGTCTTCTGTCCATTTAGCGGGATTGTTTTAAATGTACTGCCAAACAGACAGATAATCTTCTTCGTCGCGGATTACATGCTCATAGTAATTGCGCTGCCAAATCGGCTGCCCGTATTCTTTGTTGCTGAAACGCTTGAATGTTGAAATAAGATCGGGTAGCGACCTTGCCGTAGGGCCGGCGTCCTCGACGGTCCGCCCGAATCGTGAAAACGGATAATAAGATGAACGTGATTCGGCATTATTACATACTTAATCAACGGTAACATTGCGTACACGTTTTCTATGGAATGTATAATTTTTTCAGCAATTTTACCGCAGTCTGTCAGCTTGACATACGGGGCGTCGAGGACGCCGCCCCCTGCTATTTCACACAGAATTTTCTGTTTATCCTGTGTACACACAGTAACAAAATAAGCTCCGTTTCTGTGAATAATCATATCCCTTTAACCTTAAATTCTTTCTTGTCTGAATACTCATTTTCACTCCCGTCGCTGATTACATTGATGCGAGCAGCATCTGCTTGAACAGGCCCGCCCTTATTTCGTCCCTTTTCTCCGGCGGCACTGAGCGCAGGCAGGTGTCCGCCGTAGCCGCAAGCATCAGGTTTGCACCGCGTCCGTCGATAAGCTGCTGGGCGGCAAGGTTTAAGATGTTTGCGCGGCAGCTCCTTTCGTCCATTGACGTACCCACGTTGTTGACGACGTGCATGAGGGTAGCCCCCCTGTCAAGTTTTATGCGCCGTATTCTAATATATCCGCCGCCGCCGCGTCTGCTTTCGACGATATAGCCCTGCTCCGGCGTGAACCTTGACGCTATGACGTAGTTAATCTGGCTCGGAACGCAGCCGAGAGTCTGAGCAAGCTCGTTTCGCTGTATTTCCGCATAGCCCTCCTCGTTTTCAAGCAGCTCCAATATGATTTTGGCTATGCTGTTGCTCAGGTTCATTTCGCATCATCCCTTTTTGACTTTGACTTTCCTTGACCTTTACGAAAGTAATTATAGCCGCAAATAATGGAAACGTCAAAGGTCAATAAAGGTCAAATCTGACCTTTAGCGCCGTATGTGATTAACATTATGCATTATTATCTCTTGTTTACTCACTTTTTCGCATTTTTTCTTTATTTTTCAGGCAGTCTGACCTTTGATGTTTCGGTTCTTCGGGACGGGGGGAAAGGGATACTTCGCGGCGGTTTTCACCTTGCGTCAGCGGCTTACACTTAGTTTACTGTCCGTCGCGTTGATTTATGCGGTAAGGTTAGAGTATTGCTGGAACAAATAAACATTAAAACAGCGTTATATTGTGCTTGTAATTCATGCTATGCATATGATATAATAAATTTTAACGTGGATAATTGTATTCGGAGGATTATATGGACTGTAATTTAACAAAAAATCAGGTAAAGGAGCTTATAAAAGGAAAGCTGTCGCACTTTATGGGCGTTACCGCCGACGAGGCGACATACGAGCATTATTACAGGGCGTCCGCCATGATACTTCGCGACATGATGGCGGCGGGCAGAAAAGAGGTCAGCGACAACGCGTCGGAGCAGGGCTCTAAGAAGATATATTACCTGTGCATGGAGTTCCTCATGGGGCGCTCGCTAAAAAATACATTGTTCAACCTTAATCTCACAGGCGTATTCAGGGAAGCGCTTGCAGATTTTGGCATAAAGCTTGAAAGCCTTTACGATTGTGAGCCGGACGCCGGCCTCGGAAACGGAGGTCTCGGAAGGCTTGCCGCCTGCTATCTTGACGCGCTCGCGTCGGGGGGATATCACGCAACGGGATATTCGATACTTTACGAGTACGGCATATTCAGGCAGAAGCTCGTCGACGGCTGGCAGTCCGAAATACCCGATTTCTGGCTGCCCGGCGGAGACGTGTGGCTTGTGCCGAGGGACGATTCCGCCTGCGAGGTCAGTTTTGAGGGCAGCGTTTATGACGAGTGGGACGAGCATTACCACCATGTGGAGCTGAGGGACTGCAAAACGGTCAGAGCCGTTCCCTATGACATGTACGTCGCCGGAAACGACGGGTGCGGCGTGAGCGTCCTGCGCCTATGGAAGGCTACCGCGTCGGGCTTCGACATGGAAAAGTTCAATCAGGGCGACTATCTGCGCGCGGTGGAGCAAACGGCGATGGCAGAGGTCATCAGCAAGGTGCTTTACCCCGCCGACAATCACCCCGAGGGCAAAAGCCTGCGACTTCGCCAGCAGTATTTCCTTGTTTCGGCATCAATTCAGGATATTGTCAAGCGTCATCTGCGACAGTACGCCTCAATGGAAAACTTCACCGAAAAGGTTGCCATTCATATAAACGACACGCATCCCACAATGGCGATACCGGAGCTTATGCGCATACTTCTTGACGAGTGCGGCTACACATGGGACGACGCGTGGCGGATTGTAACGTCGACCTTCGCGTACACCAATCACACCGTTATGAGCGAGGCGCTCGAATGCTGGTCCGAGGACCTTGTGCAAAGGCTTCTGCCGAGGATTTACCAGATAATAAAAGAAGTCGACAACCGTTACCGCAGCTTTATCTGGAACGTAACGGGCGACGCCGCAAGAGTAGAGCGCATGGCGGTTATTGCAAACGGCGTTGTCCGTATGGCTAATCTGTGCGTCGCGGCGTGCCACAGCGTAAACGGCGTGTCAGAGCTTCACAGCAATATACTTAAAAAGACGGTTTTCCGCGAGTTTTACGCTATCACGCCCGACAAGTTCAAAAACGTCACAAACGGCATAGCCCACCGCCGCTGGCTTTGCCAGGCTAACCCCGCTTTAACGGAGCTGATACAGGGGCTGATAGGCGACGGGTTTATAAGCGACGGCGACGAGCTTTTGCGTCTGCGCGAGTTCCGCGGCGACAGCGGCGTGCTTCAGATGCTCCAGAATATAAAGCGCGAAAACAAGGAAAACTTTGCACAGTTAATCAAAAAGCAGACGGGCGAAACGCTCGACCCTTCTTCGATATTCGACGTTCAGGTAAAAAGGCTTCACGAGTATAAACGCCAGCACATGAACGCCTTCAACATCATTTCAAGATACCTTGCAATAAAAGACAATCCTAACGGCGAGTTCACGCCTCACACATATATTTTTGCCGCAAAGGCGGCCGCCGGATACTTTATCGCAAAAAAAATCATAAGCTTTATATGGAACCTCTCAAAGGTCATCGACAACGACCCCGACGTAAAGGGGCGGCTGAAGGTTTTGTTTGTAGAGGACTATAACGTAACAATGGCCGAAAGGCTCATGCCCGCCGCAGACATAAGCGAGCAGATTTCGCTTGCGGGTACGGAGGCGAGCGGCACGGGCAACATGAAGCTGATGATTAACGGCGCGGTTACCTTAGGAACAATGGACGGAGCGAACATCGAGATTTATGAGGCGGTGGGCGACGGCAACATCATCATATTCGGCATGAACGCCTCCGAGGCTTCAACACTCTCGCACTCGTACAACCCTCAGGATTATTTCAACAACAACGCCGAGATACGCCGCGTTATCGACTTTATAAACAGAGGCATTAACGGTGTTCAGTTCCGTGAGATAAGCGGAATAATAAGCTATGACCCTTATATGGTTCTCGCCGATTTTGCCGACTATCGCATGGCACAGCAAAAAGCCGAGCAAATGTATGCCGAACGAGAGATCTGGAACGACATTTCGCTCATGAACATTTCGGGAGCAGGTCATTTCGCCGCGGACAGGGCAATAAAGGAATACGCCGAAAATATTTGGGACGTCTGATTTGAGGTGTATAAAAAAACAAGATGAAGGGCAGGCGGCAGACATTAACGATAATTTTCGTCAGGGGTACCCTCCCTTTTACCCGAACGGCTTCGGCATGAGCGATGAGGACAGAATTATCTTAAGGTTCAGGGAACAGCAAAGCATTAAAAGGCTCAGCATCACCGCCGGGCTTAGCGTGGTAGGATTTGTGGTTCTTCAGATATTGTCCGTTGTTTTACTGACATTGTTCGGCTATGACGACATGTATTCAAACAACGAAACGTTCGCGGGCTTTTTTAACATCTTTTCATATCTGATAAGTGCGTTCGTGCCGTTTTTCATAGCTTACATCGCAATGGCTCCGTCCGAAAAAAACAACGCCATGAAGTTCGGCGCACCCGTTTCAAAGTCGATGATACCAGTAACTGTCGTAATAGGTCTTATGGCTTGCACTGTCGGCAACTTTGTTACGGGATACATCCAGTCGTTTGTCGAGGCGGCAGGCTATGAAATAACGGCGGGCGAGTTTCCCGTTTCCACCTCCGTTTACGGGCTACTCAAAGATGTCATTTACATCGGCGCACTGCCCGCGCTCGTCGAGGAGTTCGCATTAAGGGGCGTAGTTATGCAGCCGCTTCGCAGATACGGCGACACTTTCGCCATCCTTATGTCGTCGCTTGTTTTCGCGCTGATGCACGGCAACCTTATTCAAATACCGTTTGCCTTTATAGTGGGCATAGCTATTGGCTATCTCGTTATCGCTACGGGCAGCATATGGACGGGTGTACTGATACATTTTTTCAACAACCTTTATTCTGTTGTAATAACTTATCTTCTTGCAGTGCGCCCGCCCTTGGCGCAGGACTTTTACAGCATTTACAACATCGCCGTCTTAGTATTCGGAATATGCGGTATTGCAATGTTCTCCGCTTTCGGCAAGCGTTACAGGCTGAGCCGAGATAATACTGTTCTGTCAAGCAGCGACAAGGCTGTCTCTTATGTTTTTACCGTGCCGATGGTAATCGCAATATTTATTTTAGGAGCCGAAACCGCCTACTTCATAAGCTATACGGGGTGACGCTGTGATGAACGACGCCGATTTTATGCGCGAGGCTATTACTCTTGCAAGGCTTGCCGCGGAAGACGGCGAAACGCCCGTCGGTGCCGTCGTTGTAAAAAACGGCGAGATTGTAGGGCGCGGAAGAAACCGCCGCGAGGTGTCAAAAAACGCCCTTGCCCACGCGGAGCTTGAGGCTGTTGAAGAAGCGTGCCGCACTTTAGGCGGCTGGCGGCTTTTGGAGTGCGAAATGTTTGTAACGCTTGAGCCTTGCCCTATGTGCGCCGGAGCTATTATAAACTCACGGATACGCAGGCTCGTTTTCGGGGCTTACGACAAAAAGTCCGGCTCGTGCGGTTCTGTTGTCGACCTGTTTTCACTGCCCTATAACCATTCACCGCAAAAGGAAGGCGGCTTTATGGAGAATGAATGCTCCGAGCTGCTAAAAAGCTTTTTCGCCGACGTGCGCCGCGGCATCAAAAAGGCGCCCGACGGAAGGAATAAATAAAAAATCAGGAAGATGTCAAATGAGTAAAATGTTCAAAAAATGTCTTTCACTTTTCCTCTGCGCCACGCTTCTCCTCTGCGTTTTCACCATTCAGTCCTTCGCTGTCGAAAAAAACGGTATATTAGACGGCGGCAAGAATAACAAGATTGAAACGGCAATTGAGGTTACCGGCGACTTCACGGCTACAATCAACAAAGAGTACATGTTTTACAAATTTACGCCGACGCAAAGCGGATTCTACCGCGTCAGCGGCGACCTTCCGGATATCGGAGCATATCTCTGGGTTTACGACAGTTTAATGAACGATATCGATTATAACAAAACCGGAAGCTTCTGGAATTACAGCAGCGATACCGGCTTTGAGGAATTCCTTAATCTTGAAGCCGGCGAAACCTATTATTTTGAAATCGGTTTATATTATGATGAAGTTTTACTGACCGGCTCGGTATCCTTTGACGTGAGCATTGATTATTTGGGCTCGATAACGGGCGCAACGCTTGTGTCGCCGCCGGACAAGCTCACCTACATCAAGGGAGTTGACGAGTACGATTACACAAGCCCCGATTTCATTTACTATGAATTCTACTTTGACATCACCGGCGCGTTTGCCGACGTAACCTTTTCACAGGGGCAGACGTATACTCTTTGCGACTACGCGCTTGAAATTGCCTTTGAAAAAAGCTATGACACTGAAAAGCGGCACTTGGGCGTTAACAATGTTTATTTCAGTTATGACGAAACGGTTATGTTTACGTTTACAATAACGCTCATAGAAAGCCCCGTTGAGAGCATAGAAATTGTGCGCCTGCCCGACAAGACGGTCTACACCTTCGGCATAGACGGAAGCCTTGACTACGACTACTTTTATCCCCAAACCGACTTTACGGGACTTCAGGTTAAAATCAACTATACGGGCGGTACAAGCAAAACAGTCGACTGGGAGAACAGCGAAGATTATGGGTCGGGAGTAATGATTGTGAACGGATACCCCCTGTATGCCGATTGCTATGGCACCGACGAGCCGGGCGATGCAGCCGTTGAGGTGTACTATTTAACAAAAACGGCGGAGTTTAACATCAGCATAAATTCGCCGTCGTTCTTTGAAAAGCTGTCCATACTGTTTAACATCACGTTTACGGCAACACTCGACAGCTTCTCAGAATTGTCTTACCTGCCGTATATCCTGTTTGCCGCGCCGGTAAACTTTTTCACAATGCTGTTCAAATTAATAAAAATGTAAATCCGAAAGGAACGATGTCAAATGAAAAAAACCATCCGCATAATAGCCGTGACAATAGCTCTTTGTATGTGCCTGACGTGCGTATCAGCTCCGGCTTATGCCGCAGGCGGCTCCGACCCTTTTTCAGGGCTGACCGACGACGCGAAGATGAGGCTCGGCAAGGGCATTATCAAGGCTTTCGGCACCGTGGCAGACGCGCTTATAACGGGAGTAGCAAAGCTGTTCCCGCGCCTTGACTGGCCGACAGAGGACGAATACGACGGTGAAAACTTCCTCCCCGGCAAAGAGGGTGTTCGGACAAATGCCGCCCCATTTGCACAGTGGAACGCGGGATTCGCCTCAGAGAGTATTATACCCGAGGATATTGAAGAGGTGGGTTACGTCCGCGCAGGTGAGTTCCACATCAAGGAGGAACGCACCTATCAGGTTATGGAGGGCGACGACCAGTGCATTAAGGTTGTTGCGCTAAACGACGGCTCCGGCGACGGCACCGTTCTTTTCTGCTCGCTCGACGCGTTCGGCATCACGAGCACCAACGTCAGAAAAATTCGCGCTGCCATTCTTGAGGCTGCCGCTGTGGAGGGTATCCACAACATCAGCAGCATCAACGTCACCGTTACACACACCCATTCGGCACTCGACACGCACGGCTTGGGCGCGAGCATACTCGACCTGATAAAAGAGAGCTTAAAGGCGGGTGCTTACAGGCTTATCGGCAAGGAGTACACCGTGTCGAGTCTTGACGAAGCCTTTATGAACAATCTGTTTGAAAAAGCGGCTTCTGCCGCGATGGATGCCTGCGACTCAATGCAGACAGGCTCGCTCTACTTCAATTCCTTCGATATTAGCGATATGCTCCACGACAAGCAGTATCCAAGCATTTTCGACAAAAACGTAAACCAAATTAAATTTGTTCCCGACAATGAGAGCGCGCGCGAGATATGGCTTGTAAATATGGGTTGCCACCCGGTCAAAATGACTGGCTACGACTATGTGTGCTCCGATTATCCCGAGGCGATATCACGCTATGCTCTCGAAATGGCAAATGCCGACGTGGCTTTCTATCAGGGCGCGCAGCTTGCCATAACGAGGAACGAGGGCTCGCTCGACTACGATCTGAACGAATACAACAGCCAGCCCGACGACGCTCATAAGAACTTCTTTGTCCTTAACGAGTACGGCAAAGAGCTTGTAAAGAGGATGATGTACAACACGCCTGTCGAGAGCTTTTCAATCGAGCCTTACCTCAATATTATGCACAAGGAGGTAAAGCTCTCCGTTACAAACAGTCTTATACTTCTGATAAGCAAGATAAGCATGGTAAACAACGTCGTTGTTTCAAACACGGGAAGGCTGAAGGACGCGCAGGTCATAACTGAGGTCGGCTACTGTGAGTTCGGTTCAAAGCTTGCCGTCGCCATTATCCCGGGCGAGATTGACCCCGCCATTGTGCTCGGCGGAGTTGACGGCGCGGACGAATCGTGGAACGGCACTGACTGGGAATATGACAGCTTTGTCGACATGGCGGGCGGCAGAAAGCTTATTACCTTCGGTCTGACGAACGACCAGATAGGCTATCTCGTTCCCGACAACGACTATGCCCACCCGTTTGCGAGCCTGTTTGAAGGACTTATCGGCGGAAGCCAGAACAAGCACTACGAGGAAATGATATCATTAGGCAAAAACGCCGCTTCAACGGTAACGGCTGCCTTTAAAACGCTTGTGGACGATATGAACGACAAAAAAAATGACAACTAAGAGATTTTCTCAGATTTAGATATCGGGCGTGCGGATTGCCGCGAGTTTTCGCCGTGCCGTTCAAAAGCCGCTTCCGGACGTTTGGCATAAAGCGGAACGGCAAGGCGCACGCCCGTACTTTTATTAGGCAACACTGCACAACAAAATTCAAGCGGTGTTGCCAAAAATCAGAAACGAAGGTGTTTATATGCGTCCCATAAAGGACATTATTGCGGAGGAATACTGGAATATCGGGTTCAGACTGTGCCCGGAGGAAGATTCCGTCGTCCTCGGCAACGGGAAATTCACCTTTAAACAGTTGGAAACGGACAAAAGATTCTGGTATGCCGACCCGTTTCTTTTTGAGAAGGACGGCAAGACATATCTTTTTGTCGAGATGTTCGACAACAAAAAAGAGCGCGGAGTAATAGGCTGCTCCGAATACGAAAACGGGGGCTTTAAAAAGCCCCGGGTTGTGCTTTGCGAGAGCTTTCACCTGTCCTATCCTTACGTTTTTGAAAAAGACGGCGACATTTACATGATGCCCGAAACGCATGAGGACGGCTGCATAAAAACATATAAAGCCGTTTTGTTTCCTTACAGGTGGGAACAAGACGACATCCTTGTAAAAGATGTGAACGCCGTCGATACTGTAATCGAAAACGGTTTGCTTATAACCTCTCTTGTCTGCCCTCAAAACGATATGAGCGTTGACCTCTGCGTATTTGACGCGGGCACGGGTGTGCAGTGCGGTTGCAGCCCCGTTTTTACGGACAGCAAAACGAAACGCGGAGCCGGAAAATGCTTTGACTTTAACGGAAAAAGAATACGCCCCTCACAAAGCTGTGTAAACGGCGGCTACGGAGAACGTCTGCTGTTCAACGAAATAAAAAAATGCACCGAAAGCGAATACTGCGAAACGGAGTTTTCCGAAATAACGCCCGAAAACATCGAAACCGAAAGCAAATTGACGCCGTGCGGAGTTCATACATACGCGCGCTGCGGCAATATCGAATGTGTCGACATGAAATTCAGAAGGTTCAACCTCCCGAGGCTTTTCTGGATTGCGGACAATAAAATAAAAAGGAGCGTCTGATGTGATAATATCGGATTTGATTAAAAATGCAATCAGTCTTTATTACTGCAGACATAAGTACACACAGGACTTCTTTGTCGCTTCGCCCGCAGATATTAAGCTGAATGAGCAGAATCCGGGCAGACGCTTTTACGACGTAGATAATATTGATGATTACAAAAAGCTGTGCGAACAATACGGCTTCAAGGCTCACGACGCAGACGAAGAAAAAAGGTTTAAAAACAAATCGCACTTCTGTGTTCTTGACGAGGACGATCATTTCGGCTGCTGGGGCTGGTATCATAAAGGCGAAAGTAAATTTTATGTGCTTGAAATTGATAAAAAGATTATTATCCCCGAAAACGCCGCGGTGCTTTACCACTTTTTCACAAATGAGAATTACAGGCGAAGGGGCTATTATACGGAACTGCTTCAGAATATCGTGTTGCACTGCGGCAGGAATTACGCGATAATCTACGCGTACGGCACAAACGTGGCGAGCACGGGAGCAATAAAAAAGGCCGGCTTCCGCTTTGTCGGCAGATACGGCCACAAGGATTTTCCGGGCTATGAAAGGCTCATAGAAGATTATGTATCGGGAGTTGTTAAAAATTGAAATCCGTACTGTTCTTCATAGAATCCCTTGACGGAGGAGGCGCCGAGGGCGTTCTCGAAAGAATTGTGGCAGCTATCGACAAAAGCAAATTCGACGTTCACGTCGTTTCCGAAACCGACAATGAATTCCGCACAGCGCGGATTAAGGCTGACAGCAAGCATCACTGCTTTATTCACAAGAATCTGACGGGGTCAAGGATAAGGGCGCTTTTCAACAAAGTCATCATTAAATACTCGCTTGTCGCGCCGCCGTCATTGGTCAGAAGTACGCTGATAAGAGGAAAATACGACATGGAGGTTGCGTTCTGCGAAGGCTATTCCACAAAGATTATAGGCAATTCAAGTGATAAAGGCAGCAAAAAGATAGCATGGGTGCACACGGATTTCATCAACTATCCGTGGAGTGAGGAAATACACGGCGGAGCCGAGGCCGAGCGGAAATGCTACGAAAAATTCGACGCCATTGTGTGCGTATCGCAAACGATTAAGGATGCCTTTGTAAAAAAATACGGCATGGAAGAAAAGGTTCATGTCATCTACAACGTTATAGACGACAATAAGATAATTGAAAGAAGCGCCGAGCCCTTCCCGCTTGAGGTGGCGAGAAGACCCTTTTTCGTGCTTGCCGGCAGCTTCAGACGCGTCAAGGGCTATGACCGTATGGTAAGGGTGTGCAAAAGACTTAAAAACGAGGGCTACGGCTTTTCGGTCATAATAATGGGAATCGGCTACGAGCGCGACGACATAGAGGTGCTGCTTGACGAGCTTGACATGCGCGACACGATAACGCTTATGGATTATCAGGAAAATCCGTATAAATATTTTGCGAAGGCCGACGCGTATGTCTGTTCCTCACGCGCAGAGGGATACAGCACGGTTGTGACGGAGGCGGTTTTGCTCGGTCTGCCGGTAATAACGACGGAATGCTCGGGCATGCGCGAGATTTTCGGTGACGAGGAATGCGGAATAATCTGCGAAAACAGTGAGGACGGTCTTTACCGGGCGCTGAAAAAGGTTCTTGACGAGCCGGAGCTGCTCCCAAAGTTCCACAAAGCGGAGGAAAAACGTGCGAAGGCGTTTCGCATGGATGCCCGGATAAAAGAAGTTGAAAAATTCCTTGAGGAGATGTAGATTAAATGTCCCCCGAGATTGAAATAAGGTTTTATGACACGAAACGTTTCGGAGAGCTGAAAGAAATGTGGGAAGCGCTGGAACACGGTAAGGACATGACTGTTTTTCAGCGGTATATCTGGTACTATGGTCTCAACGAGCAATACCTTAAAGGCTGTTACGGCATCGGCGAAAAAGCGGTGTATGCCGTGGCGTTCAAAAACGGCAAAGCAGCTATGATTGCTCCGCTTCATATAAAAAAATTCGGTTGGGAATACAAAGGCATCGGCTCCGCCAGGGGCATATACATAATCGGCGAATGGGGCTTTACGGATTACCTCAACTTCATTTACGACGAATTTGACACAGAGTGCGCCGACGCGATAATTGCCGGTGTAACCGCAAAATTCAGAATGAAAAGCTTATATTTTCATTTCATTAAAAAGGGCAACAGCTTTGATGCTTTTCTTACTGAGAAATACGGAAAATCAAAAACGGGCGAAACAATATGCGTTCAGGTACCGCCTCACAGTAGCTTTGAGGAATTTCACAAGACTATGACTAAATATTCGCGTCAGAATATTCGTAAGGCGTTCAACAGGGAAAATAACACTCAAATGGAAATTCATATTGAGGAATTTAACAATATATCTCAAAGCGAGGCGGAAGAGTTTTTTTCGATATATCTTGCCCGTTCGGTTTCAAAGAACGAACTGAACCTGAAGGAGGACGGGCTGAAAAAGACTGTAATTAAATATTTCAACAAAAGGTATAACGATAACTTAAAATCAGGTCTTTCAAAATCGAATTACATAGTATTTAACATGGTAAATAATCCCGACAGTTATATGATCGGCATCTTCAATAATGACAAGAAAATCGGATTTATTTACGGCATAATGGAAGGCAGTCATGTGTGGAGAAATATTATTGTCTGCTTTGATGAAGAATATAAGTATTACACACCGGGCAGAACCGCGTATTTTCGCTATTTCCGTGACATCCTTTATGCTAACGGCGGCGGAACGGAAATGATAACCGATATGTCAAGGGGAACCGAACGCCATAAGTATGAGCTCGGCGGCACAGAGCATTATCTTGTAAACTATCATTTAAGGCAACACCGCAAAAATACGGAGGAAAGTAATGTCAACAATTGAAAAACCTTTAAGAGGCTCACAAGAAAATCCCGACCACATAATGTTAAGCATCTATTCCGACGCAAAAACGACCATGGCGGTTACATGGCGTACCTGCGTCGACATCCAAAGCGGATATGTCGAGTACCGCGAAAAGGACGGAGAAAGGAAGATTTGCAAAGCGGCACGTGAGGTTTTTGAAAGCGACATTGACATAAGCAGCATTTTCTGGGCGCACCTTGAGGGGCTGAAGCCCGGCACCACATATTTTTACACCTGCGGAGACGGGAAGCACAGAAGCGGGGAATACTCTTTTACGACGGAGCCCGAAAATCTCACGAAATTCAGGTTTATCTGTGTGTCCGACCAGCAAAAGGGCGAGCCGCACGACTGCCCCGATTATTCTTATTTCAACACCTTCATAAAAAGGATTTTAAGGGAAAATCCCGACGTGCGCTTTATTTTAACGGGCGGTGACAACACCGACTGCGGTCAGCACGAGGTGCAGTGGAACGGCGCGTTTTCCGGCTTTGTCGGCATATCGGAGTCCACACCGCTTATGATGTCGCTCGGAAACCACGACAACCGCGGCTTTAAAGATTACGAAAAGCACATAGGCAGGTATTATTCCGAGCCTGCCGAGTTTTTCGCAAAGCAGTTTAAGGGCTCATACCCTTTTAACGGACCCGAAGGCTGGGAAACAGAAAACTACGCCTTTGATTACGGAAATGCGCATTTCTGCGTTATCGGAATAAACGCGCCCGAAACCGTAAATCAGTGGCTTATCGACGACATAAAAGCGTGCGACAAGACATGGAAAATAGGCGCATATCATTTTCCCATATGCTACTCCGGTGCCGACTGCCAGAATTACGACGCCTATCCCGTAATGCGCGAGGGCATGGAAGGGTTCGACATTATGTTCTCCGGCCATGAGCATAATTTTTCAAGAAGCTTCCCCCTTAAAAACGAGGAGCTGTTCGACCGCCCGTCGCAGGGAACCGTTCACTATATGCTCGGCAACACAAACCGCAATCCTCCCGGCTCGCGTACGCTTTCAAAGGTATGGCATGCCGCGTTTTATCCGCAGGAGGAGGAAAACGCGATGGTAGCGATTGTTGAGGTGGACGGAGAAAAAATCACGCTTACGGCGCTGCTCGACGACGGAAGGATAGTCGACAGGTGTACTGTTGACAAAAGCACAGATACAATTCTGCCCTACGCCGTCGCTCCGATATTCAACAGGACGAGAATGATGTTCAAGGGGATGGACCCGGGGCTTTGCCAGGCCGATACGCCGTGCGTCAACAGGGATGGTGTCTGGTATGCGCCGCTTTCCGTGCTTGCAGGCTTTATAGGGGGATATGTGCAAAAGACAAAGGGGCAGCTTTATCTTGAGATATACGGGCACAGCGCACGGTTTTCGGAAGGCAGCGACGTAATGAAAACAGACCGCGGCGACGTTTTGCTTCAGGCTCCCGTGTTCAGGGGCAGCAGGGGGCAGCTTTATATACCGGCCGACGCAGTCAAAGCCTTTGATATGCGCTGGGCATACTCGCCGAGGAACAATTTTCTGTCCTTCGAGCACGAAAGCGAGGAAAAGCCTGTAACAGAGCAGCCGTAACCGCGGAAAACAATCATATCAAAAAACGGTTGCAATAATATACGTCAGTATGCTAAAATTATTATTTGCAGGAAGTCCTGCAAAACAGTTATGACAGTACGTCAAGCGGGGAATAAAAATTGACCGACATTCACTCTCATATATTATATGATATCGACGACGGGCCTGACGATATAGGCGAGTCCGTCAAAATGTGCGAAACTGCTGCCGAATACGGTATCGACAAGATTTTCGCAACACCTCATCTATCGTCGCCCGACCGGCTCGATATTTTTCTTAAGAAAAGAAGCAATCGCTTAAAGCTGCTCCGCGATGAAATCGCGCTTCGCGGTATAGAGCTCCAGCTTTTTCCGGGAGCGGAGGTTTTCGTAAACGACGACATTTTTTTCGCGAAAGGGCTTGAAAGGGCAACGCTAAACAACAGCAGATATCTGCTTGTAGAGTTTGATTTCAACTCGCTCGGCACAAACAGGCTTATAAGCTATATCGAGGAAATATTCAACATGGGCTGTGTGCCCGTTGTCGCGCATCCGGAGCGTTACAAATATCTTCAAAGTGATTACGGCATCGTAAACTACCTTGCGGATATGGACGTTCTGTTTCAGATAAACGCCGCGAGCCTCGCGTCGCTCGGCAGCAGGGAGGAATTCGAACTTGCCTATCAGATGGTGCTGAACAACGTGGCAAGCTTTATTGCCACCGACGCGCACTCTCACCGCGGACGGTCAAACGACCTTTTGAGGCTTGTGCGCTATTTCCCTCCGGACATAAGGCGCGAAAGCCTTGATTATATGCTTTACGAGTCTCCACAGGCGGTAATAGATAACAGGCCGATGCCGCGCATTGTAAGGCGCAGGATAGTCAGGAAAAACAGAAAGGGATGGACATGAATATGCAGGATAAAGCGGAAATACAAAGTGTTGGCGCCGACAGAGGCGGGTCGATGTTCGGCAGCATAGATTTATTGAGGCTCTTAAAGCTTGTTATTTACAAGCTGTGGGCAATCATACTTGTGGGCCTTATTGTCGGCGGATGTTCCTACCTTTACGCGAAGGCGACATACGTCAAGTTATATAATACCAGCGCGACGCTCGTTTTCACCACAAAAACGTATATAACAACCACCGACGACGACGGAAACGTTATAAGCGTCAAGGAGCAGATAAAGCATTACACAAAGAGCGATGTCGATCGTTATCAGTTCCTGCTCAAGTGCGACATAATGGTGGAAAAGATTAAGGGCGCGCTCGGCGGCGAATACAGCACGGGCACCATTAGAAACTCCCTTTCCGTTGAAGAAACGTCGGTATCCGGAATATTCATGATAACCATTACAAGCTCAAACAGGGATTTTTGCGCAAACGCCATTGTTGTCGTCATCAACGAGTACCCCTCCTTCCTTCAGACGTTTGATTCGAGCCTCGGCATAGACGTGCTTGAAAAGCCCGGCTATCCGATGGTTTCAAACGCCGACACGGCGATGAAAAAGGGCTTCTACGGCTTTATTGTCGGCTGTGTGCTTGTGGCTGCCGCTGTGGTAGTCCTTGACCTGTTCAGCAACACGGTCAAAAACGCCGACGATATCAGAAACAAGACAAACGCGAAGCTTCTCGGCGTCATACCGCTTATAGAAATCGCTCAGGGCGGCTTAAAGAAAAAGCGCCGTCCCAAAAACGGCGTTCTGATAACCGACGAAAGCTCGGTAACGTTCAACTTCGTCGAAAGCTTCAAGGCTATCAGAACAAAAATCGAAAGCCTGTCAGCCGACAGGGGCTACAAAGTATTTTCCGTTTCAAGCACGTTTGAGGATGAAGGAAAGACCACTGTTTCAACGAATATTGCCTGCGCCCTCGCACAGAAGGGAAAGTCGGTGCTGCTTATTGACTGCGACCTGAGAAAGCCCTCGATAATGAGCACTATCGGCGTAAAGGACGACAAGCAGGTCGGTCTCATACCC
Source organism: Ruminococcaceae bacterium UBA1425 (assembly GCA_002329365.1). Taxonomy (GTDB): domain Bacteria; phylum Bacillota; class Clostridia; order Oscillospirales; family Acutalibacteraceae; genus UBA1425. Next base: position 86,950 of record DCUB01000039.1, read on the forward strand.
ATAGTCAAGGGCAAATCGACGTATATAGACTCCATCAAATTTGTAAAATCAATGGGAATATTCATAATGCCCACAGGCGGAGTTACAACAAAATCAACGGAATTTCTCGATGTCGACAAGGTGCGCGAGGTGTTTGAGCAGGCGCGTTCCGAGTTTGACTATGTTATAGTCGACACACCTCCCACACGCATTGTTTCAGACAGCCTCGTTATAGCGAATCTTATTGATGCCATGATTTTTGTCGTAAAGCACGACTACGCAAGAATAAACGACATAAACGATACGCTTGACGAGATTTACAACGCAAACATTGACGTCGCCGGCATAGTTCTTACAATGGTTGAGGAAACAAACGCGTCAAAATACTATAAGCGCAAGGGCTACAGATACAGGAAATACGGAAGATACATCGGCGGAAGATACAGCTACGGCAATTACGGCTACGGCTACGGCTACGGCAGCTCCAGCAGCTACGGCGGCTACGGCTACGGCAGCGGCTATGGCGGTTACGGAGGCTACGGTGGCTACGGAGGTTACGGCGGATACGGAGGTTACGGCGGCTATGGCGGCTATGGCGGCTACGGAGGCTACGGAGGCTATGGCGGCTACGGCAAATCCGGTTATGCCGAAGGAAGTCCTTACGGCGGCTACGGAAGCAAAAAAAGGCATCAGGAGATTGAACGCTCGGATGAGGAGATTATACGTCATATCGAAAACCGGGCAAGCAGCGTAAGGTTCGACGAAAACGGCAACCCGACGGGCGGCGGCTTAAACGGCAGGAAAAACGGAAATAACGGCGGCGACAGGAAACAATAATGTCAAAAGAGGTTAATATGGAACAAAACGAAAAAGACAAAAGGCTTGCCGTGCTAATAGACTCCGATAACGTGTCCTACACATATGTGAAACCGTTGCTTGAGGAGATCGCACGCTACGGCACGCCGACAATAAAAAGGATATACGGCGACTGGACACAGCCCGAAGCCGGCGGCTGGAAGGGTGTATTGCTCGAAAACGCCATTACGCCTGTTCAGCAATACAGATACACGGCGGGCAAAAACGCAACGGACTCAACGCTTATTATAGATGCCATGGACATACTTTACAGCGAAAAGGTGTGCGGCTTCTGCATCGTTTCAAGCGACAGCGACTTTACGCGTCTTGCCACGCGGCTGCGCGAGGCGGGCATGCTTGTAATCGGCATCGGCGAGCAGAAAACTCCCGAACCTTTCATCGCCGCGTGCGACAGGTTCATTTACCTTGAAATTATAGCGCCGAAGCCGGAGCCGACAAAAAAGCCGGAAATGTACAAAAACGACCAGCATCATTTAAGAATCAAGCAGAAGGTTCCGCAGAAGGTAATAGACCTTATTACAAGCTCCGTAAACGATATAGCGGACGAGGACGGCTGGGCTTTTCTCGGCGATGTCGGAAACCTTATTCTCAAAAAGCAGCCCTCGTTCGACAGCAGAAACTACGGTTATTCAAAGCTTACGCCTATGATAAGCTCGCTCGGTCTGTTTGATATCGACAGGAGAGATACGTCGAACAGGGGCATAAAGCATATTTACGTCAGAGACAAATCGTTCGTTCAGGGCGAGAAGCAGTAGCAATACGGGGAAGGAGAAGCTTCATGTACAAAAAGGAATACAAAGCGCGTGTCTATTGGGCGATAGGCATAATTGCCGTATTCTTTTTTGTGTTTTGTCTTATCCTCGTCAAAACGCAGGTTATCGACAGGGAAATATATTCGTCGGAAAAATCCATATCGTCAAGAAAGGCGGTAATCAAGGCTTCGCGCGGCGAAATACTCGACACAAACGGCAGTCCGCTTGTCACAAACAGGCAGGGTAATTCAATTGTGTTCGAAAGTGCGTATTTCCCGCCGGCTTCAGAGCAGGAAAAGAGAAACGAAATTATTATAAGCCTTATAAGGCTTTTTGAGGCGGCGGGCGAGGAATGGATAGACAACATCCCTCTCGTAATCGACAGTTCGGGTAAAATAGCCTTTGCCGGTGACAGGGAAAACGATATAAAGGCAATGAAGGGCAAAGACCTGCTGAATCTCAACGATTACGCAACGGCTCAGAACTGCATGGACGCCCTGATAGAGCGCTACTCGCTTCAGCGCTATTCCCTTTCCGACGCGCGGAAAATAGCATCCGTCTGCTACGAGATGAAGCGACTTTCCTTCAGCATAAGCTATCCGTACACCTTCGCCGAGGATGTGTCGACTGTTCTTGCGGCGAAGATAAAGGAAAACAGCAGCTTTTACAAAGGCGTAACGGTGGAAATCGTTTCATACAGGGGATACGACGACGGTACGATTGCCCCGCACATTCTCGGAATGGTGGGACCTATCAGCGCAGCCGAATACAAGGAGCGAAAGGACAAAGGCTATTCGATAACCGACCATATCGGCAAAAACGGGCTTGAGAGCGCCATGGAGTCGTACCTGAGGGGTACGGACGGCGTCAGGCTTGTTTCGCGTTCGGCGGAAGGAAGCGTAAACACAACAGTAATCGAACCGCCTGTTCAGGGCGGCACGGTTATAACCACACTCGACGTAAACCTTCAGAGGATTGTTCAGAACTCGCTGCGAAGAGTTCTGAATTCAATCGAAACGTCCGTTCCTCCTGCGGGCGCCGTCGTAGTTCTCAATGTTAACACAGGCGATGTGCTGGCAAGCGCGTCATATCCTTCATACGACCTTTCCACCTACAAGGAGGATTACGCAAAGCTTTCCGCAGACGAAAACTCTCCCCTGTGGAACAGGGCGCTGTTAAGCACATACGAGCCGGGCTCCACAATCAAGATGTCGGTTGCGCTCGCTGCCCTTGAGGAGGGCTCCATCACGGAGGATACCGTAATACGCTGCAACGGAACGTATGAGTATCTCGACTCAACCTTTAAGTGCGAGCAGCTGCACACCACCTCAAACCAGTCGCTGAAAAAGGCATTGAGCGAATCCTGCAACACCTTCTTTTACGAGTGCGGCAAGCGGCTCGGGTATCAGAAGATAAACGAATACAGAACGCTGCTCGGTCTGGGACAGAAAACGGGAGTCGAGCTTAGCGAGGCGACGGGCGTTATGGACAGCCCCGAATACAGGGCGTCGATAGGCGGCAAATGGTACCCCGGCTATAATATACAAACGGCAATAGGGCAGGGGAATCTTTTTACTCCCATTCAGCTTGCAAACTATTGCGCCATAATAGCAAACGGCGGCACGCGTTACAGGCTCCGCTTCGTAAAATCGGTCAAGTCCTACGACTATAAGGAAACGCTTCTTGAAAACGAACCCGAAATACTCGGAAAAACGGGCATCAGCGAAAAAAGCTTCGAAGCTGTCAGAAAGGGAATGCTCGAATTCTGCACAACCGGCTACGGCTACAGGTACTTCAAGGACCTCCCCTACAAGGTTGCGGCAAAGACGGGTACCGCACAGGCATTCAGAACGGTAAACGGAAGAACCATGAAAATAAACAACGCTTTCCTTGTTACATATGCGCCTTACGAAAACCCCGAAATCGCCATGTGTATAGTGGGTGAGGGCAGCTCGTCCTCGACGGCTATAATCCCCATAGCAGCAGATATCTACGAATACTATTTTTCAAACAGCGGAACCGTTGGCGAAGCCCATAACGAGGGCTCGCTGATAAGCTGAACAAAAAGGGTGTTAAAAATGGCAAAGAAGATTGTTGTTGCTTCCGGCAAGGGAGGAGTAGGAAAGTCGTCCGTTACGGCGGGGCTAAGCTACGCGTTGTCAGACATGGGCTACAACGTGCTTGCCGTCGACGCCGATATCGGTCTGCGAAGCCTTGACATAATTCTTAAAACGGGCAACCGCTCGGTTTTTGACTGGGGCGACGTCATACGCGGCAACTGCCTGTCGGAGCAGGCTGTTTCCAAGGCGTCGGGAAACATCTGCGTGCTTGCCGCGCCTATGCGCTTTTCTCCCGACTATACAGTCGAGAGCGTACGGGAGATGATAGAAAGATACGACAGGAGCTTTAATTATATTTTCATCGATGCGCCGGCAGGTCTTTCCGAGGGCTTCCGGCTTGCCTGCGCCATGGCGGACGAGGGTATTGTGGTTGCAACGCCCGACGTTGTCTGCGTCCGCGGAGCCGAGGCGACGGGAGACGCGGCGGCGGATTACGGCGTAGAAAATCTGCGTCTTATTATAAACAGGTTTAACCGCAAGGGCGTTGAACGCAGCTATCTCTTGAATATCGACGACACGATAGACTCCGCGGGCGTGCGCCTTATAGGTATTGTACCCGAAAACCCTCAGGTGCTTTTCTGCTTTACAGGCGGCAAATCGCTTCCCAAAAGGAACGAGGCGCGCCGCGCGTTTATGAGAATAGCAAAACGCCTTACGGGCGAAAAGATACCGCTTGAGATTTCAAAATAATAAAACAAAATAAAAGGGGCTGTAACAAACCTTCAAAACGGTCTTGACCGTTCTTGTTTTGATACAGTCCCTTATTTTGTTAAAGCCTCTGCGTTTTCAAGGTATACGGAAACTTCGCCGCATTTGGGGCAAACGGCTACCTTTGGTCTCCCGATTCGGTTAGGAAACAATTTTCTGTCATCTGTCGCCAAAACAATGCCATAGCCTGCGCCTTCAATCTTAAAGGTACAGTTTTCAACCATTTCTGTTTTACATCTTAAACAAACTCTCATTATTATGACCATTCCTTTCT
>DCUB01000016.1 GCA_002329365.1 Ruminococcaceae bacterium UBA1425
TTGACCGAAGCATTGATACAATGCCTCGGTCAATTCTTTTATTATTCGTAATTAATAAGCCTGCAATATCTCTGCTTCACCGTTTCCCACATTTAAGATGTTTGGATTTTTCAGCTCTGCCCGCGCGGGAGCATCCCACATAACCGCACCTGTTCCTACCAACGCAACCACAAAGACAATTGTCAGCAGAATAAACAGCACCTTTAGCTTTGCTTTTCTTTTGAGGGATAGTAATTATAAAATGTTCCGGCGGCATAGTCTGTCATCTTTGTGATATCCGCTAAGCCGGTATCCTTGAACCCTTTGCTGCCAAAGAGTTCCTTACCGCAGCGAAACAGTACGGTTTTTTATGCTCATTAATAAAAAAATAAACCCGCAATCAGGAAGCAATCCTAATTGCAGGTATTTTACAATATGCAGATAATTATTAATGCGCGGTGAAAGGAATAGCCAATGAACCTTCGGTTTCACCGAATAACGGTCCTATGTAATCCTCGTAAACATTTATTTTTGTTGTAGACTGGGTAACAACCTCAGTTTCAACCAGATTTGTGTTGACCTTCATACTAACTCTTGACGCGCTCGCGACGCATAGAAATACGAACAGCATTCCGAAGATTGCGCTCAGAGCTACTTTCGAGTCTCTGTGCCAGTCAACTTTAAACAGCCACATTGCTATTATGCCGACAGGAGCAACTAAAATAAGCAATGCCATTATGAACCAAGTTGTTCTGAAATAATCCATACATACACCTCAAAGAATTAATGTTTCCTACATCACAATATGCACGATAACACATAAAATTGACACTGTCAACACCTTACAATCAACTTTGTTTACCTGTATAAAATAGCCTAATTTCAACATATTATTATGTTAACATTGCACAAAGGCGCTTCCATTATTTTGAAGTGAATACTCACATATAGTGGTAGCATATCCAATATTTACATGCATCTTGTATTGTAATAAAATACGGCAATATATTGCTTTTTAAACTATCCTGACGACAAACGTCGAACCCTAATATATTTCATCGATTTTCATTTGATAACGTGTTGAACGACTTATTTGCTAATATTTTTTATAAGGATAGACCGTGCCGAAAACTTCGGCACGGTCCGATTTATTTAAAACTGAGTGTTAATTGCAAAAGCAGTCTGCTTCCTGCCCGGCTTCGGCGCAGCTGCATTCGACGTAAGTATCGCCGACTTTTACGGTGGCGCCGAATTCAACGGGAACATCAACCTTGATTTTTTGCGATATTGTGAATTCGCATGTTCCGTTAACAGTACCTTTGCAGCGGTCGCAATCGGGGATTACTGTGATTTCGCCGCAGCAGCGTACGTCTGCGGGGCCGGCAACGGCGTATGGGCACACCGTAACAGGCAAACATACCGTGGCTTTTTGAGTTCCGACTCCCGAACAGGTTTGTGCGAATGAATTTTCGCTCATGTATATACCTCCCTTTACTGTTTGTTACTTTCAGTATATTACAGGGAAAGCATATGGTGACTGAAGTATTTTTTTGCAGTCTCATTTAACGCGGTTCATACACACTGTTCGCTCGCAGCAACAGCGAAGGTTTCGCCGTTTTCAGATATTTTCATTGTTATTTCGCGGTCTTTGAAACGGAACGACATTTCCCCTTTTTTGCCGAGGAAATGTAACACACGCTTTTTAACAAAGCCTGAACAGGGGTTTCCCGTAACTATCCAGCGTCCCTTGCCGTCGGGAATCTCCTTATTAAAAAGTCCTGCTTTTGCTTTGATGTGCTCCGGCGCGAATCGTTTCGGCGTTATGACAGTAAGACCGTTCTCACGCACAAGCGCACACACAGCGCTCAAGGTTTCGTCGCTGATGTGATATCCGCAAAGAAAGCAAAGCTCAAGCGATTCAAGAGTTTCTTTTTTTACTTTGTCGTCAAACACCGCGGGAGAATTCATCGAGCAGAAGGAGCGGTGCTTTCGCAAGCTCCAAACGTCGAATTTATCCCATGACAGTCCGCGCTTTGACGATTCGCCGAAGGTTATCAGATGAATAGCCCTGAGCCATTCCCTTGCCCGTCTGTCGGGCTTTATGCGCGGATTTCCGAAAAGAATACGCTTCCAGACTAACGGGTCGCCCTGCCCCCAGAAGGTGTCGTCGAGCCTTATAATTCCGATACGCGGACGATAGTCGCGTATGCTGTATCCCCTGTCTTTGCCCGCGTATTCCCTTGAAAACTTTATAAATGCCCTGCCGTAATCATTGTATTCCGCCGAATCCTTGTCCTTTTCAAAAAAAGAATTGCCACCCTCGACTAATGCATAATCGTTTCCGAACAGATAAGAAAACAGCAAATTGCTTTCAAGCTCCCCGACCGAATGACCGGGATATGTAAGGCGAAACCACATGTCAATGCAGGTCCAAAGCTCCGTATTATACTGCAGAGCGGCTCCTCCGGCGATAACCGCCTGTATGTTTGAATAGCTCTCCTTTTGCTGTTTGTAGACGGGAGTTATTCCGGCTCTTGCGAAAAGGTGGAACAGGACGGGAAAAACATGCTCGCCCAAAAACCGCGGCGAACCGTTTTCAAGAAACGCGCCGGCGTAGCTTTTGAACTGTTCCCCGTAATATTTTTCTGCTTCTCTGACATCGCGGGTATCGCACAAGGGGAAGAAAAGCGGGCGTTTTTTGAATTTTGACGAAAGGGTAATGGAAAGGTTTCTGTTAATGAATGCGTGCTCCATCTCGTCGTGCATTACACCGAGACATTCTGGCACGGACGTAAACGCCCCTATCAGTTCCGGCGGATAATTCAGGCGGTGAGCGTCCTTGCCGCAGTTGTACCAGTCGTGCCCGTCCTTGCCTGTTCCGTGCTCTCTCCAGTTGGAGTATTCTGCACGAACAACAAAGGGAAGCCCGGCTTTATGATATTCTACGGCAAGTTTTTTTGCTTCTTCAACATATTCCGCAACGCTCTTGTTTTTTTCGTCGGGCGAACAAACAATAAAATCGGCGCCCGAATCATTCAGTAATCGTTCTTTTATGTCGTCTTCTTTATCGCATTGGTAATAACCGAGCCTGAAACAATTGTCCATTTTAACTCTCCGCGGTTGTTTAATATGCCTTAAGGCTTAAAGTTCGGAAGATACGCGCCGATTTCGAGGAGCGCGGACTGTATTTTGCGAACGTCCGCATTGTGAACATCGGAGCCGTCGGCGGCGCATAAGGCGGCGGCAGCTCCCGCGGCCTGACCTGTTATGTAGCAGCCGGGCATTACGCGGACGGAGGACTGCATGTGCCTGTCTGCCGATATGCAGCGTCCCGCCACGAGCAGATTTGAAAAGCCTTTGGGCGTCAGCGTGCGGTAAGGAATTCCGTAGCTTTCACCCTGTGAATATCTGTATCCGCTATGCTCCTTTGAAAAAAGCTCAAAGCCCTCCTTTGTGTTGACAGCCGAATGAATATCCACGCTGTAGCAGTAACGGCCGATTTCGTCATCGAACACCGCGCGGGCTATAAAATCGTCAAGGCAAAGGACATAATCCCCTATTATTCTACGCGTTTCTCTTATTCCTATCTGCGAAGCGGAATACACAAGCTCCGCGTTTTCATAACCGCTGAGATAATCGCGGTAATATGTTCTGTATTCTGTAAGCTGCTTTCTACCCTTAATAATTCCCTCGGTGAGCGAATCCGCGTCGCAGCCGTCAACATTGTAAACGTGACCGGCGTTTGACCCTCCGATTCCGTCGGCAATACGCCACATGCCCGGCAAATGCCTGTCCTCGTTTGTGAATATGCCGTCCTCGAAAGCCTTTTCGAGCATACGTTTGTCGCTGCCCGTAACGGCTGACCAGTCGATTCCCGCCCAAATACCGCAAAGAGTCGAAGCCATTACCTCGCCGTTTTCGTTTCCGAAACGGTATTCGGCGCCGGCATAGAAGGCAAGGTCTCCGTCGCCGGTGCAGTCAATGTAAATCCTTGCCTTAACCGCGAAAATTGAGCCTTTTGAGGCGCATATGACGGAGTTGATTTGCCCGTCGCCCGTAATAACGTCTATTACATTAGTATTAAAGCTGAACAGCGCGCCGGACTGTGTTACCATGTCGTCGTATATTATTTTCAGCGTTTCGACGGGAATGGAGTTCGGGCAATATTTTTTAAACGACGGGTAGCTTTTTTCTCTAATAGCTTCATATATCTCCGAGCCTATTCCGGCTGCAAGGAAGTTTTCGCCGTCGCCGAACTTCATAAACGCGGGTACAAGCATTGTAACAGCCGCTCCGCCAAACGCCGTAAAGGACTCGGCTATGTATACCGACGCCCCCAGTCTTGAGGCGGCGACTGCCGCGGCAACGCCAGCGGGACCGCCGCCCGCCACAAAAACATCTACGTCGTATTTTACCGGAATATCTTTTGTGTAAACTATCTTATCCATTGTCTTACATCTCCGTTATTCCTGTTCGAGTATTTCAAGCATGGCGCCTAATTCTTCCGACAGATCTTTTTCCTTTTCGTGCGCAATGAGGGCGCGACGCTCGTTCAGCTCCAGGTACATTTTTTCTCTTTTTTTGCCCTCGAGATCGTAGAAAAAGTAAGGAATCATTTTTACGACGCTCGGTAGTATTCCGAAGGCGGTATAAAGGAAGTAAACCTTTCGATATACGTATTTGTTGCCCTGCGACCACGGCGCCATCGGTATTGTGGGGTCGTACCCTGACCACTTGAAAACGACGATTGTCATTAACGCGTTCAGGGGCGAAGTCACCTTGGAGATAAGACCTGTCAATAGGCCGAAGGTGCCGTCCGGGCGTTCTCCCGTAACGTATTCGGTGTAGTCGTTTATCTCTCTGCCAAGCTCCGCTTCAAACACGCTCGCAGGCGCGTTGTTACAGGCGTTAAGCCCGTTAAACAGACCGTACGTCGCGCCGCACAGCCATGAATTGTCTATTGTGAAATGACCTGTCACGTATTTTCCGACTCCCGTCAGCAAATCCCATATCCGAAGCGTAATAACAGCCTTTTTATTGTTGTTTTTGAACAGCTTCTGGAACTTGGGGATAAAGGTAAGGCTTATGGGATGCAACAGATTATACGGCGTATAGAACAGAAGGCTTTTAAAGGCTCCGCCGAATATCTCAAGCTGAGTTACGACATCCCATGAATAGCCGCCTCCGCTCCACCAGTTTGTAGCCAGATCGGCTATAAAATTCCTCAGGGCGTACTTGTTTTTTAAGATATAAAAGATAGTCTTTGTAAACGGCGCAGGCTTGGGCTGGAGAATTATGCGCTCGCGGCAGCCTACACCCATAGCGATATTTCCGAGTATGCCGAAAAAACAGGTTATTACTCCGAAAACGGCAAAAATCGTCGGCATTGAAATGTTTGTTACACCCCAGCGATTTAAATCCTGAAGCGGTAAAAAAAGCCCGTATACTGATTGCGCGGCAAAATAACTGGCATAGCTCGTGACAAGCCCCAGCGTTATTCTGTCCTGAGGGTTTGGCGACATCAGCGTTGTCATATTGTCGCGAGGAATCGAGTAGACCGTTGAAAATGTTTCCTGTATGAACAGAGTAACGAACACGAATACGATTTTTTTCGGGTCGTCCGTGTACTCGCTTCTCAGGAACAGCGCGCCGCAATAAAGAATAGCGGTAGTGGCAAAATACGGTATAGGCGTAAAAATAAGATAGGGACGCGCCTTTCCCCAGCGCGTTCGCGTGCGGTCATAGATAATACCCATTATGGGATTGTTCATAACGTCGTATATGCCTATAAGCGTGAGTATCGCCGTTACATAGACCATGTCTATTCTGAGGACGTTTACAAAATAGAGGGTTCTGTAAGTATTAATACCTCTTAAAAGCGCGCTTGCAAAGTCGGCTATTGCGGGGAAAGCCATTTCCTTACGACTCAGAACAGGGGTGTTGAACATTTTTGCCGCAATGTCGCGGTGTTTTTCAAGCTTTGACTTATCGGTTTTTGCCGCCGAGCCTTTTTCGGCGCCGAATAGCCGTTCCTGTAACTTTTCGTTAATTATCGCCATTGTTTCCTCCTCATCCTTCAACCGTTATTGTGCAGGAACGCTTATAGTTCATGTTTTCTGTAATGCAGTAAACCTTGCATACTCCTTCGGCTATTGCCGTTACCCTTCCGCTATCGTCAACAACAGCCACCTTTTCGTCTGTCGTGAACCAGCGAACTTCCTTGACGGTGGCTTTTTTCGGCAATATTTCTACGGAAAGGTTTGCAGTCTCGCCGGATTTAAGATATAGCTCACGCTCGTTCAGCCTGGCGTCCTTTACGGGAACGACAACATATACAAGACAGTCCGCCGTATATGTTTTTCCGAGGTATTCAAACGACGCCGTAACTGTAACAGGGTCTTTGCTTGTTTTGTGCCCCTTTATATAGCCTTCGGAATCTACCGATACAACGCTCTCGTCCGAGGAGCTCCATGTAACTTCAAGCAGTTCGTCGGCAGTTCTGAAAGCCTCAAGCACTTCTGTTTTGCCCTTTTCGAGCCATACAACGGAATCGGACAGCGTTATCCCCGCCCATGTGAAGTCATAGCAGGTTGTTGAAATGAAATCAAACGAAATCCTGCGCTCGCCGAGGCTTTCAAGCTCGCTCCCGAACAGAATAACGGCTTCCGTTTTGTATACTCGTTTGTATGTAACGCTGCTCAGACGGTCATTCAGACGGTTTGCCGTTACCGCTATTGACGGCTCGCAGCGGACAAGCTTTATATCCGAAATACGGTACACGGGCAGAAGCTTTTGCTTAACATGACTTATGAAGTCGTCGGCATCATTCATTCCCACAGACGCTTTGATATCATGACTTATATCTTCGTATGAAGCCGACGGGAAATCAAAATAAAGAGTTCTGTTTTCTCCGTCATCCTCCGCGTTCCACGTCTTTAGCTCCGAAGCGTTAAAGTCCACGGGCAAAAGTGCGTCGGCAAACGGTTCGCCGAAGCCTGCGGATATGTCTTTGTGATACCCGGAAAGGTTTTCGAGCATTTCATCCTTCATGAAAAGCATAGTTTTTTTTATAAGCCCGTTTTCGTCGGGGCTTACTATAACGCTTTCGTCGTCGATTTCCAGTGAAGTTTTAACGGAAACCTTTGTTTCGTTCCCGTCCGACGCTTCTTTTATCATATTTTCAAACAAAGCTATCGCTACGGCTCCTGTTTGCGGCAGGGGCGTTTTGTTTTCCGCGTAATCCTCCGGCATCAGCTCGGTTCCCTCCGTAAGCAGAACACTGTTAATTCCCCACGCGAGAAAACCTGTAAATATGAGCGCGAGTATAATAAAAATCAGGCGGACGAGCCGTTTTTTCAGCTTTTCGTTTCCCTCGATTTTATCGGCTAAATTTCCGGCACGTGTAACCTCGGGCGACGTTATGTTAGGGTCGTTCACTTATCATACCCCCCTGCTTCCGCGTATGCTATCCTTTCGGCTGTTTCTTCCGTTTTTCGCTCCCGCTCCGCTTTTTCCTCTTCCGTTTCATAAACAGGCAAAGGCAGCTCGTCAAGCGTTATCTCGTGCTTTTTATACCGTCTCAGCATCTCAACGCGGTACAAATCGCCCTCCCTGTACTTTACTTCTATCCCATTCTTAAGCAGCACGGCGTTGAGGGCGAGTATAACGGAAAAAGAGACGACGCAGCACAACAGCCCGAATATATTCGGCGATGATGAAACAACGCTTCCGAAATCGGGTATGCGCGAAGCAAGCGTGTAAGCGGCGGCGGCGGAGATGATTCCCAAAAAGCTTAATACTACAAGAGAAATATTCGCGCGTTTGATGTTAACGAAGCATAATATTTCCGCAACAAGTATTCCTACCGCTGTCAGCGCGACAGCGGCAAAGGCCGTTAATGAGATTATAAGCGACGAGGCGCATTCACTAAAAAGCCCGGATTGCCTGAAATCGAGTATGATATCTAAAGCTTTGCCGGAAACAAGACCGTAAACGCCCAGCGCGCTGATTTGGATTTTACCGTCGAACAGAGGCAGGTTAACATCAACAGTTCCGAGCGGCACAAGCAGAGCGGCGACAGGCAGCAGAACGGCGCACAATCGTGCTATCTGAAGTTTTCCCCCTATAAAAGCCGCTTTTACCTTCGCGAGCCATACGCGAAACGCGGCAATATCCATTTCGGCATATTTCGCTTCTCTGTAAAACCGCTCGGCAAAGCCGTAGAACATCAGATTTGTTCCGCAGCTCGGGCAGTTTTGCGAAATATCGGTTATTTTCAGCTTATAATCGCACTTTGGGCAAACAGCCATAGTCATGCTCCTCTTTTACAAACTATTCATAGCGAAGCGTCCAGCATTGAAGACGCAGACGGTCAGATAAATATTTATCCCTAAAGTCGTCAGAATGCCGCCATTTACCGTTCATTTTTAAGGTTTTCATCTCATGCAAAGCGTCGATGCTTACAAGCTGCTCACTCGGGGTTAAAACGATTTCCTCGCAGCCGTCGGTCAGCGCTTTAAGTGCCGCAAGCAGGAAATCGGCTGGTCCCAAAGCTATTCCGTCAACCGTGATGCATTCGGGTATAAACGTGTCCGTTCTGATTTCCGCGGCTGCTTTTTTAAGACCTGCCGTTGACACCCTGCACGTCTTTGTTACACCGTGAGGCTCGGAAAGAAAACCGTAAACTTTCGACGGACTGTATTCACTTTTTTCGTTTAAGAAGTCGACAGCGGCAAAGAAAATATCAGAAACGGAATAGGACGGTTCCTTAATCGGAGTAAGCTGAAAACTTAAGCTGCTTTTGATTTGCGGGAGCATGTCCTTAGTCAGCAATACTCTCGGCTTCCGGCGTGACAAAATATTGTAGAGGTTTGTTATTTCAAAACGCCCGTCACATTTCAGCTTTCTTATCAGCTCCCTCATGCAACGGTAAAACCGCTCTGTTTGTTCGGGTGCCCGGTCGTTTGCCTCAATCCAGCTTCCGAACTCACGAAGATTGGTCTTGTCGTAATTCAGAACATCCCAGAACTCTGTTTTTACGGCGATATTCGGGTGCGTATAGATTATTATCCTGTCTCTGTCTGTAAACCCCTCAATAATACCGTCAATGTCGGGGTTCTCATTAAAAAACGAGCTTTCCATGGGATAAACGTAGTCAATATGTTCCTGATTACAGTAATGAAGCGCTGTTCCGCGACCGTCATTCACAACTGTGTCGCAATAAAACGGTATTCCCTTGTCGGCATAATAATACATTGCAACATAGCTTTTGCTGTTTCCGGGAGGACACGCAAAAAGAATCCTTTGAGGCGCAAGCACGTCGTTAATTAATTCAATCGCCCTGTCCTCGTCACGCGCTACATTTTGATACGCTTCGTCGAAGCTCTCAAGGTCGGAGCTTTCACAAATATCGGGGTGCAGAGTGTGCCCGTATGTATGGGTGCCGATAATATGCGTCTTAAGGGCGTCTATTATATCATGACGCCCCCAGGAAGCCAGTTGTTTTGCAAGCAGGCCTACAACGGCAAAGTGACCTGTAATCCCCTCGGACGAACAAATCTCAGCCTCGCGCAAAATAGCTTCGGCGGCACACTCTGACGTAAAGTCCTCGGTGTCGAAGAAAAACAACACTTCCGTTTTCTTCATATTATTGCACCGTATTGACCGCGGCGTTTCTGTTCATTTTGCTCTCGACCGACACTGTTTTGTCATTATGGATTGTGTAAACGGTGCAGCCCTGTATGCGGATTTCCTCTGTAACGGTAGGGTCGCGCTTCAATGTTGTTGAATATCTGTCATAACAGGAATAGCCGCTCGGCTGGTTGTACATCAGCCTTATTCCCTGATAATCAAGCCCGAAGTCGTTAAGATGGTCGTGACCGCTGGAGAAAAGCTTAGTGCTGCCGAGCTCAAGCGCCTTTTGGAAAATGAAGCTGTCCTCCTCGTCTGATTTCCCGCTGCAAACGCTTTCGTGCTGTTCGCCCCAGATGAACCGGAGCTCGCCGTTGTTAACCTTTTCGCAAGCTTCTTTATATTTATAAATTGGAATGTGCATGAATATCATTGATTTTGTATCGGGGTCCTTTGCAAGAGTTGCCTTAAGCGTGCGCTCATACCATTCAACCTGCGAAGGCTGGATGTGTTTTATGTTGTTTTCGCCGCCGGAATCCATGAAGTAAAGGCTTTGGGCGATTTCCTTTTCGGAGGACATGATGTTGACGACAGTGTTTCCGAAACCGTGCACTCCCTTAACGGACACGGCGACAAGGCAGTTTTCGTAGGACGCGTAAAGCGCCATTGTATTTTTACGGCTTAATTCGAGCCGGCTTTCGCCCTCGTGATTTCCGAGCACGATTGACCAGTAAACGCCGTATGCCTTCATTATTTCGGCAACCTCTTTTGTGCGCGTGCGGTTGCCGTAGCACAGCGCGGTATCGCCGAGTATTACAACCATATCGGGTTTTTCTTTTTCAATGTTATAGCACATCCATTTGTATGTGTCCTGTATCCGTTCGTTAAGACCGTCAAAATGAAGGTCCGTAAAGCCTAATATCTTAAAATCGTCGGAAAAGCTTCCATCGGGATTTTTCTTTGCTATGTTGAATACACCGTTCGTCATGTCGGACGACAGCAGAACGACTTTATTATCAAGCGGCTTAATCTTGGAAAGGTCCGGACGCAGATTGAAGGGATAAACCCCGAGAAATATAACGCCCGCGGCTATTAAGCCCGCCAGAATTAATAAAGCGAGTAATAACAAAAGGATTTTTACGAACAACATATAAGAAATACCTCCATATTTATGCATATTATTTCTCAGTTTTATATACCGCAAAATAGGAAGGAGCATCTGAGAGCACAAGTTCCTCGCCCTTGCCGTTTATTACAATTCTCTCGCTCCTGCCGCCGACAGTGTAGACAACTTTGGTGCCGGTAACATTTTTAACGCGAACAGCAGGCGTTTCGGGACATTTGTCTTTTTCCAAGTTCCTGCAAAAGCTTTCAAGCTTCAGACCGTCGCAAAGCGTTTCGGCGCATATAAGCCCCTGATGCCTTCCCTCTTCGGAAAACCACGCTTCCATTTTCTTTATTACGACGTTTTCGATGTTCCCGACGCCCTGCGGGTAATCGCCTTCCTTGAAAACGGGAGTTCTGCAATAACGCGTCGCGTCCATATTGACCGCGTAGGCGCGGCAGCCTGTTTTTATGTTTTCAACGGTGATATTCCTGATTTTTGAGCTGACGCTGCTTAAACGTATCGCGGTGTGGCAGTTTTCCGCCGATACGTTTTTAACGGTAATATTCTCAATATCGCCGCAAAGGATATCGCGGTTTTCGAGCCTTGTTATGCAGTCGTCAGCGTTGAAAGCAAGCAGGTCGTCGCCCGTTTCGCCGTAGGTTAAGGCGCGGATGTTCTCTATTATCCCGTTGCGGCACTCGCCGCCGAAATGAAGCCCGTCATGGTTTATTGATACCGTTTCGGAGCAAAAGCTTATATCTCTGATAACAAAGCCGTCAATTCTGCTAAAGCGCGTAAAGTATGCGACGGGATTTGCGAGCGTTACGCCTTCTATGGTAAGATTACTGACGTTGAAAAAATTCATAACGGTGCCGGAGCAGGCCGTCGGGTCGAAAATATCGGGATTTTTCGAATTGTTCTTTCCGTCGTAGTTGCCGTTCCAGATTCCGCCCCGCAACGTTATGTTTTTGTTGCCGTTTATGTGGTCGGCGTTTGTTATGAGAAAATCGCCGCGCTTTTTGGGTAGCCTTTCGCAAACAAAAATATCGGCGTTTTCGTCGGCAACAATTTCCGTATCGCAGGAAACCTTAAGCGTTCCCGAAACACGGTATCTTCCCGCGGGAATTATCACACGACGTTTCCCTGTTCCCAGTGCTGACTGCAGGGATGAAAAATCGTCAGTAACACCGTCGCCCGACGCGCCGAAATCCCTTACATTTACCGTTTCCATTCTTATTGCCTCTTTTTTATGATAATGTTCAAAACAAATTGCATATACAAAAATTTCATGTTATAATATAGCATAAAGCGGAGGAGGTTTAATTCATGATTGCAAAAATGGTGTCTTTTTTTTATGTTCTTGCTACCGTTATGCAAATGCTTATTGGAGGTTATCCCGTGTTCAACGCCGACAATTATACAGCAGATATATCGGACTTTTCTGTCACGGCAAATGCTGAGGACGGATTTTTTACGTACGCCGTTCAAAACCCCGACGTAACACGGTTCAACAGGTTTTCTCTTAATTACAGCTCCGGTTCATACATGCGCGGCGTAATATTTTACACATATAAATGCAGGCAGTATTCGGAAGAGTTTTTTATCGAGCCCGGAACGGATATGACCTACTCCTCGCTTATCGACGGTTATCTTGAGTACGGATGCGGCAAGAAGATAAGCAGGATAACGTTTGAAGCGATATCCGGCGAAGGCCATGAGTTTTTGCTTGAATCCGTTCATACCTCCGTTGCGCAGGTTCACAAGGACGTTGTTTACATTGAAAACAGCCGTTACAGGCTCGGCGCGTCGCTGCTTTGGGGCGGCGCCGTTTCATACCTTGAGGACCTGAAGGATAGCGACGAAAGCCTTACAAATCTTGTTAACTGTCACGACACGGGACGGCTTATACAGCAGTCGTATTACGGCACAAACAGCGCGCCGTACGAGCCGGGAATATCCTTTAATGTAACATGGAGCTACAATCCCGTTCAGGGAGGCAACCAGTACGGACAGAACAGCAAGATTATTGACTTAGAAATAAACGACGACAGCATGTATATTAAGGCGCGCGCAAGGGACTGGGCAAAGAAGGAATATACATATTGCATTATGGAGAACACATACACGTTGTCTGACGATTATATAAAGGTCGACAACAGGTTTATTGATTACTCGCCGTATGTTCATCCATACAATCAGCAGGAATGTCCCGCCCTTTATACCGTCAGCTCGCTCGGTACGTTCGTATATTACGACGGCGCGCAGGACTGGACGGGCGGCGCGCTGACTTACAGAGATGACCTCGGCTTCTGGGGCGACCCCGACGAGCCGCAGGTGCGCAAGACTTTCGGCTCCTACGGCGCCGAGTCATGGAGCGCGTGGGTTAATTCCGGTGACTGGGGGCTTGGCGTTTATACTCCCGGAGCAAAGCAGCTTGCGGCAGGAAGATATGGATACAACGGCACAAAGAACGCTTCGGAAGACGCCACAAACTATGTCGCCAACATAGGACAATTCAGCATCGTTCGGTGTAAACCGACGGAATACAGCTACTTCTTGTCGACAGGCACAGCGGGCGAGCTGCGAACTCTGTTTTCGTCGATTAAAGATTTGGTGTACAACGAGCTTTTTGATTAACGCAATGGAGGAATAAAAAATGAGGGAAACAATCAAAAAATCAGTATCCGTAATTCTTGCCGCGTCTTTGTTTATGACGGCGCTGTCGTTAGGCGCGTCGGCGGCAGGCACCGAGCCCAAGCTTTACCAGACCTACGGCGACCAGATGCTTTTCGGTCAGAACAGAGATATTGTAATTGCCGGCACGTCCGCGCCGGGCAGCACCGTTACCTGCGAAATAACGCTTGACGGTCAGGTTGTCCGTCAGGCGTCGGCTCAGACAAAAAGCGACGGTACTTTCTCCGTTGTTATGGACGGAATAGACGGAGGATACACGGAATATACCGTTCTGTGCAAATGTAACGGGGAGTTGTTCGACACGCTCAAAAACGTGATTTTCGGCGAGCTGTGGATAGCCGCCGGTCAGTCAAACATGCAGATGTCGATGGGTCAGAGTAAGGAAGGCGCCGCCATGATAGCAAACGGCGAGTCAGGCAGCAAGTGGGTCCGCTTCCTCAACATTCCCGCACAGCCGGAATACAAGGGCTCGATAAACAATATTCCGCTGGAGCCGCAAAACGACGTCAAGGGTGCTTACTGGTGCAACGGCTCGCAACGCAGAGCTTATGATACAAGCGCCGTAGGTTTTTTCTTCGGCGAAAAGCTGCGCCGTGATTTGGATGTGCCCGTCGGAGTAATCTCGCTTGCGCTCGGCGGCTCCTCTATATACTCATGGCTTCCGCGCGAAGCTGTCGAGGGCGACCCTGAGGTGCTTGCCGACGCAAAGGATGTAGGCGTTTACTTCTCTGCCTCAGACTGGAAGGAATCAAATCAAAACACCTTCAGGGACATCACCAGCAACTATAACAACAAGGTTTACGCAACGAAAAACTTTAAGCCGTCGGGCATGATATGGTATCAGGGCGAGTCGAATATCGGTTCGCCGTACGGTCGCTACAAGAGGGCGTTTGACTTGATGCAGACCTCTTACAGCGAGCTGTTCGGCTTTGAAAACGGCGGTATGCTGCCAATCGTTTTTACTCAGCTTGCAACCTTTCATTACGGCAGCAACAAAACCCTTCTGCCGCAGATGAACATGGAGTTTGCCGAAATTCAGAAGGCTCTTCCGCAGTATAGGGCGCTCGTTTCGATTTACGATATAGAGCTTACATATACGCCCGAAATACACTCTATTCACCCGCTCGCAAAGAAACCGATAGGTGAAAGAATGGCTTATTCCGCCATGGGGTTTTTGTACGGCAGCTATAACACCTATACAGTGCCGTACGTCAAAAGCCACGAGGTCAGAGACGGAGCCGTTTACGTCACCTTCAACAACGTCGGCGACGGACTTACAGTTAAGCAAAGCGGCAGATATATAACTCCCGACCCCATATACGGCTGCACAATATGCGGTGAAAACGGCGTGTTTGTAGAAGCTGACGCCGAAATCGTTTCAGCGGACACAATACGCATTTACAGCGCCGAAGTCCCCTCCCCCATAGCCGCTACATACGCGTATTCCGAAACGAACGTCACGTCAAATCTTTACAGCTCGTCTGACGGAGCTACCGTTTTCGGAGTGTCCCCATTCACGACAAGATTAATAGAAAACGCACAACATATTCAGACTACCGACTGGGCAAACTGCGAAATTCAGAGCCGCTGGCACTCAAACGACAATACTTATTCCGGTGAGTTCGGCACATGGGGCAACCTTGTCAATTCCTCTGTAACCTTCAACTATGACGACGTTTTCAAGGGCGCCGCTTCTTTGCAGCTTGACGCTTTAGCCGCGCGGTTCGGCGTTGCCCCCGTCATGCATTACGAAAAGGACGGACTGCTTAAAAACCACCTCGACATTGACACCTGCTACTCACAGTTCGGAACAGTAGGCTTTATGGTCAAGAATATCGGCACAACCGACGTAACGTTTGACATGCTGAAAATTTATGTTACCCCCGTGCTTTGGTTCGCGCCCGTTGTCAAGGATGCAAACGTCACCTGCTTCGTCATTCCCGCCGACGGTAGCTGGCACCGTGTCACGCTCGACCTTAGTACTCTTTATCTTTTCGGACGCGACAACGACTTTAAAGGCTCGCGCTTTGATCTTCGGGAAATATATGACCTCAGGCTGTGCTTTACCGGCGCCGGTACTTCCTCCGTGTTGCTTGACGATTTTGTTTTTACACCCGCCGAAACGTCCGCGTCCTTCAATTTCTTTGATTTCGGCTCTGTATTAACTTATGTATTTTCCGCGATTCAGCCGATTTTCGACTTTTTTGCAAGGATGAATGTGTTTTTCTCAAAGCTGTTTTGATAGGATAGTCTATAAACCTGCGCCTGATTTCTGCTAAAAAGGTAGCGTGAAAACCAAAAACGGTCAGGACAAATCCCCGCGCATAAGTTTTCCGAATCTACGGAAAACAGGGCTTTGCAGGGAACGGTCCTGACCGTTCTTTTAATTATTATATATTACAGCATTACATTAGCTTACGGATTATCTGTAAATGTACATAAGGAATCCCGCGGCGACAGCAGAGCCGATGACTCCCGCGACATTCGAACCCATGGCGTGCATAAGAAGGAAGTTTGACGGGTTCGCCTTTTGACCTTCAACCTGCGAAACGCGGGCAGCCATAGGCACCGCCGAAACTCCCGCCGAACCGATTAACGGATTGATTTTTCCGTGTGAAAGCTTACACATCAGCTTGCCGAACAGCACTCCTCCGGCGGTAGAGAGGGCAAAGGCAAAAAGACCGAGGAAAATAATTTTGATTGTGTCAAGCGAAAGAAAGCGGTTATAAACAGCCGTGGCGCCTATGGAAATGCTGAGGAAAATAGTAACTATGTTCATAAGCGCGTTTTGTGCCGTGTCGGACAGCCTGTCGGTAACGCCGCATTCGCGTAAAAGGTTGCCGAGCATAAGGCACCCTATAAGCGGCGCGACGGTTGGCAGAATCAATACGGTAAAAATCGTAACGGCAACAGGGAAAACAACCTTTTCCGTCTTTGAAACCTCGCGAAGCTGCTCCATTTTTATTTCGCGTTCCTTTTTTGTTGTCAAGGCACGCATTATGGGCGGCTGAATAAGTGGAATGAGAGCCATATATGAATATGCCGCAATAGCAATAGGCCCGAGGTATTCGGGCGCCAGGGTCTTTGTTACATAAATTGCGGTTGGGCCGTCCGCACCGCCTATTATGGCTATTGAGGCAGCTACATTTCCCGGAAAATTGAGGGCGATGGCGAGAATAAGCGCACAGTAAATACCGATCTGCGCCGCCGCGCCGAGCAGCAATGATTTCGGGTTTGACAGCATGGGCCCGAAATCTGTCATCGCGCCGACGCCGAGGAAAATAAGCGACGGGTAAATGCCTGTTTTGACGCCTATATAAAGGAAGTCTATTAGTCCTCCGTCATGCAATACGTTGGCGTAGTTCACGTCCGCCGTCCAGAACTCCGGATGATACAGCCCGGATATCGGCAGGTTTGTTAACAGCATTCCGAAAGCAATACCGACGAGCAGAAGCGGCTCGAACTTTTTTCTTATTCCGAGATAAAGAAGAAAGCAAGCTATAATTATCATTATTAGCTGGCGGAAATCGGCTAATCCCGCCAGACCGGAGCTTTCCCACAAACCCAGAACGGTATCGCGAATCATATGCAATAAAAGCACTTCCTTAAGCGATTGTTAATAGAACGGCGCCTGTTGATACAGATTGACCGCTTACCGCCGAAACACTTGTAACGGTGCCGTCTGAAGGCGCCAATATTTCGTTCTCCATCTTCATGGACTCTATCGTAACAAGCAACTGTCCTCTCTTAACGTTTTGACCCTGTGATACGTTGACCGAGGTTATTGTACCCGGAAGCGGCGACGTTACGGCGTTACCTGCGCCCGTCTGAACAGGGGCAGGCGGCGTTTCGGACGGCGCGGGTTGAACAGACGCCGACGTTGCTTCGGCCGGCGCGGGCTGAACAGGGGCGGAGGAAACAGCCTTTTGTGGCGCTTTTGCTTCGTATTCGTCAAGGAGAATGGCGTTGCCCTTTTCAACCTCAACCTCATATGTTTTTCCGTGCAAGGTTACCTTGTATTTCATATTATTATACCTCTGTTTGTTTAATCGAAATAAATCTCAGCTCGTTAAGCGGCGTTTTAAGCTCGTCGGCAACAATGGCCATTATCATTGCCGCGTCCTTGTCGGGAACATTATATAGCTTTACATCGCCGCAGGAGCCCGGAGCAATTTTAGACTTTTCCTCTGCCGTCGAAAGCTTTTCCTCCGCAGCGCCAGGCTTTATTGTCTGCTTTTTATTAGTTGTAGCTTTATAACTCCGAGTTATAAGCTTTATAAAATACATCAGCAAGGCAAGCACAAAAAAGACAACAAGCATTCCGAGCACGGAGAGAACAAGCGTTTCGGGTATCGTATATTCGGTCATGGCTTTTGTCTCCTTATCAGTCTATGCGCTCAATAGTGTAGGTTGTGATGTTTTCTTCCCTTTCGAGGCGTTTTTCAAAGAATTTTTCGGCGACTGTCGGAAAAGCGATGTATGAAAGAACGTCCTCGTCGCTTCTTGCCTTGCCGCCAAGCTCCGCCTTTGTTTTGTCAAACAGCGGAGGCAGCATTTCGGCAAACCTGCCCTCCAAGGGCTTTTCGTCGCCGAGAATCTTTTTTCTTACTTCTTCGTTGATTTTGCCCGGCGCCGTGCCGTATTCGCCCCTTAAGTATGATTTTATTTCGTTTCCCACATTTTTATACCTTTCGCCCGAGAGGACATTCTGAACAGCCTGGACGCCTACCATCTGGCTCATGGGCGTTACAAGCGGAGGATAGCCGAGGTCCTCCCTGACCTTAGGCGTTTCCTCAAGCACGTCCGCGAATTTGTCCATGGCGTTCTGCATTTTTAGCTGGGATATAAGGTTTGAAAGCATTCCTCCGGGAATCTGGTAATTCAGGCAGTCGGAATCTGTTGTAAGAACAACCGGGTCAAGAAGCCCGCTTTTGAAATACTCGTTGCGCAGAGGAAGAAAATGGTCGTTTACTCTTTTTACCGCATTGATGTTAAGGTCGGTTTCAAAGCCCAGTTCGCCGAGGGCGTAATAAAGCGTTTCCGTAGCGGGTTGTGATGTTCCGCCGGAGAAGCACGAAACCGCCGTGTCGATTATGTCGGCGCCCGCTTCGGCTGCCTTAAGACATGTCATGTACGCAAGCCCCGCCGTGCAATGGGTGTGAACAATTACGGGCAGCTTTACGCTTTCCTTTATTGCCTTAACAAGGTCATATGCCTGCTTCGGCGACATTATGCCCGCCATATCCTTTATGCAGATTGAGCCGGCTCCCATGCTCTCAAGTTCTCTGACTGTTTTTACATAGTTTTCAAGGGAATGGACGGGGCTTACCGAAAACGAAATAGCGGCGGACGCCAGCGCCCCGCATTTCACCGTTTCCTCCAGCG
Organism: Ruminococcaceae bacterium UBA1425; assembly: GCA_002329365.1. Taxonomy (GTDB): domain Bacteria; phylum Bacillota; class Clostridia; order Oscillospirales; family Acutalibacteraceae; genus UBA1425. The sequence goes on from DCUB01000016.1 coordinate 18,797, forward strand.
CTACCCTTATGTTCCGTGTGTCGTTCAGCGCGTCGAATATCCTTATTATGTCTATGCCGTTGCCGACTGACCTTTGTACGAATTTGCGCACAACGTCGTCGGGATAATGCTTGTAGCCGAGAAGATTCTGGCCGCGCAGAAGCATCTGCAGCTTTGCGTCCGGCATCTTTTCTCTCATTTTGCGAAGACGCACCCACGGGTCCTCGTCAAGAAAACGAAGGCAACTGTCGAACGTTGCTCCACCCCAGCACTCTACGGAATAATATCCCGCCTTGTTGATTTCGCTAAGAACCGGCTCGAGCTCCTCAAGCCTCATTCTTGTTGCAACAAGCGACTGATTCGCGTCCCTTAACACCGTTTCGGTAAAATTGATTCTCATCACACACACTCCGTTATGTCTTTATTCAGCCCGCCAATACTTCCGACAGAATCCCGACGGCCTTTTCGAGCGCGTCAAACGGAACATTAAGCGCGGGCAAAAGCCTTACCTTGTTCTTTGCGGTCAGGCAGACCACTCCCCTTTTAATGCACTCCTCCGCTACTTCTTTTGCGGGACGTTCGGGTTCTATGCCGAGCATAAGCCCCAACCCGCTTACACTCACAACGCCCTTTGCACCGCTTAAAGTATTGATAATGTATTCGCTTCTTTTCCTGACTCCGCGAAGAAGCTCGTCGTCGATTCTTTTAATTACGCTTAATGCGCCGGCAGCGCAGACGGGATTGCCGCCGAAGGTTGAACCGTGGCTGCTCTTTGTGAAGGTGCTTTTGACCTTTTCGCCGAGCATAACGCAGCCGACAGGCAGCCCGCCGCCGAAGCCCTTTGCCGTCGTTACAATGTCGGGCGTGATTCCGTAATTCATATAACAATAAAGCTCGCCTGTTCTGCCGTTGCCTGTCTGAACCTCGTCTATGATGAGCAAAAGCCCGTTGTCCTCGCAAAGAGCGGCAACATCCATAACAAACTGCCTGTCGAGCGCGACTACTCCGCCCTCGCCCTGAACAAGCTCCATCATAACGGCGCAGCAGTCGTTTTCGTCAATCAGCTTTTTTACGCTTTCTGTGTCGTTCGGCCCGGCATATACAAAGCCCCCGGTAAAGGGTGTAAAGTCTTTATGAAAAACGTCCTGCCCCGTAGCCGAAAGCGTTGTGACAGTTCTTCCGTGAAAGCTGTTTTTAAGCGTGATTATAGTATTGTGTCCCGTTTCGCCGTTATGCCTGTCGGTTGAATACTTGCGAGCAGCCTTAATAGCCGCCTCGTTTGCCTCCGCGCCGGAATTGCCGAAAAACACCTTTTTCATGCCCGTGCGCTCGCAAAGCTCCTTTGCAAGCAGCGCCTGCGGCTCTGTATAGTACAGATTCGACGCGTGCTGGAGCTTTGAAAGCTGCCGCGTTACGGCATTTACCCACACGTCGTCGGCAGCGCCGAAAATATTTACGGCTATTCCCGAGCCGAGGTCGATATATTCCCTGCCCTGTTCGTCGTACAGGTACGAGCCCTTTCCCTCAACAAAAAGCACGTCCGCCCGGGAGTAAGTGTCGGCTATATATTCCCTGTCAAGTTCTTTAATATCCATATATATCCCTACTTTACAAACATTGTTCCCATTCCCTCGTCGGTGAGTATCTCTATGATGATGGAATGGGGTACGCGCCCGTCGATGATGAAAACCTTTTTTACGCCGCATTCAATTGCTTCGACGCAGCACTGAACCTTCGGTATCATTCCGCCGCTTATAACGCCGCCGCTTATCAGAGCGTCTATTTCCGATATTCTGACTGTGGAAATAAGCGTCGACGGGTCGTTTACGTCGCGCAGCACACCGGCTATATCGGTCATGTTTATCATTGTTTCGGCGCCTATTGCTCCCGCGATTCTGGAGGCTGCCGTGTCGGCGTTGATGTTGTAGGTGTTGCCGTCTTTGTCGCAGCCGACGGTTGAGATAACGGGGATATATCCTTTGTCGAGAACGTCCCATATGGGCGCGGGGTTGATATTGACGATGTCACCCACAAATCCGAGCGCTTCGTCGCGCTTTTTTGCAGTTATCATCTGACCGTCGATGCCGCTTAAGCCGATTGCCCTGCCGCCTACGCTGCCTATGTTGTTTACAAGCGTTTTGTTCACCTTTCCGGCAAGCACCATCTGAACATATTCCGCCGTTTCGGCATCGGTGACGCGAAGACCGTTTACAAACTCGCTTTGCTTGCCGACTTTATTAAGTATATTGGAAATCTCGGGCCCGCCGCCGTGTATAAGCACAACCTTTATTCCTATAAGCGAAAGCAGAACTATGTCGCCCATAACCGATTTTTTCATTTCGTCGTTGAGCATGGCGTTTCCGCCGTATTTTATGACGACGATTTTATCGGTGTAGCTTTTGATGTTCGGCAGAGCCTGTATAAGTACCTCTGCCCTTTGCCCGTTCGTAAAGTCCATAATTATTTCTCCGATCAGGTACGGTAATCACCGTTGATTTTTACATAATCGTATGTGAGGTCGCAGCCCCACGCCGTAGCCTTTGCGTCGCCCGACTTCAGGTCGATGATAATCTGAATTTCGTCGCGCAGAAGTATCTCCTTCGCGTATTCCTCGCTGAATTCCACGCCCTTGCCGTTTTTGCATACGAGAATTTCGCCGACGACCGACTTAAAGGAAATGTCGATTTTGTCAATATCCACTAAAGCGCCGCTGTATCCGATTGCACACAAAACCCTTCCCCAGTTCGCGTCGGCGCCGAACATGGCTGCCTTGAACAGGTTTGAGCAGATAACGGACTTTGCTGCCTTGCGCGCCGTTTCGGCGTCGGCGGCACCGCTTACGATGCATTCAAGAAGCTTTGACGCGCCCTCGCCGTCCTTTGCAATCATTCTGCAAAGGTATGAGGTGATATGGTTAAGCGCGTTGCGGAATATATCAAATTCTTCACCCTCGGAGCTAATCTCATCGTTTCCCGCCATTCCGTTCGCGAGAATTGTGACCATATCGTTTGTGGATGTGTCGCCATCAACGCTTATCATATTGAACGTGTCCGGAATGTCCGCCGAAAGCGCCTTTTGAAGCATTTCGGTGCTTATATTTACGTCTGACGTTATGAACACCAGCATTGTCGCCATGTTGGGATTAATCATGCCGGAACCCTTTGCAATTCCGCCCATGCGGCATTTTTTTCCGCCGATATCAAACGACACGGCAACCTCCTTAAGAACCGTATCGGTCGTCATTATGGCGTGAGCGGCATCCTTGCTGTTGTCGCTTAATTTTTCTGTAAGCTGCGGCATGGCGTTGGCGATAGGCTCAATATTCAAGGGTTGTCCTATTATTCCTGTGGACGCGACTATTACATCGCCGCTGTCTATTCCGGTGTGCCTGTTCACAAGATTACACATTTCAAGGGCAATCTGCTCGCCGTTTTCGTTGCAGGTATTTGCTATTCCGCTGTTGCATATGACAGCCTGCGCCATGCCGTCGGAAAGATTCCGCTTTGTTACAACAAGAGGCGCGCCTTTGACAAGATTTGTAGTATACACCGCCGCGGCGTTTGCCCTAACCTCGCTTACTATGAGAGCCAGGTCTTTTTTTGTTTTGTTTTTCCTTATTCCGCAGTGAATGCCCGACGCCGTGAAGCCCTTTGCAGCGCAAATACCGCCGTTTATATAATTCATAATAAAAATCCTTTCGATTATAATTCAAGTCCTTCGGTTTCGTCTAAACCGAGCATGAGATTCATGCACTGGACTGCCGCGCCCGAGGCGCCCTTGCCGAGATTGTCAAAGCTTGATACGAGAAGTACCCTGTCAGAGTTGCCGTAAACGGTGATTTCCATTGTATCCTTGCCGGATAGGCGGTTTGCGTACTCGGTTCGGTTATCTTCTATGTATCCGTTAGACTTTACAAGCTTTGAGCCGCCGTAATACGTTTCATATATTTCCACGATGTCCTTAGGCGTTGTTCCCGACGCCAGCATCGAGGTAAAAACAGGAACGGTTACTTCCATTCCGCTGTAATAGTTCGAAACTACAGGGCAGAATACGGGATAATTCTTAATGCCCGTTATTGCCTTCATCTCTTTTAAATGCTTGTGCTGCTGAGCCGTGGCGTATTGACCGGGACTGTCAAGAAGCACGTTTTCGCCGGACTCATACTGCACAATCATTTTGTTTCCGCCGCCGCTGTAGCCTGTTACGGAAAAGCAAGTGAGCGGATAATCGGCCGGCAAAACGCCCTCACTTACAAGAGGATATACGAGCGAGACAAATCCGCCGGCGTGGCAGCCGGGAACGGCTGTCCTCTTTCCCTCGGTTATTCTTCGTCGGTGCTCTTTTGAAAGCTCGGGGAAGCCGTAGCTCCAGCCGCTCTCGGTCCTGTGCGCCGTCGACGCGTCTATAATCTTCACGCTGTCGTTATTAACAAGCGAAACGGACTCCCTTGCGGCGTCGTCGGGAAGGCAGAGAATAGTGACGTCCGATATATTTATCAGCCTTGCGCGCTCGGCGGGGTCTTTTCTTAACGCGCTGTCGATGGTTATAAGCTCAATATCCTTCCGCCGCGAAAGCCTGTCTGTAATTCTCAGCCCCGTGGTGCCGTCTTTGCCGTCGACAAATACTTTGTACAAATTCTCGTCCCCTTAACAAATAATGTGACGATTATATAATATTTGCCATGCAATGTCAAGCAATTATGAATATTTATTCATTTTACAATCTTTGAATATAATTTATGTATATTTATGCATTATTGTTGAATAGCGGAAATTATTTTTTCAGCCTTAACATGTTCCATGACAAGGGCTGAAGCTTAAGTTCAAGCGAGGATTTTTCAACAGCCGGCAAAGGCTTGATTTTCGGTTTTACCTCATCATTGCCGAAGTCGTTTGTCTGTTTTAATCCGAAGCCCTCCATGGCGGTATATTCAAAAGGCTTAAAGCCATCAAGTCCTAAAAGACTGACGTTTAACAGCACATCGTCGTCGGTCGATTTATTTACGCAGAAAATCGTCAGCTCGTCGGTTTCGTCGTTTAGCGTGGCTATTGCCTCTATAACGGGAACGTCTGTGAAATCCTTAGAATCGTACTTCGGCGAATCGATAACGGGCAGCAGCGCCTTTCCTCTGCCGTATGACGAAGCCTGCATAAACGGGAAGAAAATTGTCTGCCTGAACACTCCGCCGCCGGTTTTTGTCATTATGGGAGCTATTACATTTACAAGCTGCGCAAGACAGGCGATTTTAACCCTGTCGCAGTGGCGAAGAAGCGTAATCAGCAGACAGCCGACAAGCAGCGCGTCCTCAAAGGTGTAAATGTCCTCGAGTATGGAGGGAGCCTTGCTCCACTTTTCATATTTTGTTTCGCCCGAATGAAACCAGACGTTCCATTCGTCAAACGAAAGGTTTATATCTTTTTTGCCATGCTTTTTTGCTTTGATGTAGTCGCAGATGCTGACGACGGAACGGATAAAGGAATCCATTTCGAGGCTTTTGGCAAGATAATTCCTAATGTCGTTTTCGCCGTTGCCGTAATAGCTGTGAAGCGAAATATAGCCGGCTGTGTCATACGCAAGGTCAAGAACAGTCGTTTCCCACTCTCCGAAGGTTTTAATTCCCGGGTAAGAGCTGCCGCAGACTACTGTTTCAATAGAAGGGTCTGTAAGCTTCATAAGCTTTGAGGCTTCCGTCGCGACCCTGCCGTATTCAAAGGGAGTCTTGGAGCCCATCTGCCACGGGCCGTCCATTTCGTTTCCGAGGCACCAGAGTTTGATGCCGTGAGGCTTTTCAAATCCGTGCGAGCGGCGAAGGTCGCTTAAATATGTGCCATTAGGGTGGTTACAGTATTCTACAAGGCTGCGGGCTTCATCGGGGCCTCTTGTGCCGAGATTTACTGCCATCATGCATTCGGTGTCGGCTTTTTTGCACCATTCTGCGAATTCGTTTGTACCGAACGTGTTCGGTTCGGTGCTGCCCCACGCCAGTTCAAGCCTTGCGGGCCTGTTTTCGACAGGACCTACGCCGTCCTCCCAGTTATAGCCGGATACAAAGTTGCCGCCCGGATATCGGACGACAGTTACATTAAGCTCTTTTACAAGCCCCGTTACATCGCCGCGGAAGCTGTTTTCGTCGGCAGTCGGGTGACCGGGCTCAAAAATGCCGCCGTAAACCGCCCTGCCGAGATGCTCTATAAAAGAACCGTATATTCTTTTGTCGATTTCACCGATTATGTAGTCGCGCGCAAGCGTCATTTTTGCCTTTTTCATGTATTCATTCCTGCAAATAAAAAAATTAAGCCATTATAGCATATGTTTATATTACTGCTTTTGGATATATAAGTCAACTATTTTTTTAACTATTTTCAAATATATGTAAACAATATAAAAACCGCCTCACGGATACAGAATATTCCGGGCGGCAGTCATTATAATTTATAAACCGACGTGCAAAATATCAATGGTGATACGATGAAAAAAGTACGCGAAACATTGTTTGTTTTTTTGTTCGGCGCGGTGCTGTACAGCCTTATTGAGGTTGCTTTCAGAGGTTACACTCACTGGACAATGACTTTAACGGGCGGTTTTGTTTTTTTAATAATATATTCGCTGAATAAAAAAATGAGCGGTACAGGCCTCGTCCTGAGGTGTGCCGCCGGATGCGCCGTAATAACTGCTGCCGAATTTATCGTTGGCTGCGTAGTTAACCTGTGGCTTGATATGAACGTGTGGGATTATTCCGGAAGACCGCTGAACCTGATGGGGCAGGTCTGCCCGCTTTTCTGCGCTGTCTGGTTCTTGCTGTGCATTCCCGCGGCGGGATTAAGCCTTGCCATAGCCAGAAGGCTCGGAGATAAATCAGCTGTTGGTAAAATAAGAGGCAATGCCGTCAACGGTAGCCGCGGCAAGTCTGTCCTGATGAGACGGGTCCTGCAGAATTTTACATTCAGGGATATTTGAAACGAAGCCGTACTCAATAAGAACCGATGGACACTCCTCTATTCTCGTAACGCTGTACGGGAAGAAAACCGTTCCCCTGTCTATGGTGCTCATATTTTGCTGATATATGGTATTTTTATATGTGGATACAAGGTTCGAGTGAATGTTCTTTGCCGGCAGATATGAATATGGACGGTAATAAAAGGCCGTGGTGCCGTACGCGCTGCTTGAGGAAGAAGCGTCGCAGTGGATGCTTATAAAAAGATCCGGGTTGTTTTTTCTTGCCATGAGCTTTCGCTGTTCAAGCGTTACGCTCGTGTTTGACGTTCTTGTCATTAACACGGTAGCGCCGAGCTCCAGAAGCTTCGCCTTTATCCTTTCCGCAAGCTGAAGATTAATTTTCGCTTCGTTAAATGTGCCGGAATTTGCAGCACAGGACGCTCCTATGTCGCTTCCGCCGTGACCCGGGTCGAGCATTATGGTATGCCCGGACACTGACGAACCTTTGCCCTCTTTTATGGCTACTCTCAGCGTATCGTTGCTGTCGTATTTAACGGAATAGCCGTAAAACCTTGAAGCGCTCTTAAGATAAAGCCTTAAGGTACACGTCTGACCCGTGGAATTTTTAATCCATTCATAGCTTTTGATGACGTTGCTGCCGGACACGTCTATCGCGCCGTTCAGCGAAACGGTGTAGTAGAAGGTGATGTCAAGGCTTGTGGCGCCGAGCGACGTTACAGCGTATTCCCTTTTGTTTTTGGGGTCGTTTATATATTTTTGTCCGTTAAGAACGGCGTTGAAAGGAACCTTCCATGTCATATGTAAATTCATGTATGTCTGTGCCGATGAGGTGCCAGAGCCGACGACTGTCATGCTGTTCGCAGGCAGAGCGTAAGCATTTTCGATAACGGTTACGTCTTTTCTGTATATCCTGCGTCCCGAACCGAGATTGTAGTAGGTGTATGTATCGAAGCTTGACTCGCCCGTTATGAAGTCGAATGTTCCCGCGAGCAGCGGCGTCGTAAGCGGCACGGACAGGTCGTTTAACGGCGACAGCGGCATTGTTTCGGCATAGTCCGTTTTAACGACACACATACGGTATGTTCCGCTTATTCCGTTATATTTGTATGGCGTATAAAGCGGGGGCAGATTTTGCATTTCGGTTGTAGTCGGCTTTGCTGTGGTCTCAGTTGTCTCCGTCATTTCTGTCGTATCCTTTTCCGATGTTTCTATTTCGGAGCCGTTTTCGTCTGTCAGCGGCTCGGTGCTTACAGGCTTTGTCGTTGTCGTAGTTGTCGGCTTTGCGGTTGTTGTCGGAGGCGGCGTATATGTTATAACAGGCAGATTCGAAATTGTCTGGTCGGCAGTTACTATAACGGACGCGCCCGTTATAGAGTCTGAAATTCCGCTGTAGCTCGCGTACGCCTTGATGCTACCGAGACTGACATTTTTGGACTTGCCTGCCGGAAGATTGTATTTTCCCGTAAACGTAACATAATCCGAGTTTGTGTTCATCGTTTCGTCCTCGTTGTCTGAGAAAAGCACTCCGCTGTTTGTCATTTTTACAGTTGTACCGTTGATAGTCGCGTATACCGACGCGTTTCTGTGCGCGTTAACGCGAATTTCGAGCGCGGAGCCGCCGGGAGTTTTCAGCGTGCCCGACGGTGAAATGCTCTTTATAATATCTATGGCATACGTTACGGTATATTGATATTTCTCTCCCCTGTGCTCAAAAACAATGATATTCTTTCCGATGTTCAGGGAAAGCTCTGTTGAAAAATCTCCGTCCTCTGTGACGTTTACTTCCTTTGAATTGCATCTGAGCGGATAAAGAGGATTGCATTCGCCCGTGAATGATATCTTTGACTCATCTGTCGTAATGCTTGTCTTGTTGTAGTTCGATATTCTGAACGTTTTAAGAAAATTGTCGGGCAAAACATTGTCGGCGACGCAGCCACTGATTATTTTAAGGCACTCCTCGTCGTTTCCGAAGTCGGAGAAAGCGCAGGTTACCGTTGATATGGTTTTATAATCGTCCGCTTTATATACGGCCGACATATGCGACATCACGGTTTCGATTTTTTCAAAGCCGTCGGTCTTTTTTATAAGTGAGCTGCTTTGCGAAACGATAAGTCTGCCCTCAGACGCGCCTGTGTATTTGAACCAGTCCGACACGCTTTTTATCATTGAATCCTTGTTTTCGGAGGCTTCCGCCGGCGGCTCCGTGAAAACGGTATCAACAGCGTCAGCGTCAAGCAGAGCGGAAAGAGTTTTGAAAAAAACATTGTCGTCGTCTGAATCAATAGCGCCGAACGGGCACCGGAGTATTAACTCCCCTGCCGACGTTTTTTCCGTTAAGTATGTTTTAAGCTCCGCAAATCTGCCTGCGGCCTTTGAAAAGCACGCGCCGTCAAGCCCGCCTTCTCCGTAAATGCCCGATAAAAGAAGCGCGTCGGGAGAAGCCTTAACTGCAATACTTTTTACGGCTTCAACGTCAAGCACACCGCCCGCGACAGGAGCTTTTATGTCTATTACGGTATAAAGCCCCTTGCTTCTCGCGTATGTAAGCAGGTGTTTTATGACGTCGGAAAAGGCTTCGAAGTCCCCGGCGCCGAAGGAGCAGTCAGAGCTGTTTTTTGCAATCAGCAGACAATTGAAGCCTGTTTTTGCAATATCGTCAACAAGTTTTTCAGCCGAATCCTGACCGCCGCCTATGTCGGTTTTAACGTATATCCTCGTGCCCCGGAGAGTTTCGGGACGCGTGGCCTTTTCAATCGGTTCCGTCTGCGCTTTCTCCGTCGTTTCTGTTTCCGGCTCGCTGCCGAAAGCGCCGACAAAGGAGTCGAAGTTGCCGCTTACAAACAGGCCGCCTATGACACACGAGGCGGTAAGTAGCATCACCGACAATGATATCAGTATTTTTTTTGATAAACTGCCCATATTCTATTCCCTTAAGTATTTGCTCTTTGCACACCTTTAGATTATATGTCTCACGACATTATACCACAAAAAACGAATAAATTGTTACAATTTTGTAACTATTCGACGATTTTCAATAATCCGTTTATTTCCTCCGCCGATGTATCGCAGACATTGCCGCCCCAAGCGTAAGAATATGAGTAGAGCGAAAAGCCGTCGTATCGCTTTAGGTCTCTGACATATTGTACCTGCTTTGATATTATATCGCTGTTTTCAAGCCACTCGTCGCACCCCGCGCCGGCATAGTTGTCGCGGACGCCTGACTTATAAATCGACAGGCCGTAAACCACCTTTACCGACGGGCAGGTCGCCATATCGCTCCATTTTTCAGCCGTGGCGGCAAACGGGAACGATTCGTTTTCAAAGCCAAAGTAAATCTGGGGAATTATTATATCGCAGTATCCCTCGCCCGAACACCAGCTTACGACGTCGGCGTAGTATTTGCCGTAATCCTTGTCGATATCGGCGGTGGGGCTTATACTGAACACAAGCTTGTTGTCAACCGACTTTATTGCCGAGTATGCGGCGCTGACAAACGCGTTGATGCACGTTCTGCGCCACTCGTCAAGCGGAAGCCTTCCGCCCTTTGCAAGGTATTCGTTATACTGCTCCTTGTCGACGCTCTCGTCGTCGGTCGGGTAAAAATAATCGTCTATATGTATTCCATCGACGTCATAGTTTTTTATGATTTCCTCAATGCCGTCGATTATCAGCGAATGTATTTCGGGAATTGTGGGGTTGTAATAAATTCCGTTTTTGAGCTGCCACACCCACGAATCGTTTTCCTTGCTTTCGTCCTTTAACATTCCTACGGCAGGATTTGCCTCGGAAAGCACAGAAAAATCAGTATCGCCCGAAACTCTGAACGGATTAACCCACGCATGAATCTTAAGCCCGTATTTTTTTGCCGTTACGCAGGCTGTTTCAAGCGCGTCATAGCCCGGGTCTTTGCCCTGCTCGCCCGTCAGATAAGACGTGTGCGGAAAAATGCCGGAGTAATAAAAAGCGTCGGAATTGGGGCGGACATGCAAAAAGACTGTATTAAAGCGGCTTTTCGCAATATCCGAAAACATTTTGTCGATTTTTGCGGAAAACGCCTGTTTGGACTTGTCGGACGCTTTTTTCATATCAAGTTCCATGAAGCTTATCCACACCGCGCGAATCTCGCTGTCGCTGTCCGCCACGGTATATGTCGTTTCCGCGGCTGCCGACAGATGCTCATCCGTCAGCTCGCTTCTGCCTGTTCTGATAAAAACGGATATACCCACAACAATGCAGGCGGTAATTAAAATTGTCAATAAGGCTGTGGCCAGCTTTTTCATTTTAACACCCCCGAAAATTATAATGCTAAATCACTTCGGCAGCGCCGGAATCCTCTTCCGGACGGTCGACAACTATTACTGATGTTTTTTTAATCTCTACGCTGTCATACAGTTTTTTGAAGCAGACGCCGACCTTTATCCTTTCGTTGCAGTTAGGGCAGTAGAACAAAGCCTTGAAAAAACGGCTTGAAAACTTCCATTCGGATATTCTCTCGGCCGGCTCGCCGCAGCTTTCGCAAATGTAGCTCAGCTTTGTTTTGTCGACAAGCGTACTGTTGATGTTGCTGATTATATAGGGCTTAAACGAGAGCCTGCCGTAAAAATCATGGTCGCACTTTTTGATGTGCTCGAAAAACAGTTTTTTATCGTACAGCCTTCTGAAGCATTCCGCCGTCAGCTCGCAGTCGTCCACCGCTCTGTGAAGCGAGTATCCCTCAACATTTATTCCGAGCATTTCCGCCGCCGCGCTAAGCCCCACCTGACGGGCGGGCGACGTTTTCATCACGCGCTGAAAATAGCCCTGAAGGTCGGCGTAATTTGTAAGAAAAGGAATAACCTCAAGACCGTTTAAATACCTGTAATTTTCAATCATAACTCTAATATCGCCGTCGCCCCAGGTAACAACGGTGTTTTCGCGGCCACCGATCCAGCGTCTCAACTCTGACAAAGCCTTTGTAAACGGCATTCCCCCGTCGAGGTCCTCTTTTGTAATATGCGTAAGCTCTTTAACACTTCCGCGAAGCTTTTTTCCTATCTGAGATTTAATGAAGCAGGAAAAACGCGAAACCTCCGCAAGCTTCTCATCAAGCATTATCGCTCCGATTTCTATTATCTCGTTTATGAAGCTTTTTGTTTTTCTGCCGTAGGTGTTGTTCCACTCTAAATCGATTATGACAAAATGCATACAGTCAATCCTTGTAATCATATTTATTCAATTTTATAATAACATCTGCCGTTAGTATTTGCAAGGGATTTTTATGGTAAACGGCTTGATTTTACCTAACATATTGTGTATAATTTTTTTAATGACAATACATGGCTCTGTAAAGTAAACATGA
>DCUB01000007.1:0-47756 GCA_002329365.1 Ruminococcaceae bacterium UBA1425
TCTGAGCGCAGCGAAGAATCTTTCCGGCTTTTACTATCACATCAAACAATTAAAGCTATAACGGAGGAATAATGATGATTAATATTGCTATGTTAAGCGCGTGGCATGTCCATGCGAAGGGTTACGCAAAGGAGCTTTCGTCCTACGACGGCTGCAAAATAACGGCGGTCTGGGACGAGCTGCCGGAGAGGGGAATAAAGTGGGCGGACGAAATGGGATGCCGCTTTTTCGAAAACTGCGACGACATTTTCAAAAGCGACGATATAGATGCCGTCGTTATAAACGCGCCTACAAACCTGCACGCCGGGCTGATTATCAAGGCGGCGCGCGCCGGAAAGCATATTTTTACCGAAAAGGTGCTAACACTTAGCGCAGAGGACGCAGAGAGAGTCCGCGACGCCGTTGTTGAAAGCGGAGTACATTTCACGATATCGTTTCCGCATAAATGCAGAAACAGCCTTTTGTTCGCAAAAAAACTGGCGCAGAGCGGAAAGCTCGGCACCCTGACATACGCAAGAATCAGAAACTGCCATTCGGGCAGTGTCGACAACTGGCTCCCGGAGCATTTCTATAACAGGGAGCAGTGCGGCGGAGGAGCAATGATTGACCTCGGAGCGCATCCTATGTATCTGTTAAACTGGCTGCTCGGCAAGCCGCTGTCTGTCCGTTCGCTTTTCACAAACGTCACGCCCCGTCCCGTTGAGGACAACGCCGTGTGCCTTGTTGAATTTGAGGGAGGCGCTATCGGAGTGTCGGAAACGGGCTTTGTGTCGCGCTGCGACAGGTTTACGCTCGACATAAGCGGCACCGACGGCGCTGTAAGCGTGGTAGGCGACACGGCAGAATACTGCAGCGTTCTTGAAACAAACAAAAAGTGGATAAGCGCCGACGTTGAGGACTTTAAAATGATGTCGCCGCTGTCATACTGGACAGACAGCATAAAAAACAACACTAAAAACGAGCTTTTCGGAATAGACGAGGCTGTTGTTCTGTCGAAGATGATGGACGCGGCTTACAGGTCGTCCGAAAGCGGAGCGGCGGAAAAAATCGTTTAACCGTGTATGTGATTCGTAAGCACTATTTCGCCTCCGTCGGTTATTGAGGCTATTATGCCGTCGTTGTCAGACGTAGCGAAAATAGCCGAGTGAACAGTCATCGTAAGGTTCCACTTGACGTTCGGATATATCTTGCCGAGCCTGTTTGTTACGATTGATATCTCGGGACGAAGAACCCTTGCAAACGACTGCGACGACGAGCCGTAATAGCCGTGATGACCGATTTTCAAAAGGTCAACGTCACCTATATCGTCGCGCAGAAGCTGTTCAAGCCCCGAGGTTCTTGTAATGTCCGCGGCAAGGAAGGCTGTTTTGCTGCCCTTAGTTATTTTTACTCCCACGCTCGCGGCGTTTTCACTCCGGCCCTTCAGGCTTTCGGGAGTGACGGTGTTAAGAAAAAGCACTGTAAAATCGCCGAACTGAAAAGGTTTGTCCGGCAGGTCTTGAACAAGAGTAAAGCCTCTTGCTTCAATGTCGGAGATAATCCGGTCATATATGCCCTGAAGCCCCCACCTGTCATGCTCGTATGATCTGCCAAGCGACGGGTCATACTTTTTCATGTACGCCGTGCCGACGGTGATGTCGCTTTCGGTAAGAATATTATGAAAACCGCCGGAGTGGTCATAATGATAGTGCGTGCAAAGGACAAAATCAAGGAACACCTTGCCGTCTTTGTCGCGTGCAACCTTTTTAAGATATTCCACAACCTTTTGGCTGTAATCGGGATAATCGTTTTTTCGGCGGGGATTTTCGCCGCCCTCTCCCGCGTCAACAAGGGCAAAATGACCGTTGCTCTCAATAAGAATGGCGTCGGAATTTGACGTGTTAAGAAAGTGAATCCTGTCGTCGCCGTATTTGCCGCTGAAGTCCTCCGCTTCCACGCTGTATCGGGCGCAGAATCTGTTGCAAAGAACAACCGTCGTTATATCTAAAATAAAAATAAGAATCATAAGCGGAACGATTATCCATGTGATTATTTTCTTCGCCATTTCTTCCTCCGAACAATTATTAGACGTTTTAGTTTACCACAATTTTTATTGTTTGTATACATTTTTCCGAATCAAAGGAGACGCATATGGCCGTTAAAAACAAAAACACGACGCGAAATGTACTTTACGGCGTTTCAAATTCGCTCGGTGTTTTTCCGCTGGCGCTCGCTATGGGAGTCTGCTCGAACCTCGGAATATACGCGGGCATCATTTCTGCGTTTTTTGCTTCGCTGTTCTCTGGCTTTGCCGGACGGCGCCAGCTTGCGCCGACATATCTTGTTTATCTGATTTACTTGCTTCTGTCGCTTGAAGCGGGCAGGGGAGCGGCGTCGGTTGCGTTGGCGGCGGCAAGCGTAATATCGTTTATTGCCGCGTTCGGCACGGGTGAATACTTAAAAAGGTTTACAAACTCCGTTTTTATCGCCGGTATTCTGCTTGCCGCCGCCTTTTGCACGACGGCAATGCAGACTACCTTTTATTTCGGCATAGGCGCCTCCGGCGAAAGCGTTTTAAAAATGATAGGCGATTACGTTTCGAGAGGCTTCCACCCCAACTGGCGCGGCGTCCTTTACGGAACAATTACGCTTGTAATTATGATAACTTATCCCCGAAAATTCAAGTCGTTTTGCATAAAGCTTCCCGCGTCCTTTGCCGCGCTCACCGTAACGCTCGTTCTTAACCTGTTTTTAAACCCCGACGCGGCGACGACGGCCATTGACGAGGCGGGATATTATTCATTTTTGCCGTCGGATATTTTAGGCGGCGCCTTATATAACGGGTTCAGTTTGGGAGATATTGCCGGCAGAGGTATACTGCTGACTTTTTCGGTGTTTGCCATGGCGGCGGTCATGTCGTATTCATTTGTCAGATACGAAGAAATCACAACGCGGCGCGAGCGCGTCCTGCCGGCGTTGTGCGGTCTTCTTTGCTCATTGACGGGAGGCTTGCCCGTAACTTATACCGGGAGAGAATCGCGCGGTGTTTCGGGTGGGGTAACCTGCGCCGTCCTGACTTTAGCCATGCTGGCAGCGAGGCCACTTGTGTCGAGAATTCCCGTGGCTACTCTTGCCGTAATCCTTATTGTCACGGCGTGGCAGGCGGTCGACTGGCGCGGTGTAGGGCTTGCCTTTAAAGGCGGAGTTTTTAAATTCGCGGCGTTACTCTTACAGATGTTTTCGGCAGTTGCTGCAGGCATTGCCCTCACAACGGTTCTGACCTGCGCCTTTTCGGGAATATCAAATAAACGCGGAGGTAAAAAACATAAATGACGGCTTATCTGCTTTTGCTTTTCGGAGCGATGATGATCTCCGTGCAGTTTGTATTTCTGAAAAAGTTTCAGATGGTATCGGGCGAGTCTGTGCGCTCCGCGTTGTTTTTTTCGTTGTTCTACAGCGTCGCCGGAGCGGTGTATATGCTTGTCTTAAGCGGCTTTAGGCCCGAATTTTCACCGTTTTCCGCCGTAATGGCGTCGCTTATGGCGCTTGACGCGCTGCTTATAGCCATTGTCGGCATGAAAACCATGCATATGGGCAAGCTGTCGGTGTATACGCTTTTTATGATGCTCGGCGGAATGATAGTGCCGTTTTTTATGGGTGTTTTCGCGCTCTCCGAAAAGCCGGGCGTCTTTTGTATTTTTGCAACCGTTCTTGTAATACTGTCGCTTTCTCTGCCCGTGTTTGAAAAAAGGGCGGGAGGAAAGAATGAAAAGAATTCAAAGCGTTTTTATTTTCTTTGCGTTCTCCTCTTTTTCCTCAACGGAGCATATTCGTGCCTGAGCAAGCTGCACCAGATAAACGACGATGCGGTCAGTACATACGGCCTGCTGTTTACGCTGTTTACGGCGGGCATCCTGCTGTCGGGGGCGCTGCTTTTGACTCAAAAGGCCGTAAAAAAAGACGTTCGTGTAAGGATAAGCATAAAAAGCCTGCTTTACTGCGTCGCTTACGCTTTTTTCACGGGTACGGGCGGATTCTTCATCATCTCCGGCGCTTCAACCGTCGATGCTACTGTGCTTTATCCTATTGTAACGGGCGCCACCGTAATATTTTCGGCTATAAACGGACGCGTGCTGTTCAAAGAAAAGCTGAACAGATTTATTATAGCCGGGATTGCGCTCGCACTGGCTGCTACGGTGCTGTTCATGTTCTGAATAAAAAATCAAGCGGTGACTGCACAACGCAATCACCGCTAAACTTTTATAAACTATTTTATTCTTCCTCTGTTGTAGGCTCTTCCCAGACGAAATCCTTGTAATTCTTTGTTTCGGTAAACGTCAGCTTAACAGTCGCGTCGCCCCATGACGCGAGCTCGCCGTTAAACACCACATCCGACGTGACAACGACGTTTTTGTTGTAGGATATGTTTGTGACCTGGTCAGTTCCTTTGAAGATGGTGGCTGTAATGGAGCAGCCCGTATAAAGCGTTGAATAATCGCTCACTGTTACGTTGTCGGTAAAGCTTTGGAACTGCTCGAGAACGGCGGTTTTGTCGATATCGAGGTCAAACGCCCTGCCTATGGGAGAGAACGTGCCGGGATTTTCAACGTCCTTTAACACAATCGTAAGAGTGTAATACCTGTCGTCGTCCTCTTTGAGGGTGCAGTTGGCGGTGACAATGTCGTCGAGCGTAAGCGCACTTACTAGGGGGGAACCCTTGACGGGAATAAAATCGTTCAGATCTTTACCGTATTCGGAGGTTTCGGACTTTTTGTCCAACACCTCCATATATTTCTTTGCAAGCGATACCAATGAACCGACCTCGGAAATCTCGCCCTTTGCACCGACGGCGCTGACGTCCTTGACATCCCTTTTGCGCTCCATAGAAACACCCGGCTTCTGGGCCTTGACAGCGTTAATAACCCTGTTGAAGTAAGCAAGGGTATCGGCGGGAGTTGACGGGATTTCGGTTAGTGCGACGACCGTTGTTTCCGTTTCGGTTGTTTCATCCTCGCCGGTATTTAAAAAATTACACGAGGCGAGAACAAACATTATAACAAGCACGAGAGCAACCGATAAAACTCTGATTGTTTTTGAATACATTGTGCAAAGACTCCTTTCAAAGTTAACATGCATATCTTAGCATAACAGCATTTTTATGTCAACAATAATTAACAATACAAATAAACATTTATAGAGGTAGGTTGACATAGCCGCCGAATGATATATAATGAAAGTCATAGCGAAAGGAAAGGACCCTGTTAAATGGACTATATCGAGTATTCCATAAAAAAGAGAAAAAAAGAGCGGAAAATAAAGCTTGCGGCTGCCGTAGCAATGATTGCCGTCGCGATTCTTATTGCCTTTTCTGTTTTCCGCAGCGGCGGCGACGTTAACGAGAAAACAACAAAAGGTGTATCGACGGAAACGGGTACGAGTGAAGAAGCGGCTGATACGACACTTTTCGAAGACGTAACAACAACAAAAAACAGGACCGAGCCCCCGTCGTCGGCTTCAACAGCCGCCACAACGACGTCCTCGCCGCGTGAGGAAAACACATACGAATACGCGTACGCCGGATTTGCGCCCGCGGTAGCAAACACGGATATATCGGAATGGTGGCTTATACTCGTAAACAGAGACAATATCCTGCCAAAGGATTATTCGGTAACCCTTGCGGAGGCCGCCCCCGGAACGGGCGTTAACCTTGACTCGCGCGTCGCGCCCCATTACGCGAAAATGTACAAGGCCGCCGGGGAGGATGGCGTGACGCTTACGCCGCTGTCAGGTCACAGGCGCATCTCAACGCAGAAGAATAACTTTGAAAACAAGATTTCATATTATCAGAACAAGGGCTACAGCAAGGCGGAAGCGACGCAGCTCGCCGCGATGATTATTTTGCCGCCGGGCACAAGCGAACACAACGCGGGCTTGGCCATGGACATCTGCAGCCTTGACGAAAGGTTTGAGAAATCCGACGAGTTTGCCTGGCTTTGTGAAAACGCGGCCGAATACGGCTTTATTCTGAGGTACCCAAAGGATAAGACAGACATCACGAAAATCACCTACGAGCCGTGGCACTGGCGGTATGTGGGTGTCAAGGACGCAAAAAAAATCAAGGCACTCGGAGTGTGCCTTGAGGAGTACCTTGAAATGTATTAAATCAATCCTTGTTTGCCATGTTTTTGCCGGTTACAACTACGGCAACGGTCATAAAAAGTATTTTTATATCAAAAAGCATGCTGCGGCGTTCGACATACTCCTTGTCGTACGCCGCTTTTTCCTCGTCCGAAATAAAGTCGCGCCCTTTAACCTGCGCCCAGCCGGTAACTCCGGGCAGAACATCGTAAACGCCGTATTTTTCGCGCAGCGCCCGTATTTCGGACTCCTCGGGGATAAGGGGGCGCGGCCCGACGAAGCTCATTGTGCCTTCGATAATATTTATCAACTGGGGAAGCTCGTCAAGACTTGTTTTTCTTAAGAATCTGCCAAACCCCGTAACGCAACTGTCGTATTCGAGCAGCTCTTTTTTTGCCACGTTGCGCGTGCCGTTTTTCATCGTCCGGAACTTTCTTACCTTGAACAGCCTGTTGCCCTTTCCTACTCTGTCCTGCTTGAATACAACAGGCCTGCCGTCGGATATGAGGATTATAAGCGAAATAGCGGCAAAAAGCGGGGAAAGCAGCAGCAGCGCGGCGACGCTGAACAGCAAATCAAAAAAACGTTTCAATTCCTACCACCCGTAAAAAATAATGAACGTCAGGTTATATTGAACTCTGCCGCGAGGACGGCGCGCGCAGGCGCGCCCTCAAGACCGCCGAGCCTGACGGGCGCAGCCATCAGAAAGTAATCGCCCGGCTCGACGTCGCTTAAGTCAAGCCCCTCAAGAACGGCTATTCCCCTTGAGAGAAAAGCCTTGTGCGGCTTAATCTGGTTACCGCTGCAGCCTATCGAGTCCGAGTCCGTGCCTATAAGCTTAAGGCCGAGAGCGGCTGCCTCCTCGGCGGCGCTGTCCATAAAGTAAACGCTTCCGCCGCCCTTAATAAGCAGCCGTTCGCGGTTTCTCGGAAAGCGCCTGTTGACAAGCTCGCCCGTAATGGGGGAGGACTTGACCTCAATTACCGTACATGGACCGAAAAACAAATCAAGCGGATACTCGTCGACTGCAAAGCCGCCCTCGATAAAATGCAGCGGCGCGTCAACGTGTGTGCCCGTGTGGACACACGAGTACAGAGCAGACAGGTTGCAGTCGGAATTGTTTCCGATTGTGCGGACTCTTTCCACCGACGGCTCGGGGTCGCCGGGATAAACGGGCGTCCTCAATGTGTCGCGTGAAATATCTATAAGCTTCAAAATACTGCCTCCATTCGTTTTTTGAACGGAAACTCAGCCCTTTTGCCCGCCAAGCCTGTTCAGCGACTCCATTTTGAGGTATGCGTTGATAAAGCCGTCGATATCGCCGTCCATTACGGCGTTGATGTTGCCGACCTCAAAGCCCGTGCGGTGGTCCTTGACGAGCGTGTAGGGCATAAAGACGTATGAACGAATCTGGCTGCCCCAGGCTATTTCCTTCTGTACGCCCTTGATGTCCTCGATTTTGTCAAGATGCTCTCTTTCCTTGATTTCCAGCAGCTTTGACTTTAGCATTCTCAATGCAACCTCGCGGTTCTGGTGCTGGCTCCGCTCGACCTGGCAGGAGGTTACGATTCCCGTGGGTATATGCGTTATGCGTATGGCGGAGGACGTCTTGTTTACCTTTTGACCGCCTGCCCCGCTTGCGCGGTAAGCGTCGATTTTCAAATCGTCGGGATTAATTTCGACGTCAATAGTATCGTCAATTTCGGGCATGACCTCAAGCGATGCAAACGAGGTGTGTCTGCGCCCGGAGGCGTCGAACGGCGAGACGCGGACGAGCCTGTGAACGCCCGACTCGCTGCGCAGATAGCCGTATGCGTTTTCGCCCTCAATCAGCAGAACGGCGGATTTAAGCCCCGCTTCGTCGCCGTCCAGAAAATCTATCATCGAGCATTTAAAGCCCCTGTTTTCGCTCCAGTGCATATACATGCGCACGAGCATCTGCACCCAGTCCTGCGACTCCGTGCCGCCGGCGCCGGCGTGAAACGTCAGAATGGCGTTCTTTGAGTCGTACTCTCCCGTCAGCATCGTGCCGAGCGTCTGCTTTTCAAGCTCGGCTACAAAATCGTCGACGCTTTTGCGGCAGTCGGCAAGAAGCCCCAGGTCGCCTTCCTCGTCGGAAAGCTCTATCATCATCAATGTGTCGTCAAAGTCGGCTTTCAGCGATTCATAAGTAGCAACCCTGTTTTTCAGCATGCTTATGCGCTGAAGCACCTTCTGCGAGTTTGAAAGGTCGTCCCAGAAATCGCCCGCGGCGGTTTTTTCCTCAAGCTCCGAGATTTCGCGACGCATCGCGTCAAGCCCGAGAGCCTCTTTCAAGTTGAGCAGTTTGTCTTCGTATCCGAGAAGATCAAGCTTAAGCTCTTCAAATTGTAACATACTTAAATTTATCCTCCTTAAATTCCAGCCAACTTATTATATAAAATATAACGTGAAAAGTAAAGGAACTTTTTACATATTGTTAACATATAAAACGAAATAATGATTGAAATATAAATATAAAACAGTTATAATTAATAAGTATCAATATCGAACAGAAAGTCGAAAACGGTGAATTTATGCTATACGAAAATACAACCTGCCCTGCCTGCGGAGTTGAGTTTCGCGAGGGCGACGACATTGTTGTCTGCCCCGACTGCGGCACGCCGCATCACAGGTCATGCTGGAAAACCTTCGGAAAATGCGCGAACGAAGGCAGGCACGGTGACGGTTTTGTCTGGACGGCACCGAGATCGGCAGCCAAGGTAAACGAGTACGCCAGCAAAACCGAAACAAAGGAAGAAACGGAGGTCATATGCCCGTCCTGTGGCGCCGGATGCCCTCCCGATACCCTCGTATGCCCCGAATGCGGCATGAGCTTCGGAGCTGTCGGCAGGGCTTTTTACGGCGCGGAGCAGGATTTCAATATTGACCCCGGCTTCTTTTTTGACGGGGTAAAGGCAGACCCGGACGATTCAATCGACGGAATAAAGGCAAGGGACGCGGCGGCATATGTTCAGACAAGAACGGTAAGGTATATCCCGAAATTCATTGCAATGTCGCGCAAGAACAAAAAGGTCGGCTGGAACTGGGCGGCGTTATTTCTTTCTCCCTTATGGTTCTTTTACAGAAAAATGTACAAAGCGGGAATTCTTTTTGTCAGTCTTACATGTATAGCGCTGCTGTTCGCCTCTATCCCTCTGAGCAACGCGAGTGCAGACTTTGTTGAGTACATGAGCAATTATATTGAAATAACTAACACCACAACAATCGAGGAGTTTTCCGAAGACTACAA
This sequence comes from Ruminococcaceae bacterium UBA1425, assembly GCA_002329365.1. Lineage (GTDB taxonomy): Bacteria > Bacillota > Clostridia > Oscillospirales > Acutalibacteraceae > UBA1425. Next base: position 9,389 of record DCUB01000007.1, read on the forward strand.
CGAGTTTTTGATAAACTACGAAAACCTGCCCGAAAGCGAACGCACGGAAATTGAAAGACTGTACAAAGGCGTTGCTTCATGCTTCGCGCTTTTTGTGTGCTCCTATTTTGTCGCAAACATTTTCGCGGCGTTGTACGGCGACTATCTGTACAAGTCCAAAATGGTCAGGGAGGTTGCGTCAATGCGCAGTTTTGCGAAAAACGATAAAACCTTTCTCGTGCTCGCCATGAAGCGCGGCGGAGTGTCTGTCTTCTCGGCAATCGGCTGCATGCTTTCGCTGAATTTCTTATTTCAGCTAATAACGGGTTATATAAGAATCATGTAAATTGCGGCATTCGCCGTCAGTCTATGGAAGGATGAAATATATGAATGTTAAGAAAGCAATAATCCCCGCTGCGGGTTTAGGCACAAGAGTTCTGCCCGCGTCAAAGGCAGTACCGAAGGAGATGCTTAATATAGTCGACAAGCCCGCCATACAGTATCTTGTCGAGGAAGCTGTCGCGTCAGGCATTGAGGACATCCTTATTATTACAAACAGGGGAAAGGGCGTAATAGAGGACCACTTCGACCATGCCTTTGAGCTTGAGAAGAATCTGGAGGGAAACAGGGAAAAGGAAAAGCTGCTTGAAAGCATTAAGGAAATCGCAAACCTTGCCAACGTTTATTTTATCAGGCAGAAGGTCACAAAGGGCCTCGGACACGCCATTCTCTGCGGCAAATCCTTTATCGGGAACGAGCCGTTCGCCGTGCTTTACGGCGACGACGTAATAATATCCGACGACCCGGTTACCGCACAGCTGTGCCGTGTTTACGAAGAATTCGGCTGCGGTACCGTCGGCGTTAAGGAATGCTCCGTAGAGGCTGTGAAAAAGTACTGTACTCTTGACGTCACGCCGCTTCGGGACAATGTCATGAGGGTTCACAATATCATCGAAAAGCCGCGCGAGGACCAGATAATGTCGCTTTACGCAATCCTCGGCAGAGTCGTGTTGCCTCCCGAGGTGTTCGGCTTACTTGAGGACGGGCTTACAAAGCTTACAACGGGCGAGTTTTTCCTCACCGACGCCCTTGCTCAGCTCGGCAAGGAGGGCAGGCTAACCGCCGTCGATTTCGTCGGAAACCGTTATGACATGGGCAGCAAGCTCGGAATTATGATGGCAAACTGCGAGGTTGCGCTGGCTCACCCCGAAATAGGCAGCGATTTCAAAGTGTATTTAAAAAAGCTTGTTTCCTCTTTGTAATAAAAATTGTTATGTTATTTAAAATCGATAATTATCATTAATAACTGTTGGTCAATATAACCAAAAAAATGGTAAAAAGTTTGTTAACAAAAAAAAAATAATTGGTTAAAAATGCTTGCCAAAGGAGTTGCGTTCTGCTATAATAATGATGCAGATAGTCGGACTGTGAGTTTTATTATGTCTTGCGGTTTCCGGCAATGAACCAGCGGTTCTCCGAACCGCGCATATGTAAAAGGGGGTAACCCCGCAAATCAGTTAGGAGGAAAAGGTAATGAGTTTCCAAAGAATTGTTTCTATCATTATGTCGATCATCATGACGATTATGACCTCTCTTTTCCCGGGTTTATTCCAGGACAAAACAATCGGAATAACAAACGGAGATTGGCTCACGTTAGTTGTGACGGAGTTCGGCATGAATGAAAACGAGTACGGCGAAACTCCCTATTTTGAATGCGTGCCTGCCGACGACGAGTATTTTGCCGTTGTCCAGATAGCTTTTGAATGGGGAATCGTTCTTGCGGGCGAAATAACAGACATCAACGCTTATGCCACAAACGCGTTTGTTTCGAAGACGCTTTCAAGGGCTGTTACGGGAATTTCATCCGGTGATCTAAATCTTCCGGATAACAACAGCAAGGCAAGTATGGATGAAGCTATCAAAGCACTGCGCGCCGCGCACGAACTGTGGATAGAAAATATGTGTGTTGAGGAAACAAACGCGGAGTTTGTTGCTCAGTCAGGCGTCGTGGATCTTTCCGACATACCCTATATCGTTGATGACGGCAAGCTCATTTATGCTGCCGATAAATTCAACGTACCGGTTGGCGGCAAGTTCATCGCGGGCGCAAACGCCTTCAATGTCAGCGGCGCCGCATACAAGGTGCTGGCGGTTGAGAAGGCAGACGGTCTTGCCTATGTCACTGTCGAAGAGGTTGCTCTTGAGCAGGCTGTTAATGCTATCGATTTCGAGGGCAAGGTTGTTCCCGACTTCTCGAAGGCAGAGATGAGAGACCAGGAGGGCAATGTTATTCAGAATGCTGACTTTGACGGAGCTGAGGAAGCTGCCGTTGCCGGCGGTGTAAACATTGTCAGCGATGCAATTGATTCGGCCAAGGACGCCATAAGCGATTTCCTTGCAAATCCGCAGGTCAGCTTCAGCATCAAGGGCTTCAAGATTAAGCTTGCGGCTACTAATGTAAACTATCAGGAAAAGAGCGTAGCGAGAATCGACATCAGTATCGGCGGCAACGTTGTTGACGGCGTATACGCAGAGAAGAATTATTCGCTCACAAACATCAGCTACGACGCTAAGTATGACGCGAACCTCGCAAAGCTCAAGATCAACGAAGCTTACCTCATCATGAACTACGACCTTACCGAAACCACCGTTCTTCGCGGCTCATATGCGGCTTCCGTAGTGCCGGATGATGACGTTGAGTTTGAAGAAGGCGCAGACTTCCTTTCCAAGCTTAAGACAAGTCTCGGCAACCTTTCGCTTGTAAAGGGCGGCGGAATTGAGGTTCCCATTTTCTCATACACAATTCCGGTCGGCACAACAGGTCTTACGATTGACATGACTGTTTCTCTTTCAATCTCCGCCTGCGGCAGAGTAGAGATTATTGTCAAGTCGAACGAAGTCAAGGGCTACGAAATCATCAACAACAAGGGCAGATATATCTCCGAGTCCAGCATTGTTGACAGGTACTTCAACATTCAGGGCGATTTCCAGGTGGTATTGGGCATCAACCTTTACCTTTCATTCCTTGGAATCAGGATTGTTGACGTAGGCTTCCAGGGTGGTATCGGCGCTTATATCTACACAAGAATCTACAACACCGTGACTCATTATCTCGAAGAGGAAAACGTCCCGTATGACGTTGTTGTTGAAATAGCCACCGGATTGCCGAATCTTGAAGATCTGAGAATCTGCACCGCAATTCAGCTTTACGGCATACTCAGGTTCTCGGTCGGTGAAAAGAGCATCATAAGCAAGATTGGTCTTTCGAAGACCTGGACGATTTACGACAGAAGCAACGGTGTATTTGCCGAGCTCTACATGGTCGACGGCAAACTTGTTGACTTGAATGCTTATCAAGCTGCTCTGATCTGAGTCATCGCACAGTAATCTAAACAAAAACCGCGGCTCCCGATTAATGTCGGGAGCCGTTTCTTTTTAATATAGTTTTTTTCGTATTCTTATGCTACATTAGCGGCGTGTTAAGAATGCCGCGCCCTACAAGTATTTTGTCCGCTAACGTCTAAAGCCCGAAATTGTAGGGGTCGGCGTCCTCGGCGACCCCAATATTTTGATATTATTGCCGTAATCGTGGTATAAAGATTTAGGTAATACGCCGTAGGGTCGCACCTGTGTGTGCGCACGAAGCCGGGCACAAACGATGTATATATAATGTATGGAACGGTCTTGACCGTTCCGCAAGTTTTAAAAGCGAAAAACGTTCAAAACCGTTCCAGAGAGCTAAGAGTAATAAAAAGCCTAATTTTTTAATTTAGTTTTATTTAACCTTGGAAATATATTGACAGTATGCGTAAATGTTCTGAATCTTTTTTGCCTCTACGCCGTCAACAAGAATAATCGGCTGCGTGCTTGACGGTGTTTTATAAAGCTTAAAAACAATCGCGTCCTGCCCCGGCCTCATATTGCGTATGTTTTTATAAATGTAGTTTCTCTGCTTTATGCCGAGATAATTGAACATAATGATTTCAAGCTCATTGTTGCTGAAGCATTTAAGAACATCGTCACCGTGAGAATCGATTATCTCCCTTGCCTCGTCAAAAGATAAATTCATTACCTTGTATTCGCCTTCGTTGAGCAATGAAATCATTTCGCTGTTGTCAAAAAGAAGCAACGGACGGTCAGAAAGCTGCATAAAAGAACCTCCCTTGTTTAATATGTTATACATATTATCATTTGCGCGGCACTGTGTCAATATAAACTGACTGCATTTTTAGTCGGTACTGTCAAAGAAAAGAAACGATGAATGCAGAAAGGTGAAGTCTTAGTATGACCTTCATCTTTCAGTAGCCTTCGGTATATAGCAATCATGAAAATATTTTATCAAACACCTTGTCGCAGTACCGCGATATCATCTTATAAAGCGAAAGCGCGGCGCCGTATTCACCGTCCGATCCGTTGACTGAATAAGCTTCAAGTGTTACATTTAAGTCGCCGGGAGTGTATGCGTCCGAAATAACGGATTCGAGCAGCGGGTCAACAAGCGTTGAAAAAAGCTTGTTGGGAAGTGAGTCGGCGTATGCAAGCTTTGCTAAAATCCCCGTCAGCTTTGCTCCGTCAGCGGAGAGCAGCATTTGTGAATACTGCCCCAGAGCGTAGGAGATGCAGCCCTTTAACGCGGCGAACAATATTGAAGGCTCGGTGTCGTTAACCGAAAAGCCTTCTTCGCCCGCAAAGAATGCGCTGAAAATATCGCCCGCTACTTCATAAACGGAGTTATAATCGCTTTCGGGCATGGTATATCCCGCGGCGGCAGCGATTTCCTGAATCGAGTCGGCGTCAGGCGTGTTGTACTCGTCGTAAAGCGGAAGCGCAAGTGACTTGCCTATAACGCTCATTATTTTGTCAATAACACCGTACAGAGCGCTTTCCTCCTCAATGTCGAGCACGCTCGCTATCTTCTGAGCAGAGCCTATCATGCGGTGTACCCACAGCTTGATTCCTGCGTAAAAATAACCCTTGCTGAAGGACGGAAAATCGGATTGCAAAAGCTGAAGCTGCGCGTCGGTATAGCCCTGTGTCAGGTCAGACGTGTCGATTGTCGTTACATAGTCGGTTTTGACATTAACCTCCGCTGCAGTGAAAACAACCTTTCTGTACGCGTTCGGATATGTGATAAGTGAGCCTGTCATAATATCATAAAGCTTTCCGCTCTTTTTTGTGTCAGTTTCGGTTATGTCGTTTGCATGGATGTGACCTGTAAAAACATATTTAATCCCGAGGTCGGCAAGCTGTTCTGCAACCTTCATGTACGAGCCGCCGAAAAAGCTTGAGGATAACACCGACATGCCGCCCATGTGGGGCAGAACGTTGTGGTGCATCATAGCGACAAGGTGTTTGCCGTCGCCTGCCGCCGCCTGTGCCTGTGCTTTAATCCACGTCATCAGCCTGTCGTCTATTCTTCCCTCATCCTTGCCGTCGTAGCATGTGTCGACGGCAAGCAGCCTGTAATCGCCGTTTAAGTCTGCCGTATAGGACGCCGAGCCCTCGTCAACTGCTACCGCCTCGTCGTAACCGAAGGCCCCATAAAGCTGCCTGAACTCTTTGTAATCAATATTGTTTTCCGTCGACTCGGCTTCAATGTCGTGATTGCCGCAGATGACATATACGCGCTTTCCCTTTGACTCCGCCTGGCTGAGCAGAGCTACCATTTCAGCGTGTGAGGCTCGGTTACCGTCGGTAAGGTCGCCGGGAAGCAGCAGGATTTCTTCTTCGGACTCGTCAAAAGCCTTGAGAAAAGATTTAATTATGGCAGTTGATTCATAATTCATCTGCCCCTGCTTTGTCGCGTGATAAAATATATCGTCGCCCTCGCCCACGGGTACAGGACCGCAGAGTGAAAGCGGCTTAAGATGGAGGTCTGAAGCAACACAAATTTTAAGATTGTTGCCGTTTGCAAAAACGTAAAGAGGCACGGCGGATAATATCAATACGGCAACAAGAATGACCGCCCAGGTCTTTTTCAAAAAACGCTTCATCGTTTTACCTCCGGAATTTGATATTTAAATTATATCATTATGTTGTAAAAAAGTAAACCGAAATGTTTTTGGAATTGACAAACGGCTGATTTTGGGTTAAATTAATAAAAAACCGAAGGGATTTGAAAATGAATGACTAAGAAGAATATCTTTAAGCTGCTGTCTGCTTTATTGACAATCGTAATGCTCGTGACGGTTTTCGCGGGCTGCGCCGGAAACAAAGCGGGAAGCGGGGACCCATCCGAAATCAGCGGTACGCCGCACGTTCAGGTTACCATGGAAAAGGGCGGAAGCTTTGTTATCGAGTTATATCCCGAATACGCGCCCGAAACCGTGGCGAATTTCTTGAAGCTCGTAAACGAGGGCTTTTATAACGGGCTTACCTTCCACCGTGTTATAGACGGCTTCATGGCGCAGGGAGGCGACCCGAACGGTGACGGCTCCGGCGGCTCGGGCAAGGAGATTTACGGCGAGTTCAGCAATAACGGATTTACGCGCAACACGCTTTCGCACACAAGGGGAGTAGTGTCCATGGCGCGCAGTCCCTATTCGATGGATTCCGCGTCATCTCAGTTCTTTATATGCTACACCGACGATTGCGCTTCGCTCGACGGTGATTATGCCGCTTTCGGAAAGGTGATTGAGGGAATGGAGGTTGTCGACTCGTTCCTTAAAGTTGAGCGTGTTATAGGCGGCGACGGCAGTGAGTCCTCTCCCGTCGAGCCGATAGTAATGAAAGAGGTAAAGGTCATTACAGAGGGCGCATAAGAGAACAAACGTTAAGATACAATAAAACCGGGAACGGTCAGGACAAATCCCCGCAAGTTGTTTTCAAAGCATTAAAACATTTTCGGGGAATGGTCCTGACCGTTCCGTTATTATTGTTTTGATATAACGCCGAATCTATGATAAATATGGCGGCAAGGCAATCTGTGAGAGTTAATCAAGCACAAACTGGCCGGTATAAAGGCTGTAATACTTCCCGCGAAGCGCCAGCAGATGCTCGTGATTTCCCTGCTCTATTATTTCGCCATGCTCAAGCACAATAATCTTATCGGAATTGCGCACTGTTGAAAGCCTGTGGGCTATTACAAACACCGTCCTGTTTTCCATCAGCTTATCCATGCCCTTTTCAATGAGCCTTTCCGTTCTTGTGTCAATGGAGCTTGTCGCCTCGTCAAGAACAAGCACGGGAGGATTGGCGACTGCCGCCCTCGCTATGGATAACAGCTGCCGCTGCCCCTGACTGATGTTTGTACCGTCGCTCGACAGCAGGGTGTCGTAGCCCTGCGGCAGCTTTTCGATAAACGAGTGCGCGTTGGCGAGCTTTGCGGCGGCTATTATCTCGTCGTCCGTGGCGTCAAGCTTTCCGTAGGCTATATTGTCCTTTATGCTGCCGGTAAACAGGTGGGTGTCCTGAAGCACCATTGCGAGCGAACGCCGCAGGTCGTCCTTTTTTATTTTCTTGATATTTATGCCGTCGTATCGTATTTTACCGTCCGGCACGTCGTAGAATCTGTTTAAAAGGTTTGTTATGGTCGTTTTTCCCGCGCCCGTCGAGCCGACAAAAGCAATTTTCTGCCCGCTTTCGGCTTTTAACGTAATGTTTTTCAGCACTTCTGTTTCGCCGTCGTAGCTGAAAGTCACATCGTCAAATACTATTTCGCCGCGCAGCTCCGTATAGGTAACGCTGCCGTCCTTAGAATGCGGATGCTTCCATGCCCACATCCCGGTATAGGCTTCGCTCTCCTTTAAATTGCCGTCGCTGTCCTTTGCGGCGTTTACAAGAGTAACGTAGCCGTCATCCTCCTCGGGAGGCAGGTCGATTATCTCGAATATCCTCTCCGCTCCCGCAAGCGCAGCAAGTAAATTGTTGAACTGCTGTGATACCATAGTCAGCGGCTGGAAGAACTGACGGGTGTACTGGAGAAACGACACGAGCGAGCCGAGGCTCAATGACACGCCGATACCGAAAATACCGCCGTTTACTATCATCACGGCTCCGACGATAGACGTCACCGCGTAGTTGACATATGAAATGTTGTTCATAATGGGCATCAGAATGCTCGCGTAGGTATGCGCGTTTGTGGCGGCTTTTCTGTATTCCTCGTTTAAAGCGTCAAAGCCCTCCTTTGTCTGACGCTCGCGGCAGAACACCTTAACAACCTTCTGACCCTCTATAAGCTCCTCTACATAGCCGTTTACCTTGCCGACGGCCTCCTGCTGCTTTCTGAAATATGACGCGCTGCGTTTACCGATAAACTTCATCAGATTTGTAACTATTATTATAAGCACGACGACAAGCAACGTCAGCGGCGGGCTTATAACAAGCATCATCACGAAAATTCCCACAATTGAAACGGCGGACGTAATCATTTGAGGCAATCCCTGCGTTATGGCCTCGCGCAGGGTGTCGACATCGTTTGAAAACCGGCTCATTACCTCGCCGTGAGTGCGACTGTCAAAAAAGCTGACAGGCAAGTCCTGCAAATGCTCGAACAGGTCGCGGCGGATTGTGTTAAGCGTCGACTGTGAAAGGTTAAGCATAAGGCGGGCGTAAATGTATTGTGACACCACACCGACGGCGAATATAATGCCCATAAAAATAAGCTTTGGGACAATCTGCGAAATTACTCCCTCGACCGAGCCGGACTTTACTGCGTCGGAGATAATGTTTATTATCGGCTTTAGCATATATGTGCCGAAGACAGCCGAGCCGGAGCTGAATATGACAAGCACGGCGACAAGCAGAAGCAGAAGCTTGTTCTTGATGATATAGCCGAACAGGCGCGAAAAAACCATGCGCGCGTTCTTCGGCTTTTCAAAGCCCCGTCCTCCTCCGTGACCTCCCGTACCTTTGCCTGCGCGGCGCGGAATATTTTTATTGTTTTTGCTCATTCCACGTCACTCCCTTCAAGCTGTGAAATATAAACTTCCTTGTATATCTCGTTTGATTCAAGAAGCTCCGCGTGGGTACCGACGGCGTCGATTCGTCCGTTGTCGAGAACAACTATTCTGTCCGCGCTCTCAACGGAGTGAATTCTCTGCGCGATTATTATGGTAGTCGTACCCGGACGGTACTTCTTCAGCCCCTCGCGTATTTTTGAGTCCGTCGAGGTATCGACGGCGCTTGTGCTGTCGTCAAGTATGAGAATTTTCGGCTTTTTTAAAAGGGCGCGGGCAATGCATAGCCTTTGCTTCTGTCCGCCGGACACGTTGACGCCGCCCTGACCGAGGTCGGTGGCGTAGCCCTGCGAAAAACCGCTTACAAAACCGTCTGCCTGCGCTATGTCGGAAACACGTCGTATTTCATTTAGCGTGGCGTTCTCGTTGCCCCAGCGCAGGTTTTCCTCCACCGTTCCCGTGAACAGAAGGTTTTTTTGAAGCACCATTGAAACAGACTTTCTCAGATTTTCAATCGTATATTTCTTTACGGGATGACCGCCTACAAGCACCTCGCCTTCAGTAGCGTCGTAAAGCCTCGGAATAAGCTGAACGAGCGAGCTTTTGGAAGAGCCTGTGCCGCCGATTATGCCTATTGTTTCGCCCGGCTTGATTGACAGGCTGATATTCTCAAGAATGTTTTTTCCGTCGCCGTATCTGAAGGAAACGTTTCTGAATTCAACGCTGCCGTCCGCGACCTCAAGCGACGCGTCCGCGTCCGCGTCCGAAATGTCCGGCACCTCGTCGAGAACCTCGCAAAGCCTTGATACCGAAGCCTTTGAGATGACCGACATGACGAATACCACCGACAGCATCATAAGCGACATAAGTATTTGTGTGATGTATGAAATAAAGGAGGAAAGCTCGCCCACCTGCATTCCGTGGCGTAATATCAGCTTGCTGCCGAACCACAGCACGGCGACAATGCATGAGTACATCATCAGCATCATAAAAGGACTTGCGATTGTCATAAGCTTTTCGGCGTTAACGGAGGCTTTTTTCAGGTCGTCGTTTGAAACCCTGAATTTTTCCTTTTCGTATCGGGAACGTACAAACGACTTTACGACGCGGATTGCTATAAGGTTTTCCTGTATTGAGGCGTTGAATTTGTCGTACTTTTCAAACATTTTTTTAAAGCGCGGAAAGGCAATGTTGCCGAAAATTGCAATTACAACAGCCATAAGGGGGATTGCCGCGAAAAAGACCGAGGCGAGCCTGACGTTTATCCGTACAGCGTAGATGACTGCGGAAACGAGCATAAGCGGCGAGCGGACGAACATGCGCAGCATCATCATGAATGTGTTCTGAACCATGTTGATATCGGTTGTAAGTCTTGTTATAAGCGACGGTGTGCTGAACCTGTCGATATTCGCAAAAGAGAAATCCAGAATCCTGTTAAAAACACCCTTTCTGACCTCGCTGCCGAAGCCTATTCCCGCGACGGCTGCAAACCTTGCCGCAAGCGCGCCGCAGGTAAGTGAAATAAACGCCATTACGAGCATTTCGAGCCCTTTATCGTAAATAAGCGAAATGTCGCGCCGCATAATTCCGTAATCCACGATTTTTGCCATGACGAACGGTATGCGTACCTCCATCATGACCTCGCACACGATAAATACAGGGCTTAGTATTGCATAAAAAGAATATTTTCTTGCAAACGGAAAAAGCTTTCTCATCATCGGCCGCCACACTCCTGTTTTTCATCCTTGCATCTTATCAGAAAGTCCATAACGTCACCGGGATTGATATCGCCCGTAAGATTTTTTATAAGCCTGTCAAGGTAGCCGTTCAGCCTCGCGATATCTTCGTCGGTAAAGCCGGAAAACAGTTTATCGTCAATTTTTTCAAACGCGTTTCTTAGCATTTCGTTGCGCTCTTTTCCGAGCTCGGTGACATATATCCTGTTGCGGCGAAGGTCAGAGCTGTCGGTGCGCCTTCCGATAAGCCCTGCTTTTTGCATCCGCCGCACGCTGACGGCGACGGAGGCGGGCGAAACCTGAAGATGCTCGGCAAGCTCGGCCTGCGTGCAGTTTTCGTGACTGCATAGATAGCTCAGAATAGGCGGCTGACCGGGATAAGTTTTAACATCGGGTATTATGCTGAATATGTGATAGCGGTGCAGTGCGTGAAGCTTGTTAAATCGCGCGACGGTAGCCCTGCGGTCCATGCAATCATCCCTTTACAGATTATATAATTAAACAATTAACAATTAACCGTTTAACTTTATGTGCGGTGATATTTTACAGCAATATAAATTTATTGTCAACAGTTTTTTGGTCAGAGATATTTATAAGCAACAATAAAACTACCTAATTTGTTCCTTTTTTTCATATTTGCTATATATTTTTTTGTGTAATGTGATATAATTTAATCAATTATAATCAGTTGCTTCATTGTAAAAGGGAGGCTGTTTTGATGAGCAATAAGCTGTCCGTTATAACGGGCGCTACAGGTCACATCGGATATGCGCTTTTGAAGGATCTTGAAAAAAACGGCGAAAACGTACGGATATTGATTAGAAAGGACTCCGATATCTTTGAAGGAATAAGATGCGGGAAGTCCTATGGCGATGTTACCGACACGGAGTCGCTTGAAAAAGCCTTCCGCGGCGCCGATGTCGTTTACCACCTTGCAGGAATAATAGACATCAACGCGGACAAAGAGGACATTATCTGGGAGGTAAACTACGGCGGAACAAAAAACGTCGTCGAGGCATGTAAAAGGTGCGGGGTTAAAAGGCTTGTTTACACCTCGTCCGTCGATGCGATACCGCCGCTGCCGGGCAACGAGCTTATGACCGAAATCGACCGTTTCGAGCCGGAGTTGCTCGACGGAACATACGCAAAAACCAAGGCGGCGGCAACGCAGTATGTGCTTGACAGCCGCTGTGAAGGCTTTGAGGTTGTCGTCTGTCAGCCCGGAGCATGTATCGGGCCTTACGATTTTAAGGTGTCGAACATAGGCGAGATGGTCAGAATGTTTTTGAACGGCAGGTTCCCCGTTTCGCTCGACTTCGGAGAGTACAATTTCGTCGACGTCCGCGACGTTGCAAAGGCGCTTTACAACGCGTCGACAATGGGGCACGACGGCGAGTGCTACATACTGACCGGCGAGAGGATATCCGTCGACGGCTTTATTCGTCTGCTTTCCGAAAAGCTGGGGCAAAAGCCCCCGGTGCTTAAGCTGCCGCTCGGTTTTATCAAAGCTTTTCTGCCAATGATGGAGATATACTATAAAGCGTCGAAAACAACTCCGTTTCTTACCGAGTATTCCATAAGAAAGCTGATGTCCAACTGTAATTTCAGCTATGCGAAGGCGGAAAGAGAGCTTGACTATCATCCGATGTCTGTAAAACAGTCACTAAGCGATATGGTCGACTGGATTAAAGGCTCTGAAAAGGAAAAGCAGACCGTCAGCAAATAAACAACATAAGTACAGAAAGGAATGTATTTTATTGAGCAGCAACCCCAAAACGGAAAAAACCGTGAAGGAGTCCGAAAATACAGGACAAGGCCTGAAGCTTGACAAAAAAACGGTGTTATTCATAACCGGTCTTATACTCGGAATAATGATTTTTGTCGGAATTCTTACGCAGATTGTTCCGAGAGGCGAATATCAAACCGACGAAAGCGGAGCTATTATCGCTTCTGTAACGGACCCCGTAACGGGAGAGCAAATAAGCACCTATTCACCTATAGACTACAAAATGCCGTTCTGGAAGACGTTTGTCGCGCCCATAGAGGTTTTTACAACGGGCGAGGCGGTAACGGGAATTGCAATCATACTGTTTATTGTTCTTATCGGAGGCACCTTCCTTGTCCTTGACAAAAGCGGCGTGCTGTCATACATAATGGGGGTAATCGTAAAAAAATACTCCGATAAAAAGTACAAGCTGCTGCCTGTTATGATACTTGCCTTTATGGCGCTCAGCTCCGTTGTCGGAATACTTGAGGAGAGCATAACAGTCACGCCGCTCTGCGTCGCTATCGCGCTGGCGCTCGGGTGGGATTCGCTTGTCGGAATCAGCATAAGCCTGATATCGATAGCGTTCGGATTTACTGCGGCATCCTTCAATCCCTTTAACGTAGGCATTGTTCAGTCGATGGCCGGGATTCCTTTGTTCTCGGGCATCTTGTACAGGCTTGTTATATTCGCGGGCGTTTACGCGATACTTACGGGTTTTGTCGTCAGATACGCAAAAAAGATAGAAAAAAATCCACAAAAATCTATCGTCTACGAGAATGATCTTGTCCTTCGTGAAAAGTATTTATCATCCGTCAGCAATGATGTAACAAGCGACCCGCGTCTGGGCAGGGCGACACGAACCTTCGTCGGCTGCATAGCCGGAGTGCTTGTCTGCGCCGCCGTCAGCTTTATCGTACAGCGGATTGAGGCGGTGCCGGAGGTAATAAGAGACAATATCGACAATCTTCCCATGGTCAGCATGGCAATTCTTTTCACTGTCGGCGGTCTGTCGGCAGGATATATCGCCGGAATACGCGGCAGAAAGCTGTTAAGCGGCTTTGTTGACGGTGCTAAGGCTATTGCCCCAATTGCTCCCCTTATCATATTTGTAATGGCTATTACATTCATATTAAAGCAGGGGAAAATAATCGATACGCTTCTCTACTTTGTTTACAGCAAAATCGCCGATTTCGGCCCGTCTGCCGCGCTGCTTTTCATATTCCTGTTTATTATTGTGCTGTCGTTTTTCATCGGAAGCGGCACGGCAAAGGCCTTCCTCATAATGCCTATTGTTCTTCCGCTTGCCGACATGATAAATGTAACGCGCCAGTCGGTTGTGATTGCGTTTTGCTTTGCGGACGGCTTCTGCAATATACTTTACCCGACAAGCGGCGTTATGATTATTGCCATAGGTCTTGTAGGCGTTTCATACGGAAAGTATCTCAGGTTTACATGGAAGCTTTTTCTCGCGGAATTCCTTTTCGCTGCGTTGATTTTATTATGCGCCGTCGCTCTTGGCTACGGTGCCTGATAAGGGGGAAGTCATATGGCCCGCGTTAACTGCTATGAGCTGATGAAAAAGGCGTCGGAAAAGGGCTGTGCCGTTCCTGCGTTCAATATCGACAACCTTGAGTCGGCGATAGCCGTTTGCGAGGTTATGCGCGAGCTGAACACGCCCGTTATTGTTCAGACTATACCGCGGACGCTGAACTACGGGGGCAGGTCTGTTTATTCCGCCATGATATCGGCTCTTATGTCCGGCTGCGATACGGATTACGCAATACATCTCGACCACGGCAGCAGCGCGGAGCTGGCACTAGAATGCATAAACAACGGCTACTCGTCGGTTATGTTCGACGGCAGCAGCCTGCCGTTTGACGAGAATGTCCGGCTTACCCGCGAGGTGACGGAAATGGCTCTGCCGAAAGGCGTTTCGGTGGAGGGCGAGCTCGGAACAATCGGCGGCAGGGAGGAGGGCGACTCCGACCTTGAGGCGAGCTACACGAAGGTCAGCGAGGCGGTCGATTTCGTCGCCGCGACAAATGTCAGTACGCTGGCGATAGGCGTCGGCACCGCCCATGGCATTTACAAGGGAGTGCCTAAAATAAACATCGAACGCATAAGGGAAATTCATGCGGCAATCGAAACGCCGCTTGTGCTTCACGGCGCGTCGGGGTTATCGGACGAGGTACTCAGGGCGTGCATCAGGGCGGGTATCAGCAAAATAAACTTTGCGACGGAGCTTCGACAGGCGTATACAGAAGGAATAAAAAAGGGCTTTGAGCTTTTTCCGAAAGAGTTCGACCCGAAGATATACATGCGTACGGCGATTGACAGTATCAAGGAAGTGCTTGTGTCAAAAATCAGGGTTTGCACGGGCTTATAAGGAGCAAAAAGTATGAAATACGCGTCAATAATTATGGGACATATTTCACTTGACTATAACACCGACCATCTCGACAACGAGATGAAGGTTGTCGGCGGGGCCGTAACCTTTTCCTCCGCGTCGGCTTACGCGCTCGGCCACAGAGTCGCGGCAGTAACTAAGCTGGCGCCCGCCGACATGGACAGGGCGGAATCCCTCACAATACCGAAGGAAGACATTTTCTGCCTGCCCGCCTGCTCATCAACTGTTATGAGAAACAAATATTTTACGGCAGACAAGGAACGCCGTAAGTGCACATGCGAAAGCGTGGGAACGCCCTTCACAGTGGAAGACATACCGCTGCTTGACGCCCGGATATTCCACTTCGCGGGGCTGATATACGGCGACTTCAATAACGAAATGATAAAAAAGGCGGCGGAACGCTATGACGTCGCCGTCGATGTTCAAACTCTCCTGCGCCACAGAAATGCCGACGGCTCAATGTATTTCGAGGACTGGGCGGACAAACCGGAAATGCTGCCCCATATAAAATACTTAAAAACAGACGCCGCCGAAGCCGAAATAATGACGGGGCAGACCGACAGGCGCGAAGCGGCAAGGCTGCTGCACGGCTGGGGAGCCAAAGAGGTGCTTATAACTCACAACACAGAGGTGCTGGCATACGACGGCGGCGAGTTTTACACCTGCCCGATAAGAGCGAGGAATTTAAGCGGCAGGACGGGCAGGGGAGACACAACCTTCGCGGCTTATTACTGCGAAAGGCTTACAAAAGACATTCCGACGTCGCTTCTTTGGGCGACGGCTACTGTTTCAAAAAAAATGGAGGCGCCGGGGCCGTTAAAATGCTCGCGCGCCGACATTGAGGAATACATAAGAGAGATGTATCCTGAGTACGGAATATAATATATGAAAACGTAGGATGGAGGGAGTGACGTTGTGAAAATCAACCGTGAAAAGTTCTTCCTTCTGCGAAGTGAGGATAAACAATTAAATACCTTATTCCGCACTCCGTCAAAGCTTCTTACGTCGAGGCGTATTTTATTTGTCAAATATACCGCAATATTTGCCTATGCACTGATGCTTATAATGCAGATATGGCTGCTTGTTTCTTTCAGCGGCGAGCCGACGAGCGACGCGGCAAGATACACAGGCGACGCGTTGAGCTGTGTTCAAAACGGTTCATGGTTCCCGACGGCCGAAAAATTTGTCGGGAACGGCGGGGTGGCCGGTACAGGCTATGTTAATTTTCTCTGCCTGCTTTTCCGTATAACAAACAACATAAAAATTGCTTATGCCGCTAACATACTTCTCGTTCAGCTCATGCTGTTTTCAACGGCATATATCACAAAAAAAGTAACAGGCTCTGATACCGTTCACTATTCGGTTGTCGCGATATTCTGCCTTTTCGGAACATATTGGAGCGAAATATGTTTTGCCCGCACCGAAATATTTTTCACAGCCCTTGCTTTTTTCGCACTCGCGCTGGTGTGCAGCGGCAAAAAATCCTGTGCGGTTTTTGCCGGCGTTGTGCTCGCATATGCAAACTGGGCAAGACCGTTAGCAATGTCTTTCATAATAGCGATTTTGTGGCTCTTTTTTTACAAGAGGTCAAGGATTTTTTCATACGTTAAGTTTGCGTCAGGCTTCGCTGCTGCGGTGCTGATTATAATGACCTTTACATATATTAACAGCGGCAAGTTCATTTATCAGCCGACAGTCGCCTCAGGCAACCTGCTTATCGGCGCAAATGATGATGCGGACGGCAGCTACGACAACGTAGTGTTTAAAGAGGGGCACGCGGGATACATCGACCCTGAGAAAAAAAAGACGATGTCGTATGAGGAAATCAACTCGGTATATTCAAAAGCCGCGACAGAATGGATAAAGGAGAACCCGCTGAAATACATATCACTTATGCCCAGAAAGCTGTTATATTTTTTTGTGTCCGAAACATATTCCGGCGACGTATATTTCAACAACGGGATTCAGACAGGCGGAGCCGTATATATCAGGGAAGTCCTGAGTATTTTGCACGGCGACGGCGACAGAACTCTTCAGACGGGCGATGTGCTAATTATTTATACTCAAATATTTTATATGTTCGTTTTTGCGCTGTTTATTGCGGGCGTGATATTCTCCGCGGCAAAGGGATATTGGCGCTCGATGTCGTTTTTATACGGCTTAATTATTATCGGTGCCTTTATCAGTATGCTTACTGTCGGCGGCGCGAGATATCATTTCCCGTATCTTCCGACTATGATTATTTCAGCAGCTCAGCTGACAGATGCGACTCTCGTCAGAAGAAGCGGAAAAGATATAACCGAGCAATAGAAAATCCGCTATAAAACTCAAAGTCCCGTATACACAATACATTTGGTATACGGGGCTTTTTGTTTTGGAATACTAAAACAAATAAACAGGTGAAAGCTGTGAGGTACCCGAATGAAATGCCCGAACTGCGGCTCGCCCGTCAAGGATAATTTTTGCCCCGAGTGCGGCGCGCTTGTGGCAGGTTATGCTTCAAAAAAAGGAATAAGGAACAAATGGTGGTTCTGGGCTTTGATCTCTTTGACCGCCGTGACGGTGATTTTTATTTTTTTGCCAAAGGGAAAAGAACAGGACCGCGAACCGAAAACCACATTGAGTAAAGGAACGACAACTGAAATATCGGGGAACACGTTGACGACGGGCGCACAGGAAACAATCACGGAAGAACAGTATAATTATATGGTGAAGGTATATGACCTTTCGCCGGGAATATACACAGCGGGGACAGACCTTCCGGCGGGCAGGTGCAATATTGCCGCGATATCGGGGAAAGGCAACCTTTACTCGTCGAATCTGGAGGGGGGAATCAATGAGCTTTTCGGCATCGACTACGGGAAAGGAACGCTAAAGGAATCGTTTCTGGGGCTTGAATTGCCCGAATACAGCTCGCTTACCGTATCCGGCAATCTTAAAATAAGGCTGTTTTTCACCGCTGTCAAAAGCGGCTATACGGGAAGAAACTACGACGAAACGGACGCCGTTACGCTCGGCGGCGGCAAATATACGGCGGGAACGGATTTTTCTCCCGGTACTTTTAAGGTGACGGCGGAGTCGGGAAGCGGCACGGTGCTTTCGTCCAACAGCTTAGGCAACGGTATAAACGAAATCCTCGGCAAGGATGACGGAAGCAGCACCTTCAGCGACAGCTTTTTAAACGTTGATCTCCCCGTTGGTACGGAGCTGACGATAAGCGAAGGTCTGACGGTGAAGCTTATTCCGGCAGTGTAAAATAAAACCCCTTGCAGGAACAGACCTGCAAGGGGATAGAAAACTGACTTTTATCTCTTTGAGAACTGCGGTGCGCGGCGGGCGCCTTTGAGACCGTACTTCTTTCTTTCCTTCATTCTGGGGTCTCTTGTGAGGAAGCCTGCCTTCTTGAGGATGGGGCGGATTTCGTCGCTGTACTGGAGCAGAGCGCGTGAAATGCCGTGGCGGATAGCGCCTGCCTGACCTGTAACACCGCCGCCGCCGACGTTGCACACGATGTCGAACTTATCCTCCGTGCCGGTGAGCACAAGGGGCTGACGAACAATCAGCTTGAGGGTTTCAAGACCGAAATAATCGTCGATTTCTCTGTTGTTAATTGTGATTTTGCCTGTTCCGGCGTAAATGCGGACTCTGGCGACTGATTTCTTTCTGCGGCCGGTGCCGTAAAAATAAGGATTTGAATCGTACATTTATTTTAGCCTCCCTCTCTTAAAACTCTCTTGCTTCGGGCTTCTGCGAAGCCTGTTTGTGCTCGGCACCTCTGTAGACGCGAAGACGCGTGAGCGCCTTGCGCCCGATAACCGTGTCGGGAAGCATTCCTTTGACAGCCTTTTCAACCGCAAATTCGGGCTTGGTTTTCATTATCTTGTCGTAGCTGACTTCCTTCAGATGCCCGATATACCCGGTGTGATGATAATACTTCTTCTGATGCAGCTTGTTGCCGGTTAAAACGATTTTTTCGGCGTTGATGATGATGACGTTGTCGCCGCAGTCCGCGTGAGGAGTGAAGGTGGGCTTGTGCTTGCCGCGAAGAAGCGTTGCAGCCTCAACGGCAACCTTGCCGAGAGTTTTTCCGGCTGCGTCGAGCAAATACCATTTGCGGGTTAATTCATCCGCTTTAGGCATATACGTTGACATAATATTACCTCCGATGTTTTTTCATGCCTGCATATGTTATCACAACGAATTTAAGTTGTCAACACATTTTATAAAAAAATTCATTTAATCAGTTGAATGCTCTTTTAAACTCGGTTTTTCTCATGTTTTTATATCAAATGCTCGCAAACGATTTTTTTTGTAACGGCCATAAAAAGGCCGAGGCAACGCAAATTCTGCGCCGTGCCTCGGCTTTTGAAGCTTTTGACGAAAGGTCAGGTTATTCTGCCTTCGGGGCGTCTACGGGACAGACGTCCGCGCAGGAGCCGCATTCGGTGCATTTTTCAGGGTCGATGATGTACTTGCCGTCGCCCTCGGATATAGCCTCCGTGGGGCATTCGGAAGCGCACGCGCCGCAGGAAATGCAGTCGTCACTTATATTATATGCCATTGATTTTATCCTCCTTATATTTTTTTCGCCTTATATATTAACAGCATTATCCGCGAAATGCAATAGTTTTTGCAAATTATTCTATTCCCTTAAGTGCCTCAAGCTCCTCGCGTTCGATTTTAATCTGCGCGTCCTTCAGAACCTTAACGTCGTGACGGTGGCAGACCTTCGGGGAGGCTTCGGGACGTGAATCGAGCTTTACCTTTAAAATGCCCGTAAGAAGGTTATTTTCGGTAACGACGCCGCGTCCCTCGTCTGTGTCGACTATGGCGCCGGGCTTTGGCGTTACCTTCAGAAGATGCTCGTAAGCGTCCTGCTCGTATTTGAGGCAGCACATGAGCCTGCCGCAGGTGCCGCTGATTTTAACGGGATTGAGCGAAAGCCCCTGCTCCTTTGCCATCTTTATTGACACGGGCTGGAACTCGCCGAGGAAGCTGCTGCAGCAAAAAGCCCTGCCGCACATGCCTAAGCCGCCGAGCATTTTCGACTCGTCGCGGACGCCTATCTGCCTAAGCTCAATGCGCGTACGGAAAACCGACGCTAAGTCCTTTACAAGCTCGCGGAAATCAACCCTGCCGTCAGCCGTGAAGTAGAAAAGAATTTTGCCGCCGTCAAAGGTGTATTCCACGTCGACAAGCTTCATGTCAAGCTTATGCTTGGCGATTTTTTCAAGGCATATTTTAAAAGCCTCGGCTTCCTTCTGCTTGTTGCTTTCGAGTATTTTTATATCCTCGTCGGTAGCCTTCCTTATGACGAGCTTCAGGGGCTTTACAATCTGCTCGTCGGGCTTTTCCATATTTTCTATAACGATTTCGCCGCACTCAACGCCGCGCGCCGTTTCGACAATTACCTTGTCGCCCTTGTTAAGCTTCTTTCCGTCGGGGTCGAAATAATAAATCTTGCCGACGTCCTTGAACCTTACTCCTATAATTTCTGTCATATGTCAATAAATCCTTTCTGTCGCTGTGGTGCTTGCAAGCCTTGATATGGATAGGTTGTGATTGATATTTGAATCAGTTGAAAGCAGGCAGGCGTTTACGGCGTCGATAAGCCCCAAAAGCCTTGTCTGCGTAAGCTTTGCCGAAAGCTCGCATACAGCCGCGTTTTCATCGTTTCCGATGAATTTGTTAACCAAAGCGGCGCGCAGAATCATAACAAGCTCCGTAAGGCAGAGCTTATAAAGCTCCTTGTCCTTTTCAAAAACGCCCGTTTCCTTCATAACCGCCCATTCGGAGCCTTCGCAAAGGGCGAGGGCAAGCCTTGTTGCCGCCTCGCGCGCCTTTTCAAGCTTTTCGCCGCCCGCGCCCAATTTCTCATCGCCGAGAGAATAAACGTCGGAACGTGAAAGCACGGTGGGCAGAAGGACGCTTTTTGAACGGCACTCAAGGATAAACGTTACAAACGACGGCGGCTCCTCGAGTATTTTCAGCAAAGCGTTTTGAGCCTGCTCGGTCATAGTATCTGCGCCGCGCAGAATAAAAACCTTTTTTTCGGACTCGTTCGGAAAAATATACGCCATTGAACGGATTTCCCTTATTCTGTCGACCGAAAAGGTCTTCGCGCCGTCGCCCGCCGAAACCTCGATGATGTCGGGATGCGAGCCGGCGGCCGCCGCTATGCACGAGCCGCATTCGCCGCACGGCGGATTTTCGCCCGGACAAACAAGCGCGGCGGCAGTGTATTTTGCAAGAGCGATTCTCGTGTCGGCGTCGCCGCCCTCAAAAACAACGGCGTGTGACAGCCGTCCGGCTTTGAGAGCCGGAAAAAACGCGTTGTTAAGTGACGGACTGAGCGAAGGCTTTATAAAACTCATATCAATACTTGATAAACTGCTCGACATCGATGACAAAAATCGTGGCTCCGCCGACATTGACCTCAACGGGCATAGTAACAAAGAATTCGGCGGGGTAGGCGGGACTTGTCTGTATCATCTGAGTGCGGCGACTGCTGAAGCGGCGGATTATATCAAGCGCGGAATCAAGCTTGTCCTCCTCTACGCCTACGAGAAGCGTGGAGTTGCCGGCTCTTAAAAAACCGCCGGAGGTGGAAAGCTTTGTTACGCTGAATCCGTCGCGCGTAAGCTCGGAAAGAACCGAGGGACAGTCGTCATTGTTGATGATGGCAATTATCAGCTTCACTGCAAACACCGTCCTTCTGTTTAAATAGCTTGAGATTTCGCTCGATAACCTTTTTCCCGCGCCAGCCGAACGCTCTGCCGTCAAGACTTCCGTCGGGCTCCGCGCGTGTTACGGCTCCCTTTATAAACTCGTCAATCGTGGTGTATTGAACGCCGTTGTTTTTCGGACATGATGTCTGGCATATGTCGCAGCCCCACACGCAGCCGGTTGACTTTATAAGAGCCTCCTGCCCGGGGCTTAGCGGCTCTTTTTGCTGCGATATGTACGAAAGGCATTTTGCCCTGTCGAAACCGTCCTCCGACAAGGCGCCCGTCGGGCAGGCTTCAATGCATTTTCCGCAGCCGTCGCAGACAGAAGCGCGCTTTTTTGTAGGCTCAAGAAGCAGCGTGGTGACAATTTCGCCGATAAATACCCACGAGCCGTATTTTTCGGTTATTAAAAGACCGTTTGCGCCCTTTTCGCCGAGTCCCGCAAGCTGCGCCGTGCATACCTCGGGCAAAGGCGAGTTGCCGCAGAATGCCTCGAACCGTTCGCCGGGGTATATTGCGCGGAGCTTTGCGGCGGCGTTTTCGAGCATTTCGTGAACAGCGTCGTTATAGTCGGGGACAACGGCGTAACGGGAGATGTTTGAGCCCTCGTAGCAGCCGTCACCTAAATTGTACGGAAAAACGCCGCAGATTATGCTTTTTGCGTTTTCGGGCAGACGCGAGACCGCCCGGCACGGAATAATATAATCCGAAACCGCGTCGTAGTCGCAGACGCCCCAGAGAGGCGAAACCTCGTCGAGAACGGCGCAAAGCTGACTGTTCAAAGAAGACATCCTTTCGTTAGGCTTTGCTCATGGCAAGCGCGATAATGGCGGGCATCGTCACAATCGAAACAAGGCTGACGGCTGTAACCGTCTGAGCGGCGAGCCCCGTATCCTTATCGTATTTGGCGGCGAAAATGACGGTGTTGTTGGCGGGCGGCGCGCTTGCCGAAAGTATGAGCGACGACAGCAGAGTGCCGCCTATGCCTATAAGCCTGTATATGCCGAGCATCATAAGAGGAAACACTATAAGCTTAATTACGGCAACTCCGAATATGCTCTTTTCACGCAATATAGTTTTAAAGTTGGTGCCGGCTATGTATGTGCCGAAGATAAGCATCGCGAGCGGTGTGTTCATGCTTGCGATATATTCGACAGGCTTATGTATTATTTCGGGAACGGGAACCTGAAGCAGGTAAAGAGGCATACCGACGGCAACCGACAGAATGCCGGCGTTAAGTATTATGTTCCTGATGCCGAACTTATAGCTTTTTTCCTTGCTGTTCTTATCGCCCGACATAAGATATATGCCGTAGGTGTAGGCGCAGATTTGAAACGAAATGATAACCGCCGAGCAGAAGATAACGCCCTCACTGCCCAGCACCGCGTTGGCGAGAGGAAGCGCCATATAGCCGCAGTTACCGTGGATACAGGCATACTTGAAAATGCAGTTTCTGTTTTTGTCGCCCTTTCTGAAAAACGGAAGCGATAAGACGGAGAACAGAAAGTGCATCAAAAGACCGCAGCCGATAGCCGTAAGCAGCTTTTTTGTCATGTCGGGGCTGTATTCGATGGTAAGGAACGAATTTATAATGACGGCCGGAGTTATTATGAAGAACAGAAGATTTGTGCAGGACTTGGCCGTCTGCTGCGTGAACATGTTTGTTTTGACCGCCAGAAAACCGACTGCAACAATTATATAAAGTATTACAACCTGCCTTGCGGCGATCATCATATTTTGAAAAAACATTACACTACTCCGATATATTTAAAGCTCAGTCGCTGACGACGCTGCTTTCTTCTTCGCCCTCCGTTTCGGGAATTTCCTTGGCGGGCGCGACAGAAAGACGCGTGCGGGAAACAAGCGAGCTTATGATAAACGCCGCCATTACAAGGTCGCAGTATTCTATGGGCGAGTTGTCGGTAAGCAGCTCGGCTTTGCCGAGAAGCGTAACTATAAGCCTCGGAACAAAGCAGATAAGGCAGAACATTGCCGCCGGCAGACCGTAGGCGTAAAGCTTCCACTCAAGCCCCTTGCCGTTTACCTTTGACGTTACCTGCGCGAAAACCATGAAGAACGTCATAAGGAATACTATCATGCAGAGCTCAAAGAAAAGCTCCGAAACGTTAAGAAAGCTTATTTCACGCATGAAGCGGTGAATTATGCGGAAAATGGACCACATCACGGGCGACACGGCAAGCAGCTTGTATTCCGCCGCGCTCTTTCCGTTAAATGCCGTAATGCCGTACAGTATAAAATAGATTGAGGAGATGACCGCGAAAAACGCCTCGAACGCCATTGAAAGCGCGCCTGTTTTTGTAAGGTATTCACGCATGCTCAGACCGCCAAAGCCCGTATAAGCGAAATAGAGGTCTGAAAAATCGGCGTATCTTGTAACGGCGTTGACGATAAGCGCCGCGACCGCGATAAACGAAACAAGCCCCACCACAGGTTTAACGCCGCCCGGCGCCGAAACGCGGCTTAGTTTTTCCCGGCAGAGAAACGAAACTATAACACAGAACAAAACGGAAACCGCCGCGACAATGTAGAGCGCGTAAACGGAAAAATTCTCGGTTTCCCAAAAGCCGGTGCCCGGCTCGACTATTGCGAGAAGCTGATAAACCCTTATGGGTAAAGCTATAATCGCGCTTCCGATAAAAGCGGCGAACAGGACGAACGGATTTATTTCGGCATTCATTTTCTTTTGCAAAACTTGTCACCTTGTTTTCATTTTTTGTTGTCGTGCTGTCAAAGGCGCGCCGACTATCAGGGCCTTTCTTCTGACGGGATATAATGCTCCTCGACAAGGTACTCGTCTGATCTTTCGTCGACGGGGACGTATCCGCGTGGTACCGAAACGCTCTTGTAGGCGGGGCGGATTATACGGCCACCGGTAAGCAGCTCCTCAATCCTGTGAGCGCACCAGCCCGAAACACGTGCCACACAGAAAAGGGGAGTGAACAGTTCCTCGGGTATGCCGAGCATCTCATAGATAAGCCCCGAATAGAGGTCGACATTTGCGCATATTTTTTTGGTGTTTCCCTTTTTGGCTGCGAAAACCTCGGGCGTCAGCTCCTCAACGAGTTCAATAAGCCTGAACCTGTCGCCGAAGCCCTTCTTTTCGGAAAATTCCCTCGCGTACCTTTTTAGTATAACGGTCCTCGGGTCGGAAAGCGTGTAAACAGCGTGCCCCATTCCGTAGACAAGCCCCGTTCCGTCGCCGGCCTCTTTGTTGATTATCTTTTCAAGGTAGCAGGCAACCTCGTCCTTGTTCGTAATGTCTGAAACGTCGCGGCGGATGAAGTCAAGCATCTCGCGTACCTTGATGTTTGCCCCGCCGTGGCGCGGGCCTTTAAGCGCGCCTATGCCGGCAGCAATCGACGAGTAGGTGTCGGTAAGGCTTGAGGTGAGAACCCTTGTTGCAAAGGCGGAGTTGTTGCCGCCGCCGTGCTCGGCGTGGAGTATAAGGCAAAGGTCCAGAAGCTTTGCCTCCTCGTCGGTGAATTTTTTGTCGGAACGGATTGTGTAAAGCACATTCTGCGCCGTCATGTATTCAACCTTGTTCGGATGAATATACATGCTCTTGTGATCGTAGTGGCGGCGCTTGACCTGATAGGCGCAGCTCATTATAGTAGAAATCTGCGCTATCAGCCTTATTGACTGGCGCAGTACGTTCTCGATGGAAAGGTCCTCGGGATTGTCGTCGTACGAATAAAGGGCGAGGACGGAACGCGAAAGCTTGTTCATTATATTGATGGACGGAGCTTTCATAATCATGTCCTCTATGAAATCCTCGGGCAGCTCGCGCTGCTTCGCGAGAATTTCGCAGAACATACTCAGCTGATTTTTTGTAGGCAGGGAGCCGAAAAGCAAAAGCCAGACTGTCTCCTCAAAGCCGAAGCGGTTTTCACGGATGCAGTTGTCGACGATTTCGTTAATGTCAATGCCGCGATATATAAGGCGGCCCTCCTGGGGCACGCGCTCCCCGTCGCGTATGTAATAGCCGTCGACGTTGCATACCTTGGTAAGCCCGGCCATAACTCCGGTGCCGTCGGCGTTGCGCAGGCCTCTCTTTACATCAAAGCGCGTAAAGTCTTCAGGATCAATTCTGTTATTTTTTATAAGTTCCTCGCATAGTATATTAACGGTTTCGTTTGAAAATGCTGATTTGTAATCGGACAAGTGTTACACCACCCCAAAATAAACTTACAGATTATTTTATACCACAAGCCTACCCGATGTCAATAACAAATAAACAGAAAGGTCGTCGTGTCATGAAAATTTACGGAATTTTACTTGTAATTATAACCCTCGTCTACATTCTTGCGCCCGCCGTGGCGGTAGACAGGAAGGATGTCGGGAAAAGCACAACCGTTACCGAAACGGAAACGCAGAAAAAGGCAGAGGCTTCGGCCGGAACGGACGAGGGCGAAGTGATAAAGGTTTTCAGAGTCGGCGGTGAGGTGGTTGAAACAGTGTCGCAGCTTGAGTATCTTGTAGGGGCGGTAGCGGCCGAAATGCCTGCCGGCTACCATGAGGAGGCGTTAAAGGCGCAGGCTGTCGCATGCTTCACCTATGCTCTTTACAATAAGGCAAAGCAGGAAAAAACGCCGGACGGGGACCTGGCGGGAGCATATCTTTCAGACTCCCCGGCCGAGCATCAGGGATACCTTTCGGCGTCGGAACGCCGTGAAAAGTGGGGCGAAAAGTACGACGACTACGAGGACAAAATTGAAAAAGCCGCCAAAGAGGTGCTTGGAAAAGCACTCGTCTATGACGGCGAATACATTATTGCGGCGTTCCACTCAATATGTTCGGGAAGAACGGAAAGCGCGAAGGTTGTCTGGGACACGGATATTCCTTACCTTAAAAGTGTCGTAAGCGACGGCGACAAGCTTTCGCCCGATTATTCCGACACCATAGCCCTGACAACAGAGCAGTTCTGCGAGCTGCTGTCGCTCAAAGACGCAGAAGCCGAGCCGTCGAAGTGGCTGGGTGAGTCGAAGGTGTCGGAAAGCGGCATTGTGACATCCGTTGAAATATGCGGTCAGAGCTTCAGCGGAGCGGAGGTCAGAAAGGCTCTGGGGCTTCGCAGCAGCGCCTTTACAATCTCTTACAAGGACGGGGATTTTACCGTTAAGACGCTCGGCTACGGTCACTTTGTGGGCATGAGCCAGTACGGCGCCGACTATATGGCGCGTCAGGGCTCGTCGTGGGAGGATATTTTAAAGCATTATTATTCCGGCGTTACGATAACCGATGTATGAACAGCCCGCTTAAAAGCTTCGGCTCAAACCACGTTGACTTGGGCGGCATTATCTGTCCGGCATCGGCGATGTCGAACAGGTCGTCAAGTGTTGTGGGATACATTGAGAACGCTATTGCCATATCCTCGCCGACGCGCCGCTCAAGCTCGCCGAGACCTCTTATTCCGCCGACAAAGTCAATGCGCTTGTCGGTCCTCGGGTCGTCGATTCCGAGTACGGGGGAAATGAGATTGTTCTGAAGGATTGAAACATCAAGCCGTGCTACCGGGTCGTTTTTGTCAAACGTGCCGTCCTTAGCCTTAAGCCTGTACCATTTGCCGCCGAGGAGCATGCCGAAGGTGTGTTTTTCGGCGGGCTTGTACGGAGAGCCGGAGGAAGCCTCGGCTATGTCGAATTTCTCTGACACTTTTTCAAGAAGCTCTTTTTCCGAAAGACCGTTTGTATCCTTAATAAGCCTGTTGTAGTCCATTATTTCAAGCTCGTTCTTCGGGAAGGCGACGGCAAGGAAGTAGTTGAACTCCTCGTTGCCCGTAAAGCCCGGATTATCTGCGCGTCTTTTTTTGCCGACTCTGACGGCGGAGGCGCACCTGTGGTGGCCGTCGGCTATATAAAGACTGTCAATGCCGGAAAAAGCGCCGGAAACAAGCTCAATCGTCTTATCGCAGTCAACAACCCAAACGGTGTTGCCGATATTGCCGTCACTTACAAAGTCGTAAACAGGCTCGTGCGAGGCTTTCCATTCCTCCACGGCGGCTCCTATAACATCGTTTTCGCGGTAGCACAGGAATATGGGGCCTGTGTTTGCGTCGCAGTAATCAACATGCCTTACCCTGTCCTCCTCCTTGTCGGCGCGGGTCAGCTCGTGTTTTTTTATTCTGTTTTCGATATAGTCGTCAATAGAGGCGCAGCCGACAAGCCCCGTCTGGCTTCTGCCGTTCATAGTCTGCCTGTAAATATAAAGGCAGGGCTTTTCGTCCATGCGGCAGACGCCGTCACTGACGAGCCTTTCAATATTTTCACGCGCCTTTTGATATACCTGCTCGCTGTAAAGGTCGGTGCCTTCGGGTAAGTCTATTTCCGCCTTGTCAACGTGAAGGAAGGAATAGGGCTTGTCCGCCGCCATTTCCTTTGCCTCCGCGCTGTTCATAACGTCGTAGGGCAACGCGGCAACCTCGGCGGCATACTTTTGAATCGGGCGTACAGCCTTGAACGGCCTGAATACTGCCATTAAAATCACTCCTGTATTATTGATGGATATTAACTCAAATATTATAAACCATTGACAGTGCTTTGTCCAATATTTTTTGAGTTTGATTATATTCGGGCTGGCATTTACTATACGGTTATTTGAGGACATTTTGAGAAAAATAGTGCTTGACAGCAGGGGCGTAGCGTGATAGACTGTTTCCAAGTTAATATTATAAAGCGATGATGCAAACCGATTGCTCATTTAAACTTTTTCAGAGAGCCCGCGACGCGGCTGAAATCGCGGGTAAAGGCTTTGAGCATGACACCGTTGCGGAGTGCGCTCCAATCCTTTTTTATGCTAAGGAGTGCCGTGTGACCGCGTTAAGGTCTTTGAGCGGCGGGTTTTCCCGCAATTCGGGTGGAACCGTGGAGCTATAATGCTTCGCCCCGGTGATGGGGCGGGGCATTTTTTATTTCTCAGTGTTCAGATAATAAACGATATAAACAGACAACAAACGGGTCGTCAAGGACGCCGACCCATACAAAAATGTCTGAATGTAAAAAATAAGGTGATACAAGGTACCACCATATTTATGCAAAATTATTTCAAGGAGATAGATTTTAAATGATTAAAGTTACACTTAAGGACGGCGCTGTCCGTGAATACGACGCCGGCGTTTCGGCAATGGACATTGCAAGGTCGCTTGGCGCGGGTCTTTTCAAAGCTGCCTGCGTCTGCAGGATTAACGGCGTGACATCAGACCTCAGAACACCTATAAACGACGACTGCGAGCTCGAGATACTGACGTTCGACACGGACGAGGGCAAATACGCCTTCCGTCACACCGCGTCGCACGTCATGGCGCAGGCGGTTAAACGGCTGTTCCCCGATGCAAAGCTTGCGATAGGTCCCGCCATAGACAACGGGTTTTATTATGATTTCGACACCGACACTCCCTTTACGCCCGAGGTTCTCGTAAAAATCGAGGACGAGATGAAAAAAATCGTCAAGGAGGAGCTGCCCATAGAGCGCTTTGAGCTCCCGCCGGACGAGGCTCTGGCGTGGGCGGAAAACGCCGGGGAAATCTACAAGGCGGAGCTTATCCGCGAGCATTCGGGCAAGGGCGAGAAGATATCCTTTTTCAGGCAGGGCGAGTTTATCGAGCTTTGCGCCGGCCCACACATTCCCGACACGGGAAGATTAAAGGCGTTCAGGCTCACGTCCTGCACGGGCGCTTACTGGCGCGGGGACTCAAACAATAAAATGCTTCAGAGGATATACGGCACAGCCTTCACTAAAAAAGACGAACTGGAAGCGTATCTCGCGGCCGTTGAGGAGGCAAAAAAGCGCGACCACAACAAGCTCGGCAGGGAGCTTGAAATATTCACAACCTCCGACCTGATAGGACAGGGCTTGCCTATTCTGCTGCCGAAGGGCGCGAGGATTATCCAGCTTCTGCAGCGCTTCGTCGAGGACGAGGAGCAAAAGCGCGGCTGGCAGCTTACAAAAACGCCGTATATGGCAAAGAGCGACCTCTACAAGCTTTCGGGTCACTGGGACCATTACAAGGACGGCATGTTTGTAATGGGCAACGAGGAAACCGACAAGGAGGTTTTCGCGCTCCGCCCCATGACCTGCCCGTTCCAGTATCAGGCGTATTTAAACCGCGGCCGTTCATACCGCGACCTGCCTATCCGCTATAACGAAACGTCAACCCTGTTCAGAAACGAATCATCCGGCGAGATGCACGGGCTTATTAGGGTTCGTCAGTTCACAATCTCCGAGGGACATCTGATATGCACGCCGGAGCAGCTTGAGGACGAGTTCAGAAAATGCCTCGAGCTTGCAATATACATGCTTAAAACACTCGGTCTTTACGAGGACGTTTCATACCGCTTTTCGCAGTGGGACCCGAACGACAGTGAAAAGTTCATAGGCACTCCCGAGCAGTGGGACGAGGCGCAGGGCGTAATGTACAAAATCCTCGACCACCTCGGAATTGATTACAAGATAGGCATCGGTGAGGCTGCGTTCTACGGGCCTAAGCTTGATATCCAGATAAGGAACGTGTTCGGCAAGGAAGACACGCTTATTACAATCCAGATAGACCAGATGCTTGCCGAAAAGTTCGGCATGGAGTACGTCGACGTCGACGGTCAGAAGAAACACCCGTATATCATACACAGGACTTCCATAGGCTGCTATGAGAGGACGCTGGCACTTCTTATAGAAAAATATGCCGGCGCGTTCCCGCTATGGCTCGCTCCCGAGCAGATAAGGCTTCTGCCGATTTCCGACCGTCATCACGAGTACGCAAAGGCGGCAGCCGAAAAGCTCGAATCCTTAGGCTTCCGCGTAACGTGCGACGAGCGCAGCGAGAAGATAGGCTTTAAAATACGCGAGGCTCAGCTTGAAAAGATTCCCTATATGCTGCTTGTGGGCGACAAGGAAATCGAGAGCGGCACGTTTTCTGTCAGGCGCAGGGGAGAGGGCGATATCGGCGCGATGGGAGCGGAGGAATTCACGTCTATGGCGCTTAGGGAAACGGCCGAAAAGGTCAGGTTTTAACCGATGTCCGAAACAAGGCTTGAAAAGCTCGGCGGGGGAGTGACGGCTGTAATTTCGCGGCTTCACGGCTTCGGCACCGACGCGCTTGCGCTTGCCGCCTTTGCCGCCCCGAAAAAAAACGACACGGCCTGCGACCTCGGCTCCGGCTGCGGGATAATTCCGCTTATATGGTGCCGCGACGGTCTTTGCAATAAAATAACGGCGCTCGAAATACAAAAGGACGCCTGCGGGCAGATATCAAAAGCCGTTGCCTTGAACGGTCTTAGCGAAAAGCTAAAGGTGGTAAACGGCGACCTTCGCCGCGTTTCGGAGTATCTGCCGCTTTACTGTTATGATTTAGTCACTATGAACCCCCCGTATAAAGCGCCGAAGGCGGGGCTTACAAGCTCTGCGGAGGAGGCGCTTATAGCAAGGCACGAAATCGCCTGCTCGTTTTCGGACGTAACTAAGGCGGCCGAAAAGCTGCTGCGCTTCGGCGGCAGGCTGTGCGTGTGCCACCGCCCCGAACGTGCCGCCGACGTTATCTGCGAAATGCGCGCGCAAGGAATTGAGCCAAAGCGCATAAGAATGGTAACGTACAGGGCGGGAATGAAGCCGAACCTTATTCTTTTTGAGGGCAAAAAGGGCGGCAAAAGCGGCGTTGTTATTGAGCCGGAGCTGATTTTAAAGGACAGCGCGGGAAATTACACGGCGCAGGCGCTTGAAATATACGGGCTTTACAACAACGGATGAACTAAGCAGGGGCGATCTTATAAACAACATCACATAAGCAGGGAACGCATTTATGCGTTCCGCGGATTAATCGCATAGCTCGGTATTCGGAACACATGAATGTGTTCCCTACTATAAAAACAAAGTCAAGATAATGATAAAGATGTGCAAAACAGTATGAAGGAACAAGAAAAATGAGCGGAAAGCTGTATGTCGTCGGCACGCCTATCGGCAATCTCGGCGACTTTTCCCCGCGCGGCGTAGAAACACTGTCCTCCTGCGACTTCATAGCGGCCGAGGATACAAGGGTTACGCTTAAGCTGTTAAACCATTTCGGCATCAAAAAGCCGATGGTAAGCTACTACGAGCACAACCGCCGCGAACGAGGAGACATGATAACAGAGCGTATAATAGCCGGCGAAAGCTGCGCGCTTGTAACGGACGCGGGAATGCCGGCAGTGTCCGACCCGGGCGAGGAGCTTGTGCGCATGTGCCGCGATGCCGGCATAGACGTCGAAGCGGTGCCGGGGCCCTGCGCGTTTGTCACCGCGCTTTCCGTATCGGGCATGCCTTCCGGCCGCTTTACCTTTGAAGGCTTTTTGAGCGTGAACAAAAAAAGCCGCAGGGAGCATCTTTTGTCACTCGCGGACGAGCGGCGCACAATGATTTTTTACGAGGCTCCGCACAAGCTGCCTTCAACATTGAAGGATATGGCGGAGACATTCGGAAACAGAAAAACAGCGATAATCCGCGAGCTTACGAAGATACACGAGGAAGTAATAATAACAACGCTGCCCGAAGCGGCAGAGCGCTACGCCGACGGAGGGGCGAAGGGCGAGTTTGTGCTGATAATCGAAGGCGCGCCGGAGCCTCAGAAAAGCGAGGCTGCGCTTAGCGATGCCGTGGCTCTCGCCCTGCGTCTTTCGAAGGAGCAGGGGCTTTCGGGAAGCGACGCGGCAAAGTCGGCGGCTAAGCAGACAGGCTTAAAAAAGGGCGATATATATAAGGAACTGACAAATACCGACTGATTGGGAGAGCGAAATGTTAAAGGAAATTATTGCGGCGTTCGGCGAATATTATTACATCACCATAGTGTTTGTAATGTTCCTCATAGCCGCCGTGTTTGCCTGGGCAAAGGCTGTCAGCGCGTTAAAGCTGAGGAACAGACGTCGCGACGAGGTGCTCGCAAAACTGAGGGAGGAAAACGAGCTTTGCGGGGAGTATTCAGCCCTGACCGCCGAAAAGTCGCTGTCGGCGGAGCCGGAGCGGCTGTTAAGGGGCGTGGCGCTGAATATCCAGCGCGCCCTTGAAAAGAGCGACGACATGAACGCAGCCTTTTTGGCAATGCCCGAGCAAAAACGCTTTATATACGCTCTCGATTTCGTTTTCTGCGAGGATGCCGAGAGCCTCAGCGACTTTTTCAGAAAAAACGGCAAGCCGCTTACAAAAGCCGCCGACGAAGCGGTAAACAGGATTATCGGCGGCAGCTTTTACGCTGTTTTCAACAGGGGATACAGAATGTTCGACGATGATGACGAGGAGTTATCAGTAACTCCCGACGACGTCAGGGCTCTTGACTCGGAATATGCAGCCGCTATTGAAAGCGGACAAGGTGAGATTTTTTCCGCCGTTAAAAAGTATATTTGCGACAACGCGGAATTTTTCAATACAAAGGAGAGGTAATGATGGCAAGATTCATTGTTTCGGCGTTTGCCGACGAGGCCTCAAAAGAGATTAATAAGCAGATTGAGGCGTGCAAAAAAAACGGGGTAACACACATCGAGCTTCGCGGACTTGATGACGGGAAAAGCATCAACAAAATCACTCCCGACGAGGCAAGGAAGCTGAAAAAGGTGCTCGGCGACGCAGGCATAGGCGTTTCCGCCATAGGCTCCGGCTACGGAAAAATCGAGATAACCGACGACTTCGCGCCGCATTTCGAAGCGTTTAAAAACACCGTAGAGGTGGCGAAAATTCTCGGCACGAAGAACATCAGAATATTCAGCTTCTACTTCACAAAGGGCGAGAGCTATGAGGAATACAAAGACGAGGTTATAAGCCGGCTTACAATGATGTGCGATTACTCGCTCGAACACGGAATAAAGTGCTGCCACGAAAACGAGTGCAACATCTACGGCGACATCCCGGAACGCTGTCTTGAGCTTCACCGCGCCCTCGGCGATAAAATGGGCGGAATTTTTGACCCCGCAAACTACATTCACTGCGACGTCGATATCATTCCCGCATACGAGCAGCTTGAGGAATACATAGATTATCTTCACATAAAGGACGCGCGTTATTCCGACGGCGTCGTTACTCCCGCCGGCGAGGGCGACGCGAACTTCCCCGAGCTTTTAAAACGCTTCGCACAGAAAGACGGCGAGCGTTTCCTCACACTTGAGCCGCATCTTGCGGTGTTTGAGGGCTTAAAGGAGCTTGAGGCAA
Source organism: Ruminococcaceae bacterium UBA1425 (assembly GCA_002329365.1). Classification (GTDB taxonomy): domain Bacteria; phylum Bacillota; class Clostridia; order Oscillospirales; family Acutalibacteraceae; genus UBA1425. Next base: position 43,084 of record DCUB01000007.1, read on the forward strand.
GCGGAAGCTCGGCAAAGAACCTTGAAAACTGCTTCAGTTATGCATCGCGCGACGAGAGCTTCGCGGCTGCCGCAAGCGCACTTCACAGGCAGATAGAAAAAGCGCAGCCAATCCGTTACGGCATCATAGGCGTCGGCAATATGGGAACAAGCCACGTCAGGTTCTACAAGGAAGGCCGCATAAAGGAAATGCGCCTTGTGGCAATCGCGGATTTAAACCCCGACAGGCTTGAGGTAAACCTTGACGAACTGCCGGAGCTTGCGACGTTCAGAACAGGCGAGGAGCTTATCGACAGCGGGCTGTGCGACGCCGTAGTAATAGCCACTCCGCATTACTCTCACCCGCATTATGTTAAATACGCAATTTCAAAAGGACTTCACGCTTTGAGCGAAAAGCCCGCGGGCGTTTACACAAAGCAGGTGCGTGAAATGAACGAATACGCGGCGGCTCACGACAAGGTGTTCGCCATGATGTTTAATCAGCGGACAAACCACATCTACCGCAAGATGAAGGAGATAGTCGACAGCGGCGTTTACGGTCAGATCAAGCGCGTAAACTGGATAATAACCGACTGGTACCGCACGCAGTCCTATTATAATTCGGGCGGATGGCGCGCCACATGGGAAGGCGAGGGAGGCGGAGTCCTTTTGAACCAGTGCCCGCACAACCTTGACCTGTGGCAGTGGATATGCGGAATGCCGAAAAAGATACGCGCCTTCTGCCACGAGGGCAAGTGGCACGATATCGAGGTTGAGGACGACGTTACCATATATGCCGAATACGAAAACGGAGCGACAGGCGTTTTTGTAACTACGACAGGCGACGCGCCAGGCACGAACCGCTTTGAAATAACGCTCGACAAAGCAAAGCTTGTCTGCGAGAGCGGCAAAGCCCTTTCACTGTATGTGCTGGAGCAGGGCTCGATTGAGTTCAGTAAAACCAGTAAGAACGGTTTCGCAAAGCCGAAGGGCGAGTTCGCCGAGGTTGAAACCGACGGCAGTAACGAGCAGCATACGGGAGTGCTCAACGCGTTCGCCGCAAACATATTAAGGGGCGAAAAGCTTGTTGCGGATGGCTGCGAGGGAATAAACGGACTGACAATATCAAACGCCGCGCACCTTTCGTCATGGCTCGGAAAGGAAATAGAGCTGCCCATAGACGAGGAGCTGTATTACAGCGAGCTTCAGAAGAAAATCGCGTTGTCAAAGGGCAAGAAGCAGGCTGTCGCGTCAGGTGATGTAGCCGATTTATCGTCAACGTACAATTCATAATAAAATATAGTTCCGCGAGTAATAGCTCGGTCTGGTAATTTCGGGACGGCTCTGACCGTTCCGCGGAACGGAGGTAAATATGAACGCATTTCTCGAGAAAATTAATTCCTACCGCGAAATTGTCGCGTTAAAGCGGCTTTGGGCTTCAGTTAAGTTGCTTCCTTCCGCTCTGTTCAGCCCCAAAAAGCTTATAGCAACATTCGCAGTAATAGCAGAGCTTATTTCCATGCTCATTTTCCAGACGCCGCAGACGGCGCGCGGCCAAAGGATAAACCTTGACGAATGGGAGCTTTACTGGAGCGACGAGTTTGACGGCGACACGCTTGACACCGCAAAATGGGTTCCGTCATATACATATAAGCGCCGCGGCGGAATATGGGATAAAGGGCAGGTTTTCGTCAGCGACGGCACCCTGAAAATAAGGACGGAATACCTTGAAAACGGCCCGTTGGGCGCAGGCTGGTACAGCGAGGAAATATCGACAAAGGGTTTGTTCGAGAAAAAGTACGGCTACTTTGAGTGCCGCTGCATTTGCCCGGGAGGAATGGGTCTGTGGGCAGCGTTCTGGCTGCTTTCAGAGGGCATGTTCGCGGAGCCTGACGGCAGCGCGGCCGACGGCTGTGAAATCGACCTGTTCGAGTCGGGCTTTTTCGGGAACAAAAACCCGAAAAAGGTAAACGGCGTAAATCAGGCGACAGGCTTTGATGGCTACTCAGAAGGCAGCAGCGGTGTGGTGCTCGGCCATTACAAGGGCGAAAATATTTATACGCAATACAACACCTACGGCCTTGAGTGGAACCCTGACGGATACATATTTTACATAAACGGAGTGGAGACCGCCCGCACGGACTTCGGCGGGGTTTGTGCCGTTCCCCTGTACCTGATTATATCCCTCGGCATCGGCCCCCATATTGATGAGAATAAGGAACTGCCCGCCGAATTTATTGTGGATTATGTGAGGGCTTATCAGTACGCCGACAGACTGAACGATTAAACGACATACGGCAAAAGAAAAAAGCTCGGAAAAACCTATGCAAGCAGGTTAGTTCCGAGCTTCGTTTTTTTTTGCAATGTCATTCAATCATTCCGATACATATATTGCCTTCAGTTCTTTGAGAATTGTATCTTTATTTTTTCCATGGATTCCGATTTGCTTCAGATCGACATCTTCAATTGTCATTTGAACAATAAACTCATTCATATCAACTTTTATGGATTCCGGCAAATCAGAAAACGGTTTCTTATTACGGCCGAGAAGCTCTGTCAAGCGAAAAACATCATTCTTGTGTTTTTTTATTTTTCGGCTGTCTATCTGTTTGCCATTCGATTTTCCGGTTGACAGGTCAAGCCATGCCTTTGCTTTAAACGGTATCAAATACGGAGCGTCAAGAACTGTCACTCCCGATATACGAATAAGACCCTGCTTTAAAAAATCGTAATAGTCGCTATTGAGCAGGATTGCCGACAAACTGGAAACATCCTCATCCATTAAAAGAGGAGTCAACACGGCACCATCAGGCAGCGTGACGGCATCCGGTTTTCTTGTAAAAAGCTCTATCATAGTCGGATATTCCTTTGTTATCGGATTTGTAAAACGATAGAACTGCGGTTCGCCCGTACTCATGTTTCTGTGTTCATATCCGGCAGTCACTACATACTCCCAGAATCTTTTCCCGAAATCCGTATCCACTGCCTCAATTATCAGAACAAGGTCAATGTCTTTTGTTGCCCTGAAATCCAAACCTTCATCACTCATCAGTAAATCACAGGCTGTGCCGCCTATAATTGCGTATTGATCCTCATATCCTCGAAACCATTCTCTGAAGCTCTCAATTCCTCTTACCATCAATATCTCTCCATACATCTTTAAGCATTTCTTCTACAGCTTCCTCCGTCCTTTCGTCCTTATCATGCCGGAGTGCAAGGGCAAGGGACAGTCTGTCAACATATTTGCCAACGGTCAATTTTTTCGGTTCATACCGCCACAACTCTATTGCATATTGATCATTGGAATTATGCAGTTTCGCTGACGAAAATTTATCCCATTCGGCAATACTTCCCGCAGCAAAGCATTCTACATTCGGAGGACTCAACATGGAATATTCCGATAATGCAGAATATCCGCTCAAAAGCAGTCCGGCCTTCACCTCTTTTTTAGGAACATAGATTGTTCGCTTAACCGGATTCGTCAAAAACTTTTTTGCTTTTTCAAACAACTCCCGCGGTGTATTATCAGAATAAACTACTTTCTGAACGCCTCGTTTTTCGCTTTTAATCAAGTCATACATCTCCAACTGTCTTGACGCTCTGGAAATGGAAGTTGCAGTAAAGGAGAGTACCTGCGCAGCATCCTTTGTTAACATTTCACCACAGCCGTGATAGATAAAATATAATAGCAGCAACTGTGCTGACGGAAGGATAATGCCGGAATCATTTTTTTCACTGTCACATCTTTGCTGAAGATATACCCCGAGAAAAGGAAGATAAATTTGTTTCTCTTCGACAATAAACGGTATACGATCACGGAGAAGATATTCCTTCTGTCGGTAAGTTATTCTATCCAAGACAAGAATTGCCGGAATGCCCGTTGTCAGTTTAATTCGTTCAATATGTTTTTTTACAGAGTTTATTGACTCAAGCTCGTTTTTCGGATAGACAAATACAACATCGGCACCATCGAGAATAACTCCACGAATTCGATATCTGGAATTGATATAATTGGGCATAACCGAAAAGTTGCCGTCTTTATATACAGTGTGAATCCCAAGCACATGGTTCAAATACTCCATATCACAACCCCCTTCTTAACTTTGATTTGCATTGTAACTTATTTTAAGTTTAAAGTCAAGATTTAAGTTATGAGTTTTCGTCTTTTCAAAAATGATAAACATCTCATACACGCTTTAATCTTCTCGTACACAATCACATATACCCTGTCACAAATAAAAAACTCTCGCCGACGGGTAAAAAGCCGATGAGAGAATTCGCTTTAAACGGGCCGACAGATTGTAAGAACTGCAACAACCCTATTACCGAGTGTGTACGAAATTTGCAGAATTAAAATATGTCCGCTTCAAGCATGGCGCAGAGAGAATGATATACGGGCAGGGTCAGTTCCTGAACTTTGAAAGTTTCCGTTTCCGGCACTCTGATACATACAGTGCAGAGCTTGGAAAGCTCACTTTCCGCAGANNACGGCCCAGGGCCTTTGCCGTTTTAACCGCATTGACGACATTTGCTGAATTGCCGGAAGTACTTAAAGCCAGCAGTACGTCGGGGCTGTTTTTTGCGTAACCCCAGACCTGTTGGGCGTAAATCATATCCGCCGCAACATCATTGCCTAAGGCGGAAGTAAGGGCAGCCTGGCCCGTCAGAGAGATTGCGGGAACGGCACCCTGAAGC
>DCUB01000007.1:47781-49152 GCA_002329365.1 Ruminococcaceae bacterium UBA1425
TCAAAGAGGGCGGCTTCCCGGTGCGAAAGCTTGCGGGGGGATAAAAAGCCTTTCATAAGCTCCCCCACTATATGTTCACTGTCCGCAGCACTGCCGCCGTTGCCGCAGATAAGGATTTTGCCCGAACTGTTAAAGCAGTCCGTAAAAATGCTATGGGCTGTAAGGATGTCCCCGCGCAGAGGAGCGAGTGCAGGGTAACGCTCGATCAGTTCATTTAAAATTTCCGCTGAAGTTTTCATATGATCACCTTTTTCGGCTTCGTTTTTTTCTAATCAACAATTCCGTTGAGGGCAACGCCGAGGGCGGCATAGTCCCCTATTTTGTCGCCTAGTTTTGCCGGAAGTATTCTGCAGTTTTCAAGCGCCAGGGGCAGGGCTTCTTCTTTAAGGGTTTGTTCCATTGCCGGTATAAGCAGTTCGCCGGAGCGTTCAAAAATACTGCCGATAACTATGGCTTCCGGATTGAGGATATCTATCAAAATCGACAGTCCCCTGCCCAGATATTTACCGCTTACATTGTAGACCTCTTTTGCAAGGATGTCGCCGCTTTTTGCCGCCTCCGCAACGGATTTTGCGGTAACGGAGTCCATATCATTTTTTGATTGACAAAGGGAGGTTTTATTGCCCTTTGCAAGCCAATCTTCAGCCATGGATTTTGCCAGTCTTGCAATACCTCCGCCGCTGCAAAAGCCCTCAAAAGCGCCGTTTTTGCCGTAACCCGAGGGGCCCGTTTCGGCAAGGCGGACATGCCCAACCTCCCCCGCCAAATCGTTGGCGCCGGAATAGAGCCTGCCGTCTAAAATAAGACCGGCGCCCATACCGGTACCGAAGGTGAGGAAGATGAGGTTTTTAAAACCCCGCCCCGCACCGAAGCGCCACTCAGCCAAAGCGCAGGCGTTGGCATCATTTTGCAAAAAGGCCGGTACCGAGTACCTTTCGGTAAGCATAGCGGTAATGGGAACTCCGTCCCAGTCGGGCAGATTCGGAGGGCTGTATATAACGCCTTCCTCACTGCTCAGGGGGCCGCCGCAGCTGACCCCTATGGAGCGTAAATCGGCGTTTTGCAAGCCGTTTCGCTCAAGCAAAAGGTCACAGGCGTTGAATAAATCTTCCACAACCTTCTTCCAGCCTCTCGGCTGTTCGGTGGGGAAGCCGATTTTGTCAATTATTAAAGATTCCGGCGAGCTTTCCGAGGCATCGCCTTTACCTAAAATTGCGGCGCATTTTGTGCCGCCTATATCCAAGCCCAACACATAGTTTTTCATAAACTGCCTGCCCTTCAGATGTTGAATTGATTATAACCGCAGAGGCCGGCAGTGTCAATTGAGAGCAATACCACAGGTGCGACTTGAAGATTGCAAGTTTAATTGTC
>DCUB01000034.1 GCA_002329365.1 Ruminococcaceae bacterium UBA1425
TTGGTCGAAACCAATCTGGAATTGATCGTATAGATTAGTCCTCCCTACTTTTGATAGCTGCCTGTGCCGCCGCCAGACGTGCTATAGGAACGCGGAAGGGCGAGCAGGAAACATAGCTGAGACCGATATTGTGGCAGAACTCCACGGTGCTGGGGTCTCCGCCGTGCTCGCCGCATATACCGAGCTTGATGTCGGGGCGTGTTTTGCGGCCGAGCTCTGCAGCCATCTTGACAAGCTTGCCGACGCCTGTCTGGTCGAGCTTCGCGAACGGGTCGGACTCGAAAATCTTGTTGTCGTAATAAGCGTCGAGGAATTTGCCGGCGTCGTCGCGGCTGAAGCCGAACGTCATCTGTGTGAGGTCGTTTGTGCCGAAGCTGAAGAACTCTGCCTCGGCAGCTATCTCGTCGGCAGTGAGCGCGGCTCTCGGAATCTCTATCATTGTGCCTACATGGTAGGTGAGCTTAACGCCCGCGTCGGCGATTATCTTGTCCGCAGTCGAGGTAACGACGTCTTTTACAAACCTGATCTCCTTGATTTCGCCTACAAGCGGAATCATTATTTCGGGAACGATATCATATTCGGGATGCTCGGCGTTAACCTTGATCGCGGCGTTAATGACGGCCGTTGTCTGCATTGCCGCGATTTCGGGATATGTGACCGCAAGACGGCAGCCCCTGTGGCCCATCATCGGGTTTGACTCGTGGAGACCTATAATAACGGACTTAAGCTCGTCGACGGGGATATTCATGTCGGCGGCAAGCTCGGCAATTTCGTCTTCCTTTGTGGGAACAAACTCGTGGAGAGGCGGGTCAAGGAAGCGGATTGTCATCGGCCTGCCCTCGAGAACCCTGTACATCTCCTCGAAGTCGCCCTGCTGAAGCGGGAGAATCTTAGCGAGAGCCTTCTCTCTCTCCTCAACCGTCTTTGAAACTATCATTTCGCGGATAGCCTTTATTCTGTCGCCCTCGAAGAACATATGCTCCGTGCGGCAAAGGCCGATGCCCTCGGCCCCGAACCTGACTGCCTGGGCGGTGTCGCGCGGGTTGTCGGCGTTTGTGCGTACCTTGAGCGTGCGCGCCGCGTCTGCCCATGACATGAAGCGTCCGAAGTCGCCGGAGATTGTTGCCTCGACGGTGGGAACGGCGCCCCCGTAAATCTTGCCTGTGGAGCCGTCAAGGGAAATATAATCGCCCTTGTTGTACCTGTTGCCGCCAAGCTCGAAGTAGCCCTCGGAGGCGTGCATCTTAATGTCGCCGCAGCCGGATACGCAGCAGGTTCCCATGCCTCTGGCAACGACTGCCGCGTGGGAGGTCATGCCGCCGCGGACGGTGAGGATGCCCTGAGCGGCAACCATGCCCTCGATATCCTCGGGCGAGGTTTCAAGACGTACAAGCACAACCTTTTCACCTTTTGCAGCCCATTCCTTGGCTTCCTCGGCGGTGAACACAACCTTGCCGCAGGCAGCGCCGGGAGAAGCGGCAAGACCTGTGCCTATTACCTTTGCCTCCTTGAGCGCCTTCGGGTCAAACTGCGGGTGAAGGAGTGCGTCGAGCTGCTTGGGGTCTACGCGGAGAACGGCTTCTTCTTCCGTTATCATGCCTTCGTCGACAAGGTCAACGGCAATTTTGAGAGCGGCGGCCGCCGTTCTTTTGCCGTTTCTTGTCTGGAGCATGTAGAGCTTTTTGTTCTCGATTGTAAACTCCATGTCCTGCATGTCTTTATAGTGCTTTTCAAGCCTGTTGGCTATATCGACAAACTGGTTGTAAACCTCGGGCATGTCCTCGGCGAGCTGTGAAATCTCGTTCGGTGTGCGAACGCCGGCAACGACATCCTCGCCCTGAGCGTTGATAAGGTACTCGCCGAACAGAGCTTTTTCGCCCGTGGCGGGGTCACGCGTGAAGGCAACGCCTGTGCCGGAATTTTCATTGAGGTTGCCGAACACCATGGGCTGCACGTTGACGGCTGTGCCCCACGAATAGGGTATGTCGTTCATGCGGCGGTAAACGTTTGCGCGGGGGTTGTCCCACGAACGGAAAACGGCCTTTACAGCCTCCATCATCTGAATCTTCGGGTCTGTCGGGAAATCGGCGCCCTTCTGCTCCCTGTAGTATGCCTTGAATCTGACGACAAGCTCTTTCATATCGTCGACGTCGAGGTCGATATCGTTTTGAACGCCCTTCTTTTCCTTCATCTCGTCGATAATTACTTCAAAGGTCTTCTTTGATATTTCCATAACGACGTCGGAGAACATCTGGATAAAGCGGCGGTATGAGTCGTAAACAAAACGCGCGAACTTCGGGTCGCTGTTGCCGGCTATGAGACCCGTGGCGACTTCGTCGTTGATGCCGAGGTTGAGGATTGTGTCCATCATGCCGGGCATGGAAGCGCGCGCGCCCGAACGTACGGAAACCAAAAGCGGGTTTTTCGGGTCGCCGAACTTTTTGCCGTTAATCTTTTCAATTGTGGCGAGCGCCTCATAAATCTGTTCCTCAATGTCGGCGCCGATAACCTTGCCGTCGTCGTAATAACGTGTGCACGCCTCGGTGGAAACGGTAAAGCCCTGCGGGACGGGCATGCCGAGCCTTGTCATTTCAGCAAGATTTGCACCCTTGCCGCCGAGAAGCTCTCTCATTGAGCCGTCGCCCTCGCTGAACAGATAAACATACTTGTGAGCCATTGATTTACCTCCAAAATTTTAAAATTTAGGCTTTTTAACAATTAATTGACTGAACGCCGGAAAAAACCGACCTTCAGCACTCAAAGTTTAGTATACCATAACGTTAAGAATATTTCCATACATTATTTTAAATAAATACACGGAATATTTTTTGAAGGTTTTGTATAATATGTTGAGCATAAAATTTGAATATTTACCTCTTGAAATTTAACAGCGTATCTGTCATAATTAACGTGGGGATTAGTCTTGACAATACATTGAAAGGGAGGCTTTGAAAATGAAAGGAAACTGTACCGTGATACTTGCCGCCGGTGACGGAGTCCGCATGAAAAGCTCCAGACCGAAGGTTCTCGCAGAGGTGCTTTTCAAGCCGATGATCGACTGGGTCGTCGACCGCGCCGTCGAATGCGGCTTTGCGGACGAGGACATATGCGTCGTCACGGGCCACGGGCGTGAAATTCTGTGCGAACACCTGCGCGACGGTATTCAGACCGCCGTTCAGGAGGAAAGGCTCGGCACCGGTCACGCCGTAATGCAGGCGCTGCCTTTTATCAACGCGCACGGCAATTCAAACGTACTCGTTTTAAACGGCGACTCTCCCATGATCGACAGCGAAACGCTGAAGCTTGCCTTTGAATACCACATGAGGTCGGGCAACGCCGCCACCGTCATTTCGGCAAACGTCGACAATCCCACGGGCTACGGCAGAATCAAGAGAGACGAAAACGGGCTGTTTATAAAAATCGTCGAGGAAAAAGAGGCGTCCGAGGGCGAAAAAAAGATTACGGAGGTCAATTCCGGCGCATACTGGTTCAACTGTCAGGCGCTGCTTGTCGCGCTCGACAGGCTCAGCATGGACGCAAAATACAGGCTAAACGCCGCCAAGGAATATTATCTGACGGATGCTGTCGAAATTCTCAAGTCGATGGGTCAGCGCGCCGCCACCTTCAACTCAAAAAACAGCGACTCCGTACTGGGCGCAAATGACAGATACCAGTTGATGCAGCTAAACGAAAAGGCGCGTATGCGCGTGCTTGAGTCGCACATGAAAAACGGCGTTTCAATCCCCTGCCCCGACGGCATAATGATAAGTCCCGACGCCGCCATAGGAGCCGATACCGAGATTCTGCCCGGAACGATAATCAAGGGAAAAACAGTAATAGGCAGCAACTGCGTAATAGGCGCAAACAGCTATATAGAAAGCAGCATCATAGGCGACGGCGCGGGCGTCATAAGCTCGCACTGCGTTGAGGCGGAGATTTCCGAGGGCGTTCAGGTCGGCCCGTTTGCCCGCTTAAGGCCCGGCACGAAAATCGGCGCCAAGGTCCGCATAGGCAATTTTGTCGAGGTCAAAAACTCAAACGTCGGAGAGGGAACAAAGATATCCCACCTGTCATACATAGGCGATTCGGACGTCGGCTCGGGAGTAAACATCGGCTGCGGCTGCGCTACCGTAAACTACTCGGGCAAGGAAAAATTCCGCACGGTTATCGAGGACGGAGCGTTCATAGGCTGCGACACAAGCCTTGTCGCGCCTGTCAGAGTAGGTGAAAACGCATATATCGCCGCCGGCTCTACCATAACCGAGGACGTTCCCGCAAACTCGCTCGCCGTGGCAAGAGAGCGGCAGACAAATAAAAAAGACTGGGTCAAAATCAAAAAGCCCTACAAAAGATAACGTCGTGAAAGGAAGACAAAGTTGAAGGTATTTGTTAGAATAATCGGCTTAGCGCTTGCCTTGTCGATTCTTGTGTCATTGTGCGGCTGCGGCACGGGAGGCGGAAAGCTCAAGGCGACGTGTACCGCTCTGAACAATTCCGATTTCTACGCGAAGTACTTTACGGACCAGGAAAAATACGATTATCTTCTTGAAGGCTTTAATCTCACGCAGGAGCAAAAAATCTATTATCTGCGCGAGTACAACTATCTTTCGGGCGTAAAGCTTTGCATTGAGGTCGTCAACAAAAACGATTTCGACATCAGGATTATAGGTCTTGAGATAAAAAGAAACGGCGAAGACGATACCGTTATCAGTACAATGCCGAGAGCCGTCGTCGAGATTAAGGCAAACACAAAGGAGCCGCAAAAGGTCTGGTTCGACGCTTTTGCCGACGGCGGGGAATTCACGAACAACGAGCTTCTCGAACAGGCAAGGGGAATGGGCTTAAAGATTATTTACGTCGACGCATCAACCGGCGTCAATCGGCTCCCCGAAGCCGATAAGAAAATCCTTAAATACGAAAAAGTCAGATAGAAAGTGTGAAATAATTGAAAAAAAGCAAAAACACCGTAAAACAGGTGGCTGCCGCTCTGCTCGTATTCTGCGTGCTCGCGGCGGTCTGGGGTTGCAACAGGAACGCGGCGGCAGACGCGGATATCGAAACGCTTGTACTGACGGACGCAAACGGCGAAACAAAGGTGTCGTACAAGGTCGTGGTCACCGCCACTGACGAGAGCGGCGAGGAATACACCGTAACGGAGTATTACGTCGACGACAGGGATGAAGCCGTCGAGGCTATGAGCAAAGCCGCGAAAACGACGACGTCAGCCAAGTCGGCAAACGGCACGACAGCCGCGCCCGACATCCCCGACCCGACAACGCCGGGAGCGACCACGAAGCCCGGAGGGATAACGCCCGGTACAACGGCAAAGCACGGAAAGACCACTACGGCGGCCGGTAAGACCTCAACATCAGCCGCGAAAACAACCGCGGTGCCGTCCACAACAAAGCCTGCGACAGGCGGGTCGACAACGACAACAAAGCCAACCACGACAACACAGAGTACCACAAAGTCAACAACCACAACAAAAGCTTCCACAACAGTTCAGACCACGGCTTATGTCCCCGTGTCCCCGATTTCGGCGTCGTTCACATATCTGAACTCAACCGACAAAGCGGCTTACTATGCCTCAAGCAACACGCTGTCGGACTTCGGCCTGCCGGCCGACGCGCAAAACTCGCTTAAGAAAGACCCGTCAAAGTGGAGAAGCTTTACAATAGCCGTCGATTTTAAAAACACTACCGACAGCAATATTACCGTTTACGGCCTTAATCTTAAGGAAAACGGCAAAAACTCCGTCTACGTCGCGCCGAACAGCGCCGGAATAGCGGGCTACGCCGCAAGCGACAAGTCGGCAAAGCGCATTTATTTCAACGTTCTTGTCGGAAACGGCAACCTTGAGGAGTCCGCGGTTATCGCTACAATCAAGAGCATGGGCGTCTCCATTGTCTACTCAAGAACACCGGGCAGCGACAACGACGACGTCAAAATGCAGTATTCTGATATTAAGTAAACACAGCGTAAAATATATAACAGCCAACATCGGAGAAAAAGACGGATGCTTAAAAAATGGATATCAGGCAGAGCCGGGGCGTCGTCCGCCCCGGAATATCTCATTGTCGGTCTCGGAAACCCCGGAAGAAAATACGAGTTTACAAGGCACAACGCCGGTTTTTTGTGCCTTGACCTTTTTGCTTTAAGCGAAAATATAAAGATAAACCGCATCAGGTTCAAAGCCGTCACGGGCGACGCCGTAATAGGCGGCCGCCGCTGCCTGCTTTTAAAGCCGCAAACCTTCATGAACAACAGCGGCGAGGCTGTAAGGGAGGCGGCGCAGTTTTACAAAATTCCGCCCGAAAGGATTATTGTCATTTTTGACGACATTTCACTTCCGTGCGGCAGGCTTCGCATACGTCGTCAGGGAAGCGACGGCGGGCACAACGGCATTAAAAGCATAATATATCACCTGAACAGCGACGGCTTTCCGCGTATAAAGCTCGGAATAGGGGCAAAGCCTAACCCCGGCTGGGAGCTTATGGACTGGGTACTGTCGCGGTTCAGTAACGACGAGCTAAAGCAGCTGCGCGAGACCTCCGAAAAGGCGTGCGACGCTTTAAGGCTTATGGTTTGCGGCGAAACCGAAAAGGCTATGGGGCTTTATAATTAAAATAATACCGAAGCAGGGAACGCATTCATGTGTTCCGATGGTGCAGGAACACGGCGCGCCGTGTCCGGGGCTTCATATAACCCTTACGGAACGGTCAAGACCGTTCCGTACACATTAATTCAAAGATTTATCCATGTTTTATTTATTTGTTCAACAGGTAGAGAAGAAATTCACAGAAAACGGGGGTCGTCTGAATGAAGAAAAAATCCGCGAAAATTTTCAGCGTGTGCGTTTCAACTACGCTCTGCGCCGCAATGCTCGTATCCCTTTCACTGCCTGGGTTTGCAAAGGGCATCAAAGCGGAAAGCACGGCGGGCGAAAAGAATTTTATTATCTCCAATCCTTACGGGGACGTTAACTGGGAAACATGGGGCTCCTATAAAACACAGCTCCACTGCCACACAAACGCCAGCGACGGCTATCAGACGATACATGAATCGGTCGCGGGGCATTATGACCTTGACTACGACATAGTTTCAATAACTGACCACGGCACTTTAAACAGAGGCTGGAACAACGAGCCTCAGCTTATTCCGCTTCTTCGTTACATCAAAAAGGAGCGTACAAAGCTTGCCGACATAATCCCGCTGACCGCCGGCGAATACGGCGCGTACCTTAACGGAACGGCGGAGTCGTCAAATCGCACCCACGAAAACGGAATGCTTGACGTTCCGCTCGGAATTGAGCTTAATTTCGCGACACCGATTGCCGACTGCCATCTGACGGGCTATTTTTCGGAGTACGGACAGGGGCTTGCCGGAGTTTTCGGCGATTATGAAACGCCGTCGGCGGGAGTCGCGAAAGCCGGAGGAATTTCCATGCTGTCGCACGTCGGCAATTTTCTTTATATAGGCAAGGACAAGTCGGAATTCGCGGGCAAAAAGGTCGACGAGTATTACGTCAACAAGTTTTCCCGCATTTTTCTCGACAATAAAGGCTCAAGCCTCGGTATGGGCATAAACAGCGCCGTAGACTCGCACACCCGCTGCGACAGGATTCTTTACGACCAGATTCTCGCAAAAACAATACCGGACGGTGTTACGCCGTGGGGCTTTACGTTCTCGGATTCGCATACCCCCGATTCGCTCAACAACGCCTACACATATACGCTGATGGAAAGCTTTACGCTTGACGATTTCAGGGAAAGCCTTGAAAACGGACGTTTTTTCAGCGTTTCCCACTTTTCAAAGGGTATCGAGCTTGACGGCATCGGCGAAATGCCGGAGGGCTATGTTCCCGACGCGGGCAGAACGGACACGCCGATAGTGACGGGGATTGAGGTAAATCAGGAGGACAACACAATCACGGTAAAAGGCGAGAACTTTGACAGGATAGTGTGGGTTTCAAACGGAAACGTGATTCTGAGGCAGGACGGCATAAACGACGGGACTGCTGCTATTGACCTTGACGACTATTCCGAAGACGTAAGCCTTTATGTAAGGTTTTATATAACGGGGCCAAGCGGCATATGCTACTCGCAGCCCTTCGTCACAGTCGTCGAGGGCGAGACGCTTGAAAGCGTAAGGGTGCCGAAAACACGTGATATCTCAACCTTCCTGCGCGGGTTTGTAACCGTTGTGGATTTCGTGTTTTTTAAACTTAACCCGGTTATCTGGGCGTTTAAATACTTCGCGCTCGGATACAGCGTGTTTTGATAATATGGACACACATACAATTGCCGCCATAGCGACCCCGCAGGCGGCGGGGGGCATAGGAATAATCAGAATTTCCGGTGCGGGCGCGCTGTCCGTCGCCGAAAGGGTTTTTGTGCCCGCAAGCGGCAAATCCCTCACGCGTTCGGCGGGATACAGGGCATATTTCGGGCGCGTTTCGCATAACGGAAAGGATATTGACGAGGCTGTCTGTCTTGTGTTCAGGGCGCCACACAGCTACACGGGCGAGGACGTCGCCGAGATATCGCTGCACGGAGGGCTTTTCGTAATGCAAAAAGCCCTGAAAGCAGTTATTGAAGCGGGCGCGCGCCCCGCGGAGGCGGGCGAGTTCACAAAGCGCGCGTTTTTAAACGGAAAGCTCGACCTGTCCGGCGCGGAGGCAGTCATGTCGCTTATTTCCGCACAGAACGAGCAGGCGTCACAGGCTGCCCTTAACGCGCTTGAAGGCTCTTTAAGCCGCGAGATAAAGTCCGCAGCGGGGGATATAATAGCCGTCGCCGCTAATATCGCGGCATGGGTAGATTATCCCGACGATGATATAGAGGAGATAAGCGCCGAACGGCTAATAGCAGTTTTTACGGGCGTTTTGGAGCGGCTCGAAAAGCTCCTTTCGCGCTTTGATTCCGGGCAGGCGGTAACAGAGGGCGTGCCAGCCGCCATCGCGGGACGTCCTAATGTCGGAAAGTCGACGCTCATGAATCTTCTCACGGGATACGAGCGTTCAATAGTTACGCCTTACGCCGGCACAACGCGCGATGTCGTTGAGGAAACGGTGCGCGTGGGCAACGTTGTGCTAAGGCTTTCCGATACGGCGGGGCTTCACGAAACAGATGACCCCGTCGAAAGCATCGGCATAGGCTTTGCGAAAAAAAAGCTCGAGCGCGCGTCGCTTATACTCGCGGTCTTTGACGGCTCCGACGAGCTGACGCAGGAAGATATAAAGCTGCTCGAGTTCTGCTCGAAAAGGCCGTCGGTGGCTATTATAAACAAAACCGATATCGCGCAAAGAATAGATGTCAATCTGATTTCTTCATATATCAATAAAACTGTCGAGATTTCAGCCGCTACCGGCGAGGGGCTTTCGGAGCTTTGCGATGCCGTCGAGCAGACGCTCGGAACGGACGCTTTTGACCCGTCGTCGGCAATGCTTGCAACGGAACGCCAGCGCGACTGCTGCCGCCGCGCCGCCGGATACCTTGACGAAGCGATTGCGGCTGTTGAATCGTGCATGACGCTCGACGCCGTAAACGTCTGCGCCGACGCCTGTATCGACGCGCTGCTCCAGCTTACGGGCGAAAAGGCGGGCGAAGCTGTGGTAAACGAGGTGTTCGCAAGGTTCTGCGTAGGAAAGTAAAATTTATATCAGTATTTCTTACCTCTTATTTCTCCGAGGGGGTGTAATATTGGAAAGCTTTTCTGACTATTTCCCTGTCTGGGACAAACTTTCAGACGCTCAGCGGTCGGCGCTCATGTCGTCAGTTGTGCTGCGTCACTATGAAAAAGGCAGCACTATTCACAGCGGCTCCGACGATTGTATAGGTCTGCTCGTTGTCAAAAGCGGGCAGATTCGCGTCTATACCCTGTCCGACGAGGGAAAGGAGCTGACGCTTTACAGGCTCCTGCCTCACGACATGTGCCTTTTTTCCGCCTCCTGCGTCATGCCGAGCATACAGTTTGACGTTATGGTGTCGGCGGAGCTTGACTCCTCTGTTTATGTCGTTCCGGCAAAGGGTTACAAAACCTTAATGGAGCAGTCCGCTGCCGTCGCCAACTATACAAACGAGCTTATGGCGTCGCATTTTTCTGAGGTCATGTGGCTTATGGACCAGATACTTAACAAAAGAATGGATTCAAGGCTTGCGGCGTTCCTGCTTGAGGAAAGCAGATTAAACTCCGACACTGTTTTGAAAATAACGCACGAGCGGATAGCGGGGCATCTCGGCAGCATCCGCGAGGTAATAACGAGAATGCTTCGCTATTTTCAGGAGGAGGGGCTTGTCAGGCTCGGGCGCGGAAGCATACGGCTTACCGATATCAAAAGGCTTGAGAAGCTTGCCCGCGACAGTCTGAAATAAATCTGCCTAATGTAACAATGTTACTGTAATGACCGGGATTTTCGGGTATCCTAAAGTCAGAAAAGATGAAAGGGGATATTCAAATGTCAGTCATAACGGTAAACAGCAGCAATTTTAAAGAGGAGGTTATAAACTCCTCAAAGCCGGTACTCGTAGATTTGTGGGCAGCGTGGTGCGGTCCGTGCAGGATGATGTCTCCCGTGGTGGACGATGTTGCATCCGAACACCCGGAAATCAAGGTTTGCAAAATCAACGTTGACGAGGAGCCGGAGCTCGCCAACGCATTTCAGGTCACCTCAATTCCGACGGTAGTGCTAATTAAGGACGGCACGGTTGTCAGTTCCTTCGTCGGCTACAAGCCAAAGGCTCATGTCGAGAAAATGCTTAACGATAACTAAGCGTGATGATGAAGGGCGGCACATGAAAACAGTTACAATCGGCGGCGCGAACTTGCCGAATCAGGCGCGTATCTCGGCGCCGCCGAGAATCAACCGTCAATCTGTTTATATGAGGTGAGATTGTGAGAATAAGGCTAAACGAAAACGCGGAGATTGTCGGCACCGTCAGGGACGGGCTGAAGGCGAGAAACGGCCACTGCCCGTGCCGCATGGAGATTTCCGACGACACAAAATGCATGTGCAGGGAATTCCGCGAACAGATATCGGACCCCGATTTTGAGGGATACTGCCACTGCATGCTGTATTATAAAGAGAAGTAGCTACATAAAAAACGAGTCGTCCGTATAAAGCGCAAAATCCGAGACGGTCAAGACTGTCCTGCGCAAAAGTAATTTTTCCAAAGCTTTGGAAAACAACGTGCGGGGATTTGTCCTGACCGTTCTTTGCTTTATACTGACGCTTTCATTTTTGCCGCTTCGGGCATATCATGTACGGGGGGTGAGAAGCATGAACCCGTGCGAACTGACCGCCGCCGTAACCGCGGTGGCGAACTCTTTGGCCTGCCGTCTTTCAGACGACGAGCTTTCGCTGCTTTCCGCCGTTTTTGTACAGCTTGGCGATACGCTTGCCACAATTCTTGTCCGAAAAGGGCTTTGCGATAAATACAACGCGAAAAACATAAACGATGACGTAATCGTTTAGCGGCGAGCAAGGCAACGCGCTATTGACAATACGTAAAAATGGATTATAATTTTATTGTGTTCGGAAAAGCAAAAAAACGGGGGTTAATATTATGCGCACCGGCAAATACGACAGCTACGACTATCCGCAAAACGAAAACTCCATTAAGGATTTGCTTATGAGCGGCGAGCGGCTTATTTGGAGCGGCAAGCCGAAAAGGAACGCGTTCATTTTGAACAAGAGCGTGAAGATGATGCCGTTTGCTCTTTTGTGGCTCTGTTTTGACGGGTTTATCATCATCTCAATGGTATCCGGCGGTCAAATCAGAAGCGTGCTGTTTTTTATCGTCCCGTTTTTCGCTTTTCATCTTATGCCCGTATGGATTTGGCTCTGGAACGTCCTCAGCTCCAACAAAAAATGGCGAAACACAGAATACGCCGTTACAGACAAAAGGATTATTATCAGGGGCGGCGTTCTCGGCTATAACTTTCAGAACATTTATTACACTGATATAAACAGCGTTGATCTGCATGTAGGCTTAATTGACAGAATACTCGGCGTAGGCGATATTGCGATAAATCAAAAGGGGCTGAGCGGCACACAAAGCATCCTCGATATCGAAAACGCTTACGACATCTTTAAGCGTGTACAAAAAACCGTGCTCGACATTCAAAGCGATATACACTATCCGAATGACCTTCGCCCCGGCGAAAACCGCGGCTACAACACAAGGTACACTCCGTGATTATTAGAAAAACACCGCACAGCAACAACTGTGCGGTGTTCTTGGTTTACTCCCCGTCCCCGATGCCCGCTCTTTCCTTAAGCTCTTTTATAATAACGTCGTGCTTTTTTTCGGAAAGGTCATAGAAAAGAAGCGGAATAACGGCCGCCGCGGTGCTTATAACGGTCGAGATAATCAGAAGGTTGAATATGGGCGTTCTCACCGAAGTGTCGAACAGCACGTTGTAGTCGTCGAGCAGCCCGAAGCGCTCGTAAAAAAACGGCAGTATAAGCCCGATACCGAGACCGCATATTGTTGTGAACATCGTGCCGAACTGGTTTATGAAGCCCTCGATTCTCTTGCCCGTTTTCCACTGCTGATAATCGTAAATGTCGGCCGTTGCCGACTGCGTTAAAACATATTCGCCGCCTAGCCCCAGCGTACTCATGTAAAGGCAGGCAAAAAACAAAACGGGATTGTCGCCGGAAAACATCATGGGCAGGGCAAAAATTCCGTGTATAACGTTGCCGAGAATGAGCGACCGTTTTTTTCCGAGCTTCCTCGCGAGCACGGGAGCAAGAAGCATTCCCGGCACCGACGCGGTTCCTATTACGGCATTCATCACGCCGAGTACCGCGTCCTTTTTCAGCGCGTAAATGCAGAACCACGCGAGCGTTGAGCCTACGCCGTACTTTAAAGAGCCGAGAACGGTGAATATGTTAATTAACCAGAAATATTTGTTTTTTGCCGCCTGCGCGATGCCGTCTTTAAAGCTTACTTCGGCAACATAGTTTTTAGGCACAATAAGCTTTTCCTTTGTTCCCCTGAACGTCCAGAGGCCGAGAAGAAAACCCAAAACAGATATAACGGGGAAAATGATGCGATATACAGTTATGTCGCGCAGGCCGTTTTCGCTTATCAGCGGCGCCGCGACGGGAAGCAGGACGTTGATTATCGTAGGTCCGAGATTATAAATAAGGGCGCTTATCGAAAGCAGCCTTGTGCGCTCGTTGCCGTCGGGCGTCATAACCTGCGCGAGGCTCGAAAACGCCATTGCATACAGATTTTGAAAAAGCATCAGCAGAGCGTATAAAACGCCTATAATCAGACATTTTGAGATATACGCGGCGTTGACGGGAATAAACGGGACGGCGGAGAGCAGCGCGGCGCAGGGCAGCCCCATGTAAACAAGGTACGGCCTGAATTTGCCGTGTTTCGTGTTTGTGTTGTCGACAAGCATGCTTACAAACGGCGTTTTTACAATGTTTATTATTCCCATTAAAACGCCCATATAGGCCAGGTGCGTCGGCTTGATGTTAAAAACCGAGCCTATTAAAATACAGTTCGCCGTCAGCGCGACATATGTAAACAGCGAGGATATGGCGCTTATTCCTATTCCGCCCACGCTGTAGGCGGCAAACTCCCTGTATGGAATAAACCTGTTTTCGGGAGGCTCCCTCCAGTGCTTTTTTACGTCGTTTGTAAGCCTTTTTGCCGCGTCGGTTGCTTTCATGTTATTACTCCCCGATTATTATTGTGCTGACAGAACAGCGGCTAATGACAATGTTTTCGCTGTCCGCGATTTTTCGTTCTTCAAGGCTTCGGCTTTCGTCAGTAACAAAGATTTTATCGGCGCCCTCTATCGAAATGTTAAATTCCGAATGCGACGGGTTAATTACAATGACAGCCGTATAATCGCCGTTGTCAAACGCGAGCACCCGAAGCTTTTTGTTCTCGGTCGAAACGTTTATTCTTTTCGCGCCGCGTTGTATGAACTTTGTAAACTGTCCGAATGCGTAATAGCGTTTTGGGATGTCGAAGGTCTTTTTTTCCTCGTCGACGTAAATAATCCCGTCGCAGAAATCTACCTCCGACACGGCTATCCAGAGCTGAAACGAGGCGACGTTCAGAATTGACAGGTCCTCATACATTATCCTTGCCTGCTCCAGCGCGGAGCTCATGGAATAGTCGCGCCCGCCCTTCATGTGGCACCATTCGCTTGTGCGCGTAATTGTGTTTTTGTATTTTCTGTCAAGCCACCCGCGGTAGCGCCGCTTGAATGCTGCCGTGTCGTTGACAGCCGCGCCGAACGGCAGCTTAGTGCAGTAGGAATGTGTGTCTATGCCGTCAACCAAATCGTTATTTATAACGGCTCTTGTATATGCCTTGTTTAAAAAGCGAATATCGCCGTTTTCGGCACCGCTTAAGCGGACACCCGCAAGCTCTGCGCGCTTTTTTATTTCTTCGGAAAATACGTTAAAAAGCTTTTTTACGCTACGCGGGCGGTAATGGCAGCCCTCCTGCCCGTTTTTGCCCGTCCATATCCACAGCGGCTCGTTAACGGGCGATATGTATTTTACGGGTATGCCCTCTTTCAAAAAACACTCCGTCACGTCAAGGCAGTAGCCGGCGAATTTTTTATAGTCGCGTTTTCTCAAATTTTCGGTAAAGGGGATATCAAGCTGCGCCTTGTGGTTTTTTGTAAGCCTTTCTATTGGTGAATTGACAAAAAACACAACTTCAGAGACGCCGAGGCGAACCGCCTCCCTCATCATCCACACGGCGTTCGCGTCCCTTGTCCAGTCATATTCCGTGTCGCTTATGTCAAAGCTGTCCGTCCTTCTGATTTCGCGGTGAAACGTGCCCTTGCCCGACCTTGCGGAGCCTGCGCCCAAGTTGTAGCGGTAAATGCCGATGCCGAGCCCCTTTTCGCTGTCGAACAAAAGCTGCGCTATGCGCTCGCGGACTTGAATGCCGCTTTCCTCGTCCGTGTGCGTCCAGCCTCCGACCATCTGCGCCCACCACGCGCCGCTTACGCCGAAGCCCTCGATTGTCTGGTACCTTTTGCTCCTGTCTATTATAACCGCGTCCGCCATATCAGCCGTCCTTTCTTAAAATATTTTCAAACCACGTTTCGGGATTTGGGACGGGGCGCACGGGCAGCCATTTTGATATGCACGAGCCGTCCGAAAGACCGACGTACTGAATAACATCGGCAAAATCGCCGCTTGCGGACGGCTTTAGCTCTCCGTTTTCGGTAACGACAAACGAGCCTCTGCCGCTTCCGCCCTTTTCGATGTAATCAAGCATTGCGTAAAGATAAACGTACTGCGTCCTTATTAGGTCGCGGTTTCGCAGCGCGTCGGGCAGCCTTTGCGGCGACGACGCCACGCTTAATTCCTCAAAGCTGCCGATGTCTTTTTGACAGTCGTTTAGCGCCTGCCTTAACTTTTCGCCGTTTCTGACGAACGCGCCGACGTCGGACATTCTTTTTTGCAGCCTGTTCCTGAACTCTATATATTCGTCGCTTTTTCCGACAAGCCTTTCAAAGCCTTCTAAAAGCTGCGAAAGCCTTTCCTTGTCGATGTCCTTTTTGTTTCCGGCATCGCGGCTGCCGCTGTTTTTAAGAATGCTTTCGGCGGCGCGGACGGCGTCGACCTGCGTCGCATTAAGCGCCGTTCCGCCCGGTCTGTATATCCCGAACGTTGCCGCCGCCTCGCCCACCGCGTACAGCCCCGCGATATTTGTCCGGCATCTGCTGTCAACTGCAAGACCGCCGTTGTTGTGCTGGGCCGCCACGCATATTTCCACAGGCTCGCTTTTCAAATCAACCCCGTTGTTCTTATATACCCCATAAGCCTTTTTGTTAAGTCTTAAAAGCCTTTCGACGGGCGTGTCTTGATACGCGCCGCTGTTTTTTAAATATTTTTCGCACTCCTTTGAAAGCAGCGAAAAATCAAACCTGCCGCCTAAGGGGTTTTTAGTATAATCCATAAACACCCTGCGGCCCTTTTGTATTTCAGAAAACACCGCGAGGTCAATTCTTGACGAGCCGCTTTGAGCCTTTTTCGCGTCGAACGGCCACTCGTAGCCCTTTAAGAACGTCATGGAAAGCAGCTCTTCGTCGCCCATGATGTCCGACAGGAACTCCCTTTCGCTGCCGTCGGGTGCTTGTGAATAATACCTCGGCAGCACCTGCTGAAAGCTGCCCGAAAGGTTCCAGCGGAAGCCCCGTGAGGCAATACCGTACTGCCACTCCGTGAGGTTCGCGCCTTCGGCGCCGGCAAAAAAAGCCATGCCCGATGCGCCTGTCTGGGAATAAGGATATACGCTGTCGCGGTAAAGTCCCGCGGGACCTCCCGTAGCTAAAATTATGTTTTCACATTCAAAAACGCAGTAGGCGCGCGTTATGTCGTCAAGAGCGGTGGTGTTTACGGCGAGCAGCCCCGATATGCCGCTTTTGTCCGTCAAAATCTCCGCCGCAAGGAATCCGTCGAATATCGGAACGCCGTTTTTTCTAACCTCTCTTTCAAGGCACTCGACCATATAGCGTGAGGTTAAAGGCCCCGCCGAAACGGCCCTTAAGGTGTTGTCGTGGTCTGTTTTATAGCCGACATATTCGCCGTATTCGTTCGTGGGAAACGGAACGCCCATGTTGACAAGATTGAAAAAGCCCCTTGCCGAAAGCGCCGCCTGGCACATTGCCGTGTCGCCGTTCATACAGCCACCCGAAAAAAGGTCGCGCGTCATCTGACGGACACTGTCTTTTTCTTCTCCCGCGACGGAAAGCTTGTAATACGTCTGCTTGTCGGAGCCGGTGTTCCTTGAGGTACCCATGTTCATGCCCTCGGTTACAAGGCAGAAGGAAGCATGACCGCCTCTCTTAAGCTCGTTTGCCGCCGCAAGACCGGCGGCGCCGCTGCCTATTATGACGGTGTTGTATCTGTAAACAGCGACAGTATATTTCCCTATTCTGATTGCATCGTTCATGAGCAAACCCCTTAAATTCTATGTCGTCAGGCGTATCGGCGGGGAACGCATTTATGCGTTCCCCGGTTTGTAATGGTTGTTAGTGTGAACCTTAACGCTTTCGTAGGGGCGACCCTTGCGTCGCCCGTGATTCATCGTTTATGCCCGGCTTCGGGCGCACACATAGGTACGCCCCCACACAGGTAATTTCATTGCCTTAAGCAGGGAACGGATTCATCCGTCCCGAAAAATTTAAACCATGCAACGGAACGGTCAAGACCGTTCCCTACAACTTTTTTCAGTTTGTTGTTGTCCCGCCTCTATGATTAACTGTTATCTTAAAGCCGTTTAATGTTCAGCCCGCCGTCAACGTTTATTACCTGACCCGTCGAATATGTAAGCTGACCGCTTGCAAGCACCCGTACGGCGTTTGCGACGTCCTCCGGCAGACCAATCCTCTTTATAGGCGTCAGTCCGTCGGCTATGAGCTTTTCGTATTTTTCCTTTACGGGCGCTATCATATCGGTTAAAATGATGCCCGGTCTTATTTCAAAAACGGGTATGCCGTACTCGGCGAGCCTTACTGCGAAAAGCTGCGTCGCCATGCTTGTCCCCGCCTTTGAAAGGCAGTATTCGGCGCGGTTTACCGACACAGTGTCGGCAGAAATCGAGCTTATGTTTATTATTGAAGGATTTGTTTTACGCCCCTCCTTCACCTGTTTTACCATGATGTTGGCAACTGCCTGCGTCAGCAGAAACGTGCCCACAAGATTGACATTAAGCACCTCGTCAAGGCTTTCGGGGCTCATCTCGAGTATATCCGCCCGCACCCTCGGCGCCATCGACGCGTTGTTCACAAGCAGGTCTGTTCCGCCGAATTTCAACGCCTCGTCAAGCAGCCTTCGGCGGGCGTCGCCGCTTGAAAGGCTGCCCTGAACATATACGACTCGCGCGCCGGCCTCCTCTATTTTTAAAAGCCCCTGCTCAGCTTTCTCCACGGGGCTGCTGCCGAGAGTTACGATGTCGTAGCCCTCCAAAGCCAGCCTGACGGCGACGGCGTTGCCGATTCCTCTTGACGCGCCTGTTACAACTGCTATCTTTTTACTTTCCATTTGTAAACCTCCATACACCATATCCCATATAACTATACTAATAAACGCCGTCTATTTCAACAGAAAATAAAAAAATAGCCGCAAAAGGCAAAAATGATATTTCATTTTGTCGGCAAATTTAGTATAATATCTTTTTGAATAAGGATGTGAATTTATGAGCTTTGGCTGCAAAAACCTTTCTGACGTCACCGCCGCATGCGAACGGTACGGCTGCGATATAAAATTCAGCAATGATTTAAGCATTCTCGGCGTGCCCCGACAAATCGGGCATAAAACGGCGCCGAACCGCTTCTGCGTTCACCCTATGGAGGGCTGCGACGGCACGGTCGACGGCTCGCCCTCCGGACTTACCGTCGAAAGATACATGAGCTTTGCAGAGGGCGGCCCGGGGCTTTTATGGTTCGAGGCTGTGGCAGTGGCGCCCGAGGGCAGGGCAAGCGCGCGCCAGCTTATGATAAGCGACGACAATCTGTCGGAATTTAAAAAGCTTGCCGACATTATCCGCAAAAAGGCGCTTATGGAAAACGGATACGCCCCCGTCCTCATAATGCAGCTTACGCACTCGGGGCGATTTTCAAGGCCTGACGGAACACCGCGACCTGTTATTGCGTATCACCACGCGGAGCTTGACGTCCGCCACAACATAAGCCCCGATTTGCCGTTGGTCACGGACGCGTATCTTGACACACTGCCCGAATGTTTCGCGCGGTGCGCGCTGCTTGCGAAAAAAGCGGGCTTTGACGGCGTTGACGTTAAATGCTGCCACAGGTATCTCCTCAGCGAGCTTTTGTCGGCGACAGGACGCGAGGGGAAATACGGCTGCTGCTTTGAAAGCAGAACAAGGCTTTTATTGGACTGCATCGACGCTGTGCGCGAGGCCGTCGGGGCGGACTTTATAGTCGGCTCAAGGCTAAACGGCTTTGACGCTCTGCCGGACGGCTTTTCCTGCGACAAGGCGGATTATATGAAGCCCGAGCTGTCCGAAACGCTCGAGCTTGTAAAAATCCTCAGGGCGCGCGGCGTGGATATTCTTAACATAACAACAGGCTCGCCGTACTATAACCCCTTCGTAAACCGCCCGAATGACGTCGACAGGCAGGAGCCGCCGCTTTTCGGAGTGTCGAGAATGTTCCGTGTCGTCGGCGAGATTCAGCGGGAGGTGCCGTATATCCCCGTCGTCGGCACCGGCTATTCATATTTAAGGGAGTTTGTCCCCTTTGCCGCCGCCGGCGAGATTTCCGCCGGAAGATGCGCCTTTGCGGGGCTCGGGCGTATGAGCTTTGCCTGCCCCTCCTATCCGCGCAGGGTTCTTAGCGGCGAGCTTCCGCCGTCGAATCAGCTTTGCACCACCTGTGGAAAATGCGCGGGGCTGCTGCGCGCGGGCAAGCCCTCGTATTGCGTTGTGAGAAATAAAAGGGTTGCTGAATAATAAATGAACTGCCGAAAAGCCGCCTGAATCCCATAGGGAACGCATTCATGCGTTCCGAAGAACAACCGGGAATTGCCTGACGCAGGAGCACGGCGCGCCGTGACCCTATACTATTCCGTATATTGTAAGATCCTTCGGCGCGTTGCGCCTCAGGATGACATAGAGAGGGTTGAAAAAAATTGTCATTCTGAGCTTTGCTCAGAATCTTTTCAAGTAAAGCAAAGAATCTTTTCAGCACTTCATTGACATTTTCGTCCATATCTTGAGGAAAAAGGGTTTATAGCAACGCTTGGGTTCCGGAACGGTCAAGACCGTTCCCTGCGAATGAAATATAAGCATTATCTTGAATTTCAATATAATGATATAAAACCGTTGAAAGGATGTTTTTTATGAACCTCGGAATCGTAACCGACGAGCTTTCGTTAAACCTGCCCTTTGCCCTCGGGGCCGCCGCCGCGCTCGGGCTTAAGCGGCTTGAGCTGCGCACAACCATGTCCGGTAGGGTGCCCTTTTTCTCCGACGAGGAAAAGGAGCTTCTCGAGGACATGATTGACGACTATGATTTCAAAATAACCGCCATATCCCCCGGCACATTCAAGTGCAAGCTGCGCTCGCCCCGGTTTAAGGAACAGCTAATAAACTTTGAAAAAGCCCTCGACTTCGCGGAGGAGTTTGAGATTCCGAAAGTCATAGTTTTCGCCGCGGAGCGCAGCGACGAGGACACGGATGGAGATTATCAGGAGGTTGTTGATTCAGTCGGAAAAGCCGCGCTGCTCGCCAGAAGCCGCGGCTTTGTAATCGCCGCCGAAAACGAGGCGGGCTGCTGGAACGATACCCCCGAAAGCATACTCCGCCTGCACAACGATCTTTCGGACACGGGGCTTATGCTTAACTGGGATCCCGGCAACTTTCATGCCTCCTGCGGGCTTGACTACAAAGCAGGCTACGAGCAGCTTAAAAAATACATAGTAAACGTCCACATAAAGGATTCGACGGGGCAGGGCAAGGCGCACCGCTGGGTACCTCTGGGCGACGGCGAAATCGACTGGAAGGGGCAGCTTGACGAATTGCTGCGCGACATGCCGGACGTCGACATGTCACTTGAAACACACTGCTGGCCGCTGCTCGAAAACACAATTACAAACCTGAAAATGATAAACGAATATGTGAGGTAAAACTGAAATGGATGAAAAATTAAGGGTGCTTCTCGTCGGCATCGGCGGCTACGGGGCCGGCTATGTAATGACGGCAATGGGCATGGAGGACGAGGTAGAGGTCGTCGGAGTCGTAGACCCGTTTGCCGAAAGCAGCACCGCGTATGACGCGGTTGAGGATTTGCCGATATTTGATACGATTGACGAGTTCTTCGCGGCAGGCAACACGGCAGACGCGGCAGTTATATCAACACCGATACAGCTTCACTGCGGGCATCTCTGCTCGGCGCTCTCCCACGGGCTTCACGTCCTGTGCGAAAAGCCGCTTTGCGCTACAGTTGAGGAAGCCGGAAAAATGATTGAGGAATCAAAAAAGCACCCCGATAAAAAGGTGCTCATAGGCTTTCAGTGGTCATTTTCGCCCGCTATTCTTGAAGCAAAAAGGCAGATTCTATCGGGCATATGGGGCAAGCCTCTTTCAATGCGCGTTATAGTCCGCTGGCCGAGGTCCTTTGGCTACTACGCCCGCAACGGCTGGGCAGGCAAAAAGACCGACAAAAACGGCAACTTTATCGGCGACAGCGTAATTTCAAACGCGACGGCGCACTATCTGCACAACCCGCTGTTTATGCTTGGCCGCGAAACGGCTCTTTCAGCCGAGCCTTCAAAAATCGAGGCGGAATGCTTTAAAGCATACGACATAGAAACCTTCGACACAGCGTTTATAAGACTTTCTGCGCCGAACGCCGGTGGCGGCGAAACAGAAATATTCATCACCGTTTCACACTGCACCGAAAGCAGTGCGGAGCCGACGCTCGAATATGTGTTTGAAAACGGCAGAATCTGGTGTGCCGGCGACGACAGGCTGCGCGGCGAACGCAACGGCGAGAGTGTTGAGTTCGGCGTAATCGGCTCAAATCTTGAGGGCTATTTCAACAAGCTGATGTGTCTTTACGAATGCGCGCTGGATGGCAAGGAGCCGCCCTGTACTCCCGAAACTGCGCTGCCGGAGCTTAAAACGGCCAACTTCATTTTAAACAACACGCCCGTTAAGAGCTTTGACAAAAACAGCATTGTGGAGTGTACCGTCAAGGACAGACGGCTCAAGGTCAACGGGCTTGACGCTGTTATGCTCGAATGCTATGAAAAAATGAAGCTCCCGTCGGAGCTTGGCGCTAAGTTATAATGTAATGAGGGGAAAAGATTCTTCGCTGCGCTCAGAATGACATACTGAATTAAGAATGGCATACTGAACTCAGAATGGCATGCTGAACTAAGAATGGCATACTGAACTCAGAATGACAACAACACTGTCATCCTGAGGCGCAGCGCGCCGAAGGATCTTCTTGCCTTTTAAGATTCTTCGCTGCGCTCAGAATGACAGGTCTTGTACACAGAATGACACTTTTCTCTATTCCTCTATGCCGTTTGCTTCCCTGACGGAAAACGGGCGTTCCTGACCTATGTTCCGCAACGCCGTAAACTCTGCAATAGCCGTCATGCCGTTTGTCTCCTTAACGAGCTTCACCGTCTGCGACATGATATCCGCGTAGCGGAACCTTTCGGAGGTCTGCGCCAGCAGGTTGCGGACGGCTATCAGCTGCTGTTCCTCGTCCGAATATGTTCTGACGGTATCCTCGTAAAAAAGGCTCCTGTGCATGATGTATCCCACGGGCAGGCGCTTGCCGCCGGCAATCAGCCAGCGCGTGCTTTCATACAGCTCCGCTCCCGCCTCGGCTTTTGCCGCGCGCGGGGGTATTTTTATGTTCAGGATAATAAGCGTAAGGCGGTATTCTGTTTTTGTCAGCCGTCGCACGCCTATTGATTTTTCGGCTTTTGCCGTAAGCTTTTCCTTTACCCTCGCCGCGACATAGCCCTTGGCGTGATGAAAAGCTACGGAGCCGTCCTTGTTTTCCGTTATTCCCCTTATTATCATATCGCCCTTAGCGACGGCGGAGCCGATTTTTAAAACGGCCCTCCCCTCGTATGCCTCGAGGATTTCAATTACGCCGTCCTGTGATGCCACAATGTGATGCGGACGGACATAGTCCTCCTCTTCCTCGCCGTATACTCGTTCGCGCACCTCGACGGTCACGGTGCTGCCCTCGACATTGACCGCAAGCCACTGAAGGCGCGGCAGAAGCTCAAGCGCCGTCCTTTCAATCTCGGACGCCTTTACGGATTTTGCGCGGATGCCGGGCTTGACGCCGAGCCTTTCCAAGACTTCTGATATCTCGCTGTCGGGCACCGTGACGTTCCCCTCGACCTTAACGCTCCAGACCATGCCGGACATAACGGAGATAAACAGGGCAAAAACGCACAGCCCCGCCAGAAGTCCCGCGCGGCGGCGGTATCTGTGAAGAAAGAACGGAACACCGACGCGGCGGTACACGCGCACCTTCATTCCCGATTTTCTCGCGGGAACGCGCACATAGCGGTAGCCCTTTACGCTCGTTTTGCCTGTAAGCACCCCGTTCCTGCACTTTATATCCCAGACGGGAATGCCCGCCCGCGCGCACAGGTTTATAAAACGCTCGGGGAATCCGCCCTCCGCTTTAAAGACGACATAGCCGAGAAGAAAGTGAAAAAATCTTATGACAAACACGGCACATCCTCCAGTGTAAGCAAGATAAGTGAAACGCTTCCGTAGGGGCAACCCTCTTTTGGCAATTCAGTAAAACTTCGGACGGAACGGATGAATCCGTTCCCTACGTCCCGAGCGCAAAAAAGCATTCACAGGGAACGAATTTATGCGTTCCGCGCAAAATACGCACAGGCTTGTGTGGCTCCACTCCTAAATAATCGCGCAAAGGTCGCCCCTACGCAGGTAATTATCGTCAATTTGTAAAATCAATCGTCATAATGTTTCCGCAGACAAGCGCCTGATTAAGGCTCAGCGTTTTAATCATAAGGCAGCTTCCCGAAAAACGCACTACAAGCTTCCCCGTGTTCAGCTTTATGACGTTTTCGTCATATTCAAGCACGCCGCGGCAGCCGTCGACCACAGCCTCCCTGTTGCCGTTCAATTCTATGTGAACGACTCCGGGCATGACGTTTTTAGGCAGCTCAAGCTCATCCGTAATCCGTTCCGTTACGCTGCCTATTTTTCCGGCGGCTTTTTTTGCCTTGCTCCAAGCCATTACAAAACCTGCCCCCTCTTTGAAAACACGCATATAAAATATTATGCAAAAAGCACCCGCATAAGTACATTTTACGCGGCTGCAGGGCATAAGATTGTTTACAGGGGTTTTTTTCGGGGTGATGAAATGAAGCTGTGTTTAGCGCGGCCATATGAGAGCCGCTCGGATTTGCGGCTGCTGCCGGCAGCTGTCGGGACGTTTCTCTTCGCGTCGATGCTTGTGCGCTTTCCCTCGCAGACCGCCGAGGGAGTCCGCTACGGGCTTGCGCTTTGCGGCGAAACGGTGCTGCCGTCCGTTTTTCCGTTTACAGTGCTTTGCTCGTTCATGATAAGCTCGGGTATGAGTGACTGGCTCGGAAATATATCGTCGTCCGTTACGCGTTTTCTGTTCCGTCTTCCGGGCGCGGCGGCGGCGGCGATAATAACCGGTTTTCTCGGCGGCTATCCCGTAGGCGCGAGGATGACGTCGCTACTGCTCAGGCAGGGAGCCATAAGCAGGTCAGACGCGTACCGTCTGTCGCTTTTCTGCATAAACGCCGGTCCCGCGTTTGTAATAGGCACCGTCGGGGCGGCAATGACGGGCAGCAGGCAGGCGGGAGTCGTTCTGTTTGTTTCGCTTTGCGCCGCTTCCCTTATTACGGGCATTTTTACAAGGTTTGTCGCGGCGCCCGACGACTCCTCGCCCACATCGGCGGTAAGCAACGTGAGGCTTCCCCTTAACAGATGCCTTACAGACGCCGTTTCGGACGCGGCGCCCGCAATGATATCGCTTTGCTCGTGGGTTATGCTTTTTTCCTGCATCTGCTCCGTTGTGCCGCTTCTGCCGGACGGCCTGTCGGGGGCGTCGCTTCCCATTAAATGCGTGCTTGAGGTAACGACAGGCTGCGCCGAAGCCGTCGGCAGGGGTGTTCCGCTGCCCGTCATAGCCGCCGTTCTCGGCTGGGCGGGAGTTTCAGTTCAGTGTCAGGTGCTTCGATATGTTCTTGAGGCGGGGGTTTCCGTTCCCGTGCTCGCGGCTTCGCGTGCTCTTAACGGAGGCGCGGCTGCCTTTATATGCAGCGTTATCTTAAGATATTTCCCCTGCAAAGCCGAGGTTTTTTTAAGCAACATCAGACCGTATCCGGCGGGGCTCTCGCTGTCACTGCCCGCGGCTCTCGGGCTTCTTCTTACCGGCATTCTGCTGATACTCGATACCGCGGCGGTGTTCGGCAGGAATAAACATTCTGTCGATTGACACACGGCTATAATGTGGTTATAATATTTGTTGAGAATACATCATGTAAAAAATATATCGGAGGTTTACAAATGAACGATGTAAACAGGTTATATAAGCTCTGGCTTCTGAAAACACGCGATAACGAGGAAATAAACTCCGAGCTCCGCTCCATAGAGGGGCAGCCGGACGAAATACTCGACCGTTTTTATTGCGGCCTCGAGTTCGGCACGGCGGGGCTCAGGGGTATACTCGGCAGCGGCACAAACCGAATGAACGTCTACACCGTGAATCAGGCGACGCAGGGGCTTGCCGACTACCTCAATTCCGAGTTTAATTCGCCGTCCGTGGCTATTGCCTACGACTCGCGCATAAATTCCGACGTTTTCGCAAGGAGCGCGGCTTCGGTGCTCGTCGCGAACGGCATAAAGGTATATATCTACCCCGAGCTTGTCCCGACGCCGATGCTCTCCTTTGCCGTGCGCAGGCTTTCGTGCAGCTCGGGCATAATAATCACCGCCAGCCATAACCCGTCAAAGTACAACGGCTACAAGTGCTATGACTCCGAGGGCTATCAGATGACCGACGCGGCGGCCGAAAAAACCTATGAATATATTCAGAAGGTGGATATTTTCGACGGTGTAAAAACGGTACCCTTCGACGAGGCTTTGGCAGACGGCAGAATCGAGTATATAAAAAGCGGAATAAACGAGGAGTTTTACGAAAGGGTTCTGTCGTGCCAGATAAATCCCGGCATATGCTCGGCCTCCAAGCTTCGGCTTGTCTACACGCCGTTAAACGGAACGGGAAACAAGCCTGTCCGCGAGGTCTTGAGCAGGATAGGTCAGGCAGATGTTACGGTAGTGCCGGAGCAGGAGCTGCCGGACGGAAACTTCCCGACGTGTCCGTTCCCGAATCCCGAAATCCGTCAGGCGTTTGATCTCTCGCTGAAAATCGCCGAAAAGACGGGCGCCGACCTGCTGCTTGCAACCGACCCCGACTGCGACCGCGTCGGCATAGCGGTGCTCGACGGCGGCGAATACAAGCTGATGACGGGCAACGAGGTGGGCGCTCTGCTGACGGAATATATCATGAGCTGCCGTCACGACGCCGGAACGCTTCCCGAAAGACCTGTTGTCGTCAAGTCGTTTGTTACGAGCGAGCTCATAGCAAAAATCGCGAAGAAATACGGCGGAGAAACAAAGAACCTGCTGACGGGCTTTAAATATATCGGCGAGCTTATTACAAACCTTGAAAAGAAAGGCGAGGCAGACCGCTTCATAGCCGGAATGGAGGAAAGCTACGGCTACCTCTCCGGCATCCACGCGAGGGACAAGGACGCCGTTGTGGCGTCAATGCTCATAACAGAGATGGCGGCATACTATAAATCAAAGGGCAAAACGCTTGTCGACGTTATGAACGGGCTTTACGCCGAGCACGGAATGTATCTGAACACCGTCCTGAACTTCGGCTTTGAGGGCGCGAGCGGAATGGAAAAAATGAAGGAACTGATGGACAACCTCCGTGCCGACTCGCCGTCTGAAATCGGAGGGCTTAAGGTGCTTTCCATATCTGATTACAAGGCAGGCGAAAAGACTGATACGGAAAGCAAGGCTAAAACCGCCATTGATCTTCCAAAGTCAAACGTTCTGCAATACGGTCTGCCGGGAGACAGCGGCGTAATAGTCCGCCCGTCGGGTACGGAGCCGAAGATAAAGATTTATATAACGGCGGTAGCCGCAGACAAAGCAGGCGCCGAGGCTCTTACGGCGACTATCGGCAGCGACATAAAAAGAATTATGAACATCGGCTGAACTGAAGGGACAACAAAAACATGAAGTACACTGATAAAAGAACGTGGACTGTAAGGATAGTTGCAATCGTAATGGCGGTTTTACTGCTGCTTGGTATTTTTTCGCTTCTGTTCAACTCCGCTTTCGCGGCGGGAGATATAGCGGAGATTGCGGCTACAGGGAGCCAGGACACGCCAAAATGGCCAATATTCGCGGCGGTCGGCGCGCTTGTCGTCATCGTTGTGTGCGCGGTAATACCCAAGCTGAATAAAAAGGATTAGGCGCGTTAAACGGGATTATATCAGGCTTTCGGAACGGTCAAGACCGTTCCCTGCGATGTGTTGATTCTTTCTTGTAACAACATGTAAGTGGGTTCTTGGCTTTTCGACGTTTTGATACAACCTCGTTTTTATTTGACTCTGACCTTTAAGCTACTTCGTCGCGTTGCTCCTCAGGATGACAGGATGTTGTCATTCTGAGCGCAGCGAAGAATCTTTAAGAAGTATTATTTTATTGTGCAAGCTTATTGCGACATAGTGTTTACAGCTTATAAAAAGAGGGTATTGTTTTGAAAAAAATCTCATTCACCTTTACATCTCTGTTGCTTGTTATTACAATGCTGTTTTCCTTTGCCTGCAACGCTGTCGCCGGTTACACCGTAAAAGCCTTTCCCGAGGCGGACGGCGCAGGCAAATATACCGTTGGCGGCAGGGGCGGCAGGGTAATTGAGGTGACGACACTCGAGGACGGCAAAAACATAGAAGGCTCTTTAAGGACGGCGGTCGAAGCCGAAGGTCCGCGCATAGTTGTTTTTAAGGTTGCCGGCACTATCGCGCTAAAAGACACTTTAACCATAAAAAACCCATATATCACCATAGCCGGGCAGACGGCGCCGGGAGAGGGCATCACCATAAAAGACCGCAGCGTTAATGTAAAGGCTGACGAGGTGATTATAAGGAATATCCGCGTAAGGCTCGGCGACGCTGTCGAAAAGGACGCGCTGAGCGTTTCCGAAGCCGAGAACGTAATTATAGACCATTGCTCCGTAAGCTGGGGCATTGACGAAACCCTTTCTGTAACGGGCTGCAACAACGTCACCGTTCAGTGGTGTTTCATAACCGAGGGGCTTCACAAATCAATACACCATTCCGGCAAGCACAGCAAGGGCTCGCTTGTCAACGGCAGCATGGGCCAGCTTGTAACTTTTAACCACAATCTTTATGCCCACAACGACGCGCGAAACCCGCGTCCGCAGGGAAAGCTCCCGCCCGACGAGGACGATGTGGGCTTTTTCTTTGACTTTACAAACAACGTTGTTTACGACTGGGGACGCAAATACGCGGCGAAGAACCTTGACGTAAACGAAATATGCACTATGAACTTTATAAACAATTATTTTATACCCGGCCCGAGCTCTCAGGCATCAAACTTCATGCTCGATAAAAACATCAACTCAAAAATGTACTTCTCGGGCAACTGTATGAACGGCCGCCTGCCCTCCGACCAGTATTCGCTTATAATCTACGAGGATTTTAAAAAGCCCGATAACGGCTGGAAGCTCTCAACACCGTTTGAAAGCCATACCGAAAATATTCAGAGCGCCGAAAAGGCATATGCGATGGTCATGAAAAACGGCGGCGCCGCCCTTGACAGAGACACATACGACGAGAGAATCGTAAACGAGGTCATAACGGGCAGGGGCAGGATTATCGACAGTCAGCGGGACGTCGGCGGCTGGCCCGTTCTCGCCGCGGGCGAGGCATATTTAGACACCGACAAGGACGGAATGCCGGACAGCTGGGAAACAGTGCGCGGGCTTGACCCTTATGACCCGTCCGACGGCTGCCTTGACAGGGATTCGGACGGCTACACAAACGTCGAGGAGTTTTTAAACGGACTTATGTCAGAGCTTTATACACAGGACGTGCCGTTCCCCGAATTCGACAGCAGCCGCCAGAAGCTTTACAATATGCTGTACGACATCCTGCGGTTTTTCATCGACGTTAAGGTAGCAATAAAAACGGCGTTCACTTTTATAGCGAACGCCTTTGCGCGCGTTAAGCCTTAGGAACAGTCAATACAGGGCATAAAAACACCGCACAGCCTGCCGCAGATTCTTCCCGCCGGCTGCGCGGTGCTTTTTCATAATGTTTTAATGCTTCCGTTTGCGTCGATTTCCGCCGCCTTAACAACGCTGCCCGTCGCCGCTTCTTTCCATTTTACCGATACGTTTTCACCGTCAAGCGTAATATTAGCGTATGTAAAAACGCCGTCCGACGCGCCGCCGCAGCAGACGCACGGGAAGGGCTGCTCGGGGATATCAAGCTGCCCGTTTTCGTATCTCCCTATGCGACAGGCGTGATTGTGCCCGTAAAGATGAAGCAAAAACCGCTTTCCCCTAATAGCTTCATAAGCGCGTTTCGGCCAGTCACCCGATTCCAGAAGGTCTTTCGAGTGCGAAAGCAAAACGGTGCGCATGCTGCCGTCAGGCTCAATGCTTTTCAAATATTCGGCCTCCTCCGAGCGAAACCTTGAAAAATCGTTGTAGCCCGCGTATTCGTAATTGTCGTCCGGCTTGTCCTCGCCCGAGTCGACAACAAAGAATTCATAGCCGCCTAAAACCGTCCTGAAGCTTATATGCTCGGTTTTTGCAATTTCCAAAACATATTCCGCCGCAGGGCCGCGAAAATCGTGGTTGCCGCGGACAAATAATAACGGTTTATTGCCCTTTGTAAAGCCTGCCGCGGGAGCGAGCAGCATTTTAATTACAACCCCTTCCGAATACACGCCCTGCGAAAAATCGCCGAGGAAAACGAACGCGTCGCAGTCCTCCCCCGCGCACATTTTCGCCTGTTTGTAAAGATTGTGCCAGTCGGTCAGCACGCACAGTTTAAGCCTGTCCGGCTCTTTTATTTCGGACGAAAAGCCGCGGACGGTAAATTCCTTTGCTTTTTTTCCGAGGATTCCGCCGTAGGCAAGGTATTCCACGGCTCTGTTTATTCCTGTCGTGTATTCTCCGCTTAAAATCTCCTTCGGTACCTTAACTGAATGAAGCCTTGAAATGCGTTTGCGCCCCGCAAAGGAGTCGTAAATAATATGCTCGCGGCCGTCTGTCATGATTTTAAGGTAGCCTACTGATTTTATATTTGAAGCGAAGGCTACGGAATAATATTCGCCGAAATCGAACACAGCGGGGGGTGACGAGAATTTAAGCGGTATCACCGGTAAAAGCCGCAGGAGAAAAACGGCGGCAAGCGAAGCGGCGGCGATGGCAAACGCCGAAAGCCGGGCTGCTTCCGACACAAGGGGATTCAGCAAGCCGAAATACAGCGCAGCGTAGCAGACGGCAAAAAAGGGCGCGGGCGGAGCCGCCGTAAGCGCGAAGTTTTTAAGCTCTTTTTTCCCGTCCCTTATGATGAACACGCTGCATATCACAAGAAACATGGCGGTTATTGCGACGGCTGTAAACGCAAGTCCCTTAAGACCGTTGACTTTTCCCGAAAGGTATCTTTGCGACAGCGCGAACAGACCGACGGCGTTAATTATGCACACCGCCCACAAAAGACGGCTGAAAAACGGTTTTGTGTTGTGGTCGATAAAGACGAAGCCTATTCTAAAGCCGGCAAACATAACGGACTCCAGAGCGGCAAGTGCCGTGCAGATATAAATTATGTACTCCATTGTGACGTCCTTTCTGCGTATTGCTTTGTGTCATCCTGAGGCGTAACGCGCCGAAGTGTCCTGCCTTTAAAGATTCTTCGCTTCGCTCAGAATGACAATATTGTGTCATCCTGAGGACTCACAGAATGCTCCTTTTCGCTTTTTCCGCTTCTCCGCGCGATTACCTCCGAAAGCACGGCTTCGGAGTCGCCGCCCTTTAGCGCCGTTTCGTTTACGGGGCGGAGGTCCTCGGCTGCTTCGGCGCGCCACTCAAGGTCCTTTATTATCTGACGCTGCAGCCTTTTGGGGAAGCTGAAGAAGGCGTACGGTATCATGCTTGCTATATCTCCGCCTATCGTCAAAAGACATCCGGCGAGCAGAAGCCTGTTTCTGACGTCGTCCAGATACAGCACATCCCAGTTTGACACAAAGCCTATATTCTTATATATGGCCGGAATCATAAACCCGATTAGCGTAATGACCGGACCTGTAAAAAAGCCGAATATGCCCGAAAAGGACTCCATTCGTTCGCCCGAAATCCACATCTGATAGTCGTTTACACTCGTTGTCATGGACGCGTTTATGACGTTCATGCCCGCCGAAAACAGCGTCGAAAGCCAGCTTGTCGACAGCACCACGGCGGCAAAGGTGTTGACGTTTGTTACACCGAGAAAAATGCAAAGGTACGCGGCAGAGGAGGCGGCAATGCTTAGTCCTCTCGTTATGAAATACATCTTCTTGTAGTCTATGCGGTTAAACAGCGGCGAAAGCAGTATGCCGGGAGTATATGCCGTCATCAGAACGGTGTTGAGGATTGAATACTTCCAGTCGGTTTCGCGCAGGCAGTAGATGAACAATACCGTCGTAAGCCCTAAAGCTCCCGTGCCGAGTGCGTCGACAATGCCCGAAACGGACTGTATCCAGCGGAATTTGTTTCGAAGCACCGCGTCGCAGCCGTACCAGAAGTCGATTTTGGGCTTTGCCGAAACAGGCGGCTTTACTATGCGTTCGTGAACGCCTCCGACGGAAGCAAACAGTATCAGAGACGACACAAGCACGGCGGCGGGAATAATATAGCGGTACGTCTTTAAAGCGGTAAAGCCCCCCGTGTATGTAGCCACGGCGGGAATCAGAAACCCGACAACCGAGTTGATGCCGTTTGCGACGGTGCCGGGTACGGCGAGTATGCGCACCCTTTCCTTCTCGTTCGGCGAGATTACGTTTGTGACGTTCCCTATATGCTCCAGGACACCGAAAATGCCGTACGCGCTGAACAAAAGATACAGCTTCCACGTTCTTTCGGCAAGCGGCATTTCGGCGAACGGGAGCCATACTATAAGCAGCAGCAGAATAAAGCAGGGAACGAAGTTTACATATATCCAAAGCTTGTAGCGTCCTATCTTTTCGACGAGCAGCCTGCGCCAGAATATACCGCGCCAGCCCGCGTAAACATTGACGCAGATGTTAATGCCTATTATTTTCCAGAAGCCGGGAATAACGGACTCCTGCGCCGAAGCCGGAACAAATAAGAGCAAAAAGAGCCCCGCCGCAAACAGCGGGATATACAGCCTGTTTATTATACACGTCGTTTTCTTCGTAAGGTAACCGAGATTGTCGGTTATAAGCATATTGACTATGCTCCATACATAACCCAGAGGGCTTACGATAAGAGCCGTCATCGCAAAGTAATTAAGGGGGATCTGATAGCATAGCGTAAGCAGGTAGCAGCCGACGCCGAAGCTGATATAGCTCAGCGCCTTTCCCATGCTTTCGGAGCCGCCAACGGCAAACGTGTCAGCGACCCACTCCTTATACGGGACATAGTTGCCGGGTGCAGGCTCGCGCCAGTGCTTTTTCAGGTCGCCGCAGCGCTGTCTGACGGCGCCGGGCAACGCGGACGGCTTACTCATCTTTCGCGCCCTCCCGCTTTGTCATGTCAATGAACTCACGAACCGAAACACCGTATCTGACCTGAGGATAGCGCGTCTTGAACATCGCCTTGTCTATCTTTGGCAGCCAGTTGTCGCCGATTTTCGTAACGCCGTCGCGGTTTTCAAGGCAAATCATATCGATGCTGCCGCATTCGAAAAACGCGTATGTTCCGATTTCCCTGACCGAGGCGGGAATGAAAATAATATCCGGCAGAGAGCCGCAGTATGAAAACGCGTCCTTTCCGATAACCTTCAGACCGTCGGGCAGCGAAAATCCGGAGAGCGAGGAGCATCCGAAAAAGCCCATTTCCTCAATTATTTCAAGCGAAGCCGGAAGCGTAACAAATTTCAGTCCCTCGCATTTATAAAAAGCAACGGTGCCGACAGCAGTAACTGTTTCGGGAATCACATAGCTTTCCGCCTTTTTGCCCATAGGATAGCAGACAAGCTTTTTCATGTCCTTTGTGAACAGCACCCCGTCGACGTCACAATAGCTTTTGTTTTCCGGGTCGACAAAAATATTCTCCAGCGCAGAATTGTTGCAAAACGCCCAATAGCCTATAAAGCTCACCGAAGGGCCGATGTAAATCGTTTTTAGGTAGGTGGAGTTTGACGCGGAGAAGGACGCGCACGCGACGAGAGGCCTGTCCTTAAGCTCGCTGCCGTCACTGTCCTTCGCGTAGCGTAAGTGAAGCTCCGTAATACTGCTCGCGCCGCTGAAATATTTAAGCTGCCAGCCGCACAACCCTCTGCCATCTATGTTCTCACAGTATTCGTATGTTTCCTCAGCCGAGCCGAACGTAGTAAAGCCTATTGTGAGAGAAGCGCCGATAAGAAGCAGAATTGAGATTACTATAACCGCCTTTTTCCGCGCCGTTATTACCGGCTTTGGAATGCGCTTATGCGAGATAAATCCTGTTTCCCCGTTTATTTCCCCGTCGCCGTCGGCGGGAATGTCGTCATATGTATATACCCTGACTGTTCCGTCGTCCTGACCGCTTTTCTGCGTTTCCGACATCCCGAAAACCGCCAGAAGCGCGTCGGCAACATCGTGCCGCGTGATACTGATTTTCGGCTTCATCAACTAACCTCCAGTACGGCTGAAATTCGCCGCAAAACAGATATATGATATCAACAATGCCTTTGTATGTCAATCGTCACCGCACGGGCGTTTTTTTGGAATAATTGACAGCGGCGTGCAATATTGATATAATATTATCGCTACATTCGGCACATTATAAAAACAAAACGGCGGCATAGCCTTATGCCGCAAAGCATAACGGGGGTATAATAATGAAATTCAGGGAAATTGACATCCGCGGGCTTAAGGAAAGCCCCGTAAAGCTTATATCCGACGACTGGGCGCTGCTTAGCGCAGGCAAACCCGGCGAGTGGAACACCATGACAGTCAGTTGGGGCGGTGTGGGCGAGCTTTGGGGCAAGGACGTTGTTTTCGCGTTTGTGCGTCCGCAGCGTTACACAAGGGAATTTATCGAAGGCTCCGACATGTTTTCACTCAGCTTTTTCGGCGGCAAATATAAAAAGGAGCTGTCGCTTTGCGGCAGCAAAAGCGGCAGGGATACCGACAAGGCCGAGCTTACGGGTTTTGCGCCTGTGTTCGACAACGGCGCCGTTTATATACGTCAGGCGGAGCTCGTGCTTGTTTGCCGCAAAATAGCCTTTTTCGATCTGAATCCCGACGGGTTCATAGATGAAAGCATCGAAAGCAATTACGCTTCCGGCGATTATCATCGCATGTATGTAGGCGAAATTGTAAAAACGCTCGAAAAAGCGTAAAATTTTTTGAAAAAAGTATTGACATACCGTTATATATGTGTTAACATTCATTCGTTATCTGGGAAACGCAACAGCGTTTTCAGTCGGTGTCAATGACGATGAGGGTCCACCCGTTCCCATCCCGAACACGGTAGTTAAGCTCATTCGTGCCGAAAATACTTGGCGGGAAGCTGCCCGGGAAGATAGGTCGATGCCGACACTTATGAATTCGGCCGCCCAATAGGGCGGTTGTTTTCGTTTTTATGGGCTTTTCTCTGCGCGTGACGGTTCTTAAAGAACATCGCCGTTGTTGTACGTCATCGGCATGCCCGATTTCAGTATGTGGGACATGTCGCTGTAACACAGGCAGACGGGCGCACACACTCCGTCGTCGTCCGCTTTAAAGCGAAGCACAGTAACACCCGTGTGAGTAATGTCAAATGACGTCCAGAGCATCGGCGCGGGGATGCGGAGCAAGTGCGACAGCCACGTCGTTCCGAAGCCGTGATGGCAGAAAACGGCGACGCGTTCGTCATTCGCCCTCTCGGCTGTATACAGATTGCCGTTCCTGCGGTAGCCGTGGCGGAGCAGGAATTCGTCCGAATTTTTTACAATCCTTAAATAGCATTCCTTAACGCGCAGGCCACGAAACACACTGTCCTCATACCATCGGTCGCCGAGCTTGTGCCAGTTTGTTTCAAGCATCCGCCGCTCATATTTGCGGAACACCCAGTCTTCTCCGTTTTCGTC
Organism: Ruminococcaceae bacterium UBA1425; assembly: GCA_002329365.1. GTDB lineage: Bacteria > Bacillota > Clostridia > Oscillospirales > Acutalibacteraceae > UBA1425. The sequence goes on from DCUB01000034.1 coordinate 34,883, forward strand.
CGACACCGACATATCAACCCACGAAAGCCACTCGCTTGTCCACTCCTCAAGCTGATAAGGTATGCCCGTCGTATCGCATGTAGGCTGCGCCGTGGCACGCGCCCTGCCCATAGGCGACGAATATACTTTGTCAAAGCCCATGGCAAAACGGTCTTTTAGCGCCTGTGCCTGTGCGTATCCCTTTTCTGTCAGTGTGTCGGTTACATATATGGGGTCGCCGTGCCTGATAATGTATAAAAGCATTTGTTTCCTCCGTTGTATTTTCAGGGAACGCGCGAACGCGTTCCGCATTTTTATACTATGAACAATTTGAAGACCGTAGAAAAACGCGCGTAAGATTCAAACAAACACCCGGCAAAGACTACTGCCGCCTGAAGTGCTGCGCTGCTTTATTTTACAACACTTCGCCTTTAAAAGCAAGTGCGTCCACGGCGCGCACAATATACGGTTTACATAAAGGAAATTCCTGTTACAAATAACTCCATAGGCTTATAATTTTTTGTGGATTTTTTCGAGTAGTCTACGACGTTATTTATTTTTACTGAAAAACAAAGCGGCAGCTCTTGCTGCCGCTTTGAAATATTAAAAAGCCCTAATCAATATCGGCTGTTTCCTCTTCATCGTCAACTTCTTTTATCTCGGGCGCCTGCTTTTGCTTTTTATCCTTTTGATTCGTCGCTTCAAGCACCTGAAGGACATTGTCCTGCATTGCGAGATCCCTCAGAACAATAAGGAAGCTCATGCCGCTCGGCGTCTTGACCGTATAGCGCAGGTGGTATGCCATTTCACCCTCGACAAGACCGGGTATTTCTCCGAGGTATTCAAAATTTCTGATTTTTATTCTTCTCGGCATGCAATATGCCTCTATGTCCTTCATCGTGTCCTTTTTCCGGGTGACTATCATGTCAATCGTTCTCAGCTTGCTGGTTGAAAGGTAGTTGTTTTCAAGGTATTTTATTGTTACGTTTGAGATAAACACGGAAAGGATTACTATGATGCTTATCCAAAGATAGCCCATACCTATTGAAAAGCCGATACAGGCGGTAACCCAGAGCGTTGCCGCAGTTGTGATTCCCGTTACAATTGTGCCGTCCTTTGACTTCATAATGGCGCCCGCGCCGATGAAGCCGATGCCTGTTACAACTCCGGCGGCGATACGCGATATGTCAAGGTTTACGCGCCCCATTGAGTCGGCGTTGCCGGCAAGCGAAAACGCCGTATCGCGCGCCACGGCAAGAGCCATTTCGTTCGTAACAAGACCCGACAAAGCAGCTCCGATGCATACGAGCGCGTGTGTCTTCAGCCCTGCCGGATGGTGGCTTATCTCTCTTTCAAAACCGATAATCACCCCCGCAAGGAGCGCTACTCCTATTCTTATAGCTATATCCGCTACCGGTAAAAACTCTGGCTTCATAATTAAGGGCTGTTAATCCGTCGTCGGCCGTGATACTCCGCCATCGGCAGAGTGATGCTTTGCATTTTTGCTAAACAACGAATTTTTTGCCACCTCACCCCTTATTTTTTTGATGTTTGCGATTGCCCGCAGGCCGTTTGACCTGCGGGCATAATTTGTTGTTTTGCTGATGTTTTATTTAGTTAATCAGCCGGTGTTGTAAGCACGGACCAGGTGCTGCTGTAGATGAGAACCTCGTTATTCTGCGCGTCTTTGCAGACCATGTACATTCTTCCGGCTCTCGTCGCACCGGGCGCCACGCCGTTGACGTTAATCTTGAACTGTCCCTGCTCCGTCAGCGACTCGCCCTTTATCTTGACGGTGTTCACTCCGTTTATCGAACCGCCTATCACAAAGTTCTCGTCAGTGTAATATTCGGACGGCTGATTTGAAAGCACCAGACCAAACTCGACAAGAGTATAGCCCGCTGGAATTGTAAGCTTTCCGGAGTACGCAAGGCTGTATTTGCCGTTGACTGTTGTGATGTGCGAAGCGCTGGCGGGATCCATCACGATCGAAGGCTGAACCGCAACCGACTCGTCGGTATAGACCGCCGTAAGAGTTACGTCTGCCGTGGCATAGAACATGTATACCTCGTCATAGCTGACAATACTGCCGTCGGCTCCTCCGCTTGCCCAGTATGCGAACACCTTGCCTTCCGGCGCCTTGTTTGCAATCGCAATAACCTGGGTATACGGGCTGACCTTTACCGTATCCTTGCCGTTAACCGTTCCGTTGTTTACCGTAACGGTATTGTACGCCGTCGACTCCACAAAGTATGCGGTGATTGTTACATCGTCGTAAATCTCGGCTGTGTAGCTGCCGTCGAGCGGGGTTACCGTTCCGGCCGAATCGGTCAGGGTAAGCGAGCTAAGCTCGTATCCGGAATATGTGATGATTTTAACCTGTACGTTCGAGCCGCCCGGTATCAAGAGCTTACCGCCCTGCGGCGCGACAAATTGATTGTTTACATAGGTTCTTATGGAGCCGCCCTTTGTCGACTTCAGGGTGATGTTGTAATCCCTGTTCGGGCGTGTAAACAGATTTACCGTATAGACTTCGTTCAGCGTGAAGGAGTAGCTGATGTTTACGTTATTGCCTGCTTTGACTTCCTCAATCTCCCTGTTTTCGACAGTAAGCTCTGAGTTCGGTTCAAGCGTGTTTCCTCCCGCCTCGTCTGCGTCTGCGGTTTCAATCGTCATTACACTAAGCTCGGTGTCTACCGGCGGCGCCTCTGCAGTTCCTGTTTCATTCTGAAGATCCTCCGGTTCGACCCCTTCGTCGAAGTCCTCCGGAGTTGTCGGCTGATAGTTCTGCGGCATGTACTCGTCGCAGATCGTAATAGTGAACCGTCCCTCGGAATCGCACCTTATCACCGTAGAATTATTGATGCCCGCATGGTCCTCGACATAGAGGACATACATTCCGGAATTGAGATTCGGGTCAAGCCCTGTGACAGTAAGCGTGTTGTCAGCTACATTCCATGAATAGTCGACAACTGTCGCGGAATACGGCTGGACGTTAACAAGATGTCTTGTATCTAACTTTGTGTAAGTGAGAATCTTGATGTGCTTAATTGTGGCTCCGCCGTACTCGTTGACTGTAATGGATCCGGTTACAATGTTGGTAAATGTCGGACTTGACTTGTCAAGATAATCCCTGCGTACAACGCTTGTAAACTCGTTGCCCCAACGGTCGGCAAGATGGACATATACAAGCGTATGTTCTCTGGTCGGTGCGGGACAATATGTCTGCATGAATGACGCGTTGGCCTGCGGCCAGATATAGTACTCTCCCGGAACCTGATGAATGGTAGGATTTTTCAGCATCGCCGCGGTCATTGCTCCGCTTTCAAGCTTTGCCTTGATCTCGGCGTTTGCCAGCGCTGTCGCAGCCCTGCCCGCAAGCTTCGTCGCCTCCGCTTCGGTTGCTCCGCCGCTCTTCGCCTGGTCGTAGACCTCGAAATACTTTGCGACAACCTCGCTGTCGCTCGGAACCATCTGATAGAAGTTGCCGAGGTTTGTCTGGCCGAACTGCGGGTCATTTGCGACGTACTTGGTTGCAAGCTCCGCATCGGGAACTGTAAGAAGAAGCTCGTCGTTCGTCGCGCCGCCGCTGATTCTGTAGAGATAATCAACCGTCTGGAATTTCTTTTCCGCCGAGTACTTTGTATAGCACTGGAGATAGCCGCCCGGCTGATTGGTACCCTCAATCTGTCCGCCGCAATCGGTGCCGTCGAATCCCGTTACATTCTTGTATTCGACATAGATTGTAACAGTGTTGTTCGGCGTAATATCTGCGTTGGTTGATGTGGCTATGCTTGAGCCCGTGGCAAAGCTGCCGTATTCGCCTGCACCAGCAAGCGACGTCTGTGAAGCGACAAGGCTCTCGTACGAATCGTCGTAAGCCGTGATTGTATAGAGCGCGTACTGCTTGTTGCCGCTGAAGATTTTGTCGAAGGTAGGTCTGAGAACGATATATTGCGACTGCCCGTAGTACTCGTAACCGCTCTTGCCTCCGCAGGCGCTGCCGGCGTATATATACTTCGACGCGTACGGCGAGCTTACTGTCATGTCAAGAATCTCATAGTCGTTGCTTCTGTCGGTGGCGGTTTCCGGTGTGTCGCTTGTGTACTGCATCCAGCCGCTGAGAACCGTACCGGTTCTTGTGCGCTTCTGGCCGGATGCGTTTGTTCCGACGGTGTCTATCTGTGCCATTGTCGGATATGACACACGCCCGTTTGTACCGGCGACGTCGGCAATGTTGACGAGTATCAGCGGCGACTCGTTGTTTGTGTAGCAGTAGTATGTGTAGTGTGCCTTACCGGGAAATACATAGGATATGTCGCCGAGGCTCTCCACCTGACTGATAAGCGTCGTTTCGTTATATTGACCTTCATCGTCAAGATACCTTCCGAACGCCGGATCATTCAGCTCTGAAAGCTGCTTATCCTTTGTTTCAAAGACATTGATTTTCGGGCCTGCGCCGTCGTTCGCTATTATGCTCTGCTCAAGCTCTTCATAGGCGGATGTTATTGCCGCCTTGTACGTCAATACTTCAAGCTGGTTAAGAGCGTGATCCTCTCCGAACAACTCGACAAGCTCATCGTCGAGCGCCTCAATAGCGGCTTCGTCGTAGTGGTTGAGGTTGATTTCCTGAGCGTCGCTAATCGTGGTTTCAAACACCTCGATGTCGTTCCCGGTTGCCGCCCACTTGGCATACACGGTACGGTCGCCCGTCGTTAATACAAGCGAGTTTGTCGTTACAAGCGTGCCGTAGGTCACGTTGCCAAGCTCATCTTCTGTTCCGTTATACCAGCCGAGGAACTGGAAGGACACTTCGGCGCCGCCGTCGAATGTGAGCGAAAGCGTCGGATCTGACGGCCAGTAGTTTTCAACCGGTGTTGCGGATATCGACGGACCGGACAAGAACGTACTGCCGAAGCTTATTGTCTTCTTGTTCGGCTCGCCCGACAGCAGGCTGCCCAATGTCGGGTCGAAGGTCAGCGTATAGTTGCCTATGATCCACTGCGCGTAAAGCGTTACGGTTGCTCCGTTTGCGGACGCAAGGTTGCTTACCTCCTGATTCTCGTTGTAGGCTGTGCCGCTTCCGTCAGCCGCCGTGTTCCAGCTTGAGAACACCTTGCCCTCCGGCGCGGTGAACTCGTTTTCGGGAAGCTCAACGGGCACATCGTAGGTTGCGGGAATCGAACTCATGCTTCCGGTACCGCCGTTTGCGTTGAACGCAATGGTATAGGTGTTTGCGGTGTATATAGCCTTAGCCGTTACGTCGCTGTCGCCGACTGTAATAATTGTGCCGTAGCTTATCGTTGCGGGAATTGTGGCTCCCGGAGCCGAAATAGCGGTCCAGTGACTGAACGTGTAACCGAGCTTCGTAGGCGATGCCTGACCTTCCGGTATGGTGAAGTTCTCACCGAATTCCACGTCGTAAGTCGTTACTGCTGTTCCGTTGTCGGGGTCAATTGTCAGCACATAGGATATCTCATCCCAGACTGCGTACAGTGTGACGGTGACGTTGTGCTGCTCGGTTACGGCGTTTGTGCTGCCGATTTCGGCACCGTCAACATATTCAACCGTGCCCGAAGCCGACAAGGACCATCCGATGAAGGTGTAGCCCGCTCTTGAATAAGTGTTTAAGCTTAACGCCTGAGTGACATTGTAGGTAAAGTACTGGGTTTCCATAGCAGTACCCGAGCCGCCGTTTGCGCTAAACGCCACCCTGTATTGGTTGATTGCAAAGTTCGCCTTTAATGTCAGGTTGTTTGCGGGCATTGAGAAGCTCGTTTCGCTGAGCGTCGGGTCTGTGATGGATGCGCTGCCCGAACCCGGAACGATTGACCACTCTACGAAATGGTAGCCCGTGTTCGCAACAGCCTTGAGATAAACCGTGTCGTTATAATGGACGCTGCCCATTGTTACGCCTGTAGTCTGGCCGGTCCATGTTGCCGTGGCGGTGCCGTACGCGCCGCTTTCAACCGTGAGTGTAAGCGTGTAGGAGTTCGCGCTCCACTGAGCGTAAAGGACTATCGAATTATCGCCCGTTACGCCTTCGCAAAGGTTCACGACAAGCTGTCCGTTCTGGTATGTTGTTCCCGTGCCGTCCGCCTTCGTGTTCCAGCCGTCAAAGTTAAGTCCTGACACTGCCGTAAAGGCGTTCGGTGTAAGAGATACCGCAACGTCATATGTGCAGATCATGTCGTTCATGCTGCCGCTTCCGCCGTTGGCGTTAAATGTTATCGTGTAGGTGTTTGCCACATACTGAGCCGTTACCGTTGTGTCTCCGTCGCCCATTACAAGGCTGTTGCCTCCGGTTATCGACGTCTGTACCGTTGCTGTTTCTGCCATTTCGGTTACAGCCCATCCATTATAGGTGTAACCTCTCTTTGTAACGGTCGGGAGCATGTATGTCGCACCGTATGCGAGCGACTGCGTCGTCGTCGCGCTTTCGTTATCCGGGTCTATCGTCAGAGTGTATGTCTGCTTACTCCAGACAGCGTATATCGTAACGGTTGCTCCGTGTGTATTTGTAAGAGCGTTGTTGCTGTTTAACTCCGCTCCGTCCGCAAAGGATGCAACCGTGGCGTCCCCGGACAGTGCCCAGCCTAAGAACAGGTAGCCTGTTCTGACATAGCCGTTCGTTTTCAGGTTCTGTGGCGTGAAGTATGAGAATTCCTGGTTCGTCATTGTTCCGCCCGTAGCCTGGTTGCCGTTAAAGCTTACGGTGTAGGTGTTGACCGCAAAGAGTGCCTTGACCGTAACGTCGGCATCGGGCATAGTGAAGGTTGTCACCGCACTGTAAATATCTCCAAGCGTCGCGTTTTCTGTGATTACTTCCCATACTACGAAGTGGTAGCCCGTGTTGGCAACCGCAGAGAGACTTACGGTGGTGTTGTAGCTGACCGTGCCGGACGTTACCCCCGTAGACTGCCCTGCCCATGTTGCCGTTGCCGTACCGTATGCGCTCGGCTCGACGGTAATCGTCAGGTCGTTGCTGTTAAGCGTCCACTGGGCATACAGCGTAATGGAGGTGTTGCCCACCTCGCCGGTGCAGAGGCTGTTTACGGTTGCTCCTCCGCTGAAGCTTGTGCCGCTGCCGTTTGCCTGCGTATTCCATCCGGCGAAGGTATGACCCGTCCTTGTGAATCCGTTGGCGGAAAGCTGATAATCCTGACCGTAGTTCAGGTTTGTCATGCTTGCCGTCGCGCCGGATGTCGCTCCGTTGCCGTTGAAGTAGATGGAGTAGGTTCTCGGCGTCCATACGGCTGTTACCGTCGTGTCGCCGTCGCCCATTACAACCGTGCCGTACTCGTCAACTGTCGACTCCACCGTGGCGCTTTCGTCTGTCGATATCGTCCATTCGGAGAAGACGTAGCCCGTTCTCGTCGGCATTGTTAGGTTGTACTCGTCGTTATAGTTAAGCGTAATCTCCGTCGGCGTCGAACCGTCGTCAAGGTCTATGGTCAGCGTGTAGTCAATCTCGTCCCAGACAGCGTAAAGGATTATAAGATCGCCGTGCGTTGGTGTGAGCGCGTTTTCGCTGCCTATTGACTGACCGTCGGTATATGACGGCGTTGTCGCGGTTTGTGATTTGGACCAGCCGAGGAATTCAAAGCCCGTCCTCGTGTAGGTGTTCAGAGAAAGGTTCTGGCTTGTGTGATATGAGAACAACTGGTCATCCATCTGCGTGCCTGAGCCTTCGTTCATATGGAACCTGACGGTGTAGGAGTTGACCGCAAAGCTTGCCTTGACCGTCACATCTGAGGCTGGCATGGTGAAGGTTGTCGTCGTGTTATTAATATTTCCGAGAGTCGCGTTTTCTGTGATTACTTCCCATTTGACAAAGTGGTAGCCGGTGTTCGCAAAAGCCGTAATGGTAACCGTATCGTTGTAGTTGACAGTGCCGGAGGTTACTCCCGCGGCCTGACCGGTCCATGTGGCGGTCGCCGTACCGTAGGTGCTCGGCTCGACTGTAAGTGTCAGACCGTAGCCGTTTATCGACCACTGAGCGTGGAGCGTTGTGTTGGCGGTAAGGTCGCAGGCCTTCGCGCTTGTGCCGTCGCCGTTATAGTACTTGGTGCCGCCGCTTGTCGCGGTGTAGTAACCGGTAAAGGTGTAGCCTGTTCTGGCAGGCGGCGTTATTGCGGGCATAGCCTGACCGTAGGTTGCCACAGTCGAGCCTGTTCCCGGAGTTGTCGCGTTGGGACTGCTGAAGGTTATCGTGTAGGTGTTTGCCTCAAAGCCCGCCTCGATTGTAACGTCGGCCGCTGGCATTGTAAACGTGGTGGATGCCGCGGAAGCGTTGGCAAGCGTTGCGCCGCCTTCGGTTACAGTCCACCCGGTGAAGTGGTAGCCCGTGTCTGCCGCGGCAGTAATGGCGATTTGGTCGTTATAATTGACCGCGGCACCGCCGCCTGTCGCGTCCGAAGTGATGTTTTCGGAGCTGCCCTTTATGACGGACGTTATCGAGCCGTTTTCACCGGCGGTTACGACGAGCGTATAGTCAATGGCAGACCAGACTGCGTACAGCGTTATTTCCTCACCGTCTTGCCAGCTGCCGTCGGCAAAGATCATGTCACCGTCATAATAATCGACGTATCCGCCCGGATAAGTTGCCCAGCCTAAGAACTCATAGCCTGTTTTTGTGAAGAAGTCGTTCACCGGAATGTTGAATACGTAGTCATCGTAGGTGAATGATTCGCTTTCCTTCGTGCCGCTGCCGCCGTACGCGTCAAAGCTTACAATGTAAGTGTTGACCGCGACTACAGGCTGAATTATAACTTCCGCAGCCGGCATTGTGAACACGCCTGTTTCGGAAATTTCAACCGTTGCATCGGATATGACATACCACGAAACGAAGTGATATCCATCGTAATACATCAAGCAGTCCAACTGCATCTCCGTTCCGTATTTGACGGATGTGGCCTGCCCGTCATCGGGAGTAAGGTAATATTCGCCGCTCGTCGAATAAGCGGAAGGATAGGTGTAGTAGTAATCATCGTACATTATTGTAAGATCGTAGCCTTCGACCTCCCACTGTGCGTACAGCGTGACAGTCGCGCCGTCTACGGCGGTGAGGTTGCTTACCTCTTCGCCGTCGGTGAACGTTAGCATTTCATTTTCGCTTATCGTGAGCTCCCAGCCGACGAAGTAGTGGCCCGTCTTTGCCATTGTGCCTTCCTCGAAGAGTGTCAGGTAGTAGGACTCGCCGTACTCGCAGTCTGTCATAGGCGCCAGCGAGCCTGTTGCTCCCTCGCCTGCGTTGAAGGCAATGGTGTACTTAATGGGTGTCCACTGCGCCGTAACGGTAGCGTCGCCGTCGCCCATTGTAACAGAGTTGCCTGTAACAGTAGACGCAACGGTGTATGTGCCGTCCATTTCGATAACCCAGCCGTTGAAGATATAGCCTGTTCTTGAGGGCTGTGACAGCGACTTCTGGGCGCCGAATTGAACTTGTGTGGTTGTCTGTGTGCCGTTTGCGTTATCAATCGTCAGCGTATAGGAGTTTATGCTCCACACCGCGTACAACGGAACGATTACGTTGTGTGCCGTTGTAAGCGCGTTGCCATTTTCACTGCCGATTTCCTCGCAGTTATCGTATGCAACCTCAGACGAGCCTGCTGATGTCGCCCATCCGATAAAGGAGTGGCCCGTCTTTGAGAAGGCGTTGGCGTTGAGCGCCTCGTTGACGTTGTAAACAAAGTCCTGATTGCTCATGGAGCCGGTGGCGCCTGTGCCGCCGTGGAATGATACATAGTAGGTGTTGATTTCAAACGATGCCGTTACAGTTAAGTTTGCCGCGGGCATCATGAATTTGTCATTTACGATCGTCACTCCGCTGGGGTTAACCGTCCAGCCTGTGAAGTGGTAGCCTGTGTTGTTGGATGCGGCAATTGTTACTTCAGCGTTGTAAGGCACGCTGCCTGAGGATACCGGCGTTGTCTGACCGCTCCATTTCGCCGTTGCTGTGCCGTTTGTTGCCGCCATCGTCAGCGAGTAGCTGTTTACGCTCCACTGCGCGTAAAGAGTTCTGCTGAAATCTCCGTTTTCGCAGGTGCAGACGCTTGTAACCTGCTGCCCGTCTGTATAGGATGTTCCGCTGCCGTTCGCGGCCGTGTTCCAACCCGCGAACGAGTGGCCCGTAGGCGGTGTGAACGCGTTGGTTGTGAGCGTGTATGTCTGACCGTAGTTCAGATTCGTCATGCTCGCCATCGTACCCGAACCGCCGTTGCTGTCGAACACTATAGAGTATTGCTTCGGCGTCCATGAAGCCTGAACTACAGCGTTACCGGCGCCCATAGTAAATGTGAAGCCGTTTGCAGCTATGGAGCTTTCGTCGCCCTGAACGCCGTTGTTTATCGCCGCGTCGGAGATTATTGACCAGCCCGCGAACGTGTAACCGGCTCTGGACAACGTTAAGCTCGCGCCCGTGCCGTTCGGCAGAACGTAGGTTGCGCCGAAGTTCAGAGGCACTGTTCTGATGGATGTCGGATTGTCTCCGGAGCTGAACGTACCGCCGTTCGGATCCATCTGAACGTTCAGTGTGTTGATTGTCCACACCGCGTAGAGTGTGACGTCATCGTATATTGCGAAGTTAAACGCACCGGTTTCTTGATCTGTCGCGTATGTCGAGTTCTCTACTATGGCTCCGGGGTCGTCACTCCAGCCCATGAACGTATAGCCCGCTCTTGTAAGGGTACCGGGCGCGAACGTTGCCTGGCTGCCGAAAGTGAAGCTTGGTCCGCCGAAGTAGTTGGCGGTATAGTAATTGAACATGTCGCCGGCGTCGTTTGTAACTCCGCTGAGGTTCCTGTCATAGTTGTAGTACAGGTAGACCGTGAATGTTTTGAGTGTCAGCCCCGCAATGGCGTCCGAAAGAATTCTGGCATAGCTGCCGGCGGCGTAACTCGAACCGACCGTCTCATCGATACCTGCCTGATAGAAGCTGTTCAGCGTCCAGTCGATATTGTCGATTGCTTCGCGAAGTGCGCTGACAGACGCCGCAGTGTATGTGCTGTTGAGATAGTTCATGTCAAAGTTGTTGATTGTGCCGGTCGTGCTGTCTAATCTTGTAAAGGTTCTTGTCGAGTTGAAATTGTAGTCGTATTTGCCGGTAGCCTCGTTGTAGGGACCGTTTGAGGCATAAGCCGCAAGCCATATACTAAGCGTTTCACTCACGTTGGTGTCATCGCTCGGATAGCGGTAAATATAGTCGGGATTTGTGGGATTGTGCGGTATGTCGTTGATGAGCTTGAATATATTCACATAGCTTGCGCTTTTCGGGACAAGCGCCTCAATATAATCCTTAAGCTGCTCGCCGAATGTATCGTCAACATAATCCTGCTCAACTATTGTTAGGGGATTGACGATGCTTCCGCCAGGCATCAGGACGTCGTCATAGAAGCTTACAACCACTAATATCGAAGCCTCTGTGAAGTAGCTCGACATGTTGTCGCTTGTTACGTTGGTGCCGGGATACAAATCGCCCCAGTACTCGGAAAGATAGTCGTCAAGAAGCTCGGTGAAGTATGTGTAATCGGCGGACTTGAGCTGGAGCAGGTCGTGATATGCATCGGCAATGTTTCTTGTTGTGTTTCGCACAACATACTGGCTTGGTATCTTAATCTTGAGGTTGCCAGTTGCCGAGTCATATAACATGTAGTAATATCCTGTCTTATCAGCTTTGTAAACCGCGTTGTAGAGAGCTTCGACAGACTGCGTTGTGTAGATGCAGTTTGCGTTCTGTACATATTCGCCGCCGCTCTTGAACACATAGTTGTTTCCGACCTTAAACAGATCGAATATGTCATCGCAAAGCCCAATAATGCTGTTGAAGCTGTGGGAGTTGTCGAATTCGCCGTAGGTTTCGCAGGGCGGATAATTCTCGGACGTTGTTACTGTCGTATGTCCCGCACCGGCGCACACCGATGACGTGTCGATGTATTCGTCGAGATTGGCAGGCTCGAGCACCAGACCGCTTACCGCGCTGTTAAGAGCGCTTACCATCGCTGCTATATCACCGTTGGCGCCGTCGCCGTCAGCACGGCTGATTAAATCCGTGTGCGCTGTCGGATTAAGGACCTGGTAGTACTTCGCCGCGGCATATGCGTTTTCAAGCGTTGTGAGTGACGTCACGGTGAAGTCGTTGTAGGCGGCCGAGGGATTTCCGGGTACCCAGTGATACATGCCGTCAAAATATCCGTAATCCTCAAGGATGTCGGTGTAGCCGCCTCCGCTTGCATAGTTGGGGTCGTTGACTGAGCTTGCGGGAAGAAGACCGGACACAATTGTGCCTCCGGTAATGTTGCCCGTTATCGGGTCGGTTGTCTTTCCGCTGTATGTGATGTAGCTGTTCTGGAAGCTTGTGAGCGCTGTGTCGAGCGGATAGTAGTCGGCGCTCCACACGGCATACAGCGTTATGTTGTCCGTTACCGTGAAGGTTTCGCCCTTATCGTATTTAACCGTCGTGCCTCCGCTTACATCTGTCCAGCCTATAAGGTAACGGCGTTCGTTTGTCTTGTTCATATAGAAGTAGCCGTTTGTGCCGAAGCCGTCGCCCGGAAGCGTAAACGTTGAATCGTAGTTCAGTGACACGTTGGCGGGCCAGTTTGCGGAGGTTCCGTTTACATACTTGATTCCTCCGACGGTTTGCGCGCCCGTCAGGTCGGTATAGCCGTTTCTGTTGAACGTTACGGTATAGGAGTTGATGCTCCACTTGGCGTAACGGTTTATTGTTGTCGGTTGCGACGAGAGGTTTATGAAGGACGCTCCGGCAAAGTACTGGCTTCCGCTGTTTCTCGCGTCGGTCCATCCTGCAAAGCTGTAGCCCGGTCTTGTAAACGTATTCGCCGGCAAATAGTATGCCGTTTCGTCGTAGGCAACAGTCTGGGTTACCGTTTGCTCACCCGTGTATGGAGCCGTGTCATTCAGGTTGGCGTAGTATTTGACAACATAGTTTATAGGCTCCCATACGGCGTACAGAGTAACCGTTTCTCCGTTTACAGGGGTAAGTGCGCAGTCGCTTTCGCCCGAAATGTCGTCATAGCCGTACAGAACTGCCGAACCCGTCGGCGTCGCTGCCCAGCCGATGAGGTCATAGCCCACTCTTTCGTAATAGTTTCCTTCCTCGTCGGGATACATCAGATAACCGTACATGTCGCCGTAATAGCTGACAATCTGGTCGTTTACAGTTCCCGTTACACCACTTTCGGCGTTCTTGTCGAACACGATGGTATAGGTTACGATGTCAAACGATGCCGTGACAATAACGTCATCGTCGGGCATGTAGAAGCTTGCATTCGGTGTCTGCGCAAGGGTTATTCCGCCGGACACAATATTCCAGCCCGTGAAGTAGAAGCCTCTCACGGACGTCGCGGTGAGCTCTACCAGTGTCCCGAATGCGACGGAACCCTGAGAGTCCTCGGATGAAATATCGGCTGCGTCTTCAATAATCGGGACGTCGGATACTGTCGCGGTTACGGTGCCCATATACTCGCCGGTGTAGTAATAGATGCTGCCTTCATCGACGCCTATGGTCAGCGTATTCACATTCGCCGTCCAGTTCGCGGTATAGGCAAGATTTCCGGTGGTGCCCCCGGCAACCGTGACGGTAGTTTGCGGTGTCTCGCCGTTTGAGCCGGTCCAGCCGTCAAATGTGTATCCCGTCTTCGACAGCGCGCCGATTGTGAACGGCGTGTCCTCGATAGTGTAGGACGTCCTGTTGCTGTTTGTCGCGCCCTGCGCGTCTGTATAGGATATCGTATAGCTTATGGCGGACCAGTTTGCCGTGTAGCTCTTGTTGCCCGTGCTTCCTGCCGGAATTGTAACGCTTGTCTGCGGGGTTCCGCCGTTTGAGCCGGTCCAGCCGACAAACGTATAGCCCGTTCTTGTTGGTGCCATAAGAGCGGCGGCGGCAAAGTAGGTGTATGACTGCGGATATCCGGAAGGCAGCGTGCCTCCGTTCAGCGTGTAGCTGATGGTATAGTTCGTAACCGTGGCGTTTGCGGTAAGGTTGACGTCGCCGGCGGGCATTGAGAAGTCGTAGTTTCTTGTGGTGCTTGCCGGCTGGGCGCTTGTCTGACCGGAGGTTACCGTCCATTCGGACCACGAGTAGCCCGTTTCGAGCGTCGCGCGGATTTGTACCGCGGCGCCGTAATAATATGTGCCCGCGCCCGTTACTGCGGAAACGCCCGTACCCTTTGTAAGCGTCACGTCGTGATCGAATCTCTTGTAGTAGATACGGATGATCCTCGAGCCGTCGCCCGCGATTGTCGTCGAGTCGATATGCGTCTGCGAGCCTTCCAGCGTCGCGTATTCATACGCGATACCGTTCGGCGTGTTATACGCTGCGCTTGTCTTTTTGAGGTTGGCAATCAGCAGTGGCTCGTCGGTTGGTCCCGTGAGATTTTCGGTAAGCGTCGCATTTGATTCGTCATATGCACCGTCTGTAGTCATAACAAAGTGCTTGACGACATATGGCGTGTTTGTATGCTTCGTCCAGTTCGCAGTAAACTCAAGGTCGCCCGTCGAGCCTGACGCAACGTAAACCGTTTGCTGCTTAACTGAACCGTTGGAGCCGGTCCAGCCGTCGAAGGTATAGCCCGGCTTTGACAGCGCGCTTATCGTAAACGAATCGGTAACCGTGTAGGTTGTTCTGTTCGGGTTTGTAGCGTCTATCGAGTCGTGGTATGTGATTGTGTAGATGTTTTTGGTAGTGGTAGCTGTAAGCGTGAGGTTGTTGGCGGGCATCGTGCTGGTGTAATTCTTTGTTGTGCTGAAGGTCGCTCCGCCGGTAGTGTATGTCCACGCGCTCCACGTATAGCCTGTTGCAACCGTGGCGTTAATCTCGATGGCCGCGCCGTAACGATATGTTCCCTCTCCTGTTACTGCCGTTATTCCCGTGCCTTTTGTAAGCGTTATCGTGTATTGCACACGATCGTAATAGAGCTTGATGGCTCTCGATCCGTCCGCCTTGATCGTCGTCGTAGTCACGGTAACCTCGTTGTTATCTTCGTCGAGCGTGCCGTCGGTGCCATGATGATAGACGATTCCGCCGACCACGGTGATGGAGCTGTCCTTGAGGTCGGAAAGCGTCAGCGTATCTCCCGTTATACCGGTATGCGCCACGGGCTCTCCCACCAGCGCGTACCCGGTACCGCTCGTGTTCATCAGGTAGTGGGAAACAGTATAGGGCGTGTTGGTGTTTGCGGCCCAGTTTGCCGTATAGCTCCTCGAGCCCGTGCTGCCGGCGGGAATCGTAACGCTCATCGATTTGTCGGTTATGCCCGTACCGGACCAGCCGAGGAAGGTGTAGCCCGTTCTTACCGGGTTTACAAGCGTGATATTGGCGCTTTCAACCGTATAGGAGGTCGGGTTGTTGTATGGGCTGGGAATGGTTCCGCCGTTTAATGTGTAGGAAATATTGTATGTGTTCAGCGTCGCGTTTGCCGTGAGTGCAAGGTTACCGGCCGGCATTGTTCCGGTGTAGTTTTTAACAGAGTTGAACGCAGCGCCGCCGGAGGTATATGTCCAGTTGTTCCATGTGTATCCTGTTTTGACCACCGCGTCAATGTTAACTCCGGCTCCGTAGAGAACATTCGTGGCGCCGCCGCTTACCGAGTTGATTCCGTAACCGGCTGTAAGCGTGACGTTGTAAGGCCTGCGCTCGTAGTAAAGCTTTACAACAAGCAAGCCGTCGGGTCTGATTGTTGTGGTCGTCGTTTCTATATCGTCGACCGTGCCGTAGCTGTACACTATGCCGTTCGGCACGAGCAGGTCTGGGTTTACGCAGGTGCTTAAGGTGAGCGTCGCGTCGGAAGTGCCTGTGCCGCCGGTCGTAGCAGTCGCTGTTCCTGGATATACGCCCGAGGTGTTCATAACGTAATGCTCAACCGTGTACGGCGTGGTGCTGTTAGGATCCCAGTTTGCGGTATAGCTCTTGTCGCCGTAGCTGCCTGTCGGTATGACAACCAGCATCTGCTTCGTGGTGCCGTTGGAACCGGTCCAGCCCGTGAAGGTATAGCCGGTTCTTGTCGGCGGCTGAAGTGCAATTTGCGCGCTTTCTATTGTATATGTAGGCGGGTTGTTCGGGTGGTTGGTGCCGCCGCCCAGCGTGTAGGTGATGTTGTAGGTTATGACGTTCCACGTTGCGGTGTAGCTTCTGTCACCCGTGCTGCCCTGCGCTATCGTAACGCTTGTGGAGGAGTCGGCTATGCCGGTTCCCGTCCAGCCCGCGAAGTTGTAGCCCGTTCTTGTGGGGTTGGTGAGGGTGAACGTAGGCGTTTCGACGTTGTAGGTTGCGGGGTTTGTTGCCGAGCCGCCGCCCAGCGTGTAGCTTATGTTGTAGGTAATTATTGTCCACTTGGCGTAAAGTGTGGAGTTAACGGTCTTATCCCACGTAATTACTCCCGTACCGGACGCGCTGTAGTACTGGACACCCGCGCCGCCCGTCTGGTCGTAATAGCCTCCGAAGGTGTAGCCCGTTCTTGTGGGAGGCGTAATAGACGGCAACGACGCGTTGTAGGTGGCAACAGTCGACGACGTGCCGCCCGTGCCGCTCTGCTTTTGGAACGATACCGTATATGTGTTGGCGGCAAAGTTAGCCGTTACCGTTACATCGCCCGCCGGCATCAGGAACGACGACTTGCCGTCACGGTAATACTCGTCTGCCGTGTCGGAAATCTGGTCGATCCATTCCTCTGTCGGCGTCAGCGTCACCGCCGGCGGCGCCGTCACATATGACCATGTCGTGAAGTGATAGCCTGTTGAAGCTCTTGCGACGATTACTACCGAACTGTCGCATGCCACTTCCGCGCCCGAGCCGCTCGTAGCGCTTGCCTTAATGTCGGCTCCGCCCTTTGTTACCGAATATATGGAGCCGCTGCCGCTGACGGCAACCTTTAAGGTGAAGTCGATGGCTGTCCAGTGAGCGTAAACGGTGGAATTGCCGGCAGTTTGATATATGGTGGCCGCCGTTACCTCGGTACCGCCGGTAGCCGAGGTGAACCAGCCCGCGAAGTTGTAGCCCGTTCTTGTGACGACATATCCGTTTGCGGTTATCGGCCATGTATCGCCGTTTCCGTCTTCTGCTCCGTATGGGCTGTCATAAACCACGGTCTTGCTCGCAAGGCTGCACGAGCCTCCGTTCGCGTTGAAGGAAAGCGTGAACTGGCGGGCGGACCAAATCGGCGAAAGCTCGGTGTTAGACGTGCGGTTCCAGTTGTTGTTGCTCGTGCCGTCGGCTTTATAATATTTCGTTGCGCCGTACTGGTAGCCGTCGAAGGTATAACCCGTCCGTGAAGGCAGTGACGAGATTGCCGGCATTGCCGAGCCGTATGTCGCCGTGACGCTTGTGGTCGTTGCCTGCGTTGTTGCAGATGTCTGGAGAAGCGTTACGGTATATTTGTTAACCGCGAAGGTGGCGGTGACCGTAATATCGCTCGCGGGCATTTTGAACATGGACTGACCTATTCCATAATAGGTCTCGACACCTTCGTTTTCGTTTTCTCTGTCATCATCATCTAAGTCCGTTATGTTCGCCGTGGGCATAGAGTATCCCCAGCTTACGAAATGGTAACCCGTATTGGCTTGTGCCCTGATTGTGACAGTTGAATTGTATGCGACGTCGCTTCCGGACGAAATGGTTGTAGTGCCGGATTTTATCGACTGGATTATACCGCCGCCTCCGCTGACGTTTGCCGTAAGCGTGTAGCTGTTGATGCTCCAAATTGCATAGATGTTAACAGTCGCGCCGTTTGTTGAGGAAAGATTGGGTATGCCCGCACCGGCGGTATAAGTCGTGCCGGACCCGTTCGCATTGGTGTTCCAGTTGACAAACGTGTAGCCTGTCTTTGTGAAGCCGCACTGAGCTACGGTCTTGAACACATCCGTGCTGTCGTCGTAGGTTATTGTCTGGTTGACTACCGTGCCGCTGCCGCCATCGCCGGGGTTGTACTTAAGCGTGTAGGTTATTGCCGTCCATGTTGCCGTGTAGCTCCTGTTGCCCGTGCTGCCCTGCGCTATCTGAACGCTTGTGGAGGAGCCTGTTATGCCGGTCCCCGTCCAGCCCGCGAAGATATAGCCGGTTCTCGTCGGGTTGTTGAGCGTGAACGTAGGCGTTTCGACGGTGTAGGTTGTGTTGTTTGTTGCCGCACCTCCATTGAGAGTGTAGCTTATTGTATAGGTGATGGGCCTGGCGTTCGCGGTGAGGTAGACAGCTCCCGTCGGCATTGTGAAGTTATAAGCCTGCGTTGTGCTGGCTGCCTGCGCGCTCGTCTGACCGGAGGTTACGGACCAGCCGTTAACCGTATCCCACTCGTAGCCTGTCGCGAGCGTAGCGTTAAGACTTACAGACGCGCCGTAATAATATGTGCCGGAGCCGGTTACCGTTGAAATACCCGTATCCATAGCAAGCGTTACGGCGTAGGAACTGCGATCGTAGTACAGCTTGATTACAAGGCTGCCGTTTGGCTTGATTGTTGTGCTCGTGACTGTTGTTCCGTCAACCTCGGCATGGTGGTACGCAATGCCGCCCAGCACCTCGTATGATGAATTCTTCTTATCAACCAGAACTACCGTCGCGTCTGATGTTCCCGTAAGGTTGTCTGTATGGTTCGGTGTTGACGGATAGCTCCCCGAGGTATTCTTTATATAATGCTCTACTTTGTACGGCGTGTTTGTGTTTGGCGTCCAGTTTGCCGTGTAGGTCTTGTTGCCGGTGCTGGCGGCGGGAATCGTTACCGATGTCTGCGGCGTTGTGCCGTTTGAACCGGTCCAGCCGGTGAACGTATAGCCCGTTTTTGTCGGCTGCTGAATGGTAATCGCCGCGTTCTCAATATTATATGAAGACGGGTTGTTCGCGTGGTTGGTGCCTCCGTTCATCGTGTAGGTGATTGTGTAGTTTATAATGCTCCATGTGGCGGTTAAAGTCTTGTTACCCGAAGAATGATACGCTATTGTCGGCTGCGAAAGCGTGCCGCCGAACCAGCTTCCGGTCCAGCCCTCGAAGGTATAGCCCGGCCTTGACGGAGGGTATATCGTTACCGCATCCTCATATGTATACGTCGCCGGGTTGTTCACGTTATTCGTAACGGGTGAGTTTGTGGTGCCGCCTAAATTATATGTAATAGTATAGTTGTGTAGCGTATACTGGGCGTAGATTGTGTGGTCCTTATTTTCTCTAATCGGGGATGCGGCGGTTACCTGTGTGGTGCCCGTAGGCGTAGTATACCAGCCCTTGAAGTCATAGTAGGTCTTTGTCGGGTTAGCCGACGGCCAGCCGACGTTGCCGTAATAGTTAAACTGTGTATCGTCAGAAGGATTGTTGTCGCCGTCGTCGAGCAGACCGTAGCCCGCGTAATAATAGTTGTTCGGCAGAGTTGTTCCCGTTCCGTTCTGCGTTTTGAGCGTTATAGCGCTGCCGCCGTTTGAGTCAAACGTAACCCTCGGGAAGTACGCGGTGTCCAGATATTCTATCGGCGGCGCTGCCGTTGTACCCGACCGCGATGCGACACTGCTTCCATCGGTACTTCTGGCAACGACGTATGTCTTGTAATACTTTGTTTCGTCCGAGCTGCCGGGGTTTCCTCCGGAGTTGTTGTGAGACGACCTTAAAATAGTGCTTTTCCAAAGACTTGTGCCGTTTGTCATTACACCGGATACCTTGCCTGTGGCTTCATTTAGATAGTCGAATACCCTGACTGTGTCTGACTGCACTCCGGTCGAAAGGTTTATTGACGAATAAACTGTATCTGTATATACAGGATTTGTACCGTGAAGCGTTACCCCCGCCGCTGTTAAGACGCTTGCGTAAACTATAAAGCCGCTTGTGCCGTCAGGCGTTATACGCGTAGTTCCGCTGATTGATGACGGTGATTTGCCCCATACGGCGTAAAGATTAACGGTAGCGCCGTTTACAGCACTAAGGTTAATTACAGACTGTTGATTTGAATAAACGACAGTTGTTCCCGCAGGGCTGGTGTCCCAGCCCTGGAAGGTGAGTGTATGCCATCCGCCGGCGTCGTCGATATTCATTGTGAATCCGTTTGCGGTAAGATTCACCCACGTATCATAAGAAACGTTGTTTATACTCGCCGTTGAACCGCCTAATATGCCGCTCGCGCCGTTGCCGTTGAATACTATATTGTATTTATGCGCGCTCCAGTTGGCGGTATAGCTCTTGTTGCCGGTGCTGCCGGATGGTATGGACACGGACGTCTGAGGCGTCGTGCCGTTTGAGCCGGTCCAGCCGGTGAAGTCGAAGCCCGTTCTTGTGGGCTGCGCGAGATTTATCGTCGCGCTTTCTATGGTGTATGAAGTCGGGTTGCCGGCGCCGTTTGTTGCCGGAGCCGTTGTAGAACCGTTTAGATTGTATGATATCGTATAAGTCGTGGGCGTCCACTTTGACCACAGGTGAATCGACTTTTCGCCCTCGACGGCTGCCGGGGTGTTGGTGCCGGTGTACACTGAGCTCGTCATTGAGGTGGAGCTTGTAATGTTTGTGCCCGTGCCGTTTTTGCCCGTGTACCAGCCCTGGAAGGTGTAGCCCTTTATGGACGTTGTGGCAAGACCGTCCGCGCCGTTAATGCCCGTAGCCGTTGAAAATGCATTGTCGTAGGAGACAAGCGACTGCGGCGGATACGCTATGGAGTAGTCGGACGCGGTTAAGCCCGTCGCAGACCTCGCGGAAACGTCCTGAATCATATAGTTTTCAAAAGCTACCGACTGAATGGCGTTCATTATGCCCAACCTCATTGTAACGTAGGGCTTACCTGCCGGTAACGTAAATTCAATTTCCTGATGATAAAGGCCGGTAGAAGCATCATAAGTTTTATCCGTACTGCTCCATAACGTCCATTCGCTTGATGAGCAGTTAGTGTTGGGATAGGCGAATATAAAGTTTCTTAATGAAGGTTCTCCGGCGATTCGTTCCCATTCGCCTCCGACATTCTGAACGCGGTACGCGTTGACCGACATCCTATAGGTGTGACCCGGTATCAGCGTCATTATGTATGAATTTGGGCCGGTGTACGGTTCTGTAAAGCTGTCGGCAGACGAGTTTGCAGTGTAATAAAACCTGTTGTTGTCTATGTCGGCCTGATATGTGCCATACCCTACGGCAAAGCCGGTCGCACTGACCCACTGGCCGAAGTGGAACTCGTTGTCGTACTCGACGACATAATTGCGGACGTCCCACTGTGCTGTGAAGGTTTCGTTCTGCGGATATGTCCAGTTTATCTGCGCGTCGTGCTGCACTATTGCGCCGGTGGCGCTGAACAGCCAGCCGGCAAAATCGTAGCCGGTGCGTGTGGGCGCCGGCTTCGAGACGCCGCCTTTGCTGCCCACCGTAAACTTAGAATGGTATGTGACGGAGGTTGTCTGCGTCTGAGTCGTCGATCCGTCAAAGGAGGGCGTGGACGAGCCGCTGCCCTTGTTAAGGTTGTATGTGACGGTGTATGTTTTCGGGGCGTATGTAAACGTCCATGTAACGGGGCTAAAGTCGGCGCTCGCTATCCAGTATTCGCCCTGCGCCGAGCCGCCCTGAACGTAGCTCGAAAGGTTTGTGCTTCCGTTGTAGCAGGTATATGATGTTGCCGTGTAGCCCGGAATATTGTCGTAATATGCACAAACCCAGTCGCCGTAGTTGAAGCTCTTCGTTTCAACCGGGGTGCCTATAATCTGGGCGTTCGTCTGCCCGTTGTAGTTTGTGCCGCTGCTTACGTGCGTTACCGTGGATGTGCCCGAAGCCCGTGCAAGTTCGCCTTCGTTGGCTGATCCCGACGCATTTGCGTTGTCGGGGTCGCCCACCTTGATGGCAAGGTCGAGTATCGAGTTCTGATAAGTGTTGTAGCCCGTCGCATACCAGCTTGGCTGCTGGCACTTTGCCACGGCGGTGTAATAGGTTGAACGGATAGTCGCTTTGTTCACCGCAGTAACTGAAACAGGCATTATGCTGGTAATATTTGTTGTACCGCCGCTTCTTCCCTTTGTGGCGAATCCGGTTACGTTAAATGTCCCGGTGGAAATATTGCCCCTTATTTTTGATTCATACGGCGGATCGGCTTGTCTGTCACAGGGGGATCTGTCAACCCACTTATCGCTTGTCGTGTTATAAACCTGGACATAGCCCGCATCCTTAGTGCCCTCGGTATCGGTAACGTAATTACCTGCGTAGAAGAACGGCAAATAATCGTAGTTTGTAAAACGCGACGTGTCGACAGTGAGATATCCTGTCGGAGCATTACAGGTGTAGTTTTTGGTACTATTCTCACTGATTTCCTTGTTCAAGTAGTTTGCGTTCCTTAATGAGGCGTTTTGAAGATACGCGCCCTCGACACCGGTGTCGTCAAGATTTCTCGCTTTCGGGTCGCCTCTCCAGCCTGAAGTGGCAAATCTTTGCAGGTAATAAAGATAGGAATTTGCGTCCTTGCCTCCGCTGGCATTGTGGCTGTGTATGCCGACCACCCAGCCGACGGTCTGAAGGAAGAATGTATCATGGTACGGGCCGTTGTCGTTTTTTACTCTCGTTGCCGCCGCTATGGGCTGCGTAAACGGGTTGTAGCATATCGTATAGGCGTATGTGTAATATGTTCTGCCGTTTACCGTGTATGCCGCCTGCCAGCGCAGGAACTTGTAGCCGCCCTCGGTAGGAGCAGCGGCAAGCGTAAGGGCTGTGCAGGTAGTGTCGACGGCGGTTGTTCCGGAAATTGTCCATGACTTTCCTGACGCCGCCGCGGAGCCGGAGCTGAACGTCTGACCGCCGAAGGTAATGTTTGAGATGTTGCCGGTTGCCACGTCTGTCCAGTTTGTGCTGTTTGTGCCGTTCGACGCCTGAACGGAAATTGTGACGCTTCCGCCGGAGAAGTTTAACGGCTTGAAGTAAATCCTCGCGCTTGTCGCGGACGCAAGAGTCTTATTCTGTTCCGCCGTGCCGCTTGTGCTTACGCCGTAGAAATACTGGCCGGTTCTGCCGTTGTGCGGCGTGAGGTAAATTGTTTCGGGTGCATAAAAGGTGGCGCGGGGCTTAAGGGCGTCGTTTTCGCCCTCGGTAAAGTTTGCGCTGACAATATTCTGGCACGCCGTCATCGCGTTGTTGAGGTTCGTCAGAGCGGTGTTGACCTCGGATTGCGTGGCGTATGGCTTGCCGAGTGCGGCAAAAGCACTCTGCCTTGCCGTAATAAGACTATTATATGCCGTGCTCCAGCCCGAGTAGGCGTAGGAGGAGCGCCAGTTTTTCTCCATTGAGTCGCGCAGCGCCGTGCGGAGCGCCGCCTTGTTTACCCTTATTACCGTTAAACCGTATTGGTAGTAGATATTAACACGCGAGGAGGAGGAACGTTCCATCTTAACGTGGCACTGCATTGTGTAATCGGTTGTTCCCGAGCTTGACGAGAGCGCGCTGTTCAGGCTGTAAAGACCGCGGTATATGCTGTTTGAGTCGTTAGGGTAATCGACGTTAGACGCAATGGTAACGTTACCGTCGGTTGAGTTATAGTCGAAATTGTGCGATTCTGAGCTTGACTCGGTACCGTGAACCATTACGCCCGCCTTGAGGTTCGGAAGCTGATTAAGGTTTGAGTAACGGCTTACGTCGGCGTATATATGGCCGTAAACAGTGCTTGCGCCGCCAAATGTTTTGGACTTATCTCCGGATAGTGTTCTGCCCGCCCACCAGATGCCGCCGTTGCCGGCAAGGAGATAGTTTCCTTCGCCTGCGGAGCCGTCGTTGTATATGTATGCCGAATTGTTCTCCTGATATAACGTCTGGTAACTGTCGATGGTGCCGCTGCTTTGCCCCGCTATCGTCGGCCAGCCGACAAGCGGATTCTGCGCATATGCCGGCATGGCTTTACCGCTTGTGGTGTTGTACTGGTCGTAATAGTTGCTGTAAGAGCCGCTTATGCCGCCAACCTTGTGGAGACCCATCATAAACGGGAAACCGGCGAAATCGGGAAAGTTGCCTATGGAAGCTTCGTAAGTATAGCCGCCCGCGACGCCGACAAGGTTGTCAAGGTTCGGGTAATAGGCGTACATGTAGGCGGTGTGGGAATAGCTTTTGCCGTCGGCTGTGAACGTGGCGGTAATAGATATCGGCCCGTCGTATACGGAGGTTGTGCTTTGCTCCGTTACGGTCCACGCCTTGACCTGGGAAGAATCCGTCTGCGTCTGAAGGCTCAGAGTCGTGCCGCTGCCCGCCGAAATCTGGACGTTTGTCATCGGCATTGTGCATGACAGATAAATAAGACCGGAAGTCTGGTTGGGGCTTACGTTCAGCGTTCCGTTTGACTGGCAGTCGACAAAATACTGGAAGGCGTACGGCTGACTCCCCACTCCCTTAACCGGGTTGAGGTAAACCGTCTCCGGAACATAGAATTTTATTGTAGGCTCCAGCTTTGTGGTCAGCGTGGTTACGTCAAGAAACGCGCTGACGTCTATGCCGAGGTCGGCAAAGAAGAACGTGGTCAGCACCATTACGGTGACCAACAGCCAGCTGAGCCCTTTCTTTAAAGTCTTCATATTCATTCCTCCCAGAAAAATAAACTTGAATATTTGTGTCTCCGTTTGCCTAAACGCGGATTTGCCTTGAACTCTTCGTATATTTCCCGCACCCGCGCGAGGCGGAAGCGAGCCTGTATATCTTAAGGCACTTTAGGAGCCGTATATCATGCGCACCCTGCGCGGCAGATACGGCTGAACCCTGTGTTTTTAAAGCGCCGCGAAAAAAGAATTGTTTTGCCCGAAAAGATACTTTAACGTAAACTTAGGCATGTTAATCCTTTATAAACTATGATACATTATTATACTATCACACGGCACACAAATTGTCAACAAGTAATGTAAAATAAAATGATGTTGTTAAATATAACAATTTGTTTGCGATTTTTTTCGTTATTTTCAGCTCTGTCATACAGGTTGTTGTCCGCCGCGGAATACAATCAATATTTTGTATGCGAAAAATAATTCGGCATCAAAATTCCATATTGTTATATTGTTTCGGATTTTTATTATGGCAATACCGAGGGGATATGCGCACGGCGGTGCTATAAATCTTTCCGGGCGGTTTTTATCGCTGTTTTTTGCTTTTTTCGTTGCAAAGTGTTTCAAAATATGGTTAAATGTACACGAAATACCGAAACGGGGGGTTTTTATGTTAAACTCTGTGCTTCGCATATTAAAAGCGCCGTTTTTTCTTCTTTTCGCGCTCGTCGCCATATATGTCAACAACGGCGATTTGCCGGCAAAGGAGGATTTCCTCGAGCCTCAAAGCACGCAGACGTTTGTGCTTTTTGACGCGCTTTTCCGCGCTCAGGGCGTAACAAACGACGGCGAATATTTTTATTTCAGCTGGAATTACGGTCTTTTGAAGACGGAGCTTGACGGCGAAACGGTTGTGCGGCAGAACCTCTGCGCGATTCCCTTCGATTTGCTGAAGCTCGGCTGCGGGCATATCGGCGGCATCACCTATTACAACGGCAGGATATACGCCACAATAGAGGACAGCAAGGTTTTTAAGCATCTCTACATGGCGCGCTACGACGCCGGAACGCTTGAACTTATCGACTACAAAGCGCTGCCGCTTGAGCGCCACGAAAACGGCGTTCCCTGGTGCGCCGCCAACCCCGACGAGGGAGTTATTTATTCCGCGCGTCGCGATCGTATAGAGGAGCTTAATGTCTACGACGCAGAAACGATGGAATTTATACGCACCGTGCCGCTAACCTCCGACTTCCCCGTCCACAAGGTTCAGGGCGGCGAAATGTACGACGGCACGCTTTATCTTGCCGTCAGCCGCGACAGGCACGCCGTGTTTTCCGTCGACGTTTCGACGGGCAGGGTAAAAATCGCGTTCGAGCGGAACCTTGCCGACGGCTCGGAGGGTGAGGGCATTACAGCTCTGCCTATGGACGACGGCTCGCTGTTCCACGTCCTCGATATAGCGAAAATAAAGCTCGGCGTCCATTTCCGCCACTACACGCCCGATGTCGTCCGGGCGGAATGACAGAATGACAGTAGTGGCGCACCTGCGTGTGCGCCCGTTAAGGAGAAACGCATGACAAGTTCCGCCGTTCGCCGGGAGCTTCTCGAATACATTAAACAAATAAAAATCACAAACACCCATTGTCATCATCTTGACGACGGGCTTTATGAAAATATCGGTCTTTTTGACGTGCTTCGTCATACATACGTCGCGTGGTGCGCCAATATCCCCGATATCCCCGATTTTTCCGACTTTGCCGCGGCGGAAGGCTTTGTTCAAAACGCGCGCTGCAACACGTTTTTCCGCTGGCTTTCCGCTTCGATGCAGGAGCTTTATTCCCTGCCTTTAACGGCCGATAACATGCCCGCCCTCGACGCCCGTATAAAAGAAGCGTACAGGGACAAAGGCTATCATATAGATGTTCTCACGGGCCGCTGCCGTTTTGAAAAAATAATCAACGACAGGCAGTCGGACCCCGGCAGCAGCTTAGGACACCCCGCGCTTTTCGCTCCGAGCTTTCGCTGCGACAGCTTTTTTTCGGGCTACGACAGCAATCAGCCTGACAACGACGGTTTTCTTTGCCACACGCTTTTCGGCGACGGCAGTCCCGAAACGCCCGGCGAATTTCTAAAGGCTATGGACGGCGCGATAAAGAAGAAAAAGGCTGCGGGCTGCGTCGCGCTCAAGGTTGCGATGGCGTATATCCGCCCTATCAATTTCGACAGCGTCGATTATAAAAAAGCGGAAAAGGCGTTCGGGAATCCAAACGCCTCCGTCGATGAAATTACAGCCTTCGGCAATATTGTAATGAACGCAATCTGCGATTCGGCGGCAAAATATTCGCTCCCGCTTCAGATTCATACAGGTATGGCGGCTCTCGACAGGACAAGACCGTCGGAGCTTCTCGGTCTTATAAAACGGCACCCCGAAACAAAGTTCCATCTGCTTCACGGCGGCTTCCCGTGGTTTTCCGACACCTACGCGCTGCTCGCCTCGTTTAACAACGTCTGGTCAGATACATGCTGGATACCCTACCTTTCGTCGACGCGGGCAGCGGATTATATTGTGACAGCTTTGGAGGTCTCGGGAGCAGACCGCCTGACCTGGGGCTGCGATGCGTGGATGCCCGAGGATTCCTGCGGCGCGCTGCTCGCGATGGAGCACACGCTTTCTAAGGCGCTGGCGGAAATGGTGTGCGACGGCGCGTTCGGCATGGATTACGCGAAGTATCTCGCGCGCTGTATCCTGCGCGAAAACGGAAAAGAGCTTTTCGGGGTTTGACGTCGTTTTCCGTAGGGGCGACATTACCATTTAACAAACAGTTGTTTGAATTATCGGAAGGAGCTTTTTTTATGGTTCATCTTGTATATTGCGACGACAGGGAAAAGGTTCTTGAAAAGATTATGGACGGCACAAAAACGATGATAATCCGCGCCGCGTCGGGCAGAAAAATTCCGCACAGCAGGGTGTTTCCCGGCGAAAAGCTGTATTTCATGAAAAAGGGCAGCGCAGCCATTACAGCCGCCGCCTCGGTCAAAAGCGTGCAGAATTATGTAAAGCTGTCAGACGGGCAGATTGACGATATTCTGAACGATAACCAGAGCAAGCTGAATCTTTCGGACAGGCAGCGCGAACGCTGGCACAAAAAATGCATCTGTCTTGTCGAGTTTGAAAATCTTCAAAGCATCGAACCGCTCGCGTTCGAAAAGCAAAGCAATATGGACGACTGGCTTATATTGGAAAAAATCGAAGACGTGGTTGTCGGCACAAGCGTTCCGTACAACTATGACAACTCAAGACTTAAATAAAAGGAAGTTTTTTAATGACGGTTTTTCACGGCAAAATAATTACGGTCGACAGCAGCAACACTATTGCCGGCTATCTCGTGGAGGACGGCGGCAGAATTGTTTTTTCCGGCTCGTCCGACTGCCCCGTCACCTTTCCGAACGGCATCGAATGGATACACCGGATGGTAAACAACCCTAATGTGCCTCACCGAGTAGACCTTGCAAACGCCATACGCGTATGCACCGTAAACGGCTATTACAACACGTTTGACGACGACCTCCGCGGCAGCCTTGAAACGGGAAAAATCGCCGACATGATTATCCTCGACAAAAGCCCGTACGACGTATTAAGGATATAAAGGTTCTGAAAACATATTTCGGCGGCGTTGAGCGGCAGAGAGAAAACAGAAAAACGCTCCTGACGATAATCCGCGGGATGTACCGTAACAGGAGCCTCAAAATATAATAGTTCAGCTGTCAGACCTCTCTTATTTTCGGGTCATTAAGCCTTACCCTTCTTCCCTCGTTTGACGAGACATAGCAGGCAAGCACCATCATAAGCGAGTTCCTTGCCTCGCGCGCGGTGCATACGGGCGGTCTTTTGCCGTTTAAAAATTCGCCGAGCGGCTTTGCCTGTCCGACTATGCGGTCCCACTGCCCCGAAGGCAGCGGGATATTGCTAACGCTCCAGTCGCTGTCGCCTTCCGCGAACCATTTCAGGGAAGGCGTTTTTTCATGCGGCAGACGCGTTGACGGCCCGTCGCCGCCGTAATGCTGCAGCGCGCCCTTTTCAAAATATACTTCCGTCGTTATCTCCGCCGCGGAGCAGGAGGCGCAGAACATAATCTCCGCCTGCATTCCGTTTTTGTACCTGTAAACTGCCGTGCCGAGGTCGTTTTTTACCTCCGGCGTGTGTACCGTCGAAAGCTCGCAGGTTACCGTTTCGGGCAGACCGAAAAGCGAATAAAGCCAGTCGACGGCGTGCGCGCTGTCGTCGGCGAAAATGTCTCTGTTCAGCCTTTCGTCGTTGTGCCACATGTTTTTGAAATCGGTGTTGTTGTGCATCGAAAGACAGTGACGGCGGCGGAAATAATAAGGTCTGCCGAGCCCGCCGCTTTCAATTATCTCTTTTATTTTCAAGTTTACCGCGTCGACGCGCATCTGCCAGCCGACGGTGAACGGCACGCCGTTTTCTTCGACTGCCTTTACAATTTCGTCCGCCTGCTGCATTGTCAAAGCAAGCGGCTTATATAGGATTATTTTCTTTTTCGCCGCAGCAGCCAGCTTTACGAGCTCCGCGTGATAAAGCGTTTCGGCGGCTATTGTTACAGCCTCGACGTCGCCGCGTGAAAGCAGAGCCTCCGCCGAAGTACATTCCTCTATTCCGAGCCTTCGGCAGCCTTCGGAGCGTCGTTTTTCGTCGCTATCCCAGCCGCAGACGGCCGAAACGCCGTATTCGGGGCGTTTTTTCCACTCGCCGGCAATGCCGAAAACATGGCCGTGCGCAAAGCCGAGTATCCCTGTGTTTATCATGCCTTTCCTCCCTTAATAAGCGTATACCGCTGCGCTTTAAGCTCTTTTACAAGGTCGTGAATATCGCCTATTTCGCGTGCTAATATAACGCCGCCTTTCGCAAGGTGGTTTATGCCGTGAAAGTCGGAGCCGGATATTTTACAAAGCCCGTGCTCGTCCGCCCATATTTCGGCAAACCTGTTCCTGTCGTCGGAGGTGCCGCCGTTATATACCTCCACGCCGTAAAGCTTTGAGGGGTCCGTTACGGTCATGTCGTTTCTAAACGGGTGCGCCTGATAAACTATCGCGCTTTCGGGCAGGATTTTTAAAAAGCTGTCGAGAGTCAGCGTGTTCAAAAGCGGCGAATCGTAAAGGAAGTCCTCGTCTATTCCGTAAACAAGATAGTCGTTTATTGTGCCGTCGAAGCGAAGCTCTATGCCCATAAGAATCTTTACGCCGATTTCGTCGCCCGTCTTTTTAGCCGCGCGGAAGCCCCGCAGGTAGTAGTCGATTATCCCCTTGTGTCCGCAGCCCTCAAGCTCGTCTTTGTACCACTCGAGCGACAGGCCGAAAAAGTGGTTTGTTATAACCATTCCGTCATAGCCCGCGCCCTTGTAGGCGCGAACGATTTCGTCCGCCGTCATCGAAACGCAGATGTCGTTTTCCCTTGTGTGCGTGTGCATTTCAAATTTCAATTTTTACCGCTTCCGTTCATAATAATACGCATAAGCGCCGGTCTTTGTCCGATTGACATCAATATAATAATATGTTAAATTTAACTTGTCAATTTATTAAAGGAATCGAGGAAATAATATGGCTATCGAGGAAATCAAGGAGTTTGTTTTTGACGAGAACGCGCCTACGCCGAGCTGTCACGCTTCTACCGTGCTTCCGCTGCCGGACGGCACCGTTCTGGCGGCGTGGTTCGGCGGAACGGCGGAGGGCAAGGACGACGTCGATATCTGGACCTCCCGCAGGAGCGGCGGCAAATGGAGCGAGCCTGTAAGGGTTTCTGCCGACAGGAATGTTCCGCACTGGAACCCCGTGCTTTTCAGATTAGCCGACGGCACGGTCATACTGTTTTTCAAGGTCGGCAAAAAAGTGCGGGTATGGAAAACATACGCCGTCAAATCCGCTGACAACGGTCTTACATGGGGCGAGCCGTACGAGCTTGTTCCTGGCGACGAAACCGACGGCAGGGGGCCGGTAAAGAACAAGCCTATAAGAATTTCGAACGGTACGATACTCGCGCCCGCCTCAACCGAAGACAACGGCTGGCTGCCGTTTGTCGACATCTCCGAGGACGAGTGCGAAACGTGGCAGAAGCAGCCCGACTTCCCGTCAAAAAAGCGCAAGGGACAACCTGTTCCGATGATACAGCCCACGCTGTGGGAGTCGGAGCCGGGCAGAATTCACGCCCTTGTCCGCACGTCCGTACGACACGCGTACAGGAGCGATTCCGACGACTACGGAAGAACGTGGTGCAGGGCTTATCCCACCGTTATAAAAAACAACAACAGCGGTCTCGACGTAACAAAGCTGCCGGACGGAACGCTTGTCTTGGTTTCCAATCCGGTCGCGAAAAACTGGGGCGACCGGGCGCCGCTTACGCTGATGAAATCAAAGGACAACGGCGTAACGTGGGAGGAGCTTTTCGTCCTTGAAAAACGCGTGAACCATGACGACGAATATTCATATCCCGCCATCGTATCGGTAGGCACAAAGTTATATATAACGTACACATGGCAGCGCAAAAAGGTTGCGTACCAGGAGATTCAGCTTTAATAAACCGTTCGGAGACAATAATGGAAAAATCAATATCGGCAAGGGCAATGACACGCGACGGCAGCGCCATGATAATAGCGGCCGACACAACAAAAATAGTACAGAGGGCGCGCGAGATTCACGGGCTGTCAAAAACGATGACGGCGGCTTTAGGCAGGGCGCTTACCGCCGCGTCGCTTATGGGTGCGCTTTTGAAAAGCGAAAACAATACGCTTACGCTTCAGTTCAGGGGCGACGGTCCGGCCGGCACCGTCTGCTGTGTGAGCGACTGCTTCGGCAACGTAAGGGGCTATGCCGACAATCCCGCGGCCGAGCTCGCGCCGAACAACTCGGGAAAGCTTGACGTCGGGGGTGCCATAGGCAGAGGCACCATGTACGTCATAAAGGACCTCGGCATGGAGGAGCCGTATGTCGGGCTTTCCGACATCGTAAGCGGCGAAATTGCGGAGGACGTAACGCATTATTACGCAAAAAGCGAGCAGGTGCCCACGGTGTGCGCCCTGGGCGTCCGCGTCAACAGGGACTATTCCTGCAAAGCGGCGGGCGGCTTCCTTGTTCAGCTTCTCCCTTTTTCCGACGACGCGACGACTGACAGGCTTGAGAAAAACATTTCGGAAATACAGTCTGTTTCAGGGCTTCTGGCGGACGGCATGACGCCCGAACAGGTAATCGGAAAAGTGTTCGACGGAATAGAGTTCGACATGTTCGACAGCCGCGAAATCGGGTACAGATGCACCTGCGACAGAGAAAAATATTACCGCGCCCTTTTAAGCCTCGGCAAAGACGAGCTTACGCGCCTGCTCCAGGAAGGCAAACCTGTCGAAACAGTCTGCAGCTTCTGCGCGGCGAAATATGTTTTTGAGCAGGACGAAATAAAAAGGATGATAACAGAAGCGAAGAAGTAGCGGGACGGCTGTGAAACGCCGGCACGCCGCAAAAAACGATGAATTAAACCGAATAAAAAATCCAAAAATACCTGTATAACGACTGCAAAGGGAGCGACTAAAATGGGCAGGCGCGTTGTGCCGGTATTTTTTGTTTTTATTTTCTGCATGGGCTTTATAGTTTTACGGCTTTTCACGCTCATTACGGGCAAGTACGCTCAGAGCGGCTCCGCGAACAGCACTCTTACTTTAGATGTGGCGTCGGGCAGGGGATATATTTATGACCGCGACATGAAGCCGCTCGTCAACAGCGAAAAATACCTCGTCGCCGTCGCAGCTCCGACGGAAAAAGCCGCCGCGGCTTTAAAATCCGCGCTCGATTACGGGGGCTTTATTTACGCCTACGGCAGAATGAGCAAGGGCTACCCCGTAACCGTCGAGGTACCGTTTGCAATAGAGTGCGACGGCGTGACAACCGTTACCGCGCTTCGGAGATATTCGTCGTCGGGGCAGCTTCTTTCACATGTCATAGGTTATCTTGACGGAAGCGGCCTGCCTGTGTGCGGCATTGAAAAAAGCTGCGATGAGCTGCTTTCGTCCGAAAAGAGGACTATAACCGCCACATTTTCCGTGGACGCCAACGGCAGGGTGCTTGTGGGCAGCGGCGCGGCGCTTCGCTCGAACAAATACAACTCAAAAAGCGGCGTTCTCCTTACAGTTGACAGGGATATTCAGCAGATAACAGAGCAGGCGCTGGCATCAAGCGGCTTTGAATGCGGCGCGGCCGTCGTAACCGATATTGATACGGGAGCTGTTCTCGCCATGGCGAGCGTTCCCGTCTACGACGTGAACGACGTATCAAAGAGCCTTGACGACGAAGATTCGCCGTTTATCAACAGGGCTATCAGCCCCTTCAGCGTCGGCTCTGTTTTTAAAATAATCGTCGCCGCCGCCGCTCTTGAAAGCGGCGTGCCCGAAACTCTCGAATACGACTGCAGGGGCAGTATAGAGCAGAGCGGCGTTGTGTTCAACTGCCACAAGCGCGACGGCCACGGGCTTCTTGATATGGCGGGCGCGCTCGCGAACAGCTGCAACACCTACTTTGTGAACCTCATAACAAAATTCAATATAGGCGAGGTCATAGAGCTTGCATATTATATGGGGCTCGGAACGCCTCTTAAGCTTGCAGCCTCGATAACGGCCGACGGCGGATTTCTGCCCGACCCCGAAACGTTCGATTCCGCCGCGGCTGCCGCGAACCTCGCCTTCGGTCAGGGCGCGCTTATGGCGACGCCGCTTCAGATGACCGGCGCCGTCGCCGCTGTTGCAAACGGCGGAATATACAAAGAGCCGTATCTTCTTAGCGGCTGTGTGAACAGCGACGGCGGCCTTTACAACGTGACGCAGCCGCAGCCGGGACAGCGCGTGATAAGCGAAATCACGGCGGAAAAGCTGCGCTCGTTCCTTGTCCGCGCGGCGCAGGACAGCAGCATAAAAAGCGCCGCCGGCGTGACAGCGGGCGGTAAAACGGCAACGGCGCAAAGCGGTATATATGTAAACGGCGAAGAAATGTACAACACATGGTATTCGGGCTTTTTCCCCGCCGAAAACCCGAAGTACGCCGTGACCGTAATGCGGCAGAACGGCGAGTCGGGGCTTCATGACTGCATGCCCGTCTTTTACGCGATTGCCGACGCCGTGTCGGCGGCGGAGTGAGACAGCAACGGGCGCATACACAGTTGCACCCCTGCAAGCTGTTGCGTCCTGTTTTGAGCTTCAAGATGCCTCGCGGAACGGTCTTGACCGTTCCGCAGATTCAATTATTTGATACAATCTCTTTAAACAGACAATACAACGCAAAAAACTAAGCGGCCGCGCTGTGCGGCCGCTTAGTATTACTGACTGTATAAACAGAAAAAATCAGTATTTTTCCATCTCGTCGACGCCGAGCACGAAAACAATGGCGCCGCCGACGGAAACCTCGTGCTCAAGGCCGTTGTTCGACAACCCTCTGCCGAAGGTCGCGTTTGTGGGCTTGACGCATTTTCGCGTCTGCGAAAATCTGTTTATTATCTCCTTTATGTGCGGAACGTCCTTGTCCTCCGCTCCGATTAACAGGGTTGTGTTGCCGACCATCAGAAATCCGCCTGTAGTTGACAGCTTTGTGACGATAAAGTTTTCTTTCGTCAGCTCAGATACCACAACTGCGCTGTCGTCATTGTTTACGATTGCGAGAACGAGCTTCATTATGTTTCTTCCTTTCATGAGGCAATAAATTTTACGATTTAGCGGTTGCGCTAACGTTTGGTGCTATTCAATACCCAGCTCCGCGGGCGAATATATTTCTCTCCAACATAAAACCTTTTCAAAACCGTAATACCGCGCGAGCCACAGATTTATATATGCGTTTGCGTCGGGCGTTACGTTTTTTACGGTGTAATTAATGTTCCGGTCACTTTCATAGTACATAATCCTGTCGATTGTTACCTCGGTCTCGCCCCTTTTCTTTGCCGATTCAAAGCACGCATATTCGTATTTGTTGAACTTATCCATTATGACATATTCTTTATAAGCAGCGTGCATTGACGAAACACAAAAAGAAACGGCTATCAGTGACGCGGCGCCGGCGACTATTGCCGCAGGCTTCGGCTTTCCTTTTGTTTCTGAACGAACCTCGCTCATCATGAAACGGTCGGCCGCGAAAACAAATGAAACAATCAGAAGAACAATGCCGAAGAAATAAGGTCTGTCACTGTATTCGGGGGTAAGCAGCAGCACAAACATGGAAAGCAATCCGCCGACAAGATAGGCGAGAGATATATTGATAACCGACTTTGCTTCTTTGGCTCCGCGGCTTTTTAATATAATAACCGATATTATGATACCGACCAATATAACAAGATAAACAGGGCCCTCGCGAAGAACCGCAAAAACATAATAAAGCTTATATATGCTGTTAAAGAAGTTGACGAGTTTTCCCTGCTCGATATTTGCCGCACGATGCATGTTTCCGGGTGCGGTAAGGAGAAAGATTATGCCTGAAACAAGACCTGCAACGCCCGAATAAGCCCACTTTGGAATATGACGCTTGTCTTGTTTGTACATGAGAAAATAAAGAAACAACACGTATAGCACCGCGCCGCCGCTGTTTTCGTTTGTTATGCCGGCAAAAACGCCGAAAATGAACATAGCCACTGTTGTCGCCGCGTTTTCACGCAGCCTTGATTCGCCCCGGTAATAGTTTACATACCTCAGCAGAAAAGCAAGGCTGAGGCAAGCCATCCAGAGGTAATTTGTCGCGCCCGACACCCAAAAAACCGTCTCGCCCATAGCTGGGATAAGAAGCCAGAGAAGGACATATATAACCACGAGCAGAGCAACTCCGGGAAGGCTTCTTCTTTCGCTTTTTCCGCGAGTATTAAACAAAATGAGAAGACCCAGCAAAACGAACATTAAGGCGTTTACAACGTTAAAAAACGGCTTTCCGATAAAAAGCATCAGATAGGACAGAAAGTGAGCGGTTACCCTGCCGCCGCTGATAAAATAGTAGTTTTTTATCGACAGGAATATGTCGCCGAGGCTTTCAACGCGCCGGTCGAAGGGGGTTGGATTAAAGTCCAGAAAGACAAACTTGAAATGATAGTCGTCGTCGTGCAGACCCGTGAGACGGTTTAGCGCGTAAAAATATGCAAATACTGCGGCACAGACGGCAAATGCCGTTAAATAATAAGCCTTGTTTCTGCGAAAAACAGCCACGGACTTTTTGAACATTTAAGTCAATCCTTTACGCTAATATCAAGCCGGAATCTGCGGAAGCGTGCGGCATGCTTTTTAAATATCGGGCCTTATGAGCTTCTGCGAACGCCTGTCAAGAGCCGATACGTCGGGAATTTCATAGCGGTTGTCGTTTGCGTCCTTAATAAGTATTCTGCCGTCATAAAGAGTTTTGATGGAAATGATATGGTTGATAATCTCGAAGGTGTGAACACCCCTGTCGGTTTCGACAGTCCACAGCCATATGCGGAACTTTTCGGTACGGTTAATAAGGCGCCTGATTTTCGGAATCATGTAGTATTCCTCAAGGCACCGCAGCACCGTTTCTCTTGACTCGGGCAGAAGGTTGTCGACATTTCTTATTATGGCGGCCTCGTTGCCCTCGCTGTCGAGCAGCGTGATGTATTTTGTAAGTCCGCTTATGGGGAAAAGCCTTTTCGGCTCGAGCATTTCGATTTTTAAGCCGTCGTAAAACTCGACATCTACAAAGATTCCGTCGTTTACGGTTATCTTTGCTTCGGGACCGTCGATGTAACGCCTTGAGGTCATTGCCGCCACTCCCCCTATCCTATGGCTATTTCGAGGTTTTCGGACTCCTTGATTTCCCTTGCCTTGTCGGACATTGACTGAATCTGAATAAGCTTGTAATACTTGCCCTGAAGCTTCAAAAGCTCTTCGGGCGTGCCGAACTCTATTATCCTGCCCTTGTCAAGGACGATTATCTTGTTTGCCTTCCGGAGCGTGGAAAGGCGGTGGGCAATCATCAGCGTCGTCCTGCCGCGGATAAGCCGCTCTATGGACTCCTGTATAAGATGCTCCGTTTCGGAGTCAACCGCCGCCGTCGCCTCGTCAAAAACGAGCAGGCTCGGGTTTTTGAGGACGGCGCGCGCTATCGAAAGCCTTTGCCGCTCGCCGCCGGACAGACCCACGCCGCGCTCGCCCAGCATAGTGTCGTAGGAATCGGGCATGCGCGATATAAAGCCGTGCGCGTTTGCAATATCGGCAGCGTGCAGCACCTGCTCGACGTGCGCGTCGGGGTTGCAGTATGCGATATTGTTGAATATTGTGTCGCGGAACATCATCGGCTCCTGCTGGACATATCCTATCTGGTTGCGGTAATACTCCTGGTCGATATCCTTTATGTCGATATCGTCCACAAGGATTTCGCCCTCGTAGTCGTCGTAGTAGCGGAGCAGAAGATTTATGAGCGTCGACTTGCCCGCGCCCGTTGTGCCGACAATGCCGACGACGTCGCCCGGCTCGATGACAAGGTTGATGTCCTCAAGAGCCTTTTTGGAGCGGTCGAACGAGAAGTTGACGTTGCGGAACTCTATTTTGCCCTTTATGCGTCCCGGCTTGTTGCCCTTGCCGAAATCGTGCTCCGGCTCGGCGTTAATGATGTCGAGAATCTTTTCGGCTGACGCCAAGGCGTTCTGATAAGTATCGTTCAGGTTGGCGAAGAAATTGACGGGTGCGTAAAACATGCTCGCGTAGGAAATGAACGAAACGAGAAGACCGGTAGTGACGCCGCCGGAGCCGCCAATAACCCAGTTGCCGCCGACAAACCATATTATTAAAGAGCCGCAGGTGATGAGGAAGGTGATAACTGACGGGAAGGCACTTGCCGTCTTTGCCGCCGCCCTGTCCTCCTGGAGCCAGTCGTTTGAATATCTTTCAAACCGCGCGATTGTACGATTTTCGCTTGTGAATGCCTTTATGACGCGGATGCCGGGAATGGTGTCGGCAAGCATCGAATAAAGCGACGTGCCGCGCCTCCAGAGACGGCGGTACATGGGCGCTATCCTCTTGCCGAAATAACGGCCGCACAGCACGACCAGCGGAACGGGAATAAGCGACAGCAGCGTGAGCCGCCAGTCCATAAACAGCATGATGCATATTACTCCGACGAGAGTAAAGGCCTGAACAACAGCCTCCTGCGTTATGCGGAGCATGAATGTCTGAAGAACGGACGTGTCGCCGTTTATTCTGTTGATTACTGAGCCGGTGCTCGTCTTGTCGTAAAAACGCATGGGGAGGAACTGGGCCTTCGCGTATATGTCGGTTTTGAGGTCTATTATGATTTTGTCGCCTGCGAGCCTTAAGAGATAGGCGCGTATTCCGCCGACGGTGAACTGTAGAATATAGACGGAAAGAAGAATGAGTATAACAACGAACAGCATCTGCTTGTTCTTGTTGGGAATCACTTCGTCGACCATATAGCCCGTTATATACGGAGGTACAAGCGCCATAGAGGTGGTGAATATTGAAAGGAACAGGCAAAGCACGAGCTGCTTTACATGGGGCTTTACATACTTTGCGAACTTGTTGATAAGCTTTGCCTTGCCCTTGCAGTTGAGGCACTCGGCGTCGGGGTTTGCGAGCTTTCTGCCGCACTTAGAACAGAAGCTGCGCAGGTTTTTGTATGTAGCCTTTACGATTTCGAGCGTTTCCTCAACAGGCTCGCCCGCCTTTATCCTTTCGACAAAAAGCGCGGCGGAGTCGCACACGTCGGCGACGGAATATGTAAAGCGGATAACGTCGGACCTTTTGCCCTTTGTGTCCTCAATTTTAAGCACGGCGTTGCCGTACATCCGTTTAACCTTGATTTCGGCAATGTCGTCAAACGGGATTACGATATATCCGTTTTCATAGGACTCGTCGACGGCGACAAGCCTGTCGCGGAAAACAAAAAGCGCCGAATCTCCGTATCTGCCGGACAGACTCAAGTCGCCCACTACGGCAAACAACGGTGAATCGCCGCCGGAAAAAAGCTCTGAAACGGAATCCGATATTTTTCGGGGTATTGGAACATTGGTAAGCAAGTCTTCAAAACTCATGCTTTACACCTCTGCTTCTTGTGGGCAGGTGTTTTCTTCCACATTTCATGGGAATTATATATGCATGTGTTTTCAAAGTCAATACTTTTTGGCACACTTGTTTTTTTTCGTTGTTTTTAATAGATTATGGTTTCGTTCTGTCATTAAGCTCGTCATTTTTTATTTCAATCACATTTGTCAAAGCTGATTTCACATGTTCCTTTCGGAAGAAAAGGCTTTTAAAGCCTCTCATAATCCATGCGACGGGAAGGAGATACGGGCGCTTTTCTACAAACGGGTAGCTTTCGGACATCACGGAAGCCGCAGGAAACATCAGACGCAGAACGTATCTCAGCTTTTTTGCCGCCGCGCTTTTGCCGCCGACGGTTGTATTGATTTCTGTAATCACGGAATTTTTGGCGGCCGTTTTCTCTGTTCCGTAAGCGGCGCTGAAAAGAATCCTGTTCTCAAGCTCGGCGATTTCGGGCGTTTTTCCGGCTCCCCCGAACCAGTGCATGCAAAGGGCGTAAATATTTCTGTCGAACTCCCACAGCCCGCTCTTTGTGAGCTTTTCCTCAATATATGTCCAGTCGAGCGTGTTTTCTTTGTTTTTTAAATACACCCAGATATCGGTTACGGAGCGCACGCCTGTGCCGCCGCCGTAGAAATGCTTTTGCAGGTGCGCGGACATGAAGATGTAATAATCCTCGTCGGTCATGGAATATGTGTGCGAGCAGCCGTCCTTTAAAACAGCCCTGTCCCATGACGTGGCAAAGTGGTCCGTCTTATCCCGTATGAGGGCGTTGTGTATTTCTATGTTCATAACGGGCTTTTTCAAGTACACGTCGGGATTGCCGCCGAAATCGCGGACATCGTAGCCCATTGACAGCAAAAGCTCCCTGACCTGACGGGACTGCGATTTGTTTATGAGTATATCTATGTCGCACATCGAGCGCATCGCGGGCTGGGGATAAAGCGGCTTTATTACCCAGCCCTTGAGAGGCATGCAGTCTATCCTGTTTTTTTCCATGGCGCGCAGAATTTTAACACCTTCGGAGTGCTGGATGTATTCGGTGACGACCGATTTTTTATATGCCTCGGCAAACCGCTCGGTTACGGTGTCGGGCAGCCCGGAGGTGTGGCAAAGGCCGATATACGCCATACCCTCCACCTTGTGGCTGACGGCAAGC
The DNA here is from genome assembly GCA_002329365.1 of Ruminococcaceae bacterium UBA1425. Classification (GTDB taxonomy): domain Bacteria; phylum Bacillota; class Clostridia; order Oscillospirales; family Acutalibacteraceae; genus UBA1425. The sequence goes on from DCUB01000034.1 coordinate 74,576, forward strand.
TCGTATAAATTGTCCCAGTCGAAGCCGATAAACGGCGTTTCGACATCGCCTCCGTTGACGGCAACTGCCACAAGCTTTAACAGATAATGTGCTTCCTCTTGTTTATATTCCACTTTTCTCGCCCCAAACATCATTAACAGAAGGGAGAACGCCCGTCTGCCGATTGCTCCTGCGACCGCGCTACGCCCGAAAACAAGCCGGCGTTTTTCACAATAGAATCATTTTATGATAGCATGATTGAGTTATATTGTCAATGCCTGACACGTTTAATTCCATAACGGAACATCCTCAAAAATATGTCCCGCTGACCGACACACACAAAACGGTCAGCGGGACATGATTTCTATTGCCAAGATCAGTAATTAACTTTTCTGACCTCGAAATAGCTTTGAGGATGCTTGCAGACGGGGCAGACTGCCGGCGCCTTTTTGCCGATTACAAGGTGACCGCAGTTGCGGCACTCCCACATGACTTCTTCGCTCTTCTCAAAGACAGCCTGCATCTCAACATTGTTGAGCAGGGCGCGGTAACGCTCCTCGTGAGCCTTCTCGACCTGGGCTACCGCCCTGAACTGCGCGGCGAGAGCTGTAAAGCCCTCCTCCTCGGCGTCCTTTGCAAAGCCTTCGTACATGTCCGTCCACTCGTAGTTTTCGCCCTCGGCGGCGTGAAGAAGATTCTCCGCGGTGCTTCCTTTTCCCTCAAGAGCCTTGAACCAGAGCTTTGCGTGCTCCTTTTCGTTGTTGGCGGTCTGCTCAAAAATTGCAGCTATCTGCTCATAGCCCTCTTTTTTCGCAACGGAAGCGAAGTAGGTGTATTTGTTGCGCGCCTGTGACTCACCGGCAAAAGCCGCAGCGAGGTTTTTTTCTGTCTTTGTTCCTTTGTACTCCATTGTTAAATCTCCTTTTTATATAATGTTTTTGTTTGCGCTGTAAAAGCTGTGCGTTATGCCTACGCAGGTGCAACCCTGATGACAGCGGCGAATTTTTGCGGAACGCATAAATGCGTTCCCTGCAAGTGCTATTAATAAAACCTTCAGTTCAGGACGAAGGGAACGGATTCATACGTTCCTTCCGAAGTTTAACCGAATTGCCTTAGATTAACGCACATGGGTGCTGGCGTCCCCGACGACCCTTTGTTCTTTTCGTGGAAAATTTACGCACGCGGAGCGGCTGAAAACCGGCTCTCCTCTCAGGAGAGCTGCCGCGGAGCGGCTGAGAGGTCGTCCCCCGCGCACTCGCTGCAATAGCCGTTTATTACAAGCTCGTAATCCAAAACAACAAATCCCGGGTTCAGCGCAGGGTCAATCTCCGGGTCGTGCGCGAGCTTAAAATCGCAGACTTGCCCGCATCGGAGGCAGAGGAAGTGGCAGTGGGGGCAGGCGGTGCGGTCGAAGCGGTCTGGCGCGTTTGCAACGGCTACGCGAAAAATTTCACCCTCGTCAGCAAGACGGTTAAGATTGCGGTAAACAGTACCCTTGCTTATGCCGGGGCATTTTTTTAACACCTCGTCATATATCTCGTCGGCTGTCGGGTGGCACGACATCGCCATAACCGCGTTCTTAACGAGCGTACGCTGGATTGTGTTCCGCCGACTCATAGTAATTACTCCTTAATAGTAACTGTTGCTGAAAAGAGGATATCATATATTAATGCTTTTGTCAAGCACTTTTATTCAAAAAAAGAACCGGCATGAACGTGTCATTATCCTCGTTTTGCTGCCGGTTCTTTTTTCTGTTGTATGCCTTCGGATTTTGCGGCTTGCGCGTTACGGGGCTGAGCGCGCCCCATGTTTTACGTCTTTGTCTGTCAAGCTTTCTTTTTTCTGACTTTGACAGCTTTTCATACGGTACAAATTTATCCATCTCTATCGCCTCCATGTTATTCTGTTTTCCAGATCAAATTATGCTTCGCATTTCATTTGCAGGGAACGGTCTTGACCTTACCGCCAGGATTGTATGGAGCTTCGGACACGGCACGCCGTGTCCGAAGCATCAGGATGTTTTATGGTCTTATTCGGAACGCATAAATGCGTTCCCTGCCTAATTCAGCCATATTTTAGGTCAGACATTTCAACTGCTATAAATATTATATCAGTTATCCCGTCGTGCAGCAACGGTTTTTGCTTTCTTTTTTTTGTAATTCGTGGTACAATCTTAATAGGCGCAGATAACAAGGTCATATTTGCAGAAAAAACGGCGGGTGAGATAAATGCTGTACAGGGAAAATCCGAAAAACGGCGACATGCTGTCATCTCTCGGCTTCGGAGCCATGCGTCTTCCGAAGGCGGAGGGCGAGCGCAAAAAATTCGACGAGGAAAAATCGGTAGCGCTGCTTAGAAAGGCGTACGAAAAGGGAGTAAACTATTTCGACACCGCCTATGCTTACAGCGGCGGAGAAAACGAGCGCGTGCTGGGCATTGCGGTCAAGCCGTTCCGCAGCGAGATTAAAATAGCTACAAAGCTGCCGCTTCTTCAGATAAAAAAATATTCCGATTTCGACAGGCTGTTTGAAACGTCGCTTGAACGGCTGCAGACAGATTACATCGACTATTATCTTCTGCACTGCGTGCTGTCATATTCGCAGTACAGGAAGATTGTCGGCATAGGCGTTAACGAGTGGATAAAAAACAAAAAGCAGGAAGGTTCTGTAAAAAACATCGGCTTCAGCTTTCACGGACCGTACAACGATTTTGTAAAGATACTCGACGATTACGACTGGGATTTCTGCCAGATACAGTATAACTATTACGACGTCAGTTTTCAGGCGGGGCGCAACGGGCTTTTATATGCCGCGAAAAAAGGCCTGCCGGTAATCATCATGGAGCCGCTGCGCGGAGGCAAGCTTGTAAACGACGTCCCCAAAAAGGCTGAAAAGCTGTTTTCGGAATCGTTCCCGGACAGAAGCCTTGCCGAAATCGGTATGCGGTTCGTGTTCAGTCACCCCGAGGCAACCGTAACGCTCAGCGGAATGGGAAACGACGAGATGCTCGACGGAAACTTAAAGACAGCGGAGGAAAGCCCGGCAGGCTGCCTTGCTGAGGAGGATATAGCCGTATACGACAGGGCGCGCGAGGCGTTTTTCGAACAGAACAGGATACTTTGCACGGGCTGCGCCTACTGTATGCCCTGCCCGAAGGGCGTCAACATCCCCGGCTGCTTCGCGTCGTATAACAGCATCCGAAAGGGAAAGAGAATAAAAACCATTACAGACTATGTGCAGACATGCGGCGGGCTTTCGCCGAGCCCCGGCTTTGCAAGCCAGTGCGTCGGGTGCGGTCTTTGCAAAACAAAATGCCCGCAGAGCATAGAAATACCGGAAATGCTGAAAAAGGTGCGCTCGTCGCTGGAGCCTCCGCTGATGAAGTCCGCGCTAAAAGCCTTTAAAAAGATAAGCTTCGGGCAGGATTAGGCAAAAAGTTTATCCGTATCCTTTATGCAATATCAGCGGCGCGTCAGGAATGCCGCGCCGTACACATATTTAAAAGGCTAACGTAACAACGCCCGAATTTGTAGGGTTCGGCGTCCCCGGCAACCCGGGATAATATTTACATAACGTCCAGGTTGTTTTTAACCCGCAGCTTGCTTTGCAAATAATTTTTTAAAAATTTCTATTGACAGACAAAAACATTTGTGATAATATGCCTTCAATGGCAAGGGCGCTGTTTGTAACAGCGCCCTTAAACTTTTCAGGAAAAATTGCATAGGATAATACAAAAAGAATCGCGGTGTCTTTTCAAAAACCTGTTCCTTAACACGCGGCTTCGCGTGAAGCAGAAAATTCGCGGGGAATGCGGTCAAGGCGTGACGTAGCCCCTGCCGGTTAAAACTTAATTAATGTGCACAAGGGCGTGTGTTTTATTGATTATTCAATAAAATTCACACCCTTAAATATTTATTTTTCAGGAGGGTTATTTCATGGATTTCACGATGATAGTCGACACCTTTTGGGTTGTGCTCGCGGCAATACTGGTGTTCTTTATGAACCTCGGCTTCGCGGCGGTCGAGTCTGGTATGGCGAGGTCAAAAAACGCGGTTAATATACTGTCGAAGAATTTTATTGTCTTCGCGGTATCCTCGCTCGGCTTTCTGCTGCTCGGATGGGGACTTATGTTCGGCGGAGACAACCCGCTTGTCGGTACGCAGAATCTGTTTATTTTAGGCAAATCAAATCCCGACTTCTATAACAATACCCTAACATCGAACGTACCGTTCTGGGGAAAATTCTTTTTCCAGCTTGTTTTCTGCGGTACGGCGGCGACCATAGTATCGGGCGCCGTTGCAGAACGTATTAAATACATATCCTTTATAGTTTTTTCATTTGTTCTGACTCTCGTTATTTATCCTATTGTCGGTCACTGGATATGGGGCGGCGGCTGGCTTGCAGATTTAGGTTTCCTTGACTTCGCGGGCGATACGGTTGTTCACTCGGTCGGCGGCTGGGCGGCTTTGGCAGGCGCTATGATACTCGGACCGCGTTACGGGAAATATGACAAAGACGGAAAGCCGAAGGCCATACCGGGCCACAACATGTCGCTGGCTGTTATCGGTCTGTTCGTATTGTGGCTGGGATGGTTCGGCTTTAATCCCGGCTCTACAATGAGCTTTCAGAATCCGGCTGACGTTGTCCATATCCTGGTAACCACGAACACAGCCGCCATTGCAGCCGTGCTTACTTCTACCGTCACGGCATGGCTCTTCATCGGCAAACCTGATCTTGGCATGACCATCAACGGATGTCTTGCGGGACTCGTGGGCATTACCGGAAGCTGCGCCTATGTCAGCGTTGCAAGCTCGCTTATCATCGGCGCAATAGCAGGCGTTATCGTCGTGTTTGCCGTACTCCTGTTTGACAAAGCAAAGATTGACGACCCTGTCGGCGCTACCTCCGTACACCTGGTTTGCGGTACTTTCGGTACAATATGCGTGGGACTTTTCGCCGAGGAAGGCGTAACCGGCATGTCCACGGTCAACGGCTTATTCTTCGGCGGCGGTCTGTCGCTGCTCGGAAAAGAAATTATCGGTATTCTTTCGGTCGGCGCGTTTGTATTTGCCTCGTCCGTTCTTGTGTGGTTTGCTCTTAAGAAGACTATGGGAATCCGTGTAAGCCTCCAGGAGGAAATTCAGGGTCTTGATATCGGCGAACACGGAAACTCCGCTTATCCCGATTTTGCTATAGTTGCTCCTATTACGGATTCAGGTATCGGCAGTGACGGCAGAGCAGCGTCAGCGGTTTATGCAAAAGCGCCGAAACCGGTACAGGTCAGCGTATCCCCGGATGACGCAATCCCCGTAGTTAACAAGGCACGCCCGGGAACAAAGATGACAAAGGTCACCATTATTACGAATCAGGATAAGTTTTCAAAGCTTCAGGCAGACCTTGACAATATCGGAATCACCGGCCTGACTGTCACGAATATACTCGGCTATGGCATACAGAAAGGTCATACGGAGTACTACCGCGGTCTGCCGGTAAAGACAAGACTGCTTCCTAAGGTTCAGGTTGATATCGTCGTGTGCAAAATACCCGTGGAAACTGTGGTCAACACGGTTAAGAATGCGCTGTATACGGGTAATGTCGGCGACGGTAAAATATTCATATATGACGTTGAAAATGTCATAAAAATCAGAACCGGCGAAGAAGGCTACGATGCGCTCCAGGATGAAGAATAACAGGTCTTGATGCCGGATGTGCAGCTTCACGCAATCAGTCCTGTGAAGCGAGGGCTAAACACGGACAAAAGCGGGAATGACCGCGAAAAACCCGGGCCGCAAAGTGTTTACAATCACCCCGGACAAAATGTACACCATCAGACGCTTGGCACTTGCGTAGCCCGACGTCCGGCACGCAAAAAAACAGGGGCGACCGCAAGCGGTCGCCCCTGCGTTGTAATATTTAAGGCAACACCTTTGATATTATGCGCCTGCGTTCAGCCTCTGAACGTCCTCCCAGTCTACTGTCAGGTAATCGCCCTTTTCGATTTTTATGTGGCCGGATTCATATGCCTTTCCCTCAATCGTAACAGCCGCCTTGCCGGTTCCGAAGTAATGCCCCAGCGTGTCCGCGACGCTTGTCAGAATAAGCTGTTCAAGCGACGCCCCCGCGTTCATTTCCGTAATAAATTCGGACGAAAAATCTATAACGGCAACGCCCGTGTCGCTGTTGTAACCGACGCCCGATATAGCGGCGTTTTGCGGCACCGGCGCCTGAAGCCCGCTGTTTTCGGGCGCCTTTTTCATTTTGCTTTCGAACGCATCTTTAATGTCATCGTTTGTGTACAGCTCAATCTCCTCATCTGTGTAAAGCAGCCTGTCGTTGCTGAAATCGGGATAAAAAAACCTTACTGTCTGAACAAGCGGAACGCCCTCGCTTATTTTTTCAAGCTCGCTCGTTATCGGCGAACCGTCGCCCTCCCTCGATACAAATTCCCGCTTAATCAGCCCTACGCCCGGCGCGTAATAATACTTAACGGTTGAGTATTCGCCCTGTGTCGTTATCTCCAGCGCCTTGTAATCGCCGTACGGCACCCTGACGTCGGCGTCAACAGCCGTAATGCTTCTCTCAGAGCCGTCCTTCATCGTCCATGACGTTCCCTTTTTTATAGGCTCCTTTATGAGAATCTCATCCTCCTCGCGCGTTGCCGTGCGGTCGAGTCTGAAATACTCCTCGCCCCCGGTATAAACGCGTTTAACTGCGCCGTCGCCGACAACGTATACGGAAACGGTTGTTGTGCCCGGGTTTTGCGTTCTGATTTGAATGTAATCGTCGCCGACATAATCCACAAAGGTTTCAAACCCGGCATACTCGTTGCCCTCGCCCCTGTATTTCATATAAACGTTTTTTGTAAGCGGAAAATAGTCCGAAGCTTTTCTTATCTCGTCCGCGCTCTGTGTTGACGACCCGGTGGTTTCCGTATTGTCGCCCGGCGTTTTCCCGTTGCACGAGGCGAGCAGCAGAACGAAAACCAAAATTACGGGTATCAGCTTTTTCATGGTAATCCTCCTTAAAATGTCAATAAATGTTGTCGTCTGAATTTGCATGGAACAGCATGCGGGAACCGTTGCCGCGACGTTATAAAAAGAGGAAGGTTCACATGTTTCCGATCAAAGGCATAAGGAGCCTTGCCGCAAAGACTTCACGCGCCGAACCATAACATTATATTATTATACGTCTGTACGTCGTTGTTTATTTCTTATTATTTGCCGTTAATATAGTTTGTGTTTTTTCGTTATTCCGGAAATACGAAAAGCCTTTATCTTAAGCGGCGTATTCGCGGGCTTTCTGGGTTTTAAAAAACCCTGCGGACGGACCTGACCGTTTCGCAAGGTTTTTTAAGCCGGAAATTATTCGTTTATATGTTCAAAATCGCCGGACATCTGCATTTTGCCGAGCTTTTTCAGCTCCTCTGCGTCGGCGTCGGTGACGGCGCTCGCAATGGCGGCTCTGCGCTCGTGCAGCTCCTCATACATTTTGTCGCGCAGTTTGCCGTTCAGCGGATAGAAGAATTTCGGAAGCACGCCGAGGGCGCCGGTTATAACGGGCAGCCCGGTGCTCATTACAAACATCCAGAATTTCGTGCGGTCTGTCTGGGTGCCTATCTTGCGCCCCTGCTCGTAACCTATGGCTTTCATAATTAGGTTTTTGACAGTATTGTTCACGATTCGCTGAAGCTTTGTGATAAGCCCTCTCGCGACTCCCGTCATAGCCTCCGTTCGGTAGCCGTTTTTCCATTCGCAATAGTCCATAGCCTCGTTGTAAAGCTCCGTCGGAATAACCTTTTTCACTCCGTAGAAGCACATTTCAAAGCATTCCTCAATCATCATGATAGGTATCATGGCTTTGCGTTTTGTATAGTTTTTGTTGATTATTCCCGCCGTGCAGGCACCGAGCCAGCACATGTCAACCCAGATGTCCTGGAATATCCACAAAAACCGCGTGGAAAAACGCCTTCGCAGAGGCTTTATGGCAGCGTAGCTTGAATAGGAGAAAAGACCGCCCGGAATTCCGACGATTGTCTGCAGCGTGGCGGAGCCCAGAACATCTATGTAATAATCCGTCATGCTTGTTCCGACGGAGAACCCCTCAAGGAATTCCGAAAGGGTAATAAGCAGAATGGGCTTGTTTGTCAGAATTGATTTAATCCCCTGAATAACGCTCGGGCGCTCGATGGACTGCATGACGCGCTCCTTTGAGCATAGGAAGAAGAAAAGGCTGGCGGCGGCGGCCGCGAAGTTTGTGAACAGTCCGAAGCCCAAAAACAGGTTTTTAAGCTTCCAGTGCAGCACGTCGTTGTTCACAAGGTCAAGCAGCAGACCCATTATAAGCTCGGGCAGGTTTGACCCTATGGCGAGAACCTGAGCCTTTGTTATGAGCATTGTTCTTTCAAGCGGGTTCGGCGTGATGGTGCTTATAAGCCCCGTGCCGGAAATTGACGTGAAGGTTCCCGCCGTTTCGGTGATGATGTTAAAAATGAAATACGCGATAAATTTCGTTAAATTCGTGTCGGTGGTGCCGGAAAACACAAAGGGCATAAACCAGTAAAAGCAGGACAGAAACGCCATGGGGATGTTGAAGCCTATAAGATACGGGCGGAACTTGCCCCAGCGCGTTCTTGTCTTGTCGACCATAACGCCTATGAAGGTGTCGTTAATGACGTCCCACAAACCGCCGACGGCGTCCATAACGGCGAGATAGCTGAAGTTAATAAGCAGTACGTCGTAAATGAAGCGGTTGCGGAACTTGCCGATGTTAAAGCCCGACGCCCAGTGGTTAAGGACATAGCCTACCGTTTCCCTTTGACCGACAAAGCGCCTGTTTTGAAATTCGCGGTTTTGCGTGCTTTCTGTATTAGAATCAGTTACACGTTTTTCCAAATGCCGCACCTCAATCCGTTTGATAAGCCGCCCGTATTATCGTAAAAGCTAAAAAGCGGCAAAATAATTCTAACCGATTGAAGGCTTGCCGTCAAGTGTGATTATTTTTGTTTCTTTTTCGCGGGGACTTTCAGAAGCAGCATAAGGACTACACCCGCGCCCGCACAGCACGACGCTATAATAAACGCCGGAAACATCAGCGAAATATCCTGCGCCGCCAGGTTTTTGTAATAGCCCGCGATATAGGACGAAACGACTGCGCCCGCGCCGAAGCCAAGCAGCACCATGCCGTAGTTTGTAGCCATATGCCGCGGACCGAAAAGGTCTGCGGTAAGCGACGGGAAATTGCTTAAAAATCCACCGTAGAAAAACCCGATAAACCCTATAAGTACATAGATTGAATAGCCGTTGGCGCTGTTGACAAGCAGCGACAGCGCGCCTGAGCCGACAAGCAGTATTATTAATGTATTTTTGCGTCCTAACCTGTCGGAGATTAAGCCCCAGAGCAGACGACCCATGGAGTTGCAAAGCGAGATGACGAAAACGCCCACAGTCGCCGTGGAAGCCATGCCCTTTGCCACCGCGATAGGCTTCGCAAAGCCTATCATCATCAGTCCGCCCATGCACGCCAGCATCATGGATATAAGGACAAGATAAAAACGATAATCCCTCAAGACCTGCCCCGGCGCATAGCTTCCGTCAGTTAAGGGTGCGGCGGAGGAAGCGGACGACGCGGCGGGCGCGTCCGATGTCGGCGGGTTTTTAAGGAACAAGCCGCCCAAGGTGCAGACTACAAGGAAAATGACGCTGAGTACAATAAAGGTTTTAGGCTCGCCGACCTGCGCGCCGCCGAAACGAACTATCAGCCGCTCGATAATCGGAGTGAAAACAACTCCGCCGAAGCCGAGCGCGGATATTATTAGCCCTGTTACAAGCCCCTTCTTTTCGGGATACCACTTTTGAGCGCATGAAATTGTCGTGGAGTATGTAAACCCCATTCCGGTACCGCCCATAACACCGTAGCCAATCCACAGAAGCCAGGGAATCCGGGGCGTGACGAATGAAGCGAGCAAAAATCCGGCGCTCAGAATAATGCCGCCGATAATTACAACCGCTCTGACGGACAGCTTTGCCGCAAGCTTGCCGCCTATAACGCTGCCTACCGTCAGCGTGGCGAGCAGAAGCGAAAAGGTAAGGCTGGCGGCAGCGTTGG
>DCUB01000045.1:0-60020 GCA_002329365.1 Ruminococcaceae bacterium UBA1425
TGATTCTTATCACCGAAGGTTACGCTCTTCTCGATAACGATACGGCTTGCCTTACGCTCCGGCAGTTCCCGCCAGTCGAAGGTCAGACTGGCATCGGCTTCAATTGCATCCTTATTATCGAAGAGGGAGTGGAACAGGTCTTTATCCTCGCTGATATACAGTTCCACATCCAGTTCGTTCCGCTTTTGAATCTGCAACACGGCGATGTGACAGGCTGAAGAACCCACGCTGAAGTTCATCCAATGATCCATAGACGGCTTCCTGCGATTGAAGTTCTTTGCAAACTGTGCATTTTGGAAAGCATAGTCCTGGAACGCCACCCAATAATCGTATCTCTGCTGCTGAGTCTCATTTGCGGACTCGCTCTTTTTTACTTCCTTTGTCCAGTCGTTCGGTTTTTCAATGACCTCAAACTTCACGGCAGGCTCAGAAGTACCGATGCGATACAGTTTTATCTCACAGAGGAAGAATCCGATTTTCTCATCGGTATGGTTGTTCAGCCATTCGATAGCCGCCTTGTGTTCCTCACGGGCGTGTTTCACTACCCATATAATCACATCCGCCGATTTGCCGGACGCATAGGTTATCAGCTTGCCGAGGTGATCGTGATTGGTGTCCTCCAGTTGATTCTCTATGATAATTTTCCGATCCGTTCCTGTCTCGGACGCAAAGATATCGACATTGAAATCTCCCACGGAAGACTCTGTCTCATCAACGGTAATATCAAGTCCCACTGCATCCGCAAGGAGAGCGATGTTATCGTCCTGCGAAAGCCACGGAGTAAAGTCCAGAGCTTCATGCGGCCACACCGTCCGCAGGTCTTTTATTTCTTCCAGTCTGCTCAAATTCACCATTGCGTCATTCCTCCTCGCGCTTTACATAGGTCAACTCAACATCGTATCCCAGCTTTTCCATCAGCTGGAGAAAAGTCTTATTGACGATTTTTTCATTATTCCTTATGAGTCGACTGACATAAGGTGCCGAAGTTCCTATTTCTTCTGCCAGTTTTGCCTGGGTAACATCGCCCTCTATACATTTTACTTTTACATCGACTTCTACGTTATTCTTCAGCATTCCGACTCTCCTTTGCTGTAGTAACATATATTGCACTCACACTACAATTTATTGTATCACAAATTTATGAATTTTTCTACCCCTTAACGGAAAAAAAGACACTCGACCGCAGCCGAGTGCCTTAAGCGTCTGTATTCAGTTATGCCAGTATCTCCGTGCCGTCCCGGAAGGTGACCGTTATTTCCTTGTTCCTGCCCACCTTGACGAACTCGACCATGCCGCCCCAAAGGCTGCCGTCAAATTCACTGATGGTACCGTCTTGGGCTTTCAGAACCTTGATGAAGTCCGCCAGCCGTTCGCTCTGCGCTTCCTTTGCGGAGATGGCGGTCACCACCTCATCGTACCGCGCCTTGGCTTCATCGTAATGCTTTACCAGACCATCGTAGCGTTTTTGGTAGGCAAAGCTGACCTTGCCGTCAGCCATACGCTTGCGCTGTCCCCAGGTAACATTCTCGGAAATCAGGGAACTGTAGTAGCTGATCTGTGCGGAGAGGGAATGGTTCATGCGTTCCGATTGGAGCTGCTGCCGAGGCTTGCGCCGTTCGCCTAAAATGAGCGCACGAAACTAAGGTGGTGGCACATCGGAGCTTCGGAGGCGGTCTTTATCACCGCTCCCGAAACCTCTATGTAACCTCCACCGCTTCATGGCCACTCAGCGATGTTGATATATTTTCAGAGCCGTATAATCCGCGGCTCCTGCGGACGCCATATCAGAAAGGACAAATTTGCAGAACCTAAAACAATCTTGCGAACGCAAATATGATATTTGCAAAAGTGGTAGATATTTTCACAACTTTATGTTATAATTAGAAAAGCATCGTGTAGGCTTGTCCTTTTCACAGAAACCGATGTGGTTTCATCGGCTTCTATTTTTATTATAGAAAATCGACTCGGTATAGACTGGTAGTGGCGGATAGGCTCGGACAGGCTTGGGTAGGAGATGAAAATATGAGGTTCACAGAATTTGTAAACTTGCTGCACCCTGTAATCGGCGCTGGAAATAGCACACACGCATTTGCAAAAACCCTTTTTGATTCGATTGTTACCGAAGAAGGTCAGGATGTGCTGGACGAACTGAGCGAAAGCACCTATAAGGCTTACTTCAACGGGAATACGGAGATAACAAAACTGGCGAAAAAAATCTCCGCTTACATAGAGCCAGAAGAGTTTGTAGACTATATTGGGCAGTTTTCGGATGCCGCCATCCAGAGCCTTTGCGATAGCTTTCAAGAATATCTGGTCGACATCAATCTTCATAATGCCAGCGAAAAACTGGCAGGGTTGTTTTCCTTAATTATCAAAGAAGCTGCGTCTACAAAGAAAAAAGGCACCCCAAGGGGTACCCCAGAAGAGTCTCCATCTGCAAATCAAGAGCTGAACGATGCAGTTTTCAAGAGCGGTACTGCGGTAGCAGAAGCATGGAACTCCGCCGTTACGCAGTTGTTGGATAACGAAGACGATAAACGGCTTCATGCTAAGTTCCGAACAGACAGCGATGATGTCCTTCGACATATCATAGAACATGACCCTTCTGCCGAAGCCACATCCATCACCCTCGCTGATGAAATTGCTGCCATTAATCGAAACTGGCAATACGATTTACGAAAAATAAAAGATGACGAGTTCCGGAAACTGGTAACTGATATCATCAAGGTGCTGAACGAATATACCTACTACCTTTCAGAGAAGTTCCTGCGCGCCATTCCCGGCAGAAGCGTGTTATGGTTCCGAAACGAATCTCTGGAAGAAGGAGATCAACTGCGAGAAGTTTTGCGACCACAAACGGTACGGTTGCGTAAGGAAATAGCAGAGCTATATAAAAAGCTGTTCCCAATTCCCGAGGACAACGACCAAGAGGAATCGGAAACAATTGAGGCGGAGGTCGTGGATGACGAAGAGCCATCAGGTGCCGCCGATGAAGATAAGGAAGATAAAAAAATAACCGTTACCCCTATGGGGCAAATCCCTTGTATTGCAGGCTTTTCTGATATGCAAAATAAAAGAGTTGACCGAGGCATCGTATCAATGCCTCGGTCAATTTTTGGTGCGGGTAACAGGACTTGAACCTGCACAGCCTTGCGACCACTAGAACCTGAATCTAGCGCGTCTGCCAATTCCGCCATACCCGCGAATGCCGACGAAAAGGATTATAGCAAATGATTTAAAAAAAGTCAATAAAAAATGAAACAATCACTATGTACGTGCGCTATTTTATACAATCAAAGCACTTAATCCATTCCCGCGCGATAAGCTCGTGCCCCGCGGACGTGGGGTGAACTCCGTCGCCGAGCCAGTAGCTTGGGGGTGCCTGCTCCGTCGCCTTGTTAAAACAGCTTTGGAGGGGAACAAAGGAAAGCTTGTATCTTTCGGCAATGCGCTTTGCCGCCGCTGCTCTTTTTTCAACCTCCGGCCTGAAAATATCGTATTTTTCCTCAGTTGCCGAGGCTTTAAGAACAAACGGCTCAAGGAGTATTATTCTGACCGTGGGAAGCGCCGCCAGAATCTCCTCAACGAGCATGGAATAAACCTTTTCGAACTTGACGGCGTCGACGCCGTTGTTGCCCGTAAGCTCGTGCCAGACGTCGTTTACACCTATCAGGATGCTGATGTAATCGGGATTCAGATTAATAAAGTCGGCCTTGATACGCGAGTACAAATCAACAACTCTGTTGCCGCTTATGCCCCTGTTTATGAAGGTATACCTGCCGGGATATGTATAGCCGAGGTCGGCGGATATGAGCGTTGGATAGCCCGATCCCTTTTTTTCGTCGTTTTGCCTTGACCTGTCGACGTCCGTGATTGAGTCGCCCTGAAACAATATGGTCTTCATAATAAGCTCCCTTCTGTTTTACCAGGAAACGCTGATTTTAATACTATATCCTCTTAACCGAGAAGCTTTGACATTAACCTTTATGTTTTTAAGCTCGTTTTTCTTCATTTCCTTCAGGATGAACGCCCTGAGGTCATCTTTGTTGATCTTGAGAACATGCTTAACATAATCAAAATCAGATTCTTTTACAAAGGTGCGTTCCTGCTCGTGAATTATGCCGATTATATGAATAAAATCCACATATAAAGAATAACTTGTTCCGCCCCTTGACGCTTCCTCATAGCATTTTTTGAGGAAACAGCGTACGATACCTTCTTTTAGAGAGAAATAAATCTCGTTCATATATCTGTTTTCTGCGCTCTGTTCTTCTTTTGGAGCGCTGTCTGCCTTTTTTCTGAGCTCATCGGCAAATGACAAGAAGCATCACCTCATTTCAACAAACAATACTTTTCAGTATTCATTATCAGATTTACATTATATAATAACGCGCTGCAAAAAGTCAATACGAAAATGGACTATACGGCGCTTTCGGCGGGTTGCGGTCTTGTCAGATTTTTTATCCAATTATACCTGTTGCATTTTATAAACGCCACCCAGCATTTAAGAATCTGGTCGCTCTTAAGACAGGCAAAAACAACAAAAGCCGGTGCGTTGAAAACAAATGCTGCGAGCAGAGCGGAGGGGATGACTATCAGCCAGACATGAATCAGGTCGTTAATCAGCACAAAATGAGTGGCTCCTCCCGCACGGACTATGCCTGTAAGCGTTGCCATCTGGTACGAGGTGCCTATTATTGTTACCGAAAGCACGGACAGCATCTGTTTTGCGATTCGGAGCGTTTCCGTATCCAGACTGATGTAGAAAAAGGGAATGACTAAACGGGAAAGGAATACAAAAAAGCCCGTAATAAGACCGACGCCGAGGAACAGCACCTGCATGGTTTTAGCGTACTCCCTGACCTTTTTAATATCGCCCGTTCCGACTGTCTGACCGATTATAATAGCCGCTCCGTCGCGGATGCCGTAAGAGCCGACGGAAATCAGAGAAAACAGAACATTTGCTATGCTGACGGCGGCTGTTGCCGCGACGCCGAGATGCCCTACTATGCCGCCCTGAACAGATATGTTGACGCCCCAGAACAGGTCGCCTGCTATTACAGGCGCGCCGTATTTGAAAAAATCACGTACAAACGGAGAGCCGAATCTGAACAGTTCAGTAAAGCGCGTCTTCAGCATTTTATCATAGCACAGCACATAAACGGCGGTTATAGTCATTTCGACAATCCTTGCCGTAAGAGTGGCGATAGCGACGCCGGCGATACCAAGACGCGGCATTCCCAGTTTTCCGAAGATGAGAATCCAATTGAGGAAAAAATTGATAATGAGAGCCGTCAGCGCCGAATATGTGCCCAGACGCACTGTTTCTACACAGCGCATCGAGGCAACAAGCACGTTTGACACCGAAAACGGAATATAAGTGAAGCAAACAATCCTGACATATATCAGGGCGGATTTTAAAGCTTCGCTGTCATTGGTGAACAGGGAAAGGACGCCTTCGCCGTAAAAAAACATCAGCGCCCAAAGGCACGCGGAAACTATTAAGCAAAGCTTAAAGGCTGTTGAAACGATTGACTTTACGCTTTCAGCGTCTCTTTTGCCCCAGTATTGGGCGGCAAGCACCATCAACGCCGCCGAAACGCCGGTAACGAACATTTGGAGCAGAGTTGTGACCTGGTTGGCGATGAACACGCCCGATACGGCAGCCTCGCCCAGTCTCCCGACCATTATGTTGTCCAACAGACTTACAAGGTATGTAATGACGTTCTGAGCGGCAATAGGTATGCTCAGAACGGCAATTTTCTTATAGAAGCTTATGTCTTTTACTATTTTTATCGCATCCTTTTTAAATAAACCTGTCGCGGTCCGCTTTTTCATTTACAATCGGGTAAAGAGCCAGACTGCCGTCTTTTCCTAAAATTCCGAGGTAAATATCCTCAACGGAAGAAAAGCCCTGAGAATATACCTGCTTTTTCAGCCATTCCTCATCCTTGCCGCTGATTCTGAGGTTGTCACTTGAAATTTTGCCGTCTATTATAATGCTTGTCCCGGAAAACGGCGGAGGAGGGGAGAGATTCATATCCTGCGGCGTCAGCGGCCGCTGCAAGGACGTCGGCAGGAAGCTGATGCTGCCGTTGCTTTCCATGATTGCCGCCTGAATCTGGCTGATGTCATAATAACCGCTTGTTCTCGCTATTGTCAAAAAGTCGTTAATGTCGATTTTAGCCTTTTTGAAGTTCCTGCGGTAAAAGGTGCCGTTGTCCATAAGCACAAGGCTGCGCCCCGTTACGATTTTGTGTATCGCGGTCGACTTGCTCGTCGCGAGCGACAACATCATAGATATAAGCGCGAATACAGCCATAGCCAAAAGCGGCTTTGTCGGAGCTTCAAGCTCCGTTGCCATCTCGGCGGCTATCGAGCCTATTGTAATGCCTGTTATATAGTCGAACATGCTCATCTGCGATATCTGCTTGTCACCGATTAGCTTGCAAAGTATAAAAAGCACGATGTATGCAACGGCGGTGGTCACAGCGACGCTTACATATTCCATATTTATCACCGTTTTTATTATTACGGCGACAGATAAAAAATATCAGCGGAAAAAAACTGTAAACTTTTCGCTCTTGCGGCATATCATATATTGATTAATTGAATGGGAGTGATTATTTTGGAGTTTTCGGAAAGCAAAACATACCAGAACATTTTGGAAGCATATTCAAAGGAGCTTGCTTCTTCAACAAAGTTCAGCATCTACGGTGATAAGGCAAGGGATGAAGGGTATGAGCAGATAGGAAATATATTCGACCAGAATTCTCACTTCGAAAAAGAACACGCGAAAATGCTGTTTGATTTGACATTCCAGATACCGACGACTAAGACAAATCTTGAAGAAGTGATATCGGAAGAGGAAGCGCTGTTTCATACGGTGTTTGAAGCGTACGCCGAAACGGCAAGGCAGGAGGGCTATGAACAGATCGCAAAGCTGTTTGAAGATTTGGCGGGAGTTGCGAGAAATCAGAGGAGGGTGTTCAGCATACTGCTTGAAAATATCAACAATAACGAGGTGTTCTGCAAGCCGGAGCCTCACTGGTGGCGCTGCACGAACTGCGGCCACCTGTTCTACGGCCTTTGCGCGCCGACTATCTGCCCCGTCTGCGCTTTTCCGAAGGGATTTTATGAGCTTTATTGCGAAAACTATTAAAATTCATGATATCATTTCCCTGAAATCGTCCTCGGATATTATTTCAATGCCGAGGGACTGCGCTTTTGTGAGCTTGCTGCCGGCGTCCTCACCCGCGAGGACATAGCTTGTCTTTGATGATACCGACGAAGCCGTTTTGCCGCCGAAGCTTTCTATAATCTCCGTTGCCTCGGCTCTTGACAACGTGGGAAGCGTGCCCGTAAGAACAAAAATCTTTCCGGCAAAGCGCGTGTCGCGTATCTCATCGAGCGAATTCATGTTTACGTTAACCGCCTTAAGCCTTTCAATAAGGTCGAGCGTCTGAGGCATTTTAATGAAGTCGGCGACGCTTTGAGCCATAATCCCTCCGAAGCCTTCGATGACGGATATTTCCTCAACGGAGGCTTTAATAAGTTCGTCAATCGTTCCGAAGCGGGAGGCAAGAAGCTTTGCCGCTTTTTCGCCGATATGGCGGATGCCTAAGGCGTATATAAGCCTTGACAGGCTGTTGCCCTTTGAACGCTCAATCGCCGAAATGAGGTTTGATGCGCTCTTTTCGCCAAGACCTTCAAGCGAAGCTATCTGTCCGGCAGTGAGCAGGTAAATATCGGCCGGATTCTTTATAAGACCGTTTCTTACAAGGTTTTCAAGCACGGACTCGCCGAGCCCCTCGATGTCCATAGCGTCCCTTGAGCAGAAATGAATGATGTTTCGAAGAAGCTGCGCGGGACATTCCGGGTTGATGCAGCGAACGGCGGACTCGCCCTCCTCGCGTACAACGCGCGCGTCGCAGGAAGGACAGGTGTCGGGAAGACGGTAGGGGACGCTGCCTTCCCGGTGGCTGACGACGGACAAAACCTCGGGTATAATGTCGCCCGCCTTTCGGACTATAACCTCGTCGCCGATACGTATATCCTTTTCGGTTATGAAATCCTGATTATGGAGCGTGGCGCGGCTTACCGTTGTGCCCGCAAGACTGACAGGGGAGAGGACCGCCGTCGGCGTCAGGACGCCTGTTCTGCCCACGTTGACCTCGACGGAAAGCAGCTCTGTTGTCTTCTCCTCGGGCGGATATTTGAACGCCACCGCCCACTTGGGGAATTTTGACGTGCTTCCGAGTATCCGGTGAGTTGCGAACGAATCGACCTTTATCACGGCTCCGTCGATGTCAAACGGCAGAGTGCTGCGAAGCTCGCCGATGCGCCGCACTTCGGCAACAGCGTCGTTGAAGGATGAAAATTTATTATAAAACGGAACTGTTTTGAAGCCGAGCTTTTTAATGAAGTCGAGCGACTGCCTGTGTGAATCAAGCACGGCTCCCTCGACTCGCTGAATGTTAAAAACAAAGATATCAAGCATGCGTGAGGCGGTTATCTGCGGATTTTTCTGCCGAAGTGAGCCTGCGGCGGCATTGCGCGGATTCTTTAACGGCTTGCCGCCGTTTTCCTCCTGCTCGCGGGCAAGCCTTAAGAAAACATCGTGCGGCATATAGACCTCGCCGCGAACCTCTATAAAGGGCAGATTTTCCGTAAGACGGAGAGGGACGGAGCGGATTGTACGGAGGTTTGCCGTAACGTCCTCTCCCGTTCGCCCGTCGCCGCGCGTCGAGCCTCTTACAAAGACGCCGTTTTCGTATTCAAGCGAAACGGAAAGACCGTCTATTTTCGGCTCAACGACGTATTCGGCGGCGCCGACGGCGTCTGTTACTCTTTTTGCGAAGGCGTACAGCTCCTCCTCGCTGAACGCGTCCTGAAGGCTTTCCATGACTACGTCGTGAACGACAGGCATAAACAGTCTGTCGGCGCTGCCGCCGACGCGCTGTGTAGGCGAATCGTCGGCGACAAGCTCCGGAAAAGCCTTTTCAAGCTCCAAAAGCTCCCTAAGAAGCCTGTCGTATTCATAGTCGCTGATTTCCGGGTCGTCGTCGACGTAGTATTTCTTACTGTGGTAATTCAGAATTTCGCGAAGCTCTAAAGCTCTTTTTTCGGCGTTTTTTAATTCCTTCATATCTGTTCACCTTAGCTTTTATCTAAGTTTGCGTAAAAATCGGGCACATATCCGACAATAACAGTTTCGGCTATGCAGAACTGCGTGCTGATGCTCCGCGTGGTGCTGTAATCGGGCAAGACGACGCATACGGTAGCGTCGATATTCAGCATCATGCGGTGAATAGTCTGGTTTATTCCCGCGGATAAAAAACTGTTCGACAGGTCGCAAACGGCGTAGCCGGTAAGAGTAATTTTTACATTTATGTTCGGTCCTCTGCCGTAGAGCAAATATATACCCGTAAGCGAGCCGACGGGTATTTTTACGTCGTAACGACGGAATTCGGAAATGCGGCTCTCGATTGTTTTGCCGAGGTTCGCTTTGAGGAGATTGATTTTCAAAGCGTCTGTCTTAATTGACGTTACCTGTCCTTCATTGTTCTTTTCAACGGTTACAAGCTCGTCGTACAGCTTTCCGTACGAGGAAAGCAGGTCGGTGACAGAGCTGTCGATTGCACTTTCCGCAAGTGCGACGGCGCGAGAGGCAGCGAGACTGTTTATCTGCGGCCTCAGCTTCGCGTCGGCAAAAAGAAGGAGTATTATAAACAGCACAGACGCGGAAAAAGCGCGGAACATCAGCCTTTTCTGACGCGGCGTATAATATCTTTTTCTGCGTTTCTGCCGCTTCATTGCACACATCTCCGAATCATGTAATCAGATAATTATATGATTTTTCAGGATAAAATGTGCAAAGAAAGACTTAAAAGGGGTGTTTTTATTATTTTATCATGCAGTCTTTTGAAAAGCAATGAAAAAAGAGCAAACATGCAAGGATAATATGTAAGGCAGATTTTACTTGCATAATAACCGTCGATATGATACGATATTTTCGATAAATTTTAGAAGGGGAGTCGTAATATGCCTTATATCAGCACAAAAACCTCGGTACCCGTTTCCGATGAAAAGCGCGAAGCCATCAAAAAAAGCTTTGGCAAGGCTATAGAAATATTTCCCGGAAAATCCGAACGCTGGCTGATGCTCAGCTTCGAGGACAATGCAAAGATGTATTTCGCCGGCTCCGACAGCGGCGCCGCATTTGTCGAGGTCAAGCTGCTCGGCAGGGCAAGCGGAGCGGCCTTCGATAAGATGACCGCGGAGATATGCAATATATTGAGCAAAGAACTTTCAGTTCCGCAGGACAGAATTTATGTAAAATACGAGGAATGCGAGCACTGGGGCTGGAACGGCGGGAATTTCTGATTCACACAAAACGGAGTATAAAATGCGAAGGCTTTCTGATATAATAAAAATTATAAAACCGTTTTTTTCGGCTTGCGTAATCGTTATAGTTGTTTTAGCCACAGGAATATATTGCGGCAACAGCGACTCTTTTTTTGACTCGGCAGGAGTATATGACGAAAGCGTGACGGAAGCGGAGCTTATCGGCAGCGCCGAGACGGAGAGTCTTGTTTCGGAAACCGAAGGCGAAACAAGTATAGCGGAAACAAAGGCGGATAGAACTACTCAAAAAAAATCGGTCCCCGCCTCGACTTACGCCGCCACAACGGTTACGACTACCGCGCCCCGAAGATTTACGCTCACGCCGCAGTTCAGCAAAAGCGCCTACATCAACACCGTCGTTAAGCTGACAAACAAGTACAGGGAGGAAGCCGGCGTCGGAAAGCTTTCAACCGACTTTAAGCTTATGAACGCCGCACAGACAAGGGCTGAGGAATGCGCCTCCATTGACAACATAAGGGTAGACGGCAAGCCTCATACAAGGCCAGACGGCTCTAAATGGTACACAGTCTTAGGAATAGCCGAAAATTACAACTACGGCGAAAACACGGGGCAGGGGTGCGACACCCCCGAATATATGGTGGATATATGGATGAGCTCCGAGGGGCACAGGGACAATATTCAAAACGAAGAATACACGAAAATCGGCGTCGGCTGCGCCGTTTCCGAAGACGGAACTGTTTATTGCGTACAGATTTTTTACAAGCCATAACAAAGGGATGGTGTTAATGATTTATAACAGGTGGATGTCATACATCAAGGACGACGTAAGTCTGACGCATCTTGTAATGCCCGGAGCACACAACGCCGGCAGCTACAAAATGAACGCCATGGCGTGCTGTCAGGACGGCGACCTTTACAAACAGGCAAACTACGGCGTCCGTCATTTTTGCATACGTATGAACACAAACCGCAGGGGAGAACTGGTGATGAGCCACGGCGTCGCGAAGGGCGTCGTAGTAAAGGGCGCGCTTGAGGGACTGCGCAGGGCTATGGATGAGAACCCGACGGAGTTTTTCATCCTCGACATACGCGAGTATTATCCCCAGTCTTTCGGCCCCGTTAAGCTGATATCAAAAGCCGAACCGCAAGAGGTCAACAGGCTGCTTGATGAAATACTTGAGCCAAATAAATACGCACTTGACGATTTTGACCATATCAGCAACGTCACAATGGGCGATATCAGAAGGTCGGGCAAGAGGTTTCTGATTGTCAATTACAGGCGGGCTTACAAGTACAGTCACAAGTGTGAATGCATTTTCCCCTGGGACAAAACGATATACGGCTCGAAGCCCGAAAGGTTTGTCAAAGAAGCTCCGCGTTTTTTCGACAGCTACACGACAAACGGGCTTTACTGGTTCCAGACTCAGCAGACGCCGAACTTCGGGACGGATAACGGCTTGAAATCCCCGCGAAAGCTCGACCGCATGGTGCGCCCTTATTTCGGCGAAATTATAGACGCTATTGCCAAAAACCCCGTTTATCTTGAAAGAGCAAACATAATATCCGGCGACTTCATGACGGAAGACTACATGAAGTGCGGCCGGATACTGACGCTGAATTTATTAAAACAAAACGTACGCGAAGAATCGGCTGAGGAATTTGAAAAGGCTCTATGGTTAAGCGCCGGACAATCGGCGGTCAAAGCCTGATTATCTGGTCCTTAAGTGGAGTGCCGGGGCGGAATCTCGGCATGTCGACGACTTTTCCGCCGTTTGTTACGGAAAGCTCCGAAAGCAGCCCGACTGCCGTCCACTCGCAGGCGTCATAAACGTCAATTGCAGGCTTTTTGCCGTTGATGACGGCGTCAAGAAAATCGTCAACAAGGAAAAAATCGCCGCCCCAGTGACCGGATTTTTTCTGCTCCTCCGTTGCGTTTTTATATCGCTCCGGCAGGTATTTTTCGTAATAATCCGAAAGCGGAGACCATTTGCGGTCGTGGTCCTCCGGCGTTTCGATAAAGACCTTGTGATCGTCGCCTAAACCGCGCGGAGCCTCATAGCAGCCCTTTGTGCCCTGAAGGCTGTAATACGACATGTTGTGCGGACGCCTCGACATGCAGTCGACGCGAATTTTAATTAGCCCGCCGCTTTCCATCTGGCACAACGTCAAAGTAGTGTCGTCCTGACGAAGCCCTTCAATTGCTGCAATATTCTGCCCGCTCGAGCAGGTTATGACAGACTTTACATGGTCGACCTCGAACCACTGCGCAACGGGCCCTATGCTGTGCGTGGGGTAAAAGCAGCCCCTTTTGCCGAGCTGCCAGTATTTGCGCCAGGTGGACATGCCGGAACCGGAGCGTTTTACTATATGCACAACGTTGTGGAGGTATTCGCCCTCACCGAAGTACACGTCGCCGAATAGCCCGTCCTTTACCATAGCTCTTATAACTGAATTCTGGGGGATGTAGCAGTAATTTTCGGCAAACATATATGTCTTTTCCGAGGCTTCAACTGCCTCGATAAGCCACCAAAGCTCGTCAATCGTAACACCCGCCGTAACCTCCGAAAGAACGTGACGCCCCGATTCAAGAGCCTGTATTGCCATAGGGACATGGCACTGCATGGGAGTAGCTATGACGACGGCGTCGATATCGCTTTCGAGCATATCCTCATAAATCCTGTACCTGTGCGGAATGTTATACCTTTCGACGGCTCTGTCAAGCACCTCGTCGTCAAGGTCGCATAAAGCCGTAACCTCGCAAAGCTCCGGCCTGTTTTTAAAGCCCGCGACAGTGCTAAGGCCTCTGCCGCCTACAATTCCAACCTTTAACATAATTTCTACCTCTTTTTTTTATTGATATATGTAGGAAACGGTCTCGTCTAACCCCTGATTTGTAGATGCGGCGCCCTCGACGCCCCGTTTGTTGTCCCTTTATTAAGCGTCTGATTTCGGCGCGCCGTGTCCCTACGTACAGTGCATTCCCAGTCGTTTATCGGAACGTATCGTTTATTGTATTATAGCATCAATATACCCCTTAGTCAACATAAAATCAGGAGGTCATATGAATATTCTTCTTCTTACGGCAAGCCCGCGCGCAAACGGCAGCACGGATTTTATGGCAGGCGCGTTCAAAAGGGGAGCCGAGGAGCGAGGAAACAAGGTGGCGGTGGTACGGGCATACGACATGAAGGTTATGCCGTGTATCGGCTGCGAACGCTGCAAGGAAAGAAACGGGGTTTGCGTTTACCGTGACGATATGTCGGTTATAATGCGTCTGCTCGACAGCACTGACATGCTCGTAATTGCTTCACCCGTGTATTGGTGGGGCTTTCCCGCACCGTTGAAAGCCATTATCGACAGGCTCTACGCAAGGGACATTCAGAAGCTGCGGGTTCGCTCATCCGCCCTGCTGATGAATGCCTACGACGAGGACGCGTTCGAATCCCCCGTAGGGCAATATATTAAAATATGCGATTATCTCAGGCTTGAAATAGCGGGTATAATAACTATCGGAGGCGTGAGGGAAAAGGGTGGCGTTAAAAAGTCGGAAAGGATAGGCGAGGTTTTCGCTTTAGGAAAATCAATCATACCTTAGGAGTTAGTATATGAAGATTTGTGTTTTCGGCGCGTCGAGTAACGAGATTAACAAAGAATATATCGACAATGTGGAGCTGCTGGGCGAAAAAATGGCAAAAAGGGGGCATTCCCTTATTTTCGGCGGCGGCGCCGACGGATTGATGGGAGCCGCGGCAAGGGGCATGACAAAATATAACGGCGAGATTATCGGCGTTGCCCCGTCGTTTTTTAATGTCGACGGTGTTTTATATGAAAAATGCACCGACTTTATTTTTACAGAAACCATGCACGAGCGAAAGAAGATAATGGAGGACAGCGCCGACGCGTTTATAACCGTTCCGGGAGGCATCGGCACGTTCGAGGAGTTTTTTGAGGTATTAACACTGAAACAGCTCGGCAGGCATAAAAAACCGATAGCCGTTTACAACGTAAACGGCTACTTCGACGACATGCTTAAACTGATGAACACCGCCGTCATACAGAATTTTATGAGGAAAGAGAGCACCGGGCTTTACAGCGCCTTTAACGGTGCCGACAAAATGCTCGATTATATAGAAAACTACGACGAATGTGAATACAACCCGGTTAAACTGAAGTTTCTGAGAAATCTTGAAAAATAATAACTCCTATGCAAAACCGCCCGTTCCCGCCGAAAAGGCAGAACCGGGCGGTTATCCTTATGCTTTCAGAAGGAGCCGTTATTATCGCTATACTGTTCTTCGCTGTTTTCTCCGCTGAATACAAACTTACCCTTAAGCGGCAGGTAAACGGAGGCCTTGAATAAATCGCCGTCTATGGATATAACAAGCCTACCGTTTTGAAGCCTGCACAAATCCTTTGCTATGGACAGTCCGAGCCCGTTACCCTCGGCGGTTCTTGACTTGTCGCCCCTTACAAACCTTTCGGTAAGCTCCTCCGGCGTGATGTTCAACGGCTCGCGCGAAATATTCTTGACCTCGAAAATGCCGTAATAGTCGTTGCTTGAAACGGTTACATAAACTCTGCTTCCCGGCTCCGAGTACTTTCTTGCGTTATTCAGAAGGTTGTCTATTATGCGGAAGGTCTTCTGGCTGTCGGCAAAAATAACGGGCGGCACCGAAGGCTCACTGAAGCGTATATCGAGATTGTTTTCGTCAAAAAGGTCGTTCATCTCGCCGATAGTCTGAACGGCAAGCTCCGTGAGGTTGATTCCGACGGGGTTTAATGTAACGTTTCCCGTCGATACCTTTGAAGCTTCAATAAGGTCCTCAATAAGTCTTTTCAGCTTAATGGACTTTTCATCAAGGACGTTAATGTAAGAGAGCGCCGTTTCATCCGTTATATCACACTTTTTCAGCAAATCGATATAAGAAATAACTGCCGTCAGCGGAGTTTTTAGGTCGTGCGAAACATTAGTTATAAGCTCCGTTTTGGTGCGCTCGTCCTTTACCGCCTTTTCGACAGCCGCGCGAAGCTCCTCCCTGTTAAGACGTATGCCGTCGGCAAGTGCCTTTAACGATTCGGGCATTTTATCGGCGTCGGGAATTTTCGAAAAGCCATAACCCGCCGCGTCTGTGATTTCGTCGAGATATCTCATGTATTTTATCCCCTTGAACAGCACGAAACCGTTGAGAGCGGCAAGAAGGAGCAGACCTAATAAGGACAAGTCGCCGTTTCCCGTTACAAGGAAAGCTGCGAATATGACGTTTAAGAGAAGATATACGGCAAACGCGAGAATCAAAAAGCGGCTGAACTTTTTCGGTCTGTACGAAAGCGCGGAAATCATTCTTTTGAATACCCTGCATAAATAACGGAAAAACCGCTTCGAGAAACGGTACAGCGTCAGGGCAAGCCTGACTGTGACGAAATTTCTGAAATACGGCTTTCCCGCCTTGACAATGCGGACTATTGACGCGAGCCATTCCGTGAAAACCAGCCACAGCGCGGCGCACAGCGCGGAAATGCCCGCAAGAACCCATGTGTAATATTCGTTATATGGTGTATACTGCGAATGAACAAAGCGAAAATAACTTGAAAAACCGCCTGTAAAGGAGAAAAGGGAACCTGCTATGTAAGCAACCGGCACGAAAAGAGCTGTTGCCGCCGCGGCCGACAATGCAAAATGAAGGTCGCCGGGAACTTTGTCGATATACGCGGTCGAATAACCCTCAACATCGTTTTTGTGACCGCACAGGCAAAGCAGGATAACAAAAAGCAGCAATGCGGCAACGAACGAAATGATTGCAACGACTATGTCCCTGCCGACACTGTCGCTGATGTTCCGGCTGAAAAAGCCGTAAAGCTGGTAATACATATCGCCCTCGACAAGAGGACTTTCAAGGTACGCGATAACAGTCAGATTTCTATTGCCTAATCTGTATCTCACGGTGTCGCCGATGCCGGAGCCTCCGACTGATTTATCGTAGCCGTCAAAGCCGCTGATTTCAAGCTTGCCGCCACCGTAAATCAGGTAACAGCCGTGACCGCGAGCATTCGCCGCGATGTCCTTTAAGCCTTCCGTGTTTGTCATAATTACTCTGCCGGATTCGTTCAAAACGGCGTATTTAAAATTAACGCAGCTCTCAAGCTCGGCTTTTGAAAAGGAGATATCTGTTTCGATTCCGTTTATATAATAATCACGGCAGCGGTCAAAGGCGTCGGAAATGACAGAACGGGCTTCCTGTTCGTTGAGGTCGTAAAGGATTTGGTAGTTGTTTGTGCTCCATATATACACATCGCCGTTCGAGAGGTCGATGGAACCGTCAAATTCATAGGATTGCTCATAAAACGCGTCCTCCCTGACAAGTCCCTCGTATTCAAGGAATCCGAGACCGCCCGTTTTTTTCAGAATGCTTTGAGCTATCTGAACGTTTTTGGGAGCAAAGCTGTCGATTACAATATCGGTGTATTTGCCGGCGGTTGTAACTGTCGTATCCTGACGACCGGAGGTCTCCGAAACGGCTTCGGATGCGTCGACCTCAGATTTTGTTGTGTATTCGCCGGCAACGGCGGACGTTGTCGTCTCGACATATTTGTTGTACTCGTCGTCGTATCTGCCGTCATCGTCCCTGTCGTAATGAGTCGCCACATAGTAAAGCTCGCCCTCAATTATTGAGGCTTTTTTTAACAGATATTGTTGAAGCGCATCGTTTACCTCCTCATCCCTGCGCGACGATATTTCATCATACAGCCCTTCATCGTTCATATGGGATGCAAGCACGGCTACGGAGGAAATGTCCTTTTGCGCCACGTTGTAGAAAGCAGAGGTATTCTCAAACCTTTTTGCTTTTTCACCTATGGCTTCAACAGAGCCGTAAAAGCTGAAAGCGCTTGCCGCGGCTGAGGCGCAATAAACGCTTTCAAAAATCAGCGCCGCCGAAGCTATCGCGCAAAGCGCCTTAAACCACAGAGAATGCTTAAATTTTTTCGATTTTGTATCCAATTCCCCACACCACCTTCAGATATTTCGGGTCTTTGGGATTTATCTCGATTTTTTCTCTGATTTTCTTGATATGTACAGTCACGGTTTTTTCCGTAGTAAATGACGGCTCGTTCCATACAGCCTCATAGATACGGGCGGTGGAAAGCACCCTGCCCATATTCATCATAAGGTATTCAAGAATGCCGTATTCCCTTGCCGTAAGCCTCACGGGCTCGCCGTCAAGAGTGACCTCCTTTGACTCCGTGTCAAGCGTGAGACCGCCTGTCGTAATAAGAGTGTCGCTCGTCCTGATGCTTCCCAAGGATACATACCTTCGTATCTGCGACTTCACCCTTGCCATCAGCTCAAGCGGATTGAACGGTTTGGTGACATAGTCGTCGGCGCCGAAGCTCAGCCCCGCTATCTTATCGGTATCCTCGCTCTTTGCTGAAAGCAGAATTATGGGAAAGTTGTATGCTTCCCGCATTTTGAGCGTCGCCGAAAGTCCGTCAAGCTGAGGCATCATGATGTCGAGTATAACGCAGTGAACCTCGTTTGAGCGGACAAGCTTAACTGCCTCCATTCCGTTTTTCGCCTTGAGAACCTCGTAGCCTTCAAGCTTTAAAAATGTTTCGATCGAGTCAAGAATAGCGTCGTCGTCGTCGCAGACAAGCACACGGTACATATGCGGCATCTCCTTTCCGTAACGATTATATCAGATTTCAAGATATTTTCAAACCCGATATAAATATTAAACCATCCGAAAGTTAAAAAAGGGGGAATGCAATAGTTAAGAAAAAGTTAAAAAACGGAAATCATTACAAACATAAATTATTTATATTTATCTTGCAAAAAAGGCGAGCCTATGTTATATTATTTTAGATACTTTGAACATAATGAAATATTCGGAGGCGATATTATTGGCGAAGGAGAAGCAAAATAGCGTTACTGTTTCCGACGAAGAGTTCACCGAAGAACAGATAAACTATGTTTATCAGGACAGGCGTTATGTCGGAACAAAGGAGACAATAGGTTACGTTCTTTGGGACATGGCACAAAGCTTCAATATCAATAACTACTCCGGCCGCTTTGTGAACAATATTCTTCAAATCGATTTCGGTCTTCAGCAGATACTTTCGTTTGTCAACGGCATATGGGATGTGGTTAACGATATTTTCACGGCGGCAATCGTGGACAAAACGCGCACAAGATGGGGAAAATTCAAGCCATATCTCGTTGTTCTTGCGCTTCCCGGAACAATCGGTACGATGCTTTACTGGATATTGCCGCTTCTTTTCCCGGGCGCTTCACCGACATATCTTCCGAAGTTTATTACATACTTTATGCTTGCGATATTGCGCGAGGGCGCGGGTACGTTCAGGGGCATAGCGCAGGGCGGACTGCTCGCTACAATAACTCCTCACCCTGTGGACAGAACAAGGTTAATTACGCTTGCCAACTTCGCCTCCGGCGCGCTGGGCGAAAAGCTGCCAGGTCAGATTATGACGGTGCTTATTGACCTGATAGACAACGGCGTCATAAAGCCGAAAACCTCTGCGGGCGTTTCGGCTGTCTACACAAAGCTTTTCGTAGCAATGGGTGTTTTCACAACGTTTGTAAGCGGAGCGGTCACGCTATGGTTCAACATGATAGTCAAGGAGCGAGTCGCTCAGTCCATCGAGCGTCCGAGCATCATGCAGGGAATAAAGTCAATTATAAACAACAAGCCTATTCTGCTGATGACGCTGCAGCAGATATTGGGCTCGTTCTCAATCGGCGGCAGCAAGTCCGATTATTACATAGACGTTCTGCATTTCGCTTCCCTTGAGCTTATCGCGGGCATACCGGGCGCGTTAGTGCATCCTGTAAGCTATGCGATTGTTCCGTGGTTCAGGCGTCATTTCTCCACCAAGTTTTTGTATATATCCGGCCAGTACATCGCCGATGTTCTGATGATACCCGTGTTCCTTATAGGAAGTATAGGAGGCAAGAAACACGGTCTTTACAAGAACAAAATCATTATGGGCATTGTAATGGCTCTTGAAGAAACAATATTCATGTTTTTCTACGGCGTCAGGAGAGTAATTCCCGCCGAAATGTCAAACGAAGCCATGGACTACTGCGAATGGAAGAACGGTTACAGAACCGAGGCTATGACCTCCGTAGCAAAGGGACTCGCAAGCAAGCTGGCGGGTATATATACGGGGCTTGTACAGCTACAGATTAAGAAGTGGATAGGATATGACCAGACAAAGTTCATATCCGGCGCCGATCAGACGGACAAAACAAAATACTGGCTCTTCGCTTCTTTCGCGATTCTGCCGTCAATTACGGGCGCTATAAGCATAGTTCCGATGCTGTTCTACGATTTGTCGGGCAAAAAGCGCGAAAAAATGTATGCGGAGCTTCTTGCAAGGCGGAGCGAGATGTCGGCAAAGGCTTCGTCCGGAGACGCCGAAACAATGAAGCAGGTCGCCGCCGAACAGATGGCGGTACGTGAAAAGAACAAGCATAAAAAACTGTAACAGAAGTGAAAGAAGAATGAATGACAAAACAGCGATTATTATAGGCTCGGGTCCTGCCGGCCTTACGGCGGCATATGAGCTTCTTACAAAAACCGATATCAGGCCCGTTATCATTGAAAAGGAAAGCTTTGTAGGAGGTATTTCCCGCACTGCGGAGTACAACGGAAACAGGATTGATATAGGCGGTCACCGTTTCTTTTCAAAAAGCGATACTGTAATGGAGCTCTGGAAGAAACTGATGCCGCTTCAGGGTATGCCGTCATATGACGACAGGCTGCTCGGCAGGGAAAGCACATTAATGCCCGGAGGGCCTGACCCCGACAAAGAGGACAGGGTTCTTCTTGTGCGCAACCGTGTTTCGAGAATTTACTATCTTCGCAGATTTTTTGATTATCCCTTATCCTTAAAGCCCCAGACATTCATCAACATGGGGCTTGTAAACACAATGCGTGCGGGCTTCGGATATATCGGCTCCGCCCTGCACAAGCGCCCCGAAAACAACCTTGAGGACTTCATGATAAACAGGTTTGGCAAGCAGCTTTATAATATGTTCTTCAAGAATTATACTGAAAAGGTCTGGGGTAGGGCGCCCGCTGATATCAACGCGGACTGGGGCGCGCAGAGAATAAAGGGCCTGTCGCTCAGCAAGACGGTAGCGGCGGCTGTAAAAAACATTGCGGGAGCAGGCAAAAACAATAAAAATGTCGAAACGTCGCTAATCGAAAGCTTCTATTACCCGAAGTTCGGCCCCGGTCAGCTTTGGGAAACAATGAAAGACGAAGTCGAACGTCTCGGCGGCGAGATTATTTTCAACGCCGACGTAACTGCGCTTGAAACAGAAAACGGGTTATTAAAAAGCGTTACGGCAAAAACGGCAGAGGGTGAAATCAGGCGCGAGGCGGACTGGTTTATTTCAAGTATGCCTATATCGGAGCTTATACCCGCTTTGGGCAGCGCTGTCGAAGATGAGGACGTAAAAAGAATTGCGTCAGAGTTGCCTTACAGGGATTTTATTACGGTAGGTCTGCTCGTCAACAAGCTGAAAATCAGAAATACAACAAAAATAAAAACGCTGTCTGACATCGTTCCCGACTGCTGGATATACATTCAGGAGGAGGACGTTAAGGTCGGCAGGCTTCAGATATTCAACAACTGGTCGCCTTATATGGTCAAAGACCCCGTAAACACTGTCTGGGTAGGTCTTGAATATTTCTGCAACGAGGGCGACGAGATGTGGAACGCTTCCGACAGCGGCTTTATTGCGGAAGCTGTTGAGGAAATGGTCAAAATCGGCATTCTTGATAGCGGGGACGTCCTTGACAGCGTGCGGATTAAGGTCAAAAAGGCATATCCCGCTTATTTCGGCAGTTATGAGCATTTCGACAAGGTTCGCCGCTGTCTTGACGGGTTTTCAAACCTTTACTGTATCGGACGGAACGGGCAGCACAGATACAACAACATGGACCATTCAATGCTCACTGCCGTTGAGGCGGTTAACGCTATAAAAAACGGCGGCGGTTTAAAGGATACGGTCTGGAACGTTAACGCCGAAAAGGACTATCACGAAAAGAAGTAACAGAAGGTGAATTTTATGAATAACAATGAAATTACCTCGCCTTTGATGAGTAAGGCGTGGCAGTGTTTTTTCAAGGTTTTTATGTTTGTCCCGCTTCTTATGATAAGCTTCGAGCTCGACAACGATATATGGTTTCTTCTGAACGGCGGGCGTTATGTTATGCAAAACGGCTTTCCGTTTACAGAGCCGTTTTCCATCCATGAGGGCATGAGCTTCGTAATGCAGCAGTGGCTTTCCGCGGTGATTTTCTGGCTTTGTTACAGCGTTTTCGGCAAGGTCTGCCTTTTAATTGTTGTCGCGCTTACCTTTGCCGCGATTATTTTTATACTGTACCGGCTTTGTATGCTCGTAAGCGAAGGTAATTTCCTCGTCTCGTTCGGGGTTACTGTCATAACGGCGGCTTATATGTCCTATTTTTACAGGACAAGGCCTTATATATTCACCGTTCTGATATTAGCAGTTCTTATTTTTGCCCTTGAGAAATACGCGCGAACAAAAAGCGTTAAATGGTTGATTTTATTACCGTTCCTTTCCGTTTTGCTTATTAACCTTCACGCTTCGATGTGGATGATGTTCTTTGTATTAATGCTTCCGTTTTTTGTTGACGCCTTTAAATTCAGGGTGCTGTTTGTTAGGGGAGAGGGCTACTCAAAGCTGCCGCTTGTTGTAGCCGCCGTCATATCCGCCGCGGCAGGGTTTATTAACCCTTGCGGCATTGACGCAATGACATATCTTCTGCGGTCGTACGGTCATCAGGAAATAAGCAAAGTCGTCGGCGAGATGTATCCGCCGAACATAATGACTTCCGTCGGAATAATGATTTTTTCGTCCTTTCTTGTTGTCGTATTAATTTATTGTCTGTACCGAAAGGGCGAAACAAAGCTTCGTTATTTTCTCCTTACGCTCGGCACGGCATTTTTGACGCTTTCAAACGTCAGAAGCTATATCCTGTTTTTGCTTTGCGCAACTTTTCCCCTTGCGTACTATCTGAAAGACTTAAAGCAGAACGAAAAGCAGACGGAAGCAAAAACAAAAACCGAAAGCTCAAAGCAAAAGACAAGAATAATACTCGTATCTCTCATCTGCATACTGCTGATAGGCATAATACCGATAAGAATGTTAAAGCAGGATGAATCGGCGGGGCTTCCAGAGTGCAGACATGCTGTTGATTTCCTGTTAAAAAACACAGATTCTGAAAAGGTAAGGCTCTATACAGGCTACAACGATGGCGATTATGCCCAGTATATGGGCTTTAAAACATATATCGACGCCCGCGCCGAGGTTTACTGCATTGAAAACAACGGCAAGGCGGATATAATGCAGGAATACTACGATATGGAAATGGGGAATGTGAATTACCGCCATGTCCTCGCAAAATATAATTTTACGCACCTGCTTGTGAACCCGGGCGACATTCTGTATATATATCTTGAGGATGATGACGGATATAAAAAAATATATGACGACAACGTGTACAAGATATTCGTGCCGGTTACATAAAAAGGGACATTATTTTTCGGAACGGTCAAGACAATCCCTACATGTTGTTTTCCATGCTATGGAAATAAACTTTGTAGGGAACGGTCTTGACCGTTCCGCGTTTTTTATGCAGATGAAATATAAATTATAAACCGTATTCCGCCGCGATTTCCGCGATTTTTACGGGAACGCCTTTTTCAAGCGACCTTTTGGCGGCAAGACCGATAAGCACCGGCTCAAGTCCGCAGTCGATGCCCACGCTTACGGGCTTGTCGTTTTCTATGCAGTCGATAAACTCCGAAACCTCATCCACATAAGCCCCCATATACCTTTCAAGGAAGAAAAGCAGCGGCTTTTCGGCGTGAACGCCCGTCGCGTCGGATATAACGGCGCTCGACTCGGTGTCGTTTGAAATCGCAACCTGTCCGAGGCTGCCGAACGCCTCAACTCTCTGGTCATAGCCGTAGCTTGCGCGGCGGCAGTTATCGATAACTGCCAAAGCTCCGTTTTTAAGCTTCATCGAGATAACTGCGGTGTCGATATCCCCCGCCTCGCCGATAGCCGGGTCGACAAGCACGGCGCCGTAAGCGAAAACCTCATCGACCTCCGAGCCGGACATGAATCTTACCATATCAAAATCGTGTATGGTCATATCAAGGAAAATACCGCCGGAAACCTTTATGTAGCTTACGGGCGGCGCGCCGGGGTCACGCGAACATATCTTCAGAACGTTGAGTTCGCCGATTTTGCCTGCCTCGACTGCGGCGCGGGTTTTTTTGAAGTTGTGGTCATATCTGCGGTTAAACCCTACCTGATACTTTATCCGGCTATTTTCAAGAGCTTTTTTAACCCCAAGGATTTTATTAACGTCATGGTCTATGGGCTTTTCGCAGAAAATGTGCTTGCCCGCCGCAATAGCCTCAAGCGATATGGACGAATGCGTGTCGGTTGACGAGCAGATAAGAACAGCGTCTATGTCTTTGTCGTCGAGGATTTTGTGATAATCGGTATAAACCTCGCAAATACCTAAGTTTTTTGCCCACTGCTCCGTTTCGGGAGTAAGAAACGGGTCGGCGACAGCCTTTACGGCAGCGCCCTTGACATACCTTGTTATCGATTCGCCGTGAACCTTTCCTATGCGTCCGACGCCGATAATGCCAACGTTTATCATTTGTATTTCTCCTTGTTATATAATCTTGTCAGTTGCGAAACGTGAAACGCGGTCCGAACTGTAAAAACCTGTGTTTAAAGCAGGTATTAAACCGTTAATTATGCGTAGGAAACGGTCTTGACCGTTCCGCGGATTAAAAATAATCTAAGCGGACACGGTGCGCCGTGTCCCTACGACGAATAGGTTTGACTGACTTTTTCGGAATCTGCGGCATTTCATTATTATATTGTTCCGTCCCATGTGGAAACCTTTGTCGACTTCTTTTCGTGCTCGTCAAACCAGTGTGTTGTAACGCTCTTTGTTTCGGTATAAAAGCGGAAGCCGTCCTTGCCGAGCGTGTGCAGGTCGCCGAAAAACGAGTCCTTATGACCGCAGAAGGGGAACATGCCGACGGGAACGGGAATGCCGACATTTATACCGACCATGCCGCCGTGCGTGTTTTTTGCGAACTCGCGCGCGTAATAGCCGCTTTGCGTGTAAATAACGGAGCCGTTCGCGAACGGATTGGCGTTCATAAGCTCCAGACCTTCCTCAAAGGTTTTTACTCTTTTTACGCAGAGCACAGGACCGAATATTTCAAACGTGCCGACTGTCATTTCGGGCGTGACCTTGTCAAGAATAGTCGGGCCGAGATAAAAGCCGTTTTCATAGCCCCCGACAGTAATATTACGGCCGTCAAGCACAAGCTCCGCGCCCTCGGCGATGCCCTTATTAATCCAGTCAATAACGCTTTGCCTGTGCTGAGCGGAATAAACGGGACCAAGCTTGGAGCTTTTGTCGTAAGCCGGACCTACCTTCAGCTTGGAAGCTATATCCTTTATCTTTGCCACAAGCTCGTCGGCTATTGATTCCTGTACCACGACAACTGGCAGAGCCATGCAGCGCTCGCCGGCGCAGCCGTAGGCGGCGTTTACAATTCCGGCGGCTGTTCTGTCAATAGCTGCGTCCTCAAGTACAAGCGCGTGATTTTTTGCCTCGCAAAGAGCCTGAACGCGCTTTCCCGCCTCGGCGGCTGTTTTGTAAACATATTTTCCGACGGAGGTTGAGCCGACAAAGGAAACACCCTTGATTTCGGGATTTATCAGCAGCTCTTTGTTTACGTTCCTGTCGCAGGTGATGACGTTAAGCACGCCGTCGGGAAGCCCCGCCTCGCGGTAAAGCTCGCAGATTCGCAAAGAGGTGAGGGGAGTGGCGCCCGCAAGCTTTAATACAATGGTGTTGCCGCACGCTATGCACATAGGTGCCATCCAGCCCATTGGTATCATTGCGGGGAAGTTAAAGGGAGCCATTCCGGCAAACACGCCCAAAGGCTCGCGGTATGTAACGGTGTCGTAACCCGAGGAGGCGTCCATAAGCGAGTCGCCCTGCATCAGCACCGGCAGACTGCAGGCAAGCTCCGTGCCCTCCTTTGCCTTCAATATGTCGCCCATAGCTTCGTCATAGCACTTGCCGTGTTCGCGGGCGCAAAGCTCCGTCAGCTCGTCCATGTGCTCTATAAGCAGCTCGCGAACCTTGTAAAGAATCTGAACGCGCTTTAAAACGGGCACATTTCTCCAGCCTTTATAGGCTTCCGACGCGTTGCCGATAACAGTCCTGACCTCGTCAAGCGTCATTTTCGGGCTTTTTGCGATAAGTTCGCCTGTGCTCGGATTATACACCTCGTAATAATCCGTAGCCTTTGACTCGCAAAAGGTGTTGTTTGTAAAGTATTTTAAAATTTTCATCGTGTCACCCCTTATATATTTGCCGTATCGGCTATATATTTTCTGGCTGCTTTCGCGTACTTGAACGGATTTGCAACTGACGGGTCCTGCTCAGCCTCCACAAGAAGCCAGCCCTCGTAGCCGTTTTTGTCAAGAACCTCAAAAACGGGCTTGAAGTCAATGGCACCGTCGCCCGGCACGGTGAACGCTCCGAGACGGACACCGGTGAGAAAGCTTAAATGCTCGTCCTTAACCTTCTTTACAACCTCAGGTCTGATGTCCTTGAGATGGACGTGCTTTATTCTTCTTGCGTACTTGTTAAGCACGGACATGTAGTCCTCGCCGCAATACGCTAAATGCCCGGTGTCAAACAGCAGAAAAACGCTGCTACTGTCTGTCAGCTCCATCATTTTGTCGATTTCCGCCTCGGTCTGCACAACTGTTCCCATATGGTGGTGATATGTTAAAGTAATGCCGTATTCCTTAGCTATTGCGCCGAGCATTGAAAGACCGTCCGCGAACCTTTTCCATTCTTCCTCGTTCATGACATACTTTTTTTCAAAGACAGGAGTTTCCATCTGCCCCTGTATGCTGTGGCTCTGCTCGGACACGCCTATTCTTTTCGCGCCGACATCTTTTAAGAACTCGCAGTTTGTGCGGAAGTCCTTTTCAACCTCCTCAAACGGAGCGGTAAGAATAAAAGACGAAAACCAGCGGTTAGCAATCTGCAGCCCTATTAAATTCAGCTTTTCAAGCAGCTCTGATGCGTCCTTAGGGTATTTGTTTCCGATTTCGCAGCCCGAATAGCCGGCAAGAGCCATTTCGGATATGCATTGCTCAAAGGTGATTTCGCCGCCGAGGTCGGGCATGTCGTCGTTTGTCCAGCCAATCGGAGCGATGCCGAGTTTTATTTTTTTCGGGTCCATATTCAACACCTCATTTATATTAATAACGTCTTGCCTGTTCAAGGTGAGCTTTTTTATCCTCAAACGCCTCCCTGGCGCGCTGAGTTCTCGGAACGCCGGAGCAGCCAACGTTCCACCAGCTGCCGTAACCGTCGGTCATCGTCTTCGGAAGCGTTTTTATATCGATAAGCACGGGTTTTGTCTGCTTAAGGCTGTCGGTAAGCGCCGCTCTCAGCTCGTCGGGCGTTTTTGCGGTGTAAGTTACAAAGCCGTAGCCGCGTGCGCACATCGCGTAATCAATGTTCATAAACTCGCCCTCCCTGATGGGCGCGTCGCCGTTTCTGAAACGCGATTCCGTGCAGAGGGCGTCGATTCCCTGATTCATCTGAAGGTTGTTGATACAGCCGAACGAGGCGTTATCAAAGAGCAGGACGTTAATCTTTTTGCCCTCCTGAACGGCGGTTATCATTTCGGAGTGCAGCATGTTGAAGCTTCCGTCGCCGACAAGCGCGTAAACCTCTTTGTCGGGGCAGGCAAGCTTAGCGCCGAAGGCGCCTGCTATTTCGTAGCCCATGCAGGAATAGCCGTATTCCATGTTGTAAGAGCCGACGGCGTCGGTCGTCCACATTCTTTCAAGACAGCCGGGCAGCGAGCCGGACGCGCCCACGACAACTGCGTTGCCGGGGATTAACTCACGGATAATTCCGAGAGCCGTCGTCTGGCATATGTCTCCGCCCGTCGCATCCTTAAAGGCAATAAGACTGTCGGGCATATGCGTTTTGTTTTCGGGGATAAAGCCGTCGCCAGTGTAAACAATTGAGGTAAGACGCTCCATTTCCTTTGCCCAGAGCCGTTTAGCTTCCTCAATTTCGGTTGTATACGAGCTTTTATAGCCGTCGAGGTAATTGTCAAGCGCCTTTATGCCCTCAGCGGCGTCGGCTACCATTGAAACGCCGTCCATCTTTTCGGCATGAAAAGCGCTCGCGTTTATTGCCGCAACTTTCGCGTCGGCAAAAAGCCATTTGGACGACGTGGTAAAGTCGGAAAAACGCGTGCCTATTCCTATAATAAGGTCTGCATCCGCGGCGATTGTGTTTGCGGCGGCATTTCCTGTTACGCCTACACCGCCAAGGTTTAAAGGATGGCTTGATTTTATGGCGCTTTTGCCCGCCTGAGTTTCGGCAAAGGGTATGTTGTGCTTTTCGCAAAATGATGCCACTTCTTCGCCGGCAAGGCTGTAACGCACGCCGCCGCCGACTATGACGAGCGGCTTTTTGCTTTCTCTGACGGCATTGGCTAACTGCTTTACCTCGTATTCGTCGGGCTTCTGACGGCGGATGTAATGAACGCGTTTTCTGAAAAAGTCCTCGGGATAGTCAAAGCTTTCGCCCTGAACATCCTGACACAGTGCGATTGCCGCCGCGCCCGTGTTTGCGGGGTCTGTAAGCACGCGCATGGCGTTTGTGAGGGAGGTCATAATCATTTCCGGGCGCGTTACTCTGTCGAAAAAGCGCGTAACGGCCTTGAACGCGTCGTTTGTGGTAATTGTCGGATTATACGGCTGTTCGACCTGCTGTAAAACGGGGTCGGGCTGACGCGTGGCGAAGCTGTCGCCCATGAACAGGAGCAGGGGAAGGTTGTTTACGGTAGCCGTAGCCGCCGCCGTTACCATATTGGCGGCGCCGGGGCCTATCGACGACATACAAGGGATAATCTTCATCCTGTCGTTCATCTTGGCGTAGGAAATAGCGGCCTGAGCCATGCCCTGCTCGTTTTTGCCCTGCATGACCTTTATCGAGTGCTGCGCCTGCGAGAGTGCCTCGCCGACGCCGAGAACGCAGCCGTGACCGAAAACCGCGTAAAACAGCTCGGTAAACTTTGCTTCAATCAGCTTCCCGTCCTTTTCGATTGCCGTATACTGATTGTCGAGGTACCTGACGATTGCCTCGCCGACGGTGAGGCGAACGGTTTTAATACTGCTTTTCAAAGCTCATCACGCCCTTATATTTATTTATTCGTTAAGAAGCCACGTGTATTCCGGGTCGTCTATACGGTCTGTCCACGGATTACCGGGGAGATGGCGTATCATCCAGACGTTGTACATCGGGTATCCAGGAGCCGTAACCTGCGGGTGATTGACGCCGCCGGGGAAGCAGCCGCAGCTTCCGTCCTTGACTGTATATGCCACGTCGCCTATGAAGCAGGCGCCGAAGCCCTCGGGACGCTCGAATTTGTAGTAATAGACCTCCGGCTGCGGGTGGCTGTGCGGAATATAGCTCCACCAGCGCCCCTGACGCGCGTAGACCTCGCCGAGAACCATGTTTGAATACGGCGCGTTATTGTAGTCGAACACCGTAACAACGTCGCGCACTGCCGTATTTTCCCATTTGCCGTCGCAGGAAACAAAGCTTTCGCAATCTTCGGGACGGTAATATTTTGAGGGGAAGACGTTGTCGTTTTCGGTGCTTTGAACAATTATCTCACTGTCTTTTGACGATGTTACCGTAACAGCTACGCCCTTCGGCACATGGAGCGCGTAAGGCCCCGGAAGGAACATGCCGGCGCGCGAAGCCTTTTCCTCTTTGCCTTCGTATGTAAAGGTTATGTCGCCCTCGACAAGGAGAATTGCCATTTCCTCGTCGGGTAGGGTAAAGCTCAAGGTTTCGCCGCTGTTCATTTTATATACAGTGATGTTCATCATCATAACGCTGTTTATGCCGTTTATCTGTGACAAAACCTTTTTTCCGTTCACAAATTCGGGGTAGAAAAACATTATATCATTTCCCTTCGGTACACTTAAAACTGAAAACTATCCGCGGGCAACCATGTCGCCGTATTTTTCCTTGCTCTCCTTTATAAACGTCTTAATCTCGCTTAAAGTCGGCATGAACAGCGAGCAGCCGTGCGCAGCAACGAGCATTGACGCCGAAGCGCTGCCCAACTCAAGGCATTCCATAATATCAAGGTCTTCAAGCAGTCCGTAGATGAAAGCCGAGCCGTAGCCGTCGCCTCCGCCGAAGGACTTGAGGGCCGTTACCGGGAACGGCTTTATGGAATAGCTGCCGTCCATTGTGTAGGCTGTCGAGCCCTGCTTGCCGTGCTTGATTATGACAATCTTATTTCCTTTTGAAAGCCAGTATTCGGACGTTTTTCTATCGTCGCGTCCCTTTTCGGTGATAGCCTCGGTTAAGTCGAATTCCTCGCGCGAGCCCATAACCATATCGCTGTTTTCGGCTACGATAGAATAGTAAACAGCAATTTCGTCGGGGTTTTTCCAGTTATACGGACGGTAGTCGATGTCAAAAATTATCCTTGTGTTAACCTTTTTCGCAAGGTACATTGCTTTGAGGCAAGACTCTCTTGACGGGCTCTGTGCAAGGGCTGTGCCGCTTATAAGAATCGCTTTTGCCGACGCTATGTATTCCTCGTCTACATCGTCGGGGTGAAGCATTAAGTCCGCGATTCCGTCGCGGTACATCAGAATGCTGCTTTCTGTGGGCGACAGAATTTCAGTAAAGGTAAGACCGATTTTTTCTCCGTTTTTCGCCCGCGAGATATGCGATATGTCTATACCCTCGTTTTCGAAAAAGCCTGTAACGTAATCGCCGAAACGGTCGTCGGATACCTTTGCGATAAAGCCGACCTTTATGCCGAGACGCGCAAGCCCTACGGCGATGTTTGCCGGCGAGCCGCCTACGTATTTTTTAAAGGTGTCGCTTTCCGCAAGCGTTTTGAAATAATCGACGGGGTTGAAATCTATTGCTATTCTGCCCATGGGTATGATATCGAGCGGCCTGCTTTTGTCGAAATCAAGATAGCTCATATAAACAATCCTTTCCGGCTGTTGATTTTATTATGTTACTCAACAATAATTCCGCGCTCTTTTCTTTTTTCGGCAAGCTCCAGTGTGATTTTTTCACGCTTTTCTCCCACAAGATCATAAAAGAAAATCGGTATGGAGCAAAGAAGCATGCTGACGCCGGGGACTATGGAAACAAGCGAAAACATGGCAAAACGCTGACCTGCCGCCACCTCCGTAGCCGCCACGACTATTTCGCTGCTTAGCATTTTACTCGGGTCAAGACCGATTAATATATACATAAGAATTATGCCCGTAGTTGCAAGCGCGTTGTCGAGCTTGTTGACGAATGACTGGCACGCCGAGCCGAGGGCTGTGTCGCGAAAGCCGGTTTTCCATTCCATGTAATCAAGGCTGTCGCCTATCATGGCGTAGGAGGCGATATTAAGAACGCCGATAGGAATGCTTGAAATAAGGATAAACGGAATACAAGCATACAGGCTTACAAACCAGCCGACAAGCGTTGTTACAATGCTTGCCGCAAAGCCGGCAACGCATGTGAAAATTACTATCTGTTTATAGCTGAACCTCTTTGTGAAAAGTGGCATGCAAAGCATTGCGCCGAACGAGCCGACAGCGGCGCATATAAGGAAAATTGTGTTGACTGATGAAATGCTTTTTTCTATGTAAGCGAGCCTTACCTCAGTTGACATATCGGGTGTCAGTTCGGGGCCGATATAAAACGCGTATCGTGCAACATGCAGTGCTGCCCCCTGAATCATGTATCTTCCGCTGCTCAGAACGCCCATAATGACAACGAGCATAAGAGGACGGCAGGAAAATATCCTGCCGAGCCTTGATTTTTCGCCGGGAACCTTTTTTTTGTTCGGGATTACTACTCTTTCATTTATGTGGAAGTAAGAATTGACGAACAGTATAATACCGACTGCCGTTGCCACAACGGCTATACACATATATTTCAGTTTGTTCAGTTCAAGAGGATTAGCGGTTTTTGCAATCTTGGGAAGAACAAAGCCGAGCACGAAGAATAACACCATGGGAAGCGCGGAGCCTATACCGTTAAGCGTTCTGCTGAAGGAAATCAGTGAGGAACGCTCGTCGGGATTCGGCGTCATGGCGTTCGGAAGGCTCCAGAACGGCACGTCGCTGACAGTGTATATCATTCCCCACAAAACATAGACGACCGCCGCGTAAACCATCAGGCTTGTTTTGTCGATATTCGGATAGTAGAACATCAGAAACGTCAGCACGGCTATCGGTACGGCGGTGAAGATTATGTACGGCTTCATCTTGCCCCATTTTGTGGTCTTGGCGTCAACAATTATGCCCATCATCGGGTCGTTGACTGCATCCCATATTCTCGCGAGCAGCATCAGGAGCAGCACGAAAATGAGCGGAAGCTGAAGTACGTTAGTGTAAAAATCGCTGACGTATGAGGACATGACGGAATAAATCATGCCCTGACCCAAAGCGCCAAATGAATACATCATATATTCCCTCTTAGGAATATACCTGTTTACGGGCAGACTTTCGGTTTTGCTTTTTTTCATTTCTTCAACTCCAAAAGGTTATATTTTAAACGCGCTGGCTTTTATCGTGTGTTCGTCAAGCTCGAATTCAACGGAATTGTCGGCAGAGGCTTCAAATGTCAGACTCTCTGCCAGCAGCTCGGAGCAGATAAAATCTTTATTATTTTCTACAATCTTCTTAATCGAATCGTCACATTCGACTGTTACGGTGATATGGTCGGTGACGTTGAAGCCAAGCGTTTTGCGGAGGTTTTGAAGCTTTGAAATAATCTCGCGGACATAGCCTCTTTCAAGCAGCTCGTCGTCAATTACCGTGTTCAAGGCGACTGTAATTCCGAAATTGCTTTCGGTTATATAGTCCTCGCAAGCCTTTTCCGTAACAAGCAGGTCGTCGGCGGTAAATTCGACCTCGGTTCCGTCGATAACTGTTTTATAAATGCCATTTGTATTTATGGCGTTCATTATTTCGGTGTTGATATCCTCGTTGAAATACGCGCGGATAGCGTTTATAACCTTGCCGTACTTCGGACCGAGCGTTTTGAGCTGGGGCTTTATCTCGTAACGGATAAGCGACGACATATCGACGCCGGTCAGAACCTCGTCGACATTAAGCTCCTCGGCAATCGTGTTAAGCTCCTCGTCGCTTAAGGTCACTTCGCCTTCAAAGTTTACAATGCACCGGCTGAGAGGCTGGCGGTTGCGGATATGAACAAGCTCGCGCAGCTTTCTGCCTATTTCGACCGCCTTGTAGGATATGTCCATCTGTTCCTCAAGCGAAAGGTTTTCCCACCCGGGATTATATTCGGGATAGTCGGCAAGATGAACGCTCTCGGGCGCGTCGGGGAAGTGTTTAACGACAAGATTGTTGTATATCGTTTCGGTGATAAACGGTATGAGGGGAGCGGCAAGCCTTGTAAGGATTTCAAGGACGGTATAAAGCGTCATGTACGCCGCGATTTTGTCGTCGTTCATTTCGGCGTTGAAGAAACGGCGGCGGTTGCGGCGGATATACCAGTTTGAAAGCTCGTCGATAAAGACGTTTATAGCCCTTGTCGCCTCAAAGATGTGGTAAGCGTCAAGCTCGGCCGTTGTTTTCCTGACGAGAGAATTGACTCTGCTGAGAACCCACTTGTCAATCGAACGGAGCCTGCAGTCGTCAAGCGGGTATTTCGACGGGTCAAAGCCGTCGATTTCGCTGTAAAGTGTGTAGAAGTATGCCGACGCCCACAAAGTGCCGATAAATTTGTTCTGGAATTGTGAAAGCGTTGTTTTGTTGAAGCTTGTAGATACCACTGGCGCGTTTGCGATGCAGAAATAAAGCCTTACGGCATCGGCGCCGAACTGGTCGAGCACCTCCCACGGGTCGATAACGTTTCCGATA
The DNA here is from genome assembly GCA_002329365.1 of Ruminococcaceae bacterium UBA1425. Taxonomy (GTDB): domain Bacteria; phylum Bacillota; class Clostridia; order Oscillospirales; family Acutalibacteraceae; genus UBA1425. The sequence continues at coordinate 33,434 of DCUB01000045.1, forward strand.
TGCTTTGACATTTTTACGCCGTTTTCATCGTTGACAAGACCTAAAGCTATACAGTTTTTATATGGCGACACGCCGAAAATAGCAGTGGAAAGCGCCTGAAGCGCGTAAAACCAGCCCCTTGACTGGTCGGTGCCCTCGCTGATGAAATCGGCGGGGAACTGCTGCTCGAATATATCCTTGTTCTCAAAAGGATAATGGTGCTGGGCATAGGGCATAGAGCCGCTGTCGATCCAGCAGTCGCAGACCTCGGGCGTACGCTTCATAACGCCGCCGCATTTATCGCACTTAAACGTAAGCTCGTCAACCTGCGGCTTGTGGAGGTCGATATCCATCGGCGCGCCTGTGAGGCTGCAAAGCTCCTCGATGCTGCCGATGACGTGCTTATTTCCGCAGTCGGCGCAAACCCACACGGGCAGGGGAGTGCCCCAGTATCTGTCGCGCGAAACAGCCCAGTCGATTACATTAGCGACAAAATTGCCCATTCTGCCTTCCTTAAAATTTTCGGGGAACCAGTTGACGCTGCGGTTGTTGGCGACAAGCTCGTCGCGAAGCGTTGACATGGCGATAAACCACGAATCCTTGGCATAATAAATGAGCGGGCTGTGGCAGCGCCAGCAGTGGGGATAGCTGTGTTCGATTTTTTTGACCTTGAGGAGCATACCTCTGTCGCGCAGCTCCTTGGATATTTCGTCGTTGTGCTCCAAAACGCTCTTGCCGGCATAAACACCGCACTCTTTTGTAAAGCAGCCGGCAAAGTCGACAAGCTTTACGCAGGGCAGACCGTATTTTTTGCCAACCTTTGAGTCGTCCTCGCCGAAGGCGGGGGCAATGTGGACAATGCCGGTGCCGGTGTCGAGCGAAACATAATCGTCAGCCGTAACGTAAAAAGCCTTTTCGGTAAAGGTGCCTGTTGCATAGTCATAAAGCGGTATATATTCCTTGCCTACAAGCTCGGTGCCTTTGAATTTTCCGACCGTTTCATATTCCGGGAAAAGCTCGCCTATGAGCTCGGTAGCGATATAAAAGTATTCGCTGCCGACCTTTACCTTCGAGTATTCATATTTTTCGTTTACGCAAAGCGCGACGTTTGAAAGGAGCGTCCACGGTGTTGTTGTCCATACCGCGAAAAAGGTGTCCGGCTCGTCCTTGCAGGCGAACTTGACATATATCGAATTTGTTTTTACATCCTTATACCCTTGCGCTACCTCATGCGAGCTTAAAGCCGTGGCGCAGCGCGGGCAATAGGGCGAAACGCGAAAGCCCTTGTAGAGCAAGCCCTTTTCGTCAAGCTTTTTGAAGCCCCACCAGACGGATTCGATATAGCTGTTGTTGTATGTGATGTAGGGATGCTCGTAGTCGCACCAGTAGCCGATGCGCTCCGACATCTTTTCCCACATTCCCTTATATGTCCAGACGCTTTCGCGGCATTTGTCGATGAACGGCTTGACGCCGTATGCCTCGATGTCTGACTTTCCGTTTGTGTGAATCTGCTTTTCCACCTCAAGCTCGACCGGCAGGCCGTGCGTGTCCCAGCCCGCCTTGCGCTCGACATGATAGCCCTTCATTGTTTTATATCTCGGAATAACGTCCTTGACAACCCTTGCAAGAACATGACCGATATGAGGCTTGCCGTTTGCCGTAGGCGGACCGTCGTAAAAAACGTAGCTTCTGCTTACGTCGTTTTTTGAAACGGTCTTTTCAAAAATCCTGTTTTCATTCCAGAAATCAACAACCGCCTTTTCGTTGTCAAGGAAATCATAAGTTCTGTCTACCTTGTTAAGCATATATTAATCCTCCTAATTACATCAGCTCAGAGATTCCGCTTTCAATGCCGCTTAATTTGCTCAGTGCGGCGTCAAGCTTTTCCTTTTCGGCCGCCACGACATGTTCGGGTGCGCGCGTTACAAAGTTTTCGTTTGAAAGCTTCGCGTTCAGACGGTCGATATCTGCCTGAACCTTTTCCTTTTCGGCGTTAAGCCTCAAAAGCTCCTTTTCAACGTCGACAAGCTCGTTCATCGGAATGAAAATGCTGACAAAGTCTGTTATGACCGTGATGAGCTTCACGTCGCCGAGATTGAAGCTTTCGGCGCATTCAAGGTCGTTTGTGAGCCTTGAGAACATAAAAGAGCAGCTATTGAAGAAATCGGGCTTGTCGGTCTTGATGTAGATTTTTGTTTTGACTGACGGCGCGATTTTCATCTTTGTACGGATGTTTCTGATTGCCGTAATTGCTTCTGTAACCATTGAAAAGTCGCGCTCCTCCTGCCTGAAATCAAAGGAGCTGTCGTACTGCGGATAAGGCTCGAGCATAAGCGGTCTGTCACTTCCTGAAAGGCTCTGCCATATCCGCTCCGTAATAAACGGTATAATCGGGTGAATAAGCTTTAAGAACTGCATAAGGACAAATACGAGTATGTCAAGAACGTCGCCCTTTTGCTTTTCGTCCGAAAGGCGGGGCTTGGCTATTTCGATATACCAGTCGCAGTAGGTGTCCCAGAAAAAGCTGTAAAGCTTCTGCGATACGATGCCGAGCTCCATCTTCTCGAAGTTCTCGTTTACCTCTCTTGTGGTGTCGTTAAGACGGCATAAAAGCCATTTGTCCTCCGCCTTCAGCTCCTTCGGAAGCTCCTTAAACCCGTAGCCGTCTGGCAGGTTCATCATAACGAAGCGCGAAGCGTTCCATATCTTGTTGTTGAAGTTGCGCGAGGAAATAATACGCTCGTCGCGGAAAAGAATGTCGTTGCCGGGCGAGATGCCGTTTATGAGCGAGAATCGCAGAGCGTCCGCGCCGTACTGCTCGACAATCTCAAGCGGGTCAATGCCGTTTCCGAGCGATTTTGACATTTTTCTGCCTAAAGCGTCGCGGACAAGCCCGTGAATGACGACTGTGCGGAACGGAACGTCGCCCATATGCTTTATTCCCGAAAACATCATGCGCACAACCCAGAAGAAAATAATGTCGTAGCCTGTGACGAGCGTGCTTGTAGGGTAGAAATAACGTAAATCGTCCGTGTCGTCAGGGTAGCCGAGCGTAGAGAAGGGCCACAGCGCCGAGGAAAACCATGTATCGAGCGTGTCCTCGTCCTGACGCAGCTTTGTCGAGCCGCACTTTTGGCAGCGCTCGGGCGCCTTAGTATCAACGTTTATATGACCGCAGTCGTCGCAGTACCACGCCGGTATGCGGTGCCCCCACCAGAGCTGACGGGAAATGCACCAGTCGTGCAGATTTTCAAGCCAGCGGTTGTACACCTTTGCAAACCTGTCGGGAATAAACTTTGTTTTTCCTTCGGCGACAGCGTCGATAGCCGGCTGGCACAGCGGCTCCATCCTTACAAACCACTGGTCGGAAATCCTCGGCTCCACCGAATTGCCGCAGCGGTAGCAACAGCCGACGTTGTGGGCGTACGGCTCCGTTTTAACGAGCGCGCCCTCCGCCTCAAGGTCTTTGACGATAGCCTTTCTTGCCTCGTAGCGGTCAAGACCGGCGTATTTCGGATAATCGTCCACTATATGCGCGTCGTCTGTAAAAATGTTTTCAACCGGCAGATTGTGGCGCAGACCGACCTCGTAGTCGTTCGGGTCGTGCGCGGGAGTGATTTTTACGACGCCCGTTCCGAATTCCATGTCCACATAGCTGTCGGCGATTACGGGTATTTCACGGTGGACAATGGGCAGTATAACTGTTTTACCTACAAGGCTCTTGTATCGTTCGTCGTCGGGATTGACGGCGACGGCTGTATCGCCCAGCATTGTTTCGGGGCGCGTAGTCGCAAGCTCTACATAGCCGCTTCCGTCCGAAAGCTTGTAGCGGAGGTGCCAGAAGAAGCTTTGCTGCTCCTCAAACTCGACCTCGGCGTCGGAAATTGTTGTTTTGCAGTTCGGGCACCAGTTTACTATACGGTTGCCCCTGTATATGATTCCCTCGTCGTAATACTTTTTGAACACTTCGTTGACGGCGCGACTGCAGCCCTCGTCAAGAGTGAAGCGGAGCCTTGACCAGTCGCACGAACAGCCGAGCGATTTTAACTGCTCTATGATTCTGCCCGCGTATTTTTCCTTCCACTCCCACGCGCGTTCAAGGAACTTTTCGCGGCCGATGTCCTCTTTAGTCAGACCTTCTTTCTTCATGGCGGCGACAATCTTCGCTTCGGTGGCAATTGACGCGTGGTCTGTTCCGGGCAGCCAAAGCGTGGAATAGCCCTGCATGCGCTTGCGGCGGATTATTGCGTCCTGAAGCGTATTGTCAAGGGCGTGTCCCATGTGGAGCTGACCTGTAATATTGGGTGGGGGAATGACAATAGTGTACGGCTCCTTATCAGTGTCAATCTCCGCACGGAAACAGTCGTTTTCCGTCCAGTAGTCGTAGATTTCTTTTTCGATTTCCTTAGGTGAGTAAACCTTATCCGGCTCTTTCATAAAACGGCTCCTCTTTTTACATCTGTACATAAAAGTTCATCTTCTTATTTTATCGCAGTATCGTTGAAAAATCAATAAAATGTTAACATTTTTAACATTTAATTGTTATAATTATTGTCATTCATACGGATTATTGTATTATGTTGCATATAGAGAATAAACAATAAAACAATACGCCTCGTCATAAAGACGGGGCGTAAAACCTGAGTGCAAACGCTTGTAGATTCTGAGCTTCGCCCTGAATGACAAGGCATGTGCTTATCACTTATCTGTTTTCTATTTTTTATCTCTGTACCCTTGCGCCGGCGCCGCATATAAGCGACTCCACCTCTTTTTTTGACGCCATTGAAGTGTCGCCCGGTGTAGTCATTGCCAAAGCTCCGTGCGCCACGCCGTAATTTAAAGCCCGCTGCGGGTCGTCGTCCGTCATAAGCCCGTATATAAGACCGGACGCGAAGCTGTCGCCGCCTCCCACGCGGTCGTAGATATCAAGCTCGGGGAAATCAAGCCCCGTGTATATCCTGCCGTCGGCGTAGCAAATCGCGCTCCAGCCGTTGACGGAGGCGCATTTTACCGTCCGCAGCGTCGTCGCGGCAAGCTTGATGTTCGGATATACTTTTACGGCTTCAGTCAGCATTTCGCGGTAGCCGTCCACGCAAAGCTCCTTTAAATCAGGGCTGTTGCCCCTGACCTCAAGACCGAGGCAGGCCGTGAAATCCTCCTCGTTGCCTATCATGACGTCGACGTATCTTGCAAGCTCGCGGTTTACTTCGCGCGCCTTTTCGGGACCGCCTATGTCCTTCCAGAGCGAGGGGCGGTAATTAAGGTCGTAGGAAACGACGGTGCCGTACTTTTTCGCGGTTTTTACCGCCTTTACGGCCGTCTGGGCAGACGAGTCGGACAGCGCGGCGAATATGCCGCCAGTATGGAACCAACGCGCGCCGAGCGTTTTGAAAATATAGTCGAAGTCTATATCGTCCGGCTTAATCTGCGAGGCGGCGGTGAAGCCTCTGTCGGATACGCCGAGAGCGCCGCGTACGCCGAAGCCTCTTTCGGTGAAGTTAAGCCCGTTTCGCGTGCGCTTGCCGACGCCGTCAAAGGGGAACCAGCTTATAAGCGACGTATCGACGCCGCCCTGAAGGATTAAATCCTCTATAAGCCGCCCGACGTCGTTTTCGGCAAGAGCCGTTATGACCGCCGTTTTCATTCCGAAGCAGCGGCGCAGACCTCTTGCGACATTGTATTCTCCGCCGCCCTCCCACACGCGGAAACTGCGCGCCGTTCTGATGCGGCTGTCTCCGGGGTCAAGACGAAGCATGACTTCGCCAAGAGAAATCTCGTCAAATGCGCAGCTTTCAGAGGGTTTTATTTCAAGCATAGTATCACAGCCTTTTTAAGAAATTCTGCTTTATTATTATATATATCACAGTTCAAACATGCAAGCAAATTGTTACAAATGCTTTTTCAGGTTGCTCCGGGTGTTGCCAAAACGAAAAAAACATCATTGACATAACGTTTATATTTTAGTACAATACATAATCGTCGGACGGTTTGTCTTATTACATAAACAGACAAAATCCGGCAGGATTTTTTCGGCGGTGAACAGATGCTCGGTATCAATATCGGAATAGACCTCGGAACGTCGTCCGTAATTGTTTACGTGGACGGCAAGGGTATCGTTTTGTCCGAAGCGTCCGTTACAGCGAGCGAAACAAAAAGCGGCAGGATGTTGTGGACGGGATTAAAGGCTTACAGGATGATAGGCAGGAACCCCGACTCCGTTACTGTTACAAGACCGCTTAAAAACGGCGTTATTTCAGATTTTACCGCAACACAGGGTATGCTGAGGTTCTATCTTCAAAAGATTTGCGGCAACAGGATTTTTAAGCCGAACATAGTAATTTGCATGCCCTCGACAGTTACAAGCCTTGAAAAGCGCACTCTGCTTGACCTTGCCACCTCGTCGGGCGCGGGGCGCGCCTGCCTTGTTGAGGAGCCTTTGGCGGCAGCCTTCGGCGCCGGGGTTGCTTTTAACAAGCCGAAGGGCGTTATGGTAGTCGACATCGGCGGCGGCACAACCGACATCGCCGTAATAACGATGGGCAGCATATCCGTTTCAAAGAGCATACGCATAGCCGGCAGCACCTTTGACGACGATATCATCAGATATATAAGACGCGAACGGAACATGATAATCGGCGAGATAACGGCGGAAGAAATAAAGAAAAAAATCGGCTGCGCGCATATTCGCGATGCTGAAATAGCCATTCAGGTAAAGGGAAAGAATTATTTTACGGGAATGCCCGATTACTTTGAGATATCGACGACAGAGGTTTTTCTGGCTATACGCGAGCATCTCCAGCAGATTGCGGAGGGTGTGCGCGAGGTGCTTGAAATTACCCCGCCGGAGCTTTCGGCGGACATTTCGGAAACGGGCATTATACTTACCGGCGGCGGAGCACTTTTGCGCGGGATGGATAAGCTTATTGAAAAAAAGACAAAAATCCGAACGGTGGTTGCAGACGACCCCGTAAACTGTGTCGCCAGAGGCATCGGCTGCGCTTTGAAGCATATGGATATCCTTGAGGAAAACGGCTATCTGTTCAAAACGCGTGAGGACATTTCGGTTCGTCCCGAGCAGGATGACATAATGCTTATATGAATTAACTTATCGGTTTTTCTCTGCCTGCCGGCCGTTATATATTTCTATAATTTCCTGTGTCCATCTTTTCATGGGGAAACGCTCGACAACATATTCCCTTGCCTGTTCGCCGGAGGCTCCGGCTGACGCGGCTGCTTCAACAGCCTGAAAAAGTGAGGCTTCGCATACGGGGCGGAAAAATGTTATGTTCGGCGATTGCAGCTCGTTCTGACCGGGAATGTCGGCGGCGGCAACCGGTGTTTTGCAGTATGCGGCTTCGACAAGCGCATAGGGAAAGCCCTCTGTTCTGCTTGCCGAGAGGAAAACGTCGGCTGCCTTGTAGTAGGATGCTACGTCGTCCCTTGCGGGCAGCAGCCTTACCCATTCGGGTATTTTTCCGAACATCGTTTCAAGCTGAGTCTTTGCCCTGTCAAGGTGATTCGTTACGACTATGCCGAGGGTAAAACGGTGATTTGTATCGAATTTTTCAAGAGCTTTTAGAGCTATGTCAACACCCTTTATCCTGAAATCGTAACCGAACATCAGAACAAGCTTACCGCTTCTTCCCGCCATTATTTTATCGCGGATGTCTTCATAGCAGTAAAGCCGTGAAAAGTCGACGGCGTTGTAAACAACGCGAAAGCTCCTGCCGCGCCTTTCAAAGGGCTCCGACACGCTTTTGCTGACACATATATATTCGGCTTCGGAGATTATGTAATCCCGAAGCTTATCTTTTATTGCGTTTGGCTGCTTTTTGTACTGGCTGTGGACGTGCACATAGAAAGGTATTTCTCTAAAACGGCCGGTCCGCGTGAGTCTCAGCGCGAGATAAATATAAGAATGCGCGAAATGCGAGTGGATTGCCGTGATATCGTATTCGTTCATTACGCGCCTTATCATAGAAGCGTCGGCAACAATGCTGCCCGACATAAAAAAAAGCTTTTTTCCGTCGTGCAGCAGGTCCTTTGCCCAGTATTTGTTTTCGGCTCTCGCGGGCAGCACATAAACGGCACAGCCTCCGAGCGCCTCGAGCTCGTCCTCGAGAGCAAGAAGGCTTGCGAAAAAGTTGCCGGGATTCGCGGCCCCGAAATCCGCTATATGCAGTATGTTCAGCTTTGCCATTTGACCTCCCGCGGAATGTTACAAATTAACGCCGGCTTCCTTCGGATATCTTTTTATCATTTCCTCCACCTCGGCAAGCCTCGGCAGAGAGGGGACTGCGCCGAACCGCGTAACGGCTATGCCCGCGGCGACCGAAGCGAAACGCATGGCCCTTTCAATATCCATTCCGTCGCGGACAGCCTTGCACAGCCCCGCCATGTATGAGTCGCCGGCGGCGGTGGTGTCGACGGCTTTGCCCGCCATTTCAAAAGCGGGACATTCGAAAAAGCCGTGACCGTCGAAGCAAATCGAACCCTTTTTTCCGAGCTTTATAATAACGTATTTTACGCCGCAGTCATAAAGAATACGACACGCCTCGCGAGCAGCTTTGCCGCTGTCGATTTCAATTCCTGTCAGAGCCTCAGCCTCGCTTTCGTTCGGGCTTAAAATAAAAGCTCCCATAAACATGGAAAGCTCGATGTCGGGCTTTACGGGAGCCGCGTCCACAATAACGGGAACATCATTTTTTACGGCTTCGTATATCAGGCGTTCGACTGAAGCAACAGGTATTTCAAGCTCGGTGCAAAGGAGCGAAACGCTGACTATGTTTTTTACAAACGACGATACTTTGTTTTCGCCGAACATGTCGTTTGCTCCGGGAAAGACTGCAATTCTGTTTGAACCGTCCTTTTCAAGAAAAATGTACGCCGTTCCGTTCCCACAGCCTTCAACAACGGTTATTTCCGACATGTCCATACCCTCAAGCCGGTAAAGCGCGGCAAGTGACGAGCCGGAAGCGTCATCGCCCAGACAGCAGGAAAAGACGGGGTTGCAGCCGAGCCGCGCGAGCGCCACGGCTCTGTTTGCCCCCTTGCCGCCGGGGACAAGGCTCTGAGATTTTATGACGACGCTTTCGCCGGAGGACGGGACGCTGTCGACGGATATCACAACGTCCATATTTGCGCTGCCTGTTACCCAGATTCGTTTACCGTTCATTGCTGTCACCTGCTGTTCAGAACAACGTCGAATATGCCCGCGCACTGTATGGTGTCTTTCACGGGCATTATTGCGCTTTCGGTTCTGCCACGTCTTATACAATCGACAAAATCAATTATCTCGAACTGAAAGCCGTTTTCATACGGAAATGAAAAGCTCTGCGGCTCCTCGCCGTACCTGCAAAGCGTAAGCTCCCTGCCGCCTATGAAAGAGGGAATGACGATATACCCCTCGCTTCCTGCCACAAGCAGGCTGTTTGGCGGCGACGCGGCGAGGGTTGTGAGTATGTTTGCCGTATAGTCGCCGTAATCAAGAATTATGCTGTTTACAATATCCGTCCCGTCGCTGTTTCTGACGGCCTTGCCCGAAACGCTTTTTATATCTCCTCCGAGGAGATATGTAACGGCCTCGATGGCGTACACGGAGATGTCGAAAGCCACGCCTCCGCCGAGCGCGGGATTTATAAGGCGGTGGGACGGCTCTACCTGCGCCTTAAAGCCGGCGACAGCGTCTGCAAGGATTATTCTGCCCACGGCGCCCTCCGCTATGAGCGCTTTTGCCTTATTGAGCGTGCCGAGATGCCTTATCCACATTCCCTCGACAAGCAGAAGCCCTTTCTCTTTCGCGAACGCGAAAAGCTCCTCGGCGTCGCTTCTGTTAACGCACATGCTTTTTTCGCAGAGAACGTGTTTGCCGCTTTGAAGACACTGCTTTATGTTGTCGTAATGGAAATTATGAGTAGTGGAAATATAAACGGCGTCTATGTCATCGTTTTGGAGCATTTCATCGTAGCTGCCGAAATATTCGGCAATTCCAAATCTTTCCGCCAAAGCCTTTGCCCTGTCAAGGCTTTTTGACGCGACGGCGTAAACCTCCGCACAGTCTGTGAGCCTTACGGCTTCGCAAAACTTAGAGGAAATGCGCCCGGGACCCATAACGGCGAATCTGATTTTCATGTGTGCGCGCTCCTTGTTTATTGGGAAAAATAAATAGTGAAATAAACCGCCGAACCGAAAAAAGTTTACAATATGGCAGGGAACGCATTCATGCGTTCCGAAAAAAGGGAATTGCCCGATACAACACTCCGTAAAACCTTAATCTTGACATTCAATTTGTAGGGGTCGGTGTCATCTACGACCCAAGAAATGTAAAAGGCTACATCATAATCGCAGCTTATAATGTATAAGTGATACATGGTAGTAGGGACACGGCGCGCCGTGTCCGTTTGAAGCTTTATATACCTTGCGGAACGGTCAAGACCGTTCCTACGCAGTAAATTTTAAGCTAATAGTTTTTTGCGTAGGTTTTAGGGTATAACCGGATATCGCAGTTTGCTGTTTAACGCGAATCAAGAAAATTCTTTATATTATCTTCATTTATGGCTTTAATAAAAAACGAAACTGTCTCGTCTATGCGCGAACGCCCCGGCGGGTCCCAATTCTGCTCCGGCGCGTAACGGATTCTTTTGTCAAGCGAGGGGAGAAGCTTTTTAAGCCTTGATTTGAAATCGTCATAGTCGCATAAGTCTTCCGGCGTCCACGCGCGCTCCGCCGCAGCTATATAACGCGGATAGCACATATATGTCATTCTGTCAAGCGTGCGTACATGCTCCGTCCATATGGGTGCTTCAATGCCGATAAGCGAAGCGGCGCCGGTGTGGTCAAGCCCCTTTATGACGGGGTTGTAGCCGTAAACCTTTTTTAGCGGAGTCATTCCGTAAGGATAATCCATGTAATAATGGTAAAAGTCGGACATAATGAGCTTGTGCCCGGAATTTGCCCATTTGACGGAGTTGCCCGTTTTATCCATCCAAAGCTGCACCGTAACCGATTCGTCAAGGTTGTTGCCGTTAAGACATTCGTTCCACATAATGACCTTCTTGCCCTTTTGGCGCAGAAATTCGGCAACGGTGTTCATAAAAGCACCCTGAAGCTCTTCCTCGTTCTTCAGCCCGAGCGAGGACTTGAGCGAACGGCATTTGTTGCAGCTTTTCCAGCGGTTTTTCGGCACCTCGTCGCCGCCGATATGAAAATACCTGCCGTCAAAAATGCCGCACAGCGAATCGAGTATGCGGAAAACAATTTCGTACGTCTTGTCGTTTCCGACGCAAAGGATGTCCTTGAAGATTCCGCCTGTGGTTTTTAAGCCTATCGGCTTGCCGTTGCAGGAAAGCTCGGGAAAAGCGGCAATCAGGGAGGTTGCGTGACCGGGCATGTCGATTTCGGGTATAACTTCTATGTTTCTGTCGCGGCAATAGCTTACAATGTCGCGCATTTCGTCAACAGTGTAATAGCCTCCGTAGGGCTTGGGGTCGTAAACGCTTCCGAAATGGGAGCTGCCGCGCACGGAGCCTTTTTCGCACAGCTCCGGCAGCTCGGGAACCTCGGCGCGCCAGCCCTGGTCGTTTGTAAGATGCCAGTGAAAATAATTGAATTTGAACTTTGACGCGGCGTCAATCATTACTTTCAGCTCATCGGTTTTAAAAAAGTGACGTGAGCAGTCAATCATAAAGCTTCTGAAGGGAAAACGCGGCGCGTCCTCTACCGTAACGGAGGGAAGCACACTACCGCTCGTGGAGCATATCTGTTCAAGAGTTTTAAGAGCGTTGAAATATCCCGCGTCGTCCGACACGGCAGCCGTTATTCCCCGGGGATTAATAACAAGCCTGTAACCCTGCGGAAAAACGGTTTTGTCGCCGATACGGGTAACAAGCTCTGACGGATTACGTCCGTTAAGACGCAGCACACCGGCGGAATATGTAACGGAACATGGCTTTGGAATTACATTTAACACAATTCTACCTCCTCTATTTTGACTTAATCTCAAAGGTAAAGGTGTATTTTTTGCAGGGATATAGCTTATACGGCTCGTGCAAGGCGGCGGAACCGGGCAAATCGCCGCCGACGCCGCGCATAAAGCCGTCGATGTTCAATGTAAGGTAGTCGTCCTTTACAAGCTCGTGTATGTGGCGTGCGTTGTCAAGCTTTTCCCCCGAATACTCGTGAAGTCCGAAATTAAGCGGCTTTTCGCCTGTTATGACAAAGCCCATTCCGTTTTCGTCGGTAATCTCAAAGCTGCGCACGTCCGTTCTGTTTCCGTTTTCCTGTGGACGCATGTACATGTGCCCCATTTCTGAAATGTCGGCGGAATGTATTGCTATTTTCTGGCCTGTTTTACGGTCGATATACGCTTCGTGAGGGCCTCTGCCGTACCATTTAACGTTGCGGTAGCGCAGAGGTATGCACAGCCTGAGACCTACTCTCAGCATCTGGAAAAACCTGCCCTTTGCGGTGTGGCTTACAATTACGGAGCCGTCTGGATATATTACAAAGTTTGTAACTACACCTCTTGTGTAAGGTGACCTCCATTTAATTGCAACCGAGATGTTTTTCCCTCTTTTTGAAAGCTTTACGCCTCTGCTTCTAAGGAGCCTGGTTGCCGTTCGCCAATGATAAAGAGGATTTAACTTCTGATACTTCGGCACAAAATTTAATAGCCCTATATCGTTGTCCGTCAGGGGACGGTAAAAATTCGGAAGCAGGGGATTGTTGCCGCAAAGGATGTTTCCGTCACCGAAATCGAGCGAAACGAGCGTTTTTTTGTTGAAAACCATTGTAGTATTGCCCGCTGTGACGGTTATCAAACCGTTTTTCTTTTTGACCGACGGCTTGCCACTCGGTAGAATCGGCAGGGGTTTTACGTCGCTTACAATAATCTGGCTGAAGCTGATTTCCTCGCCCTTTTCATACCACGGGGTAGCCTTATTTATGCAAAATGAAAGCGTTAAAATATACTCGCCCGCGCCGAACTCCTTAGTTGTAACAGGCAGGGAAAACTCACGCGAGCTTTGAGGCGCGACGGGGGGAGCCTCTATAATGCCGCTTTCAAGCGTATCTCCGTTCAGAGTCAGCGACCACTTTACGTCAATATAGCTAAGGTCAATAAAATAGTTCTTATTAACGATTTTTATTACCCCGTTTTTACAGTCTACATCCTCCGCGGCGACGTTTGAGTAACATTGTTTAACCTCATAATAGGCGGGATGGGGCGTTCTGTCGGCCGCTATTATGCCGTTGGCGCAAAAATAATAGCTTGAGGGCTTGTCGCCGAAATCGCCGCCGTAAAGCCACTGCTCCCGGCCGTCTTTACAGACTCGGATAGACTGGTCGACAAAGTCCCAGATAAACCCGCCGCACATGTGGTCGTACTTTTCAAAATCGTCTACATATTCCTTGAAGTTGCCGAGACTGTTTTCCATGCAGTGCGCATACTCGCAGTAGATTACAGGCTTGTATTTGTACGCGCTGCGCAGCACGGGCTTGTTGTCGGCGGCAAGCGCGTTTGCAATGTTATCAAATAAAGAAGTTGTAATAGGCTCCTGGCTCCGCAGACGCGAAACAATTTTTTCGGTCGGATACATCCTGCTTATGAAATCGGACTTAGAAAGGTCGAAATCGCCTTCGTAATGGACGGGGAGCCTTGTATGAAGCCGCTGGAGCGTGTTGTACATGTGCTTGAAATTAACTCCGTCGCCAGCCTCGTTGCCGAGCGACCATATACAGACGCAGGCGTGGCTCCTGTCGCGTACAACCATCCTTACAAGACGGTCGATTACTGCGTCCCTCCATTTGGGATTGCTGCCCGGAACATTTTTGCGCCGCACTCCGTGTGACTCAAGGTCGCATTCGTCCATTACATAAAAACCGAGCTCGTCGCACAAATCATAAAAGAACGGATGGTTAGGGTAGTGGCTTGTTCGTATGGCGTTGATATTAGCGCGCTTCATCAGATATAAATCCTGATAATAACGCTCGCGCGGGACGTTCCAGCCGTAGTCGGGGTCGAATTCATGGCGGTTAACGCCCTTTAATATGACCTTACGCCCGTTTATGAAAAAGACGTTGCCTATTATCTCGACGCGCTTGAAGCCCACTCTGATTCGCTTTTTTGATATGAAGCCTTCGGGAGAAGTGAGTACCACGGTGAGGTTGTAAAGCTCGGGCGTTTCGGCAGACCATTTGCGGACATTTTTGACGATATGGTTAACACCTACAATGTATTTTCCGAAAATTTCAAAGCTTTCAGAGTGAATTATATTATCGTCAAGGTAAATGTTGCATGTTACTATGCTCCGCACGGGCTGTGACTTGATGATGCTTACACGCAAATCAAGCACTCCGTCGTCGTATGTATCGGTTAGCGTTGCCTCGGCGTCGATATCGTCTATTCTTATAATGTCTTCGGAATAAATATACACCTCGCGGTAAATGCCCGAAAAATTCCACATGTCCTGGTTTTCAAGATATGTGGCGTCGCTGTAACGCATTACCCTCAGTGTAATCTGATTTTCGCCGAGAACGAGGAAATTTGTAATATCGAACTCCGCGGGGGTCATTGAGCCCTGTGAATAGCCGACGTAATTTCCGTTGATATAGACATAAAGAGCCGATTTGACAGCACCGAAATGAAGGACTATTCTTCTTCCCAGCCATTCGTCGGGAAGCGTAAAGAAGCGGCGGTATATTCCGACCTCGTTTTGGCTATGGTCGATCAAGGGTATGCTTTTTTTCTTTGTTGAAAGCGCCGGCGGCATAAAAGAACACAGATAAATCGGCTTTCCGTAGCCCTTAAGCTGCCATAAGGACGGCACCTCAATATCGTCCCAGCCGCTGTCGTTTAACGCCGGTTCGTAATACGAAGGGGGCAAATTATCGGAACCCTTCTGCCAGTAAAATTTCCAGGTACCGTTAAGGGAAAACTTGTACGAAGAACTGTCAAAGCTGAATCCGTCGTTTTCGCCGAGTGGCAGCGCAAGATTGTGCGGGTCGAGCTTGTTTTCCTGAAAAATCTCCGGTCTTTCCCAGTGGTGCCTTTTTTGCATTCTTATACACATCCCATGAATACATAATTGTTATTCTAGATTTTATCATATTTTACCTTCAAAAGCAAACACATTTTACTTGTTTATTTTTTTTTATTAACCGAATATTCCTTCGGAGTTATTATTTTTATATATTTCTAATATGTATATATTTTTTTGCTAAAATGTGATAAAATAACAAACCATAAAACAAACGAAAGGTGGGATGGGCAAACCGTTTATTTTTTTGCGCTTAATCGGTTTGTCCGTATAGATGGCTTCTGAAATGATCAGCAGGGTGCAGGCTGCCGAAGAAAAATCGGAGCAGGCAATTCAGGCGGCAAAGCTTAAGGCTGACGAAATAATAGCCGCCGCGGAACAGCGCATTGCCGAAGCCGCCGCTACCGCTAAAAATCAGGCCGGAATCAAGGCGGGGCGCATAATCGACACCGCCGGGGGAGTGGCAAGGGAAAATGCCGTCAGGGCGGAGCGCGAGGCTTTGCTGGCAGGCGAAAAAATGAAGACGTCGGCTAAAGAGAAGCAGCCCGAGGTTACAAAAGCCGTACTTTCGATTATTCTTTCATAATTGAACGCAGGGCTTTTTTTCGTGCATGCCTTAAGGAAATTAAGCCCGTAGGGAACGCATTCATGCGTTCCGAAAAGTTTGCATACCGGTTTGTCGTAGTGACACGGCGCGCCGTGTCCGAAGCTTCACAAAAACCCGCGGAACGGTCAAGACCGTTACCTGCTGCTCCGTAACACCTTAAATATGGCATTCACACATTTTTGTAGGGGTATGCATCCTCGACGACCTAAGGTTTTTGAAGGTTTTATCGTAATTATTGTATAAATATTTACAGTACAAGCTTCCTGCAGGGGAGGGGAAAATCATTATGGCAAAACAGCAAATGAAACGCATAGAGGTCATATGCGCGATAGAGGACAGCCGCAGTCTTATTGACCTGCTCCAGCGCAGCGGCTCCGTAGAGCTTACCGAGTTCGAGGAGGACGGCAGGCTCAGCAGGCTTTCCGTCAGCGCGAGCGTTTCGCAGTTTGAAAAAACTCTTGCCATAGCCGGAAACGCATTAAAAAGCCTTGATAAATACGTCCCGGAAAAGAAATCGCTTCTTAAGTCATTAAACGGCGGCATCGAAATATCGGTCGCGGAATACGAGCGTAAATCCGGGGATGTTGACGCAATTATAGCGAAGTGCATGAAGATTAACTCCGAGGCAAGGAAAATCGAAGAAAACGGTGCTTCGATAGCGAGAATCCGTACGCTTTCCGAGCAGCTTAAGCCGTGGCTCGCGCTCGACGTTCCCATGCAGTTAAGGGGCACTGAAACAACAACGGCGTTTATCGGTACTTTTCCGAGAGAATACGATCTTGAGGGCCTGCTTTCGGCAATAGGCTCCGAGTCGCCTGAGCTTGAAATAACCGCGGAGATAATTTCATCCTCCCGCGACCAGACATGCGTTTTTCTGCTTTGCGGAAAGGAGCAGTCAAAGGAAGCCGAACGGGCTTTGCGCGCGCTCGGTTTTGTCCGGCCATCCGATCTGACAAAGCACCCGCCGGGTGTGCGGTATGAACGCTATAGAAAGCAGATAGAAGAATTGAAAGCCGAAATATCCGAAAGCGAGCGGATGATTGCCGGTTACGCAAAGCTTCGCCCGGACGTGGAATTCGCAATAGACTACTATACCGTCAGACGTGATAAATACAGTCAGCTTGCAAACGTCGCGGCAGACAACAGATTCCTAGCGCTTAAGGGCTTTGTTCCGGCGAACAGGGCATCAAAGCTTTCGGAAAAAATCGAAAAATCATTTGCCGCCGCGGTAAGCGTATCGGAGCCTGACGAGGACGAGAAAACGCCCGTTCTGCTCGAAAACGGCAGTTTCAGCGGTGCGGTCGAGTCGGTAACGGAAATGTACTCCCTGCCCGGCAGGGACGACGTGGATCCGAACCCCGTTATGGCGTTCTTTTATTATGTCTTATTCGGCATAATGCTTTCCGACGCTGGATACGGCGTTATTATGGTCATAGCGATGTTAATCGCAAAAGCGAAGCTGAAGCTGTCGCCGAAAATGAAAAAAACAACCGACATGTTCCTTTACTGCGGCATCTCGACTGTTTTCTGGGGAGCGCTGTTCGGAAGCTGGTTCGGCGACATCGCACAGGTTGTATCTCTCCAGTTCTTCGGCAAAAAGCTTCCGAGTCTCGCGCTTTGGTTCGAGCCTGTAAACGACCCGATGAAGATGATGCTTTTCTCGTTCCTTTTCGGTATTATACATCTTTTTGTCGGTCTCGGCGTTAAGTTCTACATGCTTTGGAAAAGCGGTCAGAGGTTTGCCGCGTTTTGTGACGTAATTCCTGTATATCTGCTTATTACAGGCGTCGCTCCTTTAGGCGCGGGGTTTGTAATTGATATCAACCCTACTATAACGGCAACAGGAAAATATCTCGCAATAGCGGGCGCGGCTCTTGTGGTGCTGACCTCCGGCAGAAGCTCAAAAAATATTTTCGGCAAGCTCGGGGGAGGGCTTTACGGGCTTTATAACATAGGCGCCGGCTATCTCGGCGATATTCTGTCTTATTCCCGTCTTCTCGCTCTGGGACTTTCGACGGGGGTAATTGCGAGCGTTATAAACCTTCTCGGTACCATGCCGTCAAACAAAACCGTAAAGGCGGTTATGCTTGTCGTCGTTTTCATTTTCGGTCACGCAGTCAACATTGCAATCAACCTTATCGGAACATATGTGCACACAAACAGGCTTCAGTACGTCGAATTCTTCTCAAAATTTTACGAGGGCGGAGGCAGGGCCTTTACCCCGTTAAAAGCAAATACAAAATACTATCTAATCAGGGAGGACTAAACATGGGAATTGGTTTAACACTGGCAATACTTGGCGCGGCTCTCGCTGCCGCGCTCGCGGGCATCGGCTCGGCTAAAGGAGTCGGCATGGTCGGTCAGGCGGGAGCGGGACTTGTATCCGAGGACCCCTCAAAATTCGGTAAGGCGCTTATCCTTCAGATTCTTCCCGGCACGCAGGGCCTGTACGGGTTTCTTACGGCGTTTCTTCTGCTTGTCAGAATCGGCGTTATAGGCGGCGATTCCGTGGCAGACCTGACTCTTTCCGAGGGGCTTATGTATTTTGCCGCCTGCATGCCGATGGCGATAGGAGGCTATGTGTCGGCTATATGGCAGGCAAAGGTTTCGGCGTCGGGCGTCGGCATTGTTGCAAAGAAGCCCGAGGAAAGCGGCAAGGCAATAACGTTTGCCGCAATGGTCGAAACGTACGCGGTGCTCTCGCTGCTCATATCCGTTCTTGCCATATTCAGCATTTCCTCCGTCATAGGCTGAAAAATGATTACTTGAGGTGCGGATTAAATGACCGGGTTAGAAAAAATAATTAATAAAATAAATGCCGACAGCGAAAGGGAATGCGCATCGGTTGTCGCCGCCGCACACGAAAAGGCAAAAGAGCTTGAAGCGGAAGCGGAAGAAGAAAGAAAGCTGATGACGAAGAAGATTCTTGACGAAGCTGAAGAAAAGGCGCGCGAAATCACCGAAAGAGGCGAGTCGTCGGCGCAGCAGATAAAACGTCAGACGCTGCTCAAGGCAAAAATAGAAGCCGTTAACGAGGTTATAAATACCGCCCTCTACGAATTAAAGCGTCTTGACGGTCAGGAATATTTTGAAATACTTTCAAAGCTTGCCGTTTCAAACGCGAGGGCGGGCAGGGGCGTCATGCGTCTTTCATCAGACGATTTAAAACGGCTGCCCGAGGGTTTTATCGGCTCCGTTGTATCCCGTCTTCCCGCGGGATATGAAATTGTTTTGTCGGACGAGCCGGCCGAAATTGACAGCGGCTTTATACTCGTTTACGGCGACATTGACGTAAACTGCACCTTTGAAGCGCTTGCGTATGAAAAACGCGACGACATAAAAGAGCGCGTATGCTCTATTATTTTTGACTGATAAACTTTTACGGGAGGCGTACCGCTTGCGTGACACCGATTACGCCTTTGGCGTTGCAAAGATAAGATATAACGAGCTTTCGCTCCTGTCGCAGCAGGAGACGGAGCAGCTTATCACTGCCGACAGCGTCGACGCGGTGTTAAGGATGCTTTCTGACAAGGGCTGGAATGTGCCGGAAAACGGCTCCGACTGCTCCCTGATGCTTGAGCAGGAGACGAAAAAAGCGTGGACGCTTCTTAACGAGGCTGCTCCCGATATAAGCGTTTTACACGCGCTTATCATGCCCGAGGATTTTCATAACCTCAAGGCTGTTCTAAAATGCCTTGTCGCGAACGAGAGTACCAAAGGGCTTTTTTCCGAGCCGTCGATTACCCCTCCGAAGCTAATCGAGGAAGCAATCAGGGAAAAGCGCTTTGACCTGCTTCCCGCGCATCTTCGCGAAGCGGCTATATCGGGCTACGAGGTTGCAACATTAAGCCACGGCGCCGGTATGCTTATTGATATAACTGTCGATAAATATTCCATGGAAGAAAGAATAAAGGTTGCGGAGAACAGCGGTGTTCGTGTGCTGATTGACATTGCAAGGCTCTCGTGCGCCTCGGCGGATATAAAAATCGCCGTAAGAAGCGCCGAAACAGGCAAGGACGCCGAGTTTATGCGCCGAGCAATGGCCGAAAGCGGGCTGATTGACAACGAAAGGCTCATAGAGTCGGCACAAAAGGGCAGGGCTGATATAACGTCATACCTTAACGGAACGTCGCTCTCGGGCGCTTCGGAATCGCTTAAAAAAGGAAACGCGTCTTTTGAAAAGTGGTGCGACGAAGCGGTTTTTGAAAAAACAAGCGTCGAAAAAGGCGCCGCCTTCGGCGCGGGACCGCTTGCGTCGTATTACATGACGAAGCAGACGGAAATTAAAAATGTCCGAATCATTATATCCGCGAAGAATAATAATTTTTCCGAGGAAGTAATAAGGGAGAGGGTGAGGAAGGCGTATGTATAAGATTGCCGCCATAGGCGACAAAGACAGCGTTTACGGCTTCGCCTCTATTGGACTCAGCGTCTTCCCCGAGGAGGACGCCGCCGGCGCGTCGCGTGTTCTGCGTCATCTTGCCGAAAACGGTTACGCCGTCATTTATATTACGGAACAGCTCGCCTCGCAGCTCGGCGCGGAGCTTCAGCATTACAGGGAACAAACGCTCCCCGCTGTAATCCCCATACCCGGAATCAGGGGAAACAACGGAATGGGCATGAAAAATGTCAGCAAAACAGTGGAGCAGGCAGTCGGTTCCGATATTCTGCCGGATTAAATCTCTCGAAAGGAAACGGTAACGGTATATGAGCATTGGGAAAATAACTAAGGTTTCAGGGCCGCTCGTCGTAGCTTCGGGCATGCGCGACGCTAATATGTTCGACGTCGTCCGTGTCAGCGAAAAAAGGCTTATAGGCGAGATAATAGAAATTCACGGCGACAGGGCATCAATACAGGTTTACGAAGAAACGTCCGGTCTCGGCACGGGCGAGCCTGTCGAGTCAACAGGCTTGCCTTTAAGCGTCGAGCTCGGGCCGGGGCTTATCGGCAGCATATTCGACGGCATACAAAGACCGCTCGAGGAAATAAGGAAAATTGCTGGAAATAACCTCACAAGGGGCATTGAGGTGCCGTCGCTGAGCAGGGAAAAGGTCTGGCATTTCACTCCTTCTGTCAAAGCGGGCGACAGGATAGAGGGCGGCGACGTGCTCGGCACCGTTGCCGAAACAGAAGTCGTTCTTCATAAAATCATGGCTGCACCCGGTGTCGCAGGCACAGTTAAATCAATAAACGAGGGCGATTATAGAATAACCGATACCGTATGCGTCATAGAGGGTGCCGACGGTGCCGGATTTCCCGTGTCGCTTCTTCAGCGGTGGCCCGTCAGAAGGGGCAGACCATACAGGAAAAAGCTTTCGCCCGATAAGCCGCTTATTACAGGTCAGCGTGTTGTCGACGCCCTGTTCCCGATAGCTAAGGGCGGCGTCGCGGCCATTCCCGGCCCGTTCGGTAGCGGAAAGACTGTAACACAGCATCAGCTTGCCAAGTGGGCGGAGGCGGACATAGTCGTTTATATCGGCTGCGGCGAACGCGGGAACGAAATGACCGACGTTTTAAACGAGTTCCCTGAGCTTATCGACCCGCATACCGGCAAATCGCTTATGGAGCGCACCGTTTTGATAGCCAACACGTCTGATATGCCCGTTGCCGCGCGCGAAGCTTCGATATACACCGGCATTACAATAGCGGAGTATTTCCGCGACATGGGTTATTCAGTCGCGCTGATGGCGGACTCCACCTCACGCTGGGCGGAGGCTCTGCGCGAGATGTCGGGCAGGCTTGAGGAAATGCCCGGCGAGGAAGGCTATCCCGCCTACCTCGGCAGCAGGCTTGCGCAGTTTTACGAAAGGGCAGGCTATGTTGTTTCACTCGGCTCCGACAGGCGCGAGGGCGCGCTCTCGGTAATAGGCGCCGTTTCCCCTCCGGGCGGCGATATTTCCGAGCCTGTTTCGCAGGCTACTTTAAGAATCGTCAAGGTGTTCTGGGGGCTTGACGCTAATCTTGCATATAAGCGCCATTTCCCGGCTATAAACTGGCTTACAAGCTACTCGCTTTACGCCGACTCTCTCGGCCAGTGGTTCAACAAAAACGCAGCCCCCGACTGGACGGAGCTGCGCGGCCGCATGCTTTCGCTGCTTTCCGACGAAGCCGCGCTCGACGAGATAGTCAAGCTTGTCGGCATGGACGCGCTTTCGCCGCCCGACAGGCTGAAAATGGAGGCGGCAAGAAGCATACGCGAGGACTTTTTGCACCAGCTCGCCTTCCACGAGGTTGACACATACACGTCTCTGAACAAGCAGTACCTTATGATGAAATCCGTCCTGAGCTACTACGACAGCGCGTCGGAGGCGCTTGAACGAGGCGCCGACATTGAGAAGCTTGTTAATATTCCGTCGCGCGAAGCAATAGGACGCTTCAAATATGTAAGCGAGGATAAGATAGAGGAAGAATACGCGCGTATACAGAATATGCTAAGCGGCGATATCAGCGAGGCGCTCGCGTCAAAGGAGGAGTTTTAATGCCGAAGGAATACAGAACGATTGAAGAAATATCAGGTCCTCTTATGCTTGTACGCGAGGTCGAAAACGTCACCTTTAACGAGCTTGGCGAGATAGAGCTTGCAAACGGCGAAAAACGCCGCTGCAGAGTGCTTGAGATTGACGGCAGCAACGCGCTTGTACAGCTTTTTGAAAGCTCCGCCGGAATCAACCTTTCCGACAGCAAGGTGCGTTTTTCCGGCAGGCAGATGGAGCTCGGCGTTTCCGAGGATATGCTCGGCAGGGTTTTTGACGGGCTGGGCAGACCGATAGACGGAGGTCCCGAAATCATTCCCGAAAAAAGGCTTGACGTAAACGGCACTCCTATGAACCCTGCCGCAAGAAGCTATCCCGAGGAGTTTATACAAACGGGAGTTTCGGCTATTGACGGACTTAACACTCTCGTCAGAGGTCAGAAACTGCCGATATTTTCGGCGTCCGGTCTTCCCCATGCCGACCTCGCGGCGCAGATAGCGAGACAGTCAAGGGTTCTCGGGGCAGCCGGGAGCTTCGCGGTGGTCTTCGCCGCCATGGGCATAACGTTTGAGGAGTCAAACTTCTTTGTCGAAAGCTTTAAAAGCGCAGGCGCGCTCGACAGAACAGTCGTGTTCTCAAACCTTGCGAACGACCCTGCCATAGAGCGCATAGCAACGCCGAAAATGGCAATGACTGCCGCCGAGTATCTCGCCTTCGACAGGGATATGCATGTGCTTGTCATTCTTACCGATATTACAAACTATGCCGACGCGCTGCGAGAGGTTTCCGCCGCGCGTAAGGAGGTGCCGGGCAGGCGCGGCTACCCCGGCTATATGTACACTGACCTTGCGTCCATTTACGAGCGCGCGGGCAGGCAAAAGGGCAAAAAGGGCAGCATAACGATGATTCCCATCCTATCGATGCCCGAGGACGACAAAACACATCCTATTCCCGACCTTACGGGCTATATAACGGAAGGCCAGATTATTTTAAGCCGCGAGCTTCACAGGAAGGGTATAACACCGCCTGTCGACGTTCTCCCGTCGCTTTCAAGGCTTAAGGATAAGGGCATCGGCGAGGGAAAAACAAGGCGCGACCATTCAAACACGATGAACCAGCTTTTCTCCGCTTACGCGAGGGGCAAGGACGCAAAGGAGCTTATGGTTATTCTGGGCGAGGCGGCGCTGACGGATATCGACAAGCTGTACGCCGAGTTTTCCGACGAGTTCGAAAAGCAGTATGTTTCGCAGGGCTTTACCACAAACAGGTCAATTGAAGAAACTCTTGATTTGGGCTGGAAGCTTTTAAGAATTCTTCCGCGCAGCGAGTTAAAGCGCATCAGCGATACGCTGCTCGACGAATTTTACGACGCCTGACTATATCCGCATTTTATTTAAGACGGTGATACAATGTCATTGCTTAACGTGAATCCCACCAGAATGGAGCTTACAAAGCTTAAAAGAAAGCTTGTCACGGCGAGAAGGGGGCACAAGCTCCTGAAGGACAAACGCGACGAGCTTATGCGGATTTTCCTTGAGCTTGTGCGTGAAAATAAAAAGCTCAGGCGCGAGGTTGAGGCGGGGATAAGGGAAGCGAATCTTCACATGTCCGTCGCCCGCTCCGTTATGAGCGACAAGGCTCTGAATGTCGCTTTAATGCTTCCGTCGCAGTCTATGAGCCTTGAGATTTCTGAAAAAAACGTAATGAGCGTCATAATACCGCAGTTCACGCCAAAGCTTAAAACCGCCGACGCGCACGACATCTATTCCTACGGCTTCGCGTCCACATCAGGCGACCTTGATTTTGCCGTCCTGTCACTTTCCGGAATCATACCCGCGATGCTCCGCCTTGCCGAGGTGGAAAAATCGTGCCAGCTTATGGCGGCGGAAATCGAAAAAACGCGCCGCAGGGTTAACGCTCTCGAGCATGTTATGATTCCCCAGTACGAGGATACGATAAAGTATATTACAATGAAGCTTGACGAAAACGAGAGAAGCTCCACAACGCGCCTTATGAAAATCAAGGACATGATGATAAAGGAAGTAATCGAAGCAAAACGCGCCGGGGAATACGGCGGCGTATAAACTCAATTTTAAGGAGCATGACTTTTGAAAAGGCATCCCGGCATTTTTTATTTCAACCTACTAAAAAAATCGGCTGCTTTGTGCGTCGCCGCCGCGCTTGTTTTTATTGCGGGCTGCGGCAACGCGCAAAACGCCGATATTTTATCTTTCAGCGGAAAAATAACGGAAAAGAGCGCCGTCGTTTACGATAAGAGCATACACTTAATAAATCCCGGAAACTTCAACGACACCGTCGCGCAGTCCGGCCTTTTGAGCCTTTATATCGACGACAAAAGCTACGGTGTCGCGCTTTACCAGCGAAACGCTACGGAGAAGGTCGAGGACTACGCGGCACTGACCGATGACAACGAAAAGGAAAAATACTGGTACACTCTGCCGGCGGAGTCAAATGTGAATTACGACTACTCCGCCGCAACATTTACTATCGATGTTTCAGCCGGCGGCACGCTTTATCACCTGAATTCGCAGGACAATTCCGTTGCCTTCAAAAACGTGACGTGCGACGTAATGGGCGACAAATCGACATTTACGGGTTACGACTTAAAATATGTTGTAACGGTTGACGAAAAAACCGCCGCGAAGGTCGACAAAATGAAAATAGCCGACAACCTTTTTGACGAGAGCGATTTTTCAAAAAGCGACATAATATTTTTCGTAAACGTAAAATTTGATTTGCGCGACGGAAACCTGTTTGTTACGGCAAACTGGAAAAACCTTTCGGGAAATGAATCGGCGGTAATTGAAAGACTCGGTCTGCTCGAGTTTTTCGGCGCGGACGATAAGGCTGAGAACGGCGATTTCATACTTGTTCCCGACGGCTGCGGAGCTGTTATAAAGACGGCGTCAGCCGACAGCACATTCATGCCGCTAAGCTTTGTTATGTACGGCGACGACGAATACGGCGAAAATACTTACCCCGCAGTATTTCCGGCATTCGGCGCAAAGCAGGGCGACAGCGCCTTTGTCACAATAATAGAGCGCGGCGACGCCTGCGCCACAGTTACAGCGGACAGGGCAACGGGCAAAAGCGGATTCAACAGGGTAGGCGTCAGCTTCAAGCTTGTCGAAACATCGGTTGACAACACCCGTAATCAGACCGTCAGATACACAAACCCCACATACAGCGTTGACGAAGTAAGGCTTTGCGTAAGGCTTTTGAGCGGCGGCAACGCAAGCTACGGGGGAATGGCGGCGGCATGCCGCGAGCAGTTCATGAGGAACAAGGTAATATCAGCCAATACCGTTGTAAACGAAGAATATTTGCCGTTTAACCTTAATATCATCGGCGCGTCAACAGGTGTTTCAAGGCTTTACAAACGCCTTGAGGCTGTTAAAACCCTTACGTCCTTCGAGCAGGCTCAGGACATGCTTTCAAGGATGAAGGCAAAGGGTATAAACAACATCAACATCAGATATATCGGAGCGCTTCGCGGCGGCGAGAATCAGAACCAAACCGGCAGACTGTCGCTTATGAAAAGGCTCGGAGGTAAAAAAGGCTTTGACGAGCTTTCGGAATATTCTTCTATACAGGGACACAGCCTGTACCTTGACGTCAATCTGCTTACATGGAACGGCGAAAAGCTTCTGACTTTAAAAGCCGCCGACAATATAAAAGGGCAAAAGGCAACAGTGACGGTTCCGAGCGAACTTAAAGGGGCGCTCGGCACCGGTTCATACGTCAGACATGTTATGCGCCTGAACAAAATTGAAAAAGCAGTAATAGGTCTGCTGACTGACGCGAACAGGCTTGAGTTCGACGGCTTTTGTGTAAACGACGCCGGCAGCCTGCTTTATTCCGACTATTCAAACGGCTTTACCGACAGACAGACGGCAAGCGGAATATTAGCCGCAAGCGTTTCTTCGCTGGCGGCAAGACGTAAGCTGATGATGGAGACGGGCAATTTTTATGCTGTTAAGCAGGCAGACGTTATAGTCGGTCTGCCGCTTTCGCCGTCCGCCGGCGAAAAAAAGGGCAGCTACGAATCCGTTCCGTTTGTTCAGATGATAATTCACGGTACGCTTGATTACTCCGGTGAGCCTGTTAATCTTTCGGACGATGCCGATACGGCAATGCTCAGATGCATAGAATACGGCGCGTGCCCGTCCTTTGAATGGTGCTACGAAAACACAAAAGCCTATGATAATGCGTTCTTTTACGAGGACTGGCTGAACGACGCTGCGGCTTTCTACACAAGGGCAAACGATACTCTCGGCGACCTCCGCGACACAAGAATCACGAACAATTACGAAACCGAAACAAAGGGAGTTTACTGCACGGAATATGAAAACGGCTCCGTGGTTTATGTTAATTACAACGACGAGTCGTCGGAATACAACGGTATAACAATCAGCGCGAAAAGCTTTATAAAGATTGACTGATTGTTTAGATTCTTCGCTTCGCTCAGAAT
>DCUB01000045.1:60103-147726 GCA_002329365.1 Ruminococcaceae bacterium UBA1425
ATTGAAATCATGCGGAACGGTCAAGACCGTTCCCTACACAATTTTATACATCGTTTATGTCCGGCTTCGGGCGCACACGCAGGTGCGCCCCTGCTTCGAAAAAATAATCCCTGCATGTATAATCAACATGCAGGGATTTGTCTTTACATAAACGAATCAGTATTTTTTGCGGATTTGAAGCGCTAAATCCGGAACGTCCGTAATTATTCCGTCGCAGCCCCATCCGAAAAGGTTTTCAATGGCGAAATCCTTGTCTACCGTCCACGGGTTGACTATCAGGCCCTCGTCGTGCGCTTCCTCGATATAATCCCCGTTAACCATGCCGTAAAACGGGTGTACGGCGTCTGCTTTGATGTTTTTCGCGTAAGCTACAAAATCGTCGCAAATCTCCTCGCAGTATGGGCTGTTCGGGTCGTAAAGAAGACCTGTTTTAGTCAACGTGTCGACTTCCTTGCACTCGACAAGGATTTTCGGGTCAAAGCTTGATATTATAAGATTGTCAAACAGGCCGAATTCCTTCGTCATGTTTATTGTTTTACGCACAATGTCGTTGTGCCCGTTTTTCGGGCTTTTGATTTCAATGTTAATAACCTTAAGCCCTCTGCACAAATCGAGAAAATCCTCAAGACGCGGTATTTTTGTGCCGGCGAACTCCTCCGAGAAGTAAGAGCCGAAGTCAAACTTTAAAAGCTCCTCAAGTGTGTAGTCGGCAATAAAGCCCTTGCCGTTTGAGGTGTCGTCGATATTGTAGTTGTGGCATACGACGACATAGCCGTCCTTTGTAAGATGAACGTCGTTTTCAAAGCCGTCGGCGCCCATTTCTATTGCTTTTTGAAAAGCGGGGATTGTGTTTTGCGGCGCTACCTTGTTTGCGCCGCGGTGCGCAATTACATTAGTCATAAACAAGCTCCTTGTTTGTAATGATAAACGTCATTCTCTCCTGAAGCGAATTTCCGCCATGACCCTTGCTTATGCCGCCGTGGTCGCTTGTAATGATAATCAGCCAGTCTTCGGTGTCGTAGGTGTCCCTCGCCTTTATGCTGTCTATCATAAAAGCGGCGAGGCTTTCATTCAGTTTAACGCCGAACGCGTAAACAGGGTTATCGGGAGTAAAACCCGATAAATGACCTGTTTCGTCGGGTGCTTCAAGTATTGTGAAAATCAGGTCGGAACACTGATCTTTTCGTATGTCCTTTATAGTTTCATATGCCGTAGGGATGTTCAGACTTGACAGGCTGTAGGTGACGTCCAACCCTTTTTCCTCGCAGTATTTCTTTTCGTTAATATATGTTGAGTTTTCATTGGTAAAATGGCCTTTCCACATAGTGTAAAAGGCGGAGCTGTCTATAGTTCCGTCCTCGACAAGCGTAGTAAGTATCGTCAGCGCGTCGTCGTTGTTCTTAGGCATATCGTTGCGCGTAATGCCATGAACATCAGCCCATTCGCCAGTAAGTATAGAGCACCAGCCCGGTGCGGTGGACGTGTCCTGCGTGTTGTCGTCGGGAAGCATTACTCCGCCGCAATAGGCGACATATGCGTGGCCGCCGTCTTTGAGCAGCATATAAGACGCGCCCGTGTCGAAGGTGAGGTCAATAGCGTCGGCGCGGCAGCCGTCATAGCCGATTATTATTGCCTTCTTCTCCGTTTTACCCTCGGGGAGAGGCGACGCATAATGAGCCCTTACCATTCCGGCGACTTCGGTTTGAGGGACAGCCGCTTCAAACGTGTTTTTATAGACGTCTCTTTCGTTATATCTCGCCATATAATTTTCGTAATTGTCATCGGGCAGGGGAACAAACAGCTTTACGACAAGCCCGCCGAGCATCATCGAGAAAGCGAGAATCAGCGATACGATTTGCTTATACCTGTAAAAGAAACCTGACATACCACAAACCTCCATATAATAAATTAATCACCGGAAATTTTCACGGGTAGACCGGTGTCCATGGACTGGTTGCACGCAAGAGTAAACTCCACGGAGCGGAGCGCGTCTTCATACGGCGAGCGGATTTTTGAACCGTCGCCCGAAATAACGGCCTCGATAAATGTTCTGTCGCAGAGAATGCCCGCGTCGCCGACCTGCTTGTAAACAGTTTCGCCCGATTCGCCGCCGGCAAGACCGCCGTCGTTCTTAATAACAAAGCCCTCGGTGTCGCTCTGCTTTTTCGCGGCTTCCTCAAAAATCTTAAAGCTGTCGAGGATTTTAAGCTCTGCTCTCTTGTCCTTGGCGCTGAATATAATCTTGCTGTCGTAGCTTGAACCGTTCTGGCAGTAACAGCCTGTTGAAATTGCGGCAAGCGCGCCTTTCTTAAATTTAACTACGGTAGTTGAAAGGCTTTCGGTGTCAAAGCCCTCAACATCCCTTATAAAATCGCGTGTTCCGAAGGTAAAGACGGTGTCCGGCTCGCCGTAAAGGTAGCGGATTATGTCGAACTGATGTATTGTCTGCTCGACAATCTGACCGCCTGAGGTTGACCTCTTGTTCCACCACGGTATGCCGGGAATGCCTCCCATTCTTGTGCAGTCGATAAAGACTATCTCATTTTCCTCCATAAAGCTGACGGACGGTTCAACAAGATTGCTGTAACGGCACTGGAAGCCCGAGGCTGTTATCAGTCCCTTTGCCATTACCCTGTCGCGGATTTCGCGGCCGAGCTCCATGTCGAGGGCAAGAGGCTTTTCGACAAAAAAAGGTATGTCGCGGTCAATCAGGTCAAATTCGATTTTCCCGTGCTCCGTGGGCGGGACGCAGATAAAGACAAGGTCGGGCTTGACGTCGTCAAGCATCTCACGGTAATCGGTAAATACCTTGCCGCATCCCACCTCGTCGGCAAAGCACTCCGCCCTTTCGGGAATAAGGTCGCAGAAGCCGGCAAACTCAATCAGGTCGGTAAAGCCGATAAAATGGCTCATGTGATATGTACCTATGCCGCCGCAACCGATTATTGCAAGCTTTTTCATTTGTATCACGTTCCTTTTATTTGTTATGATTATTACATTGACAAAACGTCGTCAAGCTGTTTTGAAACCTCACGGTAATAGTCGACAAAGCTTTGTTCCTCATCCTGCTTGAAGACTTCGGCGGTAAGGTAGCCCTCATAGCCCGCTTTGCGCAATGCGGCTATTACTCTGTCCCATTTAACGTCGCCCTTTGTGATGTCCTGCCATGTGCCGCCGGAATTAATACCGCCGTTTCTCTTGAAGTCCTTGAAATGAATCTTTTTGATTCTGCTTCCGAGTACCTCAATCCAGTTTTCGGTTGAGGAAAAGGCTACGACGTTACCTACATCATAATACGCGCAGAAGTATTTGCAGTTAAGCTCGTCGATAAATTTGCACATGTCAAACGGGGACGTGAAAAATTCGTTCCATACGTTTTCAAGTCCTACATATATTCCGCGTTTTTCAATTTCGCCTTTTAATTCGGACAACGCTTCAAGGGAGTTGTTCCACGCTTCAAGGAGCGATACGCTTCTGCCGGACACGCCGGGCACAACAAGAATACCGTCGGCTCCGAGAGCGGCGGCGCAATCAAGCTGCTTTAGCAGGAGTGCCTGCGCTTCGGCGCGGACGGCTTTATCAGGTGACCCGAGCTTGCCCCCGTAAAGCGAGGTAGAAATGCTGACGACAGGCAAACCGTATTTTTCCGAAATGCGCTTAATGTCGGCAAGCTGCTTTGAGTCGTTGCTCATACCGAGCGAATGCTCGGACGAATTCTCGCGGTCGACATTCAGCTCGATACCGTCAAAACCGGCTTCCTTAACCTGACGGAACATATCTTCAAAGCCTGTTTCTCTGTCGACGGTCCACGCGTTAATTGACTTTTTTATGACAATCACCCTCTCAGCGCTAATTTAACGCATTAAAGTGATTGTATTATATCATATATCCGCGTCGTTCTCAAGCTTTTCCATTAAAATATGACCTGGCTTTTTCAATAATTTCCACAGCTCTGAACCTTATCTCGTATTTCGGGCTGCTGTTTATCACGGCTACGCCGTCCTTGTTAAGATAAGCGTAAACGGAGGTGTCGGAGGCCGCCGGCAGACACATCGGCGGGAACATCACGCACCACCAGTTATGACCTTCGCCGCTTCCGATAATTACCCTCACCGCCTCGTACTCGCCGGCGGGGAAAGTCAGCTCTCCGTAGCTCCTTGTGTTGAAAAATTCCTTTCCGACGGTGATTTTTACGCCGTAATCGTAGCCGTTTTCACGGATAACCTCAAGCGCCGCTTTTTCAAGCAGCCCGATATTCGGGACGATTTTAT
Source organism: Ruminococcaceae bacterium UBA1425 (assembly GCA_002329365.1). Classification (GTDB taxonomy): domain Bacteria; phylum Bacillota; class Clostridia; order Oscillospirales; family Acutalibacteraceae; genus UBA1425. The sequence continues at coordinate 64,375 of DCUB01000045.1, forward strand.
TTGCGGCATTGTTCACGTTGACGCTGCCGTCAAACAGCTCGGCGCCCTTTGTCAGCACTGCGTCACGCACAAGAAGCTTGAGGCTCTGGTCGTTGTCCGAATCGGAGTTTGCTATTACATGAAGTCGCAAAACGTTTTCCCTGATGTTTTCGCAGACATCCCCGAACCGTACAAGGCTGAATGAAAATGTGATTATTAATGCCATGAGAATAGAGATTTCAAGCTTTGTGATTTTTTTTGCGGTTTTTTTGATGGATTCTGTTGTTTTTTTCATGATATGTTCTCCTGTAAAATAAAAATCCGCCTTACCTTCGTGACGAAAGTATAGGCGGAAAACAGAGCGTTTATTCAGTCAATTAATCAACAACAAGGGGACGGAGGTCTTTTCTGATAATTTTTCCCGAGGTCGTTTTCGGAATAGCGTCGATATATATTATTTTTCGCGGATATTTGTATGGAGCCGTAAGCTTCTTTACATAGTTCTGAAGCTCCTTTGTCAGCTCGTCGGACGGCTCGTAACCGTTTGTAAGCACAATGACGGCGCAGATTATCTGGCCGCGCAGCTCGTCGGGGCAGCCTATTATTGCGCTTTCCTTGACTGCCTCGTGCGTGTTGAGAACACTCTCAATCTCAAACGGTCCGATTCGGTAGCCGGAGGACTTTATCATGTCGTCGTTGCGGCCGACATACCAGTAGTAGCCCTCCTCGTCCTCATAGGCGACGTCGCCGGTATGGTAAACGCCGTCGGCAAACGGGCAATATGTATCGCCCTCGACGCTGTACGCTGAAAGAAGACCTACCTGTCCGCCCTTACCCACATACATCACTATTTCGCCCTCCTCGCCGCGGTCGCATAACGTACCGTCGGAGCGGACTATTGCGACGTTGTAAAGAGGGGAGGGCTTACCCATAGACGACGGGCGGATGGGAAGCCACTCGAAGCCGCAGGTTATCGGCGTGCCTTCGCTCTGCCCGAAGCCTTCGTGGATGTAATGCCCCGATATCTCGTAAAATTTGTTATTGACCTCGCCGGAAAGAGGTTCTCCTGCCGTCGAAAACCATTTAACGGACTCGACGTGTTTTTTCATAAGCCCGTCGTGCATGAGGAATCTGTACATCGTCGGGGGAATGCAAAGCGAGGTGGGTTTGTACTTCTCCAGCACTTCCATTATATTATGCGTGTGGAAACGGACGGGGTCATAGCCGAGAATGGCGGTACCGCAAATCCACTGACCATAAATGTTTCCCCAGCCGAATTTTGCCCAGCCGCTGTCGGCCTGGGTAAGGTGCAGCCCGTTGTTCTGCACGCGCTGCATATACCTTGCCGTTATAATATGCCCTAAGGGATATGTGCGGTTGTGTATTGCCATTTTCGGGTAACCTGTCGTTCCCGACGTGAAGTAAATAATCATTTCGTCGGTGTTTTTATGACCGCTGTATGACTCGTGCTTTTCGCATCTAATAAATTCACGGTCAAAATCAAGGTATTCGCTTTGAGGCTTGTCGCTTACGACCGCGATGTTTTCAAGCGTGGGGCATGACTCCTTTAGATTCTTTATCTGCTCCATAACGAACGGGTCGTCGATTGAAATCAACAGCTTTGCACCCGAGACGCGGACGCGGTAGGCTATATCCTTTGTCGTAAGCTGGATTGAGGCGGGAACAACGACTGCACCCATTCTGTGAAGCGCGACGGCGCAAATCCAGTATTCCCAGCGGCGGCGCAGGAGCGTAAGCACACGGTCGCCCGGCTTAATGCCGAGTGAAAGGAAGTAAGTCGCCGCGCGTTTTGAAAGCTCTGAAACCTCCGCAAAGGTGATTATCTTTTCCGTTCCCTCGTCGTTGCAGTAAACAACAGCAACTTTCTCAGGCTCAAGCTCTGCCCATTTATCGACAATGTCTCTTGCGAAGTCAAAGCCCTCCGGGACATCTATGCGGAAGTTTTTCACAAAATCCTCATAGCTGTCAAATTCGGTACGCGGCAGGTAATAGTTAATCAGTTCCATAACATTCCCTTTCTGTATAGCTCAAAAAAAACGGAAAATAAAAAAACATCCGTCACTAAACGTATTAGGACGAATGAATCGTGTTACCACCTAATTTTATACGGAAGTGTTACTTCCGTACCTCAGCCGACACAACAATGTTTTATGCCGATTCCCCATTATACGGCGGGAATGCGTCCGTCGGAGTCTACTTAAAGCACAAGGCTTTGTTCGGTCCGCAGCTCCAAGACTACTTCAATATCCCTCTGACAAGGCTCTCCCACCAACGGCCTCTCTCTTTGCTCAGATAAAGATATCTACTCCTTCTCTTCACAGCCTTTAAATATTAACTTTTCGAAGGATTTGCGACATTTTAGCACACATAATTACAGTTGTCAAGCTTTTTTGAAAAGTTATAGAGATTACATTTCAAAAAGATTCATCTGCGCCGTTTTCGGAAGCCCGTTCAGCGCGCCGGCCTCCTCAAGAGCAGCAATAACGGTTTTAGAAACACCGGAGCGGCGCTGAAGGTCCTCAACCGACACAAACTTACCCTCGCCGTCGTCGCGCGCCTTTGCCAGAGCCTGCGCGGCAATTTCTCCGGCTCCCGCGATGGCTGAAAAAGGCAGACGTATTTTTCCGTCCTCTATTTTATAGACTTTTGCGTCCGATTTATAAATATCAACGGGCAGAAACTGTATGCCGCGCGCCATCATCTCGTTGACAACCTGAAGTGAGGTGAAGGTGCCGCTTTCTTTATCGCTTGCGTCCTTGCCCTTTGCCGTAATAGACATCATTCGCGCCTTGACCGCGGAGCGTCCCTCCATAATGGCGACGGTGTCAAGGTCTTCTCCCTTGACAGTCATGTACGTTGAATAATACTCCAGCGGATAATAAATTTTATACCACGCAAGACGCAGAGCGGCAATAACGTAGGCCGCGGCGTGTGCTTTGGGGAACATATAGTTTATCTTCATGCAGGAGTCGATATACCACTGTTCCACGCCGGCGTCCTTCATCGCCCTGATAAGCTCGTCGGTGAGCAGAGTTTTTGCTTTTCCCTTTCGTACAATCTCCATGATTTTAAACGCCGTAAGCGGCTCGACGCCTTTTTGCATAAGGTAAATCATAATGCTGTCGCGCGTTCCTATAACGCTTGAAATCGTGCAGGTGCCCGATTTGATTAAATCCTGCGCGTTGCCGAGCCAGACGCCCTCGCCGTGCGACAGGCCTGATATCTGCAAAAGGTCTGAAAAATTCTTCGGCTTTGCGTCCATGAACATCTGGCGGACGAAGGGTGTTCCCATTTCGGGTATGGAAAGCGTACCCGTTTCGCAGTCGATATCCTCGCTTGTAACGCCGAGAGGCTCGGGGCTTTCGAAAAGCTTGTAGATTTTCGGGTCGCACACATCCGCGTCCATTACTGAAATGCCGGTTAAATCTTCAAGGTATTTGTACATTGTAGGCACGTCGTGCCCGAGGATATCAAGCTTTAAAATTGTGTCGTGCAGAGCTTTAAAGTCAAAGTGCGTCGTTTTTGTTCCCTTTACGGCATCATCGGCAGGGTGCTGAATAGGCGTGAAATCCTCCGCAGTCATATAGGAGGGGATAACCACCATTCCTCCCGGATGCTGACCGGTTGTTCTCTTGACGCCTACGCAGCCGAGCTTAATGCGTTCTTCTTCTGCCTTCGGAACACGGATTCCGCGTTCCTCGTAGTATTTAGCAACATAAATGAAGGCTGTTTTTTCGGCGACTGTTCCGATGGTTCCCGCCTTGAAAACGTTTGACGAACCGAAAAGGTCCTCGGTGTATTTGTGAGCGTCAAGCTGAAAATCGCCCGATAAGTTAAGGTCGATATCGGGCGACTTGTCGCCGTTGAAGCCGAGGAAGGTTTCAAAGGGAATGTCGTGACCGTCGCGGTTCATCAATGTGCCGCAATTCGGGCATTCCTTGGGCGGCAAGTCATAGCCGGAGCCGTACGAGCCGTCCGTTATGAATTCGCTGTGACGGCAGCTTTTGCAGACATAGTGCGGATGAAGCGGGTTAACCTCCGAAATGCCAGCTGCAAATGCGACAAACGACGAGCCGACGGAGCCCCGCGAGCCTACGAGATAACCGTTGTCCACCGATTTTTTTACAAGCTTCTGCGCTATCATGTAAAGCACTGCGAAGCCGTTTTTTATTATTGATTTCAGTTCTCTTTCGAGCCTGTCGGTTACATATTCGGGCGTGTTTTTGCCGTAAATGCGGCGGACGTTTTCCCAGCAAAGCTTTTGAAGCTCCTCGTCGGCGCCTTCGATGTTCGGAGGGTACGAGCCCATAGGAATAGGGATTATATCCTCCGTAAGCCCGGCGATTTTATTCGGATTTTCAACAACGACCTCATATGAAGTTTTTTCTCCGAGATAGGAAAACTCAGAAAGCATGTCGTCCGTAGTTCTGAAATAAAGAGGCGCCTGTCTGTCGGCGTCCGCGTACCCCTGGCTTGCCATAATAACCGCCCTGAAAACAGAGTCGGTTTTATTCAGGAAATGAACGTCGCCCGTCGCTACTGTCAGCTTGTTCAGCTTGTCGCCTATGGATATGATTTTTCTGTTGATGTTTTCGATATCGGCGACGCTTTTTATATCCTCGTGCTCCGCGCGCGTCGACTCTATCATAAACATGTTGTTGCCGCTCGGCTGAATTTCAAGATAATCGTAAAAGGACGCGATTTCGAGCAGCTCGTCACTGCTTTTTCCCTCGATAACAGCCCTGTAAAGCTCGCCCGCCTCGCACGCGCTGCCCACAATAATACCCTCCCTGTGGGCGGCAAGCTCGCTTTTCGGTATTCTCGCCTGCTTGTAAAAACAGTCAAGATTTGATTTTGTAATAAGCCTGTACAAATTTTTAAGTCCCACAAGGTTTTTAACAAGAAGTATGACATGGTGGGACGGAAGAGATTTGACGTCGCCGCCGGCAAGCGCGGAATTAAGCTGCGAAATATATCCGATATCATATTTTGAAGCGGCGTCGTTAATCAGCCTTAAAAAAATATCGGCAAGCACGCGCGCGTCGTCGCAGGCGCGGTGATGGTTAAAGTCACCGAGCTTCAGATAAGCAGCCACCGTGTTAAGCTTGTAATTCTTAAGCCCGGGGTAGACAGAGCGCGCAAACATAACGGTGTCAATAGAAGTATATGCGTACGGAATGTCGCAGCGTCTGCACGCCTCGGCAAGAAAACCCGTGTCAAAGCCGGCGTTGTGGGCGACTAACGGCGCTTCGCCGCAAAACTCAAGAAACGCGCGAACGGCTTCGTCCTCCGTCGGAGCGTCCGCCACCATTGCGTCCGTTATTCCCGTAAGTCTTGTTATCTCCTTCGGAATGGCTATAAGAGGATTGACGAAGCTCGAAAAAGTGCCCGTAATCTGCCTGTCTGTGATTTTTACGGCACCTATTTCCGTTATTCTGTCATGGAGCCTGCTAAGCCCCGTCGTTTCAAGGTCGAACACTATAAACGTGCCGTCAAGCGGCTCGTTTGATACGCCGTTTACGACAGGAACAAGGTCGTCAACAAGGTAACCTTCCATGCCGTAAATTACTTTTATTCCGACTTTTTTAGCCGCCGCGGCAGCCTCGGGGAACGCCTGAACACCGCCGTGGTCTGTTATCGCGACAGCCTTATGCCCCCACTTTGCGGCGCGGTTTATAAGTTCAGTCGCGCTCGCTATGCCGTCCATGGAGGACATATTTGTGTGCATGTGAAGCTCGACGCGCTTTATTTCGGCGGTGTCGTGCTCCTCAAGCTTTTCTATTACCGTTACGGCTCTGGCGTTGATGACGTAGCTTCCCGAAAAGCTGTCGAGCGTGACGGAACCGCGGACAAGAACGCATACGCCGTCTTTAAGTCTTTTTTCAAGTTCTTCGCAGTTTTCATTTATCTCGAATATTTTTACGGTATAGGAGCTTGTGTAATCGGTGATATTGAAAGAAAATATTTTGCGGTCGCCTTTTTTTGTATCAATGACCTTAAGTGAAAACACATCGCCCCATACGACGACAGTGCCGTCCTCCGGCGTAATAGAGCTTATTGGAACGGGCTTTGACTTTATGATTGAATTCCCGTATATGGGGAAGGCATTCGAAAGCGAAATGGGCAGGTCGTCGAAGGACTGTTCGGATTTTCTACGCTGCGAACGCTCGGCAGAGGGCGCAACCTTAAGGCTGCTTACACTGTTCTGAATTTTCAAATAATCCGCGTTTGCCGTGTCCACCTTCTGACCGTCTGTTATCTCGACGTTGAAGTTATGTCCGAATCTTTCAAAAATAATTCTACGAAGCAGCTCATCGGCGTGGGATTTTTTCAGAATATCCGCTCCGCCGTGTGAAAGGGTTATATTTACGCTGCCGTCATTTAAATCATACTCCGCGCCGTCAAGAAAGCCGTTCGCGGCGGGAATAATTGTTTTAAGCTCTGACGCGAGGCAGGGGAGTGCATCAACGGAAAAACTATCGGGCGGGAAGCTGTAATCTATTATTACATTTATGAGATTCAGCTCTGCCTTTAACGCCTTGACGAGTTCGCAAAAAAAATCGGGGTTTATGAATTGCTTAAAGCTCGCGGTTGCTTCAAGGCTTCGCTTTTCATAGTCTGCCGAAATATCAATAAGCTCGCCGTCTTTAAAGGCAGCGAGCAGTTGTTCATCCTTAATAAATTCTTTGAAGAACGCTGAAAATTCGACAGAATTCATTTAAACCGTTACCTCTGAAATCATGCGTTTTTATTTTCCTCGGCGGGAGCCGGCTTTTTATGCCTGTGAATTACAAATCTGTTTAACGGGTAAGTCCAAAGCGTGGGGATTGCCATTTGAATGATTTTGCACACGGCGTTAACGGCTGTTGCGCTCCAGCCCTTGTCAATGAGTGTAACGTTCATAACGGTACCTATCCAAGAGCCTGCAAAAATTGTGAAAATCACCATGATAATATAAAGGATTACGCTGACCGTAGGATTTGAATCGGCGTGAAAGGTAATTTTGCGGTTAAGAATAAAGGCTATTGTGTAGCCTACCGTTATTGAAATGAGATAAGAATACAGGAAGCCCATTGATTTGATTCCGATATAATTCAGAACGGGGCTGACGAACGGAACGGACGTTAATGACTCGAAAACTACGCCGGTAAGAAGAAGATGAATCAAAAACTCAACAAGGGACGAGGATGAGCCGGCAAAGGTAAACTTGATGAATTTCCACAACTCGGCGTGTTTTTGTGTGAATTTGATTTTTTCCGGCATTTCATTTCTCCCCGATTATAAAAATTTAACAATAAGAATGATTGCAAGTACAGCGGCGGCTAAAACGCCGAGTATTTTTGCCGCAAACGGAATCGCAGCGTCAACAGACGTCGGCATTCGGTCATAAAAGACTTTTCTCCAGAACCTTTTAACCTTTTTGCCGAAAAGCTCGCGGTATGATACAGTGTATGAGGAATAATTGCGCGGGTTATTTTCATTGAGGGTGTAAACGCGCACGCCTCTTTCAACGCTGTTTCCGTATTCGTTGAAACCGCAACTCGGGCCGAAGCCGAGGTCTACACCCTTATAGTTCNNGTTCCCAATAAAGCTGTTTTTGTGGTCGTGACCGAAGAACATTCCGACAATATCGCCCTTTTCGGACATCGCCTCGAATTCGCCTGTATTGATGTCGGGAATAGATGGCGGTTCAAGAAAAACACCGCCCTTTTCGGATATTTCCTTTTTCAGTATGTAATACTTGCCCTTATGCGTTCTGAACGCCTGCACGGCTCCGGGAGTTTTTTTATCGACGAGGTCAAACAGCTCGTACATCTCATGAACGGGGATATGCTGAAACACAAAAGAGGGGATATAGTCGCCGTTTTGCTCCTTCAGCTTTTCGCGCACCGCTTTATACCATTCAATCTGTTCTTTATCGACGGGTGCGTAACCGCCGCCCTTGGCGGAGCCTCTTGAATCTATGAGATAAATATTGAAAATATGCTTCGAGCCGTCGGCGCTCATAACCGGAACGGATACTGTTCCGGCGTCGAAGGTTAAATCCGTCGCGGAGGATATGTAATACTCATAGCTTTTGAATATATCAAGCTGTTTGTCAAGCGAAATCCCGACCTGCGGGTCATGATTGCCGAAAGTCGCCATGAAGGGTATCTTTCTGCTGTTGACGGGTTCCGCGATGTTTTTTATTGCCTGCTTTACCTTTTCAAGCTTGTCACCCGTAAAATATGAAAGCCCGTAGCCCTTAATCTGGTCGCCTGTGAATATGACCAGGTCCGGCTTTACCTTGTCGAGCACGGCGTTCAGTAGCCTTGAGGTATCGGGATTGGGCTTGTAAATGCCGTGAATGTCCGTAACCTGCATTATTGTAAAGGAGCCGCCGTTGAATCTGAGAGTTTTGTCGTTCATAGTCAATCTCCGTATCAGTCGTTGGAACACACAAATAAATTATACTTAATCGCCCTGTAATGTCAAGGATTAGTTTGCATAACTCATATTTCTGAAACAGTATCAAATATTAACGGAACGGTCAAGACCGTTNNAGCTTCAAACGGACACGGCGCGCCATGTCACTGCGCAGCGATATTTTTATTCGTATTCGGAACGCATAAATGCGTTACCTACATCTGTTATTTCTTAATTAGCTCTGTAATGCTTGTTGCAAGGCCCGCGACCGACTGAATCTCGCTCGGTATGATGATCTTCGTCGCCTGACCGTCTGCGGCTTTTTCAAACGCCTCAAGGCTCTTGATTGTAAGGAACCCTTCGCCGGGCATTGCCTTGTTGATAAGCTCGATAGCCTGTGCCGTTGCCCTTTGCGTTTCGATAATAGCGGCGGCCTCGCCCTCGGCGACACGGATTTTTGACTCTTTTATAGCCTCGGCGTTAAGAATGGCGGCTTGCTTTTCACCTTCGGCGGCAAGTATCTGGCTTTCCTTCTGGCCTTCGGCTACAAGAATCTTGCTCGCCTTTTCGCCCTCGGCACGGAGAATTGACTCACGGCGCTGACGCTCCGCCTTCATCTGCTTCTCCATCGCATCCTGAATTTCCGCGGGAGGAATAATGTTTTTAAGCTCTACGCGGTTGACCTTGATGCCCCACGGGTCGGTGGCTTCATCAAGCGTAACTCTGATTTGAGAGTTTATAGTATCTCTCGAAGTAAGGGTATGGTCAAGCTCAAGGTCGCCTATAATATTACGCAGAGTTGTGGCGGTGAGGTTTTCTATGGCGGACAGCGGACGCTCGACGCCGTAGGTGTAAAGCTTGGGGTCGGTAATCTGGAAGAAGACTACGGTATCGATCTGCATTGTGACGTTATCCTTTGTTATAACCGGCTGCGGGGGGAAATCGACCACCTGCTCCTTAAGGGAGACAATCTTCGAAATCTTTTCAATGAAAGGTATCTTGATGTGAAAGCCTGTCTGCCATGTCTCCTTGTACGTTCCGAGAAATTCAATAACATATGCCTTTGACTGCGGAACTACCTTGACGTTTGCTACTACGATGATGAGAAGAAAAACGATGATTCCGGCAAAAATAAAATAGTACGGCATAAAAACACTCCTTTATTTATGTATTATTGACAGATACTATTAGCTTGACGCCCTCGATTTTTTCGACGGATACGGTGGCTTCTTTGGGAATGACGGAATTGTCCGACGAGCGTGCCGTCCACGTTACTCCGTTGACCTTGACAAGCCCCGTCGCGAGGCTGTTGTTAATCTCCTCAACGACAAGAGCGCTTTTTCCGATTACCATATCTGCGTTTGTAGGGGTGCGGGACCTCTTCGTGAACTTTTTGACCAAGGGCCTTGTAGCGGCGAGTGACACGAGAGACACAACGACGAACAGTGTTATCTGGAGCCAGACGGACGCGTGAAAAAGGTTGGCCATCAGCGCTACGAACGAGCCGAACGCAAACCAGATAGTTACGAGCTGTGCCGTTGACGCCTCAACCACAACAAGAACAATTAAAAGGACAATCCATGCAATTAACATATTTGTACCCATAATCAACACCTCCTCTATACAACTCACACATCGTATATTCTTGCTATTTGATTGTAGCATGATAGGGCAAAAAAATCAATCAATTTGAAATAATAAAATGAAAATCTATAAAAATCACTGACGATTTAGTATGAAAATAAAAAAACATAAATTTTTTACAATTACACTAAACTTTTTTTAATTTATATGCTATAATAAAAAAGTTAAGGGGGAGAGCGAATATGAATCAGGCTCCGACCGGCAAAGGACGCGGTCAGCGACCAAACGGCGCAGGCGGTAAAAACGGACGTCCTGTTACCGCAGCGAAGAAGACCGTCAGCCCGAGCGGTAAAAAGAAAGGAAAAGGAAAAGGAAAAAAGAAAAAAAGCAATGTTCTGACAGTATTGCTGTCCGCTCTGCTCGTATGCTTTTTGTCTGCATGCATTGTGGGCGGATATGTTCTTGCCAACGCTTTTTTAAAAATCAACGGTGATATAGACATAAACCTTGAAGACACAAAAAGCAACCAGAATCAGACCTCCTTCATCTATGCCTACGACAATGAGGGAAAGGTCGTTGAATATATCAGGCTTCACGGAGAAATTAACAGAATCTGGGTAGACCTCAACAAAATTCCTCAAAGGCTTGTCGACGCCTTCATAGCGCTTGAGGACAAGCGCTTCTATTCGCATAAGGGCGTGGACGTTGTAAGGCTCGGAAGCGTAATAAGCTCCCTTTCCTTTGACCAGGGCGGCGCCTCGACGATAACGCAGCAGCTTATAAAAAACATTACCGGCGAAAGCGACGTTACAATCGTACGAAAATACAACGAAATACTTACGGCCTTGAATCTTGAAAAAAATTACGACAAGGACGACATTCTTGAGGCTTATCTCAACACGGTTTACCTCGACAGCGGCTGCTACGGTGTTAAGACGGCTGCCGAAAAATACTTCGGCAAGGATTTAAATGACCTGACGGTTGCCGAATGCGCGGCCCTCGCGTCGATAACAAAAGCGCCATATTACTACGACCCGCTGTATAATCCGTCGAACAACAAGGACCGCAGGTCATATTGCCTCCGGCTTATGTTTGAGCAGGGCTTTATCGACCAGAAGCAATACGATGAGGCGCTAAACGAAGATATAATCTTTACAAACGACCCGCGGTACGTTGCCGACGAAAGCAAAGAGACGTCTGTGAAAAAAGAGAAAAAGGAAGAGTATCAGAGCTTCTATGTCGACTATGTTATTGATTCAGTCATTAACGACCTTGTTTCAAAGCTCGGCTACACAAAGGCTGACGCAACAAGAATGATTTATTACGGCGGGCTTAAAATTTACAGCGCCGTTAACCTCGAAATTCAGGAAACGCTCGAAAAGGTCTATTCCACGCGTTCCGCCTTCCCGTACCCCAACGAGACCGATACCGACGAGCATCCGGCCGTCCAGTCTGCAATGACTATTATGGATTACAAGGGCAGGGTTGTCGGAATAGTCGGTCAGGCAGGCAAAAAGGAGGGCAACCGCTGCCTTAACAGGGCTTCAAGCTCCCCGAGACAGCCGGGTTCGTCAATTAAGCCCCTTTCCGTATATTCTCCCGGAATCGATAACGACGTTATTACATGGTCAAGCTTAATTCAGAACAGCGCTATGGCAGTCGGAGGCAAGATGTGGCCGAAAAACGTTGACGGCACTCTCGGCGACGGCTCAAAAGAAACCGTTCAGTACGCCATAAAGCTTTCGCTTAACACCATAGCCGCCCGTGTTGTTTACAACTTCCTGCCAAACGGCATAAGGACGTCTTTGGATTATCTCACAAACCGTTTTCATCTCTCGCATGTCGACCCCGTTAACGATGCATCGCTGCCTCCCGTCGCGGTCGGAGCCATGACAAACGGCGCCACAACGGTAGAGATGGCCTCGGCTTACGCTGCTTTCGGCAACGGCGGTATGTATTACAAGCCCTATTGCTACTACGAGGTGCTTGACAATAAGGGCGAAACGCTTCTCTCTAACAAAAATGTAACGGGAGAGAGGGCGATTGAAGAAGATACCGCCGATGTCATGTGCGAAATACTGCAAACGGTTCCGACTTCAAGCTACGGGACGGGCTACACTGTGCAGAACTTCCCCGTATTCTGCAAAACAGGCACAACCGATGAAGAAAAGGACAGGTGGTTCTGCGCCGGAACGCCATATTATGTCTGCTCCATCTGGTACGGATACGATACGCCCAAAGCGATAAACTCGTCGCTCAACCCGTGCGGAAGAATATTCCTTGACGTTTTCAGCAAGATTCATAAAAACCTTACAGTCACGAACTTTGAAAAGAGCGGAAAGACGGTTAAAAAGGCGTACTGTGCGGCGACGGGGCTTCTTGCCGGAAAGAACTGCAAAATAGGCGGCTACGGCTGGTACAAAACCTCGTACGTTCCCTCAACCTGTTCAACCTGCACCGGCACCATAGTCGACGATATTATAGATGCCGGCTCAAAGCTGTTCCCCGACCTGTGGGACTTCATTTACGGCAGCAAAACGACCACCACAACAACCACAACAACCACAGCTACCGCGCCGTTGCCTGAGCCGGAGGATTAATATAGCTGAAAGGAATCTGAATAATGAGTACAACGCTAATCAAAAATGCAAGGATTATCGACCCGAGCGGAGAGCTTGACAGAGTAGGCGACTTATTTATCGAAAACGGCAGGATTGCCGCTATCGGCGAAAACCTTGAAAGCGCTGCCGTCAACGTAATCAGCGCTTCCGGTCTGATTGCCGCTCCGGGGCTTGTCGATATGCATGTTCACACAAGAGAGCCGGGCTACACCTACAAGGACGATATATGCTCCGTTTCCGAAGCCGCGGCGGCGGGCGGCGTAACGATAATAGCAGCAATGCCAAACACAACCCCGCCGGTCGACAGCGTAGATACGATAGAATTTATAAAGGAAAAAGCTTCAAAGGCCTGCGTAAGGGTTCTTCCCGTGGCATCCATAACAAAATCGGGGAACAACAGCGCGCTCGTCGATTTCGGCGCCCTGAAAAACGCCGGCGCCGTTGCCTTCTCCAACGACGGAATATGCATCACCGATTCAAAAACGTTTTACAACGCGCTTGAACAGGCATCGTGGTACAACCTGCCGCTGCTTGCCCACTGCGAGGATACAAGCCTTTCTGACGGGGGAATAATAAACGAGGGCATTGTTTCGGCTGCTCTCGGAGTAAGCGGCAATCCCTTCACCGCCGAAAACGTCGGAACGGCAAGAGACCTTATGATAGCGCGCTCGACAAACGCTCAGATACATGTCTGCCATGTCAGCACATCTACCGCCGTCGATATTATAAAATTCGCGCGGAAAAACGGTGTACGGGTAACGGCTGAAACCTGCCCGCAGTATTTTATGCTCAACGACGAGCTTCTGCTTAGCCAGGACGCCGATTACAGGTGCAATCCTCCCATACGCTCGGAGATGGATAAGAGGGCTGTTATAAGGGCAATTATGGACGGCACCATAGACGTAATAGCCACAGACCACGCGCCGCATTCACCCGAGGAAAAGCAAAGCTTTTTCACGGCTCCCAACGGGGTGATAGGGCTTGAAACATCCCTTGCCGCAGGCATTACGGCTCTTGTAAACAAAGGCTACATAACGATGTTCAAGCTGCTTTACATGATGTCGACCGTGCCCGCCCAGATTCTCGGAATAAACGCGGGCAGCCTTAAAATCGGTTCGCAGGCGGACATTGTTGTGTTTGATCCGAACGAAAAGTGGATTGTCGACGCCGACAAGCTGCACGGAAGGGCAAGAAACACCCCGTTCAAGGGTATGGAGCTGACGGGCAGAGTTAAATACACAATCCGCGCAGGAAATGTGATTTACAAGGATAAAAAATGATAATTTTGGCTGTTGATTTCGGCGACAGCAGAACGGGAGTTGCAGTATGCGACCCCACGGAATTTTTAGCGTCGCCGGTAGAGGTTATTAACGAGCGCTACGCTCCGAAGGTTATCGAAAGGCTGTGCGCCGTTGCGTCCGAAAAAAATGCCGGTCTTATTGTTGTGGGATACCCAAAAAGCATGAACGACACGGCGGGGGACAGGGCGGAAAAAAGCAAAAAATTCGCCGATGCCCTGTCTGAGGCGTCAGGCATCGAAACGGTGCTTTGGGACGAGCGCCTTACTACCGTTTCCGCTCATAACGCGCTTAACGCCGTCAATGTCCGCGGCAAAAAAAGAAAGGCGGTTATCGACAGCGTAGCCGCCGTGATGATTTTGCAGTCTTATCTCGATTACAGGAGAAACAGAAATGCGTAGCATATATAATAGCGGCGGAGAAAAGTTCAGATTTGTTGATTTTTTGCTGTCGGTTGTTTTTGCTGCCGGTTACGTTTGCTGCGTACTCCCTTCATTCAACAATATAGGCAGGCTCGGCTTTCAGGTCGCGACTGCCTTGTTTTTGTCCGCCTGCCTTACGGCGGCCGGACTGTTTTTTAAAAACAGCCTCAGGTTTCTCGGCGTCGCGCTGTCATTTTTTTCGCTGTCGATTACGGCTATTGGAATTTACGCCGAAATTGCGGCGCAGCTTGAGCAGGAGGCGGGTTTTAAACACTGGATATACGTTTTTTACTACGATAAACCTCTTTCGGCTGCTCTTGTCTGGGGCTCCGCGTTCTTGTTCGTTACGCTTCTGCGTCTGTGTCTGCCCGTAGGGCTTACCGACGACGCGCTTGCGCGTGACTACAAACGCTTTGTCAGGAGTTCCTCAAAAGGCTTTTTTGTTTTTTACGGCTGCTTTCTTTTATACGGCTTTTTTCTAATACGCGGTCAGGGAGCGGAAGCGGGCTTTAATCTTATCCCGTTCAACTCCATACAGTTTTATCTGACGGGGCAGGTGGGGCGTTATGAGGGCACTATATATCTGCTCGGAAACTTTTTCTGCTTTATGCCGCTCGCCCTGTTTATCAGGATATACAAGCCCGAAACAAAAACCGGCAGAATCATATGGCTGCCCGTATTGATTTCGGGTCTCTTAGAGATATCACAGCTTTTGTTCAGAACGGGCAACTGTGACATTGACGACATTATTCTGAACAGTCTCGGCTTTTACGCAGGCGCACTTTTTGTAACGGCGTGCAATGCTTTCAGAAAGCAGATAACGGGAGGCAGCGAGCGTACAATTTTTTAAAGGATGACAAGATTTCGGGTCTTTATGCATATTATTATCGGGAGTTGATTGCATGAAGATCAGAAAAATATTAGTAGTGCTGTCCGTGTTTGTCATAATTATCTGCCTCGCGGTTTATATAACGGAAAAAAGGAACCGCAACGCATTGTCGGCAATGACTTCGCTTAACAGGCAAAACGCCGTGATTGTTATAGACGCCGGTCACGGCGGATTCGACGGCGGCGCTTCGTCGGCTGACGGAACAGTGGAAAAGGGAATCAATCTGTCAATAGCATTAAAGCTTGACGAAATTATGAGGTTTTCGGGCTTTTCGACAGTAATGACGCGGACGGAGGATACATTGATATACGACAGCTCCGCGCGCTCTCCCCGACAGCAGAAAATATCAGATATACATAATCGCGTTGAGCTTGTCGAAAAAACCGACAACTCCATTCTTGTCAGCATTCATCAGAACCATTTCAGCGCTTCGAAGTACAGCGGCGCGCAGGTGTTCTATTCAAAAAACAATCCTTTAAGTAACGTGCTTGCCGATTCGATTCAGAAAAGCATCGTCGAATGCATTCAGCCCCAAAACAAGCGTGCTATCAAGCCGAGCGGCACCGAAATATATCTTTTGTATAACGTCCACAGGCCGGCTGTAATGGTCGAATGCGGTTTTTTGTCTAATTATGAGGAAGCAGGAAAATTAAAAGACCCCGTTTATCAGATGCAGATGGCTCTGTCCATAATGATGGGAATCATGAATTTTTTAAATGTACCGGAGGATGTTTAATGGCCGGCAAAATCAAATCAGTTTTCGTCTGCTCAAATTGCGGATACGAAACGCCGAAGTGGTTCGGTTGCTGCCCGTCATGCAATGAATGGAACTGCATGACAGAGGAGGTCAGAGAGCCTCAGACAATGCAAAAAAATTCCTCTGCCGCCGTTAAAACGGGCGGTAAGGTCGAGAAGCTTTCCGGGATTGACATATTTCACGGCGAGCAACGCTATAACACTGGACTGTCGGAGCTTGACAGGGTATTGGGCGGCGGCATTGTAAAAGGCTCGCTCGTGCTGTTAAGCGGCGACCCCGGCATCGGAAAATCAACAATCCTTCTTCAGATATGCCAGTGCCTTGGCGAACAGCTCGGCATTCTTTATGTTTCGGGCGAGGAGTCGGTGCACCAACTGAAACTACGGGCAACCAGGCTCGGAGTTACATCGGAATCGCTTTCGGTCTGCTGCGAAACGGACGTTTCAGCCGTTACGGAACAGATAAAACTGTACAAGCCCGGGCTTGTAATAATCGATTCGATTCAGACGATGTGCATTCCCGAGCTTACGTCGTCGCCGGGTAGCGTTACGCAGGTGCGCGAGTCGACGAGTATGCTGATGCGCACGGCAAAGGCGCTTGATATTCCTATAATCATAGTCGGCCACGTCAATAAGGACGGAAATATTGCGGGACCGAAGGTGCTTGAGCATATAGTGGACGCGGTGCTTTATTTTGAGGGCGACCGCAACATGTCTTACAGGATTTTAAGGGCGATTAAAAACAGATACGGCTCGACAAATGAAATAGGCATTTTCGAAATGCATGACAAGGGGCTTGTTCAGGTCGAAAACCCGTCGCTTATGCTTATTTCCGGCCGTCCGAAAAACACGTCCGGCACCTGCGTCGCCTGCGTTATGGAGGGTTCAAGGCCGATTCTTGCCGAGGTTCAGGGCCTTGTTACGCCGACAGGCTTCGGAACTCCGCGCAGAATGGCGACGGGCTTCGACTATAACAGGATGTCAATGCTGCTTGCGGTGCTTGAAAAAAGGGCGGGTTATTATTTCGGCAACATGGATACATACGTTAACGTAATAGGCGGCTTAAAGCTGGACGAGCCTGCCTCCGACCTTTCCGTCGCGCTTTCTTTGGTATCAAGCTTAAAGGACATTCCTGTAAGGGAGGACGCTTTAGCGTTCGGCGAAATCGGTCTCGGCGGCGAAATAAGAGCGGTGACAAGCTGTTTGCAGAGGATAAACGAGGCTGCCCGTCTCGGCTTTTGCAAATGCGTTGTGCCTAAATACAATTTGCGCGCGATATCAAAGGAAATAAAGCACGATATTGAAATAATCGGCGCAAACAATATAAGAGAAGCCTTTGAGGCGCTTATCGGATAAGATACAATAAGTAATTGTGAATTTTGTAAGGAACGCGCTCCGAACAAGACCGAAGAAACATACTTTTGTAGGGACACGGCGCGCCGTGTCCGAAGCTCCGTCAAGACTTGCGGAACGGTCAAGACCGTTCCCTGCACAATAAACGATAAATATATCTGAATTGTAGCAGTTTTTTTATATCCGGCTTGTCGAAATTGATAAGAAGTATATACAAGTACTTAGTTAAATTACGGAACGGTCAAAACTACACTCCCTACACGTTGTTTTCCTGAATAAGGAAATTAACCTTTGTAGGGAACGGTCTTGACCGTTCCGTTATGTTTTATTCCGGATTACAAATATCGCTTAGCCGTTTGATATGTTTTTGAAGCGTTGTATCTTTGATGTGGTGTTTTTGATAAACTCCGTTTCGCGTATCTTGAGCTTGATAACATGCTTGTATGACGGTAGCTTTCTGTTTGTTTCGTCAATCGCCTTACCGATTATGCTCATTATATCGGATTCGGTGACGTTGTCTTTTCCGAGGCTGTCCTTAATTTCCTCTAAATTCGGATAAACGTCGGCTTCGACAACAGGCTCGCCGTTTTTGTCTTTGCCCTCAACCACAAGACATTCCTCAATGTATTTGTTCTGGGCAAGATGATATTCGATTTCCTCGGGGTATATGTTTTTGCCGTTTTTTGTTACTATAACGTTTTTGCTGCGTCCTGTAATAAAATACTCGCCGCGCTCGTTGACGTAACCGAGGTCGCCCGTGTGGAAAAAGCCGTCTTCGTCAATTACCTTGGCTGTTTCTTCCGGGTTGTTATAATAGCCGAGCATAACCATGGGGCCGCGTATGCAAATCTCGCCTATGCCGGTTTCGGGCTCTTTGTTGATTATCTTAACCTCAACGCCGGGCAGCGGAACACCGATGGATTCGGACAAATGAAGCCTGTCGTTGTTGCAGATTACAAGAGGGGAGCATTCCGTCAGCCCGTAACCGTAAATAATCTGTATCCCGAAAGCCGCGAAGTCCTCAATTATCCTTGGATTCATGGGAGCGGCGCCGACAATTATGAGCCTCAATCTGCCGCCGAAGACCTCCTGTATCTCCTTGAAAAACACACGGCTGAGGTTGATTCCCAACTTGTTGCCTAACTTAACCGTTTTTTTGGCGAAGTTGAAAATCTTCATTCCGTTCTTTTTCTTCTCGATTTTCTTCATTATTGTTTTATGAACCTTTTCGAGAAGAAGGGGAACGCTTACAAATACGGTGGGGCTGTATTCCTTAAGGTTTTTGACGACGTATTTAAGCCCGTCGCAGAAGGCGGCTATTCCGCCCGAGTAAATACCCATAAACATCATTATGGTGCATTCGTATGTATGATGAAGCGGAAGTATGGATATTCCCTTATCGTCGGGATAAATCTTTACAACCTCCATGGTGTGCTGAACATCCGTGCAGAAATTGCGGTGGCAGAGCATTACGCCCTTTGAAGTGCCGGTTGTGCCCGACGTGAAGAGCAGAGAGCACATAGCCTCGGGGTCGATTTCGGCGGATATAAAGGAAGTGTCGCCCTCCTTGACAAGCTTTCTGCCGTTTCTTCTGAAATTGTCGAAGGATAAAGAAAAATCGTTGTCTTCTTCCTGCTTGAAGCAGACAATTTTTATGCCATTATCCAATTTATCACGGTTTTCCGAAAGCTTTTTCAGAAAACTTTTGTCGCAGAATATCAGTTTTACCTCGGCGGTCTTTAATATGCTGTTAACGTCGTCAAAAAGAAGCTCCTTGTCGATAGGCACAATTACACCCGTGCCGCAAACGGTAGCCATGTAAGACAGTATCCACTCATAGGCGTTCTGACCTGCCACGGCTATCCGGCAGCCCTTCAGTCCGGACGCGCAAAGCATTGTTCCGACGGAGTTTACGTCTTTTTGAAATTTATTATAGCTGATGCCGTATATTGAACCTTTATCGTCTTTGACCTCGAACAAAGTCTTATCGCCGTAAATCTCAACGCTTTGTCTGAGCATTTCTCTCAGGTCGCTGAATTCGCGGACTTTATAAAACGGTTCGGTCATCATCATCTCACATTCAATCCCTTCAAAGTGTCAAGATAACGTTTGTAATTATAACGCGAATCTACGAACTTAATTTTATTGTTAAGAATATAAATTGATAAAAAGCCGAAGAATATATTAAGATTTAATTAATGTTTATTTATCACGCCTGAAATATAATCAAGCCATCTGTCTGTGATTTTTTCCGGCGAAAGCTTCTGTTTCAGCTTAACGGAGTTTGATGAAATTCTTTCGGATAACTCCCTGTCTTCAATCAGCCTAATTACTGCCCTGGAAATGGCTTCGGCATCGTTGACGGGCACAAGAAGTCCGTTAACTCCGTCCTCAATCAACTCCTCGGGTCCCATTTTACAGCGCGTTGAAACGCACGGCACCCCGCATGCCATTGCCTCGATAAGCGCGTTCGGCATGCCCTCGTATCTTGACGAAAGCACAAAGACCGAGGAGCGGCAGATTTCTCGCATTGCGTCCTTTAAGGCGCCCGGCAGGCTGACAGCGTCCGACAAGCCCTCCGCCTCCGCCGTATTAAGCAGGAAACCCCTTTCTTCGCCGCTTCCGTAGATTACAAGCCTGTAATCGGGAAAGCGTTTGCGGACAGCGGAAAAAGCCTTTATAAGAACGTCGAAGCCCTTGCATTCAACGAGCCTGCCTGCCGCCGTGACCGTTTTTTCGCGGACATCGGGAGGCGACAGCTCATATACCAGCCCGTTAAACACCGCGTTTGGTATAACCGCGCACTTTTTCCCCGCACGCTTCGGGAAAAAGTGCTTTGCTGCCTCAGTCTGAAAAATATATCCGTCGCAAAGCAAAGACATGGCGCGGCGCAGCAATGTCATAAATCTCGTTGCGTTCAGCATGTAGGGGTTGCTGCGCTCCGTGCCTATCGACTTGTGTTCAGTGAAAACACAGGAAAAAAAGGCGTATGCCGACATGATGTGGCTCATTCCTATAACGCAGTCGGGTGAATTCTTTTTTACGGCGGCTCTGACGGACAGCGCCCGTGACATTGCCGCCTTAAGACGCGAAACTGTTTTTCCGCCCGGCAGCGGGGGTAGGTCAAGAAACCTTACGTTAACTTTATCGTCAAAGCAATAGAAGCTTTTATTGCCTGTAAGACTTAAAACCGTCACTTCATGCCCTTTTCGCGCCATACAGCCGCTAAGCGTGCATAAAGCCCGTTCCGCTCCGCCGCTTTCGCTAAGGCTAAGTATGAGAAACAGAATTTTCAATTTTTCAGCCTCCGACGGAATATTTTCCGGACTGCATAACTGCAAGCTCGTCACACCGTTCGTTTTCGGGGTGGCCGGCGTGGCCCTTTATCCATACAAACCTGTGACTGTGCTTTTTAATCTCCGCCAGCAGAGCCTCCCACAGGTCGGAATTAAGCGCTGGCTTTTTGTCCGGCTTTGTCCAGCCGTTTTTTCTCCAGTTTTCCGCCCAACCCTTTTCGATACCGTTAACAACATATTGTGAATCTGTATAAATTGTTACATCGCATTTTTCGCGGAGCAGCAAAAGAGCCTCTATGACAGCCGTCAGCTCCATGCGGTTGTTTGTCGTTTTTTCCGCGCCGCCGCTTATTTCTTTTTGGTGATTCTTGTATTTTAAAATACTTCCCCAGCCGCCCGGACCCGGATTTCCCGAGCAGGCGCCGTCGCAGTAAATATCCACATGCTTTATTTTGCCCATAACACTCTCCTGTTTTGAGTATTATTGATTTTAACATCTTTTTTTTGATTGCACAAGTGCCGCGCGGTTAAAATTATACTTTCAGTCAATAATATTATAAATCCATTGACTATGTATGGGAGAGATTGAATTGAAAGCAGTAGTGATGGCCGGCGGTGAGGGCAGCAGACTGCGCCCCCTTACCTGCAATCTTCCGAAGCCGATGGCAAGACTGTGCGGCAAACCGATTATAGAATATATATTTGAACTGCTGATTCGCTGCGGAGTTTCCGAGGCGGTCGTTACGCTCGGATATCTGCCTGCCGTTATTACAGACCGATTTGAAAGCGGCGAATACAACGGACTCAAACTTAAATTCGTCACTGAAGAAAAGCCGCTCGGTACTGCCGGCAGCGTAAAAAACGCCATGAAAGACTATACAAGCGACGAACCTTTTTTTGTTATCAGCGGCGACGCGATGTGCGACTTCGAGCTTGACAAGGCTCTTGAGGCGCACAAAAAAGCAGGTTCAAAGCTTACGATTATCGGGAAAAAGGTTGAGGACCCGAGAGAATACGGACTTATTAACACTGATTACGAAGGAAGAATTACGGGCTTTATCGAAAAGCCCTCATGGGGGCAGGCGACGTCAAACCTCGCGAATACGGGCATATATATCGTTGAGCCAGACTGCCTTTCACTGATAGACGACGTCAACGCCTTTGACTTTGCAAAAGACCTTTTTCCGTTAATGCTTCAAAACGGTATGCATCTTCAATGCTTTTCCGCCGACGGCTACTGGTGCGATATAGGCGACATCAAGGCATATTTAAAATGCCAGCACGACCTTCTGAACGGCAAAATCAATTTCGGCTTGAAAACAGTCGCGTCCGGCATTTTTGTAAAGGATAAGCTCCCGAAGGGCGACTATCAGATTATTCCTCCCGTTTATATCGGGGACCAGGCGGATATAGGGGAGGGTGCCGTAATAGGTCCCGAAACGGTTATAGACGACGAGTGCCTGATAGGCGCCGAAGCCAAAATCAGAGGCTCTGTGCTTCTGCAGAACTCAAGCGTACATCAGAACGCCTCCGTAAACGAAGCTCTAATATGCAGCGGCGCGACCATAAAAAAAGGAGCGTGCGTCTTTGAGGGCAGCGTTGTTGGCTCAGGCTCCGTCGTGGGGGCGGGCTCCGTAATAAGGCCGAGCGTTTTGGTCTGGCCGCAGAAAATGATTAACGAACACGCCGAAATAGGTTCAAATGTCAAATACGGCACGGGGACGCGCGAAATATTCGAGGACAGCGGCATAGGCGGCTCGGAGGGCCTTGACCTTACGCCGGAGATATGCGCCGAGGTCGGCTGCGCCATAGGCAGCATAAAGACGTGCAAAAAAGCGGGAATAGCGTGCGACGGAACGAACAATTCAAAGTCGATGATGCTTGCGTTAATGGCCGGTCTTATGTCCGCCGGCAGCCATGTGTGGAACTTCGGGGAGTGCTTTGAGGCGCAGCTTTCGTTCTGCACCTCGTTTTGCGGGCTCGGCATCGGAATTTTCGTATCCGGTGGCAAAGAGCCGCAGATAAAGGTCTGTGGTGAAGGCGGGCTGTCAATACCGCGTTTTCTTGAGCGTGAGATAGAGTCAAGAGTATCAAAGGGCGAGTACAACAGATGCTCCGACGACTGCTTTAAGGATATCGCGGACATGAGCAGCATACGCATGATGTATTCGCGGGAGCTGTTAAAGCAGGCGCCATATGAGCTTCGCGGAATATGCGCGAGCGTTAAATCGACAAACGAAAAAATAACGACGCTCATGAGCGACGCGCTTGAAAAGCTCGGCTGTATACACAGCGACGATATAATATTCAGGATGGATGAAAGCGGAACGTCATTAACGGCGTTTTCGGAAAAGAAAAACTCGATTCCGTACGAAAAGCTCCTTTCCGTATGCTGCTATAACGAGCTTAGAAACGGCAGAGACATAGCCTTGCCGTTTGACGCCCCCATGATGCTTGATATGCTGGCTTCAAGCTGCGGAAGGCGCGCATACCGTTATCTGTCAAGCCCCGCGGACAGCTCGGACTCGGCGGCAAGAAGGCTTTCGTCAAAGCAGATGTGGGTTCGCGACGCGCTGTTTATGTCCGTCCGCATTCTGTCTATTGTCAAGGAGCGCGAAAAAACAATTGAGGAGCTGTATAACGAGCTTCCCGAGTTTTATATCGCGCGCAAAACGTTTGCTTTGCATTTTCCGCCGTCAAGGCTTGCCGAATTTCTCGGAGAGGAAGAAACGGAAATTCAGGACCCGCGCGAAGGCATAATAGTAAGACGCGAAAGAGGAAAAATAATGATAACTCCGTCGAAGAACGGCAGGTCGATAAAGGTTATAGCGGAGGCCGACACCATGGAAGCTGCGGTTGAAATGTGCGACGGCTTTGAAAAACTTATTGCCATGACTGAAAAGAAAAACAAAGACTGATTAATACGTTACGGCATGTCGAAAAATAAAGATTCAGAGCAAAGCTCAGAATGACAGGTTTTTCTCCACTCCTGTCATCCTGAGGCGCGAAGCGCCGAAGGATCTTCCTTGAAGGCGACGATTGCCGTTACATATTATTACTTTCTCGAATTATTGTTATAAGCCTTATTTTCTGATATTTGGCTTGGTTTTTCGTCGTTTGCTTGACAACGGCATTATTATGAAGTAAAATATTTTATTAAGTGAAAGTATGATTTTAATTATAGTGTATTGTCTACATACGCTTTTTTCTATAAAAATTTACGAAGGAGAACTAAATGTCGACAGGAAAAATAGAAATAATTGACGCCTCGGTAAGGAAGAAAAACGTAACGCTTGTCAACAGCCGTGGCAAGACGGATGAAAATATTACCGCAAATGTTAAGAAAAATACAAGAAGCGGTAAAAAGAGCACTACACGGAACAAACGTCAAAACAGCGAAAAGGCGAACGGCAAATGCATAAAAATAGCTTTTCTCGGCGGTCTGAACGAAATCGGAAAGAATATGACGGTTTATGAATACGACGGCGACATGTTTATTGTTGACTGCGGATTATCCTTTCCCGATCAGGATATGCTCGGCGTCGATCTTGTCATTCCCGATTTTACCTTCATCGAACAGAACAAGGATAAAATCCGCGGCGTAATCATTACCCACGGGCACGAGGACCATATAGGCGGCCTTGCCTATCTTTTCAGGCAGATTAACGTGCCTCTGTTCGCCACAAAACTAACCGTGGGGCTTATTCAGGCAAAACTTCGCGAGCACGGGCTGCTCAACACCGTCGATTTGAGCGAAATAAACGCGGGCGACAAGGTGTTTTTCGGCGGCTTCGAGGTCGAGTGCATCAATGTCAACCACTCAATACCGGGCGCTGTTGCCCTTGCGATAAGGTGCGAGACGGGAACTATAGTACAGACCGGTGACTTTAAAATCGACAACACGCCCATTGACGGCGAGATGATAGACCTTGCAAGGCTCGCCGAAATCGGCAAAGAGGGAGTTCTCTGTCTTTTGTCGGACTCCACAAACGCCGAACGTCCGGGCTTCACCTTAAGCGAACGCAAGGTGGGCGAATCGTTTGAAAATATTTTTCACAGAGCGGACAACAGACGCCTTATTGTCGCCACCTTTGCTTCCAATATCCACCGCGTCCAGCAGATAATGGACGTGGCGCAGCGCCTCGGCAGAAAGGTCGCGCTGTCCGGCAGAAGCCTTGAAAACGTTGTGGCTATTAGCGAGGAGCTCGGTTATCTTCATATACCCGAAGGTTTGCTTGTCAGCATCGACATGGTAAACAGATATCCGAACGAAAAGCTTGTGATAATTACGACAGGCAGTCAGGGCGAGCCTCTTTCCGCGTTGTCGCGTATGGCTTATTCCGAGCACCGCAAGGTTGAAATTTGTCCGAATGACTGCGTTATTATTTCCGCGACTCCTATTCCCGGGAACGAAAAAACCGTCAGCAAGGTTATAAACGAGCTGATGAAGCTCGGAGCCGAGGTCATTTACGAAAAAATGTACGAGGTTCATGTGTCCGGGCACGCCTGTCAGGAAGAACTAAAAATAATAATGGGAATAGTAAAGCCCAAGTTCTTCATTCCCGTTCACGGCGAGCAGAAGCACCTTCAAAAGCATTCCGCGCTTGCAAAAAGCATCGGCATTCCCGCCGAAAATATAGTTGTAGCCGACAACGGCAACGTTGTCGAACTGACTGCCGATTCCATAAAATTTGGCGCGAACGTGCCCGCCGGCAGGGTGTTTGTTGACGGCTACGGTGTGGGCGACGTCGGCAATATAGTTTTAAGGGACAGAAAGCATCTTGCGCAGGACGGGCTTGTAATAGTCGCCACCGCTGTCGACAGCGTTACGGGGCAGCTCGTTTCCGGTCCCGACATTGTCACAAGGGGCTTTGTTTATGAGCGCGGCTCCGAAAGTATAATTGAGGAAGCGAAGCAGATAGTCTCCGCCATAATAGACGAAAAGCTTACAAACAACGCGTACGATATTTCCGCGGCAAAGGCAAAGCTTCGCGACGCCGTTTCACGTCTGATGTACGAAAAAACTAAGCGCAGCCCCATGATTTTACCTGTCATATTGGAGGTATAAATGAGTTTTAAGCGTTTCAGAACCTTTTTGTTTGTTCCCGTGTGCTTCATACTGTCTTCCGTCCTGTTCGCGCTCGTAACATCGCGCTACGACAGGCGGCTGGCGGTAATTGAGCTGTGCGGAACAATAGCTATGAGCGTTATTTACCTTGTGTGGACTTATTTATCGCGCAGGGATTTTGTAAAGCTGGTTCTGGGCGTTGCGACTAAGGTTGATTTTACAAAAAAAAGGTCTTTAAAATCTTTTCCGATGCCTGTCGTCGTCACAAACAGCTCGGGCGACGTAGAGCTTTTCAACCCTCTTTTCAGCGCGATAGCTGAAAACGGCCGCGAGCTTGAGAGCAGCAATATTTCAGACTTCACGTCCGGCGTCGTGCTTGAGGAGCTACTGTCCTGCCAGGGCATAAACGTCCGTTACGACGACAGGTACTTTTCCGTCTATTCCGGCGAAACGAAGCTGAAGGACAACACCTATTACATTTTTTATTTCATCGACGATACGGAGCTGAAAGCCGTCAGCGCCGAATACAGGCTTTCACGGCCGTCCGTCATACTTATATCAATCGACGGTACGGACGAAATCCAGTCAAATTACAACGGCAACGATTATGCCGAAATCCGCCTTAAAATTGACAAAATGATAAACGAATGGAGCACAAGCTTAAACTGCATATGCCACAAGACGGGCAGCGACCGTTACATAATGGTTGTCGAGGAAAGAAGCCTGCTTTCCATGATTTCGTCGCGCTTTAAAATACTTGACGACGTTCGCGGCTTTAAATTCAACGACAAGCCCGTAGGCTTCACACTTTCAATAGGCGTAGGTCACGGCGACAATCTGCCGGAATGCGAGAAAAACGCCCGTCAGGCTCTCGACATGGCGCAGAGCAGGGGCGGCGACCAGGCTGCCGTCAAAAAATCGGACGCGTCATACGAATTTTTCGGAGGAATCTCAAAGGGCGTCGAAAAGAAAACAAAGGTCAAAACGCGCATAATGGCGTCGGCAATTTCCGAGCTTATTAGAGCAAGCAGCGACGTTATGATAATGGGGCACCGCTTTCCCGACCTTGACGCGCTCGGCGCCGCCGTCGGCATCAGCTCCGCCGTCTCGGCTATGGGCAAGCCCGTTTCGATTGTAACCGATATATCAAAGTCGCTCGCGCGTCCGCTCATAGACCGCGTCATTGCCGAAGGGAAGCAGAGTATTTTTACAGACAAGGCTTCCGCGCTCGCCCGAATCACAAAGAAAACGCTGCTGATAATAGTCGACACCCATACAGTCGATTTTGTCGAGTCAACCGAGCTGCTGAACAAGGCTTCATCTGTCATTGTAATCGACCATCACAGAAAATCGGTTAACTACATCAGCAACGCAGTTATTTTCTTCCACGACCCCGGAGCTTCGTCGGCTTCCGAAATGGTGACGGAGCTTATACAGTATACGGACACAAAGCAGGCGTTCGGAAAGCTTGAGGCGGACGCCCTCCTGTCGGGTATTATGCTCGATACGCGCGGCTTCGTGCTGCGCGCAGGAGTGCGCAGCTTTGAAGCTGCCGCTTACCTTAAAAGCTGCGGCGCCGATACTGTTAAGGTCAAAAAAATGTTTTCGAGCAGCTTTGAAAGCTACATGCTGAGAAACGAAATTGTGCTGAAATCCGAAATGTTCAGAAACTGCGCCGTTTCAAAGGTCGGCTTTGACTCCCCGGATATAAGGGTGATTTGCGCGCAGGCGGCAGACGAGCTGCTTAATATCAGCGACGTGGACGCGTCGTTCGTGCTGTTTGAAAGCAACGGAACGGTTAACATATCTGCCCGTTCTCTTGGTAATATGAACGTTCAGGTTATTATGGAAGGTCTCGGAGGCGGAGGTCATCAGACTATGGCTGCCGCACAGCTTAACGGAGTCGGGATAGACGCGGCCGTGGAGCGTCTGCACGATGCCATTGAAGATTATTGTTCAAAGTTAACGCCCGTAAACGGCTGATTCGGCGGCGCTTTATGCTTTCGGTTTGCGTTGCAATTCATACAATAAACATGTAAGGGTGATTTTATGAAGCTGATATTAAAACAAGACGTGAAGGGACTCGGGAAAAAGGGCGAAATGGTCAACGCCTCCGACGGCTACGCCCGAAATTATCTTTTGCCCCGCGGCCTTGCAATAGAGGTAAACGCACAGGCTCTGAATGAGCTTAAAAACAAGGAGCTGGCCGAAAAGCACAAAAAAGAAGTAGAACTGAAAGCGGCTCAGGAAGCGGCAGAAAAGCTTGACGGCAAGACAGTCAGAATATCCGCAAAAGCGGGGCAGAACGGCAAGCTTTTCGGCTCCGTAACCTCAAAGGAGATAGCCGAGGCAATAAAGAACGATTTCGGCATAGAAGCCGACAAACGAAAGATAACAGTCGAGGACATAAAGAACTACGGTACATACGAGGCAGAGGTAAAAATGATGTCCGGGATTACCGCGAAAATATTTGTGCTTGTAAACGAATAATCAAAGAAATAAATGCTTCCGATGGGGTGCTGAAGATTGCCAGACAACAGCTTTTTTAACGGATTCGATAATATAAATATGCCGTTCAGCCTTGACGCCGAGCAGGCGGTGCTCGGCTCTGTACTTATTGAACCCTCGTGCATTGTGCAGGTTCAGCTTCATCTGCGTCCCGAGCATTTTTACCTGCCGCAGCATCAGGCGATATTCGGCGCAATGATAAGCATAGAGTCTGCCGGGGGCAGGATTGACCCGCTCCTTGTACTTGAAAGGCTTAAGGCAGATAAGGTTTATGACGACGCCTCCGGGAAAAACTATCTTTACAAGCTTGCCGAGGCTGTACCGAGCACAAAAAACGTCGAGCAGTACGCAAAGATTGTGCGCGACAAGTTTTATCTCCGCACGCTCATTAACACCTCTCGCGAGATAATTGAAGATACCGTAGGTTCCGATGCCGATACAGACCTGCTTTTAGACTCCGCCGAACAGAAAATTTACGATATCCGCCGCGGCAAATCAATGTCGGGTCCTTCAAGACTCAGCGATATTATTATTAACGAAGTTTACGACAAGCTTAATAAGCTGAACTCCGACGAAAGGGACGAGTTTAAGGGAATCCCCACGGGCTACGCCGACCTTGACAGCATCCTCACCGGCTTACATAAATCAGACCTTATACTTATCGGTGCCCGTCCCGCAATGGGCAAAACGAGCTTCGCCCTTAACATTGCAAGAAACATTTCATTACTCGGAAAGAAAAAGGTCGTTTTCTTCTCGCTCGAAATGTCAAAGGAGCAGCTCGCGCAAAGGGTTTTGTCAACTGAGGCGCGCATACACAGCCAAAAAATGCGGACAGGCCAGCTTGACGCCGACGACTGGACAAGGCTGGGGCTTGCCACCTCCGTGTTAAACGAATGCGAGCTTTATTTTGACGACAGCTCCGATATCACGGTGCCGGAGATGAAAGCAAAGGTAAGGCGCATGAAAAATGTCGACTGCGTCATTATCGACTACTTAGGGCTTGTAAAGTCGCCCGTCAGAACAGAAAACCGCGTGCAGGAGGTAACGGAAATCACACGAACACTTAAGCTGATGGCAAAGGATTTGCGAATCCCCGTGATTTGCTGCGCGCAGCTTTCAAGAGGAACAGAGGGCAGGGGAAAGTCGCACAGGCCGCAGCTTTCCGACCTTCGCGATTCCGGCTCAATAGAGCAGGACGCCGATATTGTTCTTATGCTTTACCGCAAGGAATACTATGACGCGGAAAGGAAAGACCGCGACAATGCGGAGGACGATCCTGAAAATATGGCAAGCGAGGTAGAGGTTATAGTGGCGAAGAACAGGCACGGCCCCACAAATACCGTCAAGCTTGTATGGGATTCCGAGCATACGCTGTTTGTCGGAATCGAGAGGCTCCAGAATGTTAGGTAAGGTTCTTGCCGCAATACGGAAATACGACATGCTGAGTTCCGGCGACAGCGTTATCGTCGCTCTTTCGGGGGGCGCCGACTCTATGTCGCTGCTACACGTTTTGTTAAGTCTTAAGGACGAGCTTTCAATATCTGTTTCGGCCGCCCACGTCAACCATTGCCTGCGCGGCGAGGAATCGGACGGCGACGAGCATTTTGTCCGCTCGGTCTGCGAAAACCTTTGCATTAAGCTTCACGTTTTGCGCGCCGATATTGCCGCAGAGTCCGAAAAAACCGGTGAGGGGACGGAGGAGTGCGGCAGGCGGATAAGATATGAGTTTTTCAATTCAATCGACGAAGCTTCAAAAATCGCAACGGCTCACACGCAAAGCGACAACCTTGAAACGGTGCTGTTAAACCTAACACGCGGCAGCGGTTTAAACGGACTTTGCGGTATACCTCCCGTCCGCGGCAGGGTTATACGCCCTTTAATCGGCTGCGCGCGCGCGGAGGTTCTGAAATATTGCGGCGATAACGGAATAACGTACGTTACCGATAAATCAAACCTTGAAAACGACTATAACAGGAACAAAATAAGAAATCTTGTCGTTCCGCATTTGATGCAAATCAACCCCGCTGTTGAGGCTGCCGTCGGCCGCTGTGCCGAAAGCCTTCGCGAGGACGAGGGCTGTCTTTCGTCTCTTGCCGCCGGGCTTCTTCACGAAGCCGAAACAGAAAAGGGCTATCAATCCAGCAGGCTTTTGCAGGCGCATCCGTCCATCCGCAAACGCGCCGTTAATATGCTGCTGCGCGAGAGAATGACGGAAAAGCCGCAAAAGCATCATATCGATTTGATTGATAACGCGCTGAAAGAAGGCGGGGCCGTTCAGACGCAAAATAATGTTTCGGCTGTCGTGAAAAACGGGCTGCTTACCTTTACGGTCGATGTGAAACATCTTGAACCGTGGCGCACCGAAATAAACGGCGACACGGCGGTTTTTCCGTACGGCACTATAAGAATCAGTATATTTAACATTTCGGCATTAAACAGGTCACAAAAAATTTGCAAACGGGTATTGGCGAATTGCCTTGACTATGATAAAATAAATAGTAAATCATTTTTCAGAAGCAGGCAGGAGGGCGACAGGATTACTCAGCCGCGGGGCGGCTGCACAAAAACGCTCAAAAAGCTGTTTAATGAAAAGGGCATACCCGTTGAGAAAAGAAACGGTATAGTCGTGCTTGCCGACGACGAAGGAGTGCTTTGGGTTGAAGGCTACGGCTGCGACAGGCGCGCTATGATTTCCGATTCCACTCAAAGAGTTATGATGATTGGGGTTGAAAGAGATGAGGACGTCGATTAACGACGACATTGAGGAAGTGCTGTTTACGGCCGAAGAAATATCGACGGCGGTCAAACGGCTTGCGGAACAAATCAACAAAGACTATGAAAACAAGAATCTGCTTCTTGTAAGCGTATTAAAGGGCGCCGTAGTTTTTCTGTCTGACCTTCTGCGCGAAATCACAATTCCCTGCGCCATCGACTTCATGGCAGTTTCGAGCTACGGTTCATCCTCCGAATCGTCAGGAATCGTCAAGATTGTAAAGGACCTTGACATTAAGCTCACCGGGTACGACGTTCTGATTGTCGAGGATATACTCGACAGCGGA
The DNA here is from genome assembly GCA_002329365.1 of Ruminococcaceae bacterium UBA1425. GTDB lineage: Bacteria > Bacillota > Clostridia > Oscillospirales > Acutalibacteraceae > UBA1425. The sequence goes on from DCUB01000045.1 coordinate 95,635, forward strand.
AACACTCTGCAGTATTTAACAGGTCTTTTAAAATCGCGAAAGCCTGCGAGCTTGAAGGTCTGCACATTGCTTGACAAGCCCGAAAGAAGAGAGGCGCTCGTTGTTCCCGATTATTTCGGCCTTAAGGTGCCGAACAGCTTTATTGTAGGCTACGGTCTCGACTACCGCGAAAAATACAGAAACCTTCCTTACATAGGAATATTAAAGCGAAATATTTACGAATAACAAGCCGAATGATTATGTCCGTTCGTGGAAACATATTATTTACGGTGCCGTTAACATAAGGAGTGATTTTCTCTTTGAACCCAAAAAACACAAAAAAACCGCCAAACACAAAAAAGCTGTTTTCGTTTCTGCCGTATATTCTGATTCCGGCTCTTATTCTTCCCGGTCTCTACTTTTATGCCAATCGCCAGACACAGGATAAGACGGAATATTATGAGCTTGTGCAGTATTTTGACACAAACTCGATTACGGAATACACATTGAATCTCAACAGCGGCAGGCTTGAATATACACGCGTCTACACTGACGACAAGGGCAAGGAAAAAAAGGTAAGCGAAGTATTCACCGTGCCGAGCGTCAGCATGTTCTTAAACGATATCGAGAAGAACGTCCGCGAGCACAACAGGAACAATCCCGATAATCCCATTCAGGACAAGTATGTCACGGGCGCGGCAAGCACAATGCTTATGAATATTCTGCCCACAGCTTTGCTTGTGCTTGTAATGGGTGGCTTTTTGCTGTTTATGCTTAAGCGTATGAACAATACGATGATAAGCGAAAACAACAGAACTATGAGCTTCGGCAAAGCAAAAATAAAGCAGGTTAAGGACGAAAAAAGAAAGACGACGTTTGCCGACGTCGCGGGGGCCGAAGAGGAAAAGGAAGAGCTTAGCGAAATAGTCGATTTCCTCAAGGACCCGACGAAATTCAATTTCCTCGGCGCGAGAATCCCTAAGGGCGTTCTTCTTGTGGGACCTCCCGGCACGGGCAAAACCCTTCTTGCAAGGGCGGTAGCGGGCGAGGCGGACGTTCCGTTCTTTTCTATATCGGGCTCGGATTTTGTCGAAATGTATGTCGGCGTAGGCGCTTCACGCGTGCGCGACCTTTTCGACAGGGCAAAAAAGAATTCACCCGCGATTATATTCATTGACGAAATCGACGCCGTCGGCCGCCACAGGGGCGCCGGAATGGGCGGCGGTCACGACGAGCGTGAGCAGACGCTTAACCAGTTGCTTGTCGAGATGGACGGCTTCGGTGCAAACGAGGGCGTTATTATAATAGCCGCAACAAACCGCCCCGATATCCTTGACCCGGCGCTGCTGCGCCCCGGCCGCTTTGACAGGCAGGTAACAGTCGGCTATCCCGACATAAAGGGCAGGGAGGACATCCTTAAGGTTCATGCAAGGGGAAAGCCGCTCGGTCCCGACGTCGACCTTTCCGTTATCTCGCGCTCGACAGTAGGCTTCACCGGCGCGGATCTTGAAAATCTTTTAAACGAAGCTGCCCTTCTCGCCGCAAGAAAAAATAAAAAGGCAATTACTATGCCGGAGATAGAAGAAGCAACGATGAAGGTCATCATAGGAACTGAAAAAAAGTCGCGTAAGATGAGCGACAAGGAGAAGAAGCTTACCGCATATCATGAGGCGGGTCACGCGGTGGCGACGTTTTACCTTGAGGGGCAGGACCCCGTTCATCAGGTTTCAATTATTCCGAGGGGCTTGGCGGGCGGCTACACAATTTCCATGCCAAAAGAGGACAAAAGCTATACGTCAAAAAGCGATATGCTCGACACCATAGTTGTCCTTATGGGCGGACGCGTAGCGGAGGCCGTTGTTTTGGGCGATATCTCCACAGGAGCCTCAAGCGATATAGAAAAGGCGTCAAGCATCGCGCGTAAAATGGTTACAAAATACGGCATGAGCGATAAGCTCGGCCCCATTTCCTACGGCTCCGAAAACGACGAGGTTTTTCTCGGCAGGGATTTCAGCCATACACGCTCATATTCCGAAAACGTCGCGGCCGAAATCGACATTGAGGTAAACAAGATTGTTACGGACGCTTACGACCGCACAAAAGCCATTCTTGTGGAGCATATCGACAAGCTTCATCTTATAGCGAACGAGCTGCTCAGGAACGAAAAAATCGACGGCGAAACCTTTAAAGAGCTTATGGCTGGCGAAGCTTCTTCGGATAATACAGAAGATTCAGCCGGTGAAACCGACGAAAAAAACTGAGAAAGGGTTTGATATAATGAAGGTAAACATGACGAAAATTATTTTCGGCGCGGTTGCCGTACTGCTGGGCGTGCTGATGCTCCTCAGCGCGTTTGATCTGTTCGAGTTTGAAAACATCTACCCTTACTGGACGCTGTTTATTATTATCCCCACAGTAGTCAGCATGATAACAAACGGCTTCACGTTATGGAAAACCGCCCTGCTCGCCTTCGGGGTAAACGCTCTCATATGCCAGCAGCACTGGGGCGAATGGGGCTGGAAGCAGTTTGTAATTGTCAATATTGCTGTCTGCTTCATTCTGTTCGGAGTATATCTTCTTCTCGGCGACCTCAGAAAGAAAAAACCGAACAATGTCAACACATATAATTACGCGCCCGTAAATCAGGGCTATACTTACGCAAACGAAGATGCCGCGCGTCAGGATGAGTCATATGCATACACACAGGGGCAGCCTGCCGGAAACGCAAACGCGGGATACGCGGGCAGCGCCGCCTACGGCGCTTCAAGCGGCCCGTGCGATTACAATATACATCCGAGCTATACGGGCATATTGTGCAGCAACAAATATAAAAACTGTTCAAAGGATTTCAGAGGCGGCTCGGTCGTTGCCGTGCTCGGCGGCGTACAGGCTGATTTTTCCGAAGTAGTCATTTCGGGCGACGTTACCGTCAACGTAACTTCCGTTTTTGGTACAGTTGATATTTACGTCCCGAACAATGTACGCGTTGAGGCAAACGGAACCGAAATTCTCGGGAGCTGCGATAATTTTGTAGTGTCCTCGTTCGGACCTGAGGTTCCGTGCCTGCGCATAAAATATGTAACTGTTTTCGGCAATATTGACATTAAAATAAGATAAAAAGCAAGGGGTTTTTCATAAGAAATGGCAAAGAAAACCGATTACGGTAACGAAAGCATAAGACAGCTCAAGGGTGCCGACAGGGTGCGTAGGCGCCCTGCTGTTATTTTCGGCTCTGACGGGCTTGAGGGTTGCCAGCACTCCGTTTTCGAGATTATTTCAAACTCAATCGACGAGGCACGCGAGGGCTACGGCGACAGAATAATGGTTACGCGATTTTCCGACAAATCCATTGAAGTGCAGGACTTCGGCAGGGGCATCCCCGTCGATTATAACGCGAAGGAAAAAAGGTTTAACTGGGAGCTTCTGTTCTGCGAGCTTTACGCCGGAGGAAAATACGACACAAACGACGGCGGCAGCTACGAGTATTCACTCGGTCTGAACGGTCTCGGTCTTTGCGCTACGCAATATGCATCCGAATATATGGAGGCCGAGATACACACAGGCGGTTACAGGTATTTTCTTACCTTTAAGCACGGCAAGCCTTTCGGCGAAATGATAAAGGAGGAATACGCAAAACGCGACACCGGCACAAGGATAAAATGGAGACCTGACCTGAAGGTATTCACCGACATAGACATTCCGCTCGAATATTTTCAGGACATGCTGCGGCGTCAGTCTATTGTAAACGCCGGAGTCCGCTTCATACTTAAGAACCAGGTTTCGGCCTCTAAATTCGAAACATACGAATATGTTTACGAAAACGGAGTTGTGGATTATATAAAGGAAATTGCCGGTGAAAACCCGCTTACCTCAGTCCAGTTCTGGCAGGCGGAGCGCGTAGGACGCGACCGTGAGGACCAGAAGGATTACAGGGTCAAAATCAATGCCGCTGTCTGCTTTTCAAATAAGATTCAGCTCAAGGAGTATTACCACAATTCAAGCTGGCTTGAGCACGGCGGAGCGCCCGACAAGGCTATAAGAAGCACTTTTGTTTCACAAATCGACAGTTATCTTAAAAACAACAACAAATACCTAAAGAGCGATCCCAAGATAAGCTTTCAGGATATCGACGACTGTCTTGTGCTTGTAGTATCCTCCTTTTCAACAAAAACCTCATATGAAAATCAGACGAAAAAATCAATTACAAACAGGTTTATTCAGGAGGCAATGACGGATTTTTTCAAGCATCAGCTTGAGGTATATTTTATAGAAAACAGGATTGAAGCCGAAAAAATCTGCGAACAGGTTCTTATAAATATGCGCAGCCGCGTAAAGGCGGAGGCTACAAGGCTGAATCTTAAAAAGACGCTGCAAAGCTCAAACGACATGACTAACAGAATACAGAAGTTTGTAGACTGCCGCAGCCGCGACGTAAACGTCAGGGAGCTTTTCATAGTCGAGGGCGATTCGGCTCTCGGCGCCTGCAAGCAGGCCCGGAACTCGGAGTTTCAGGCCATTATTCCCGTCAGGGGAAAAATACTCAACTGCCTCAAATCCGATTACGACAAGATTTTCAAGAGCGAAATAATAACAGACCTTATTAAGGTGCTCGGCTGCGGAGTAGAGGTTAAAACGAAGTCGAGCAAGGATATGAACTCCTTCAACCTCGACCAGCTCAGGTGGAACAAGGTAATAATCTGTACCGACGCCGACGTGGACGGCTTCCAGATACGCACACTCATCTTAACTATGATTTACAGGCTGATGCCGACGCTTATCGACGCCGGATACGTCTATATCGCAGAGTCGCCGCTTTATGAAATCACGTCGAAGGAGCATACATGGTTCGCATATTCCGAAAAGGAAAAGACGCAGGTGTTGGAGGAAATCGGAGACGCGAAATATACAATTCAGCGTTCAAAGGGGCTCGGCGAAAACGAGGCTGAAATGATGTGGCTGACAACTATGAATCCCTTAACACGCAGGCTGATTAAGGTAAGCTCCGACGAAGCAAGACTGACCTCGGAGGTTTTTGACATGCTCTTAGGCGACAATCTTAACGCGAGAAAAGAGCACATAGCCGAAGTCGGCCATCTTTATATCGACCTTGCAGACGTTTCATAATTCATTCGGAAAAGTACGCTATTATTGAAGGAACGGTTTGGTTGTAATGTCTAAGAAAAAGGAAAAAATCAAAGGCCCCGAAGGGGAAAAACTGAATGAATTTACGCACATCCCGCAAGCGGGAGAGGTAATTCCGCAAAAGATAACCGATACCCTTGAAACGAATTATATGCCGTACGCTATGAGCGTAATAATGTCAAGGGCAATTCCGGAAATCGACGGCTTCAAGCCCTCTCACCGCAAAATACTTTACACAATGTACAAAATGGGTCTGCTGACGGGGCCTCGCTCCAAGTCGGCAAACATTGTCGGTCGCACAATGCAGCTTAATCCGCACGGCGAGTCGGCAATATATGAAACAATGGTGCGGCTTTCAAGGGGCTACGAGGCGCTTCTGCATCCGTATGTCGATTCAAAGGGAAACTTCGGCAAGTCGTATTCAAGAGATATGATGTGGGCAGCGTCACGTTATACCGAGGCGAAGCTTGAGCCGATATGCGCCGAGCTGTTTAACGATATCGATAAGGATGCCGTAGATTTTGTCCCGAATTACGACAACACGATGACGGAACCTACGCTGCTGCCTGTTTCCTTTCCTTCCATACTTGTAAACGCGAATGTGGGCATAGCCGTCGGAATGGCTATTTCTATCTGTTCATTTAACCTTACCGAGGTTTGCGACACGACAATAGCGTTAATAAAGGACGAAAACCACAACGTGGCCGATACTCTGAGGGCGCCCGACTTTATAGGCGGCGGCCAGATTCTTTACGACCGCGCTTCAATAGAGGAGATTTACAAAACGGGCAGGGGAGGCTTCCGCGTCCGTTCAAAGTATTCATACGACAAGTCGAACAACTGCTTAGATATAACAGAGATTCCTCCCACCACAACAGCAGAGGCTGTCATAGACAAGGTTATAAAGCTCGTAAAGGCGGGCACGGTGCGGGAAATCAGCGATATACGCGACGAGACAGACAAGAGCGGACTAAAAATCACAATAGACTTAAAGCGCGGCGCAGACCCCGATAAGCTGATGCAGAAGCTGTTTAAAAACACAACGCTTGAGGACGTGTTTTCCTGCAACTTCAACGTGCTGATAGGCGGCAGTCCGCGTCAGCTCGGAGTAGCTGAGCTGTTGAACGAGTGGATTGCCTTTCGCACCGACTGCGTTCGCAGGCGAGTGTATTTTAACCTTACAAAGGCAAAGGAAAAGCTTCATCTGCTTAAAGGTCTTGCCAAAATATTGCTCGATATCGACAAGGCAGTAAAAATAGTAAGGGAAACGACAGAGGAAAGTGAAGTCATTCCCAACCTGATGATAGGCTTTATGATAGACGAGGTGCAGGCGGAGTATGTAGCGGAGATAAAGCTGCGCCACTTAAACAGGGAATACATCATAAAAAGAACTCAGGAGATTGAAAAACTGAAAAAAGAAGTCGCCGACATGGAGGACATTCTCAATTCGCGTTCAAGGGTCAAAAAGATGATTATAAGCGAGCTTGAGGCAGTCAGCAAAAAGTACGGCAAGCCGCGCAGAAGCGAGATAATTTTCACAGCCGACGATGACGAAGAAACCGTCGAAAACGATATTCCCGACTATCCCGTAACGCTGTTCTTTACGGAGCAGGGGTATTTTAAAAAGATAACGCCACAGTCACTTAGAATGAGCGGTGAACAAAAGCTTAAGGAGGGCGACAGAATCCTGCTTGAAATCGAGTCGAGCAACAACAGGGAGCTTTTGTTCTTCACAAACAAGTGTCAGGTGTACAAATCAAGGGCTTCCGACTTTGAGGACACAAAGGCAAGCGTTCTCGGCGACTATGCCGCTTCCGTTCTCGGAATGGAGCAGGGCGAAACTGCCGTTTACATGGCGGTAACGGTCGACTATTCCGGCTATATGCTGTTTTTCTTTGAAAACGGCAAAGTAGCAAAGGTGGAAATGTCGTCATATCAGACGAAGACAAACAGAAAAAAGCTAATAAAGGCATATTCCGATAAATGCCCCGTTGCCGCTATAATGCATATTGAGCAGGACCGCGAGATTGTAATAAGCTCTTCTTCCGGCAGATTGCTGCTGTTCAACACAGGCTCCGTTTCACCAAAGACTACAAAGGACACCGCCGGAGTCGCCGTAATGACGCAGAAGAAAGGCCATCGCGTAACGGGAGCCCGCCTTTATAGACAGAATGAGTTTGCAAAGCCCTATCGTTACAAAACGAAGACGCTTCCCGCGGCAGGCGCGTTGCCGGGCGCTGAGGATTCGGGCGAACAGATGACGCTCGAATAAATAAACCGTTTGACAGAAGCACCCTGCCAAACGGTCCGGAAATGACCCGCAAACGCAAACGAATTGTGTGGTCATCCCGCAGTAAGTATTCTGTCCTTCAGAAAGGTCATAATTCAAGTAACTTTTTTCCTGTATTTTTGAAAATAGTGTAAAAAATCATAAAAATCATGTTGCATTTTTAAACTAAGTATGATAAAATCCTATGGTACTAAAGATTCGGAGGTTATTTTCCTATGAGTGCTCTTGAAATTATTCTCGGAGTAACGACATTATTAACGTCAGTCCTTATTGTTGTCCTCGTCTTGTTGCAGGAGGGGCACCAGCAGGGGCTTTCCGGTGCCATTGCCGGCGGTGCGGAAACCTTTTTCGGCAAAAACAAGGGGCGTACACTTGAGAATAAGCTCGTTAAGGGCACAACAATCCTTGCCGTTATATTCTTTGTTCTTACTCTTGCGACAACGCTGCTTCTTTTGTTCCTTAGGTAATCGGTTTGTAGTGTTTCACGGGCAAACGTTATGTTTGTCCGTGTTTTTCTTTTTACGCGATATTGCATACATAACGCGGTCTGAGCCAAAAATATTAATAATTACTTTTGTAAGGACTGCTTTAAATGAAAGTTCTGTTGCTCTTAAACGGCGGGCAGGAATATACGCGTCAGGCCGCGGCAATATCCGACGCGCTATCCTATGTAAACATTTCCTGTGTTATATGGAACGAAAAGCGTGTCGGAAAGTGTGCCGATAAAATCAGGCGCGGCGGCTTTAACGCTGTTTTGGCGTTTGACAGCGCTACCGCCTCTTGGCTGTCGTCGCTTAAAAGTAGCGGCGGCTGCTCCTTTGAAACCGTTCTTCTTTGCTCCGATTACTGCTGTACTCCAAAGACGGCGCGCAGCGGCTGTGACAAATATATTATCCCGCACAGCGAGCTTATATTGGAATTTGTTTCAAAGGGGGTCCGCGATACAAGGCTGCTCCCGTTCGGAATACCCACGGGGCTTTCGGAAAGGCAGGCGGTAAAAAAGCAGGAAGCGCGTTTGAAGCTCGGAATGGACGCGGAAAAATGCACCGTTCTTTACATGTGCAGCGGCATTACGGTTAAACAGGCGTCGTCCGTCATAAAGACCTCTGTTATGCTCGGCAAAAATGATTTTCAGCATGTTGTGTTATGCGATAAAAAAAGCGTTGAAAAAAGACTGTCATACAGGTTTTCTTCAATGCCAGACGTGTTCACGGACAGTGCCGGAAACGCTTTTGACGTTTATTTCGACGCCTGTGACGTAATCGTGACGACACCGGAACCGCTTACAATAACCGTCGCCGCGCAGCTGTTAAAGCCCGTTGTCCTGCTTTGCGGTTCGGGCATGGAGGCAAGGATGAACGTACGTTTTTTTTGCGACAGGGGAATGGCGTTCAGCGGAAGGACATATGAGGACTGCGTATCCTACGCGAACAGGCTGTGCACATCCTCAAGGCTTCGCGAAAATATGACAGAATCACAGAAAAAGTACATTATTTCCGATGCGGAGAAAAAAACAGCGGATTATTTTGCCTCCAAAATTCAAGCATAATGTCAATCGGTAATTATAATTTTGTTATCGGCTGATAATATAATTGTAAAATACGGGGGTGTCTGCATGATTTATTACTTTTCCGGTACAGGCAATTCCAAATGGGCGGCTGAAAAGATAGGTGAAAAAACAGGCGACCGAGTTGTTAATATATCTGACATTTTAAAGTCCGGCTCCGGAAAAATACATATAGGCGCATCGGTGCTTTTCGGAATTGTCTTTCCCGTTTACGCGTGGAACCTTCCAAAGCCCGTCGCCGAATTCTTAAAGCTGCTTGAAGTGAACCGCGGCGCCTATTGCTATGCCGTTTGCACCTGCGGCGACGAGGCGGGCTACACTATTGACATTCTGAAAAAACGCCTTAAACTGAAAAGCGGCTATTCAATAAAAATGCCAAACAACTACATACCCGCTTTTGACGTGGACTCCGAAGAAACGGCTCTCCAAAAGGTTCGCGCCGCTTCGGTTAAGCTTGATTCGGTTTGCGACGATATAATCGGGCGAAAGGAATGCTTTGATTATGACAGGGGCAGGTTCGCTTTAATAAAATCGTATGTAGCCGCTCATTTTTTCAACAAATACGCGTTAAGCTCAAAGCCCTTTTATTCCGAACCGGCCTGCAACGGCTGCGGGCTATGTGAAAAAAACTGCCCCACGGGCAACATAACAGTTGTTGACGGCATGCCCTTCTGGGACGAAAAATGTGTTCAATGCCTTTCGTGCATTCACCGCTGTCCTAAAAGGGCTATTCAGTACGGCAAGTTTACAAAGAACAGGGGAAGGTATTACTTCAACTACACCGAAGAAGAAATAAACGGTCAGAAAGGAAGCTGAATATTATGAATTTAGCGTTTGCGGGTTTTCGCCACGGTCATATTTTTTCACTTTACAGGTGGGCCGCAGAGCATCCCGAGGTACATATAGCCGCCGCGTGGGAGGAAAACGACGAGGCAAGGAAAGAGGCCGGAGGCAGGGGAGTTGTGTTCAACTGCACAAGCTTTGACGAACTGCTAAGCTTCCCCGGCATTGACGCCGTTGCAATAGGCGATTATTACGGCATACGCGGCGAGCGCATAATTAAGGCGCTGAAAGCCGGAAAGCATGTTGTGTCAGACAAGCCGATTTGCACGTCTCTTTCGGAGCTTGACGAAATAGAAAGGCTCTCGCGGGAAAAGAATTTAAAAGTAGGCTGCATGCTCGACCTTAGGTATCTCGGTTCAGCGAAGGCGGCAAAGGAATTGATATCCGGCGGCAGGCTCGGCGAAATACACGCTATTTCCTTTGGCGGTCAGCATTCACTTAATTACGGCAGGAGAGCGTCGTGGTACTTTGAAAAGGGAAAGCACGGCGGCACGATAAACGATATTGCCATTCACGGTATAGACCTTGTGAGGTACATAACGGGACGCGAGCTTGAAAGCATCTTAGCTGCGCGGTGCTGGAACGCCTTCGCGAAGGAAGAAAAGCATTTTAAAGACTGCGCGCAGTTCATGGCGGTTTTAAGCGGCCGGACTGGGCTTTTGGCTGACGTTTCGTATTCATTGCCGGGCGGCTGCAAATTTCCCCTTGTTCAGCCGTGGCGATTTACGTTCTGGGGCGAAAAGGGAGTGCTTGAGTTCGCCGCTCACGACGACACAATTTTGCTTGAGATGTCTGGTGCCGACAGACCGGAAATCATTAAGGCGGAACCTCCGAAGCAGAACACCATAACAGACTTCCTTGCAGACATTAACGGCGAGCCTTGTGAGCTTGATACGGAAAATGTGTTAAAATCGTCAAGGGCAGTTTTGGAAATTCAGGCTTTTGCCGATAAAACGGCAGGTGATAAACTTTGAAAAAGTTCGACAAAGTGCTGCTTGCCAGCGATTTTGACGGAACGCTGAAGGACGACAACGGCGTAATAACAAAGGACGTGCTTGACGCCGTAAGATATTTTCAGGAAAACGGCGGCTTTTTCACGCTTGCCACCGGCAGAACATATCAGGGGCTTCGGCTTTACGACAATTCCGTTTACAACGCTCCCGCGCTGTTCGCGAACGGTGCCCTGGCGTATGATTTCAAATCGTCCGCTCCCGCTTTTTTCGACGGTATCGGTGAAGAAGGTCGCGAGGTAGTTCGTCGCCTGCATAAGGAGTTTCCAGAAATTTCAATCGAAATGTACCCTTTTAACGCCACATACGCGATTAACCTTACCGATAAGACGGAAAGACATTTTTCAGACCAGGGAATATCGTTTATTATAACCGATAACCCGGAGGAATTGCCTGTTCCGTGGCAGAAGGTTATGCTTGGCTGCAACGAAAAAAATACGTTTGAGGTTCAGCAGTTCCTTTCCGAAAACTTTACGGAAACGACGTATTTGCCCACGACCGGCACTTTTGTAGAGGTTCTGAAAAAGGGCGTCAACAAGGGCAGTGGGCTTTTGAAGCTTGCTGATTACCTCGGCGTGCCGCACAGCCGTACATACGCCGCGGGCGACGGCTACAACGACGTCGACATGCTCAAAGCCGCGGCAGGGGCATTTGTTCCGTGCAACGGCGATAAAGGAGCGATAGCGGCCGCCACGCACGTTGTGCGTTCAAATAACGACGGCGCTATCGCTCATGCTATAGAAATACTTGATAAAATTTATTGATTATTACTTCAAAATCAGCTCCGCTTCGTTGTCGGGGATGCCGTAATTGCCGATTGTGTGCTTTACTATTTCAAATAAATCGGCAGGCTTACCGTTGACGCTGGGGAACTTTTTATTTAATATTTTTATAATAGGTCTGAAACGCCCAAGAACCTTCATAAAAAGCTCATATTCGGGCGTTCCCTCGATATACGGCTGGTCGCCCTCAAACATGTTCCGCACAACCTCGGCGACTAAGTCCTGAAGCTTTCTTTCGCTTATCGCGGGGTCCGCCTTTACGAGCAGCTTTTTTGAAAAGCTACCGATTGTGGACGTGGAGACAATTTTTCCGAGCCTGCTAAAGACAGCCTGAAGAATCCTGTTGCCGCTTGCGCCGAAATCCCTCAAAAGCCTGTCGGGGTTGCCCGCCATATCCTCTATGGTTGAGTTTATCATCATATCAAACTGGTCGGCAAAATACTTTTCTGTAGTTTTTCCGCCCATATCCCATTCAAAGTCAGGTACAGGCATTGATTCAATTTTGACAGTCTTTTCGTCCTTAATAGTAACAATCCTTATCTTCGCGGGGCAGCCTGTTATGCTGCCCGTGCATACGTCGTAGAATTTGTTTCCCTTTTCGGTTATCTTCTCGTTGATGCTCTGATTGTGCATATGCCCCGTGAAGCAGAGGTGAACGCCCTCGTCGGCAAGCATTGTTGTTACCGCGTCGGCGTTTTTCATTACGGCGTCAGGCGTCAGAGCGAAAACAGGCTTGCCGGGCAGAAGAGGATAGTGGTTCATGGCAATCATAAACTGGCCGTCTTCGCGCCCTTTTATTGCCTGCTCCCTTATCCACTCAATTTGCTCGCCGCTGTATGTCGGTTTGCCAGTTCCGTCGTCGTCGTTATTCAGAGCGAGCAGGCGGACGCCGGGGAAAAGCTGCGCGCAATAGGAAAGATGCTCCCTGTCGACAGCCAGCGCGTTTTTAAAGCCGAATTCGTAATAATAGTCAAACAAATCCCCGCGCTTGATGCCCTCCACGTCAAAGCGTCCGTTTTCGTTGAAGCCGTAGGGGTGCGGCCTGTAATCGTGCCCCGCCGTTATTATATATATCCTCTTGCCGCTTTCCTTCAGCCTTTTTAACAGCCTTGTAAAGCCCTTGTGGCTTTCCTTTTCGCCGTTGTAGGTCAGGTCGCCGGCAATTAAAACGACGTCTATGTCCTTAACGGATTCAAGGTATTCGAACACGGCTTCGTTTATCGCCTGAGTTTCGGCATGCGTTTTCTGCTCGTAACGCATACGCTTTTCGTACTCCTCGCCGTATGCCCCTATAGAACTTGCAAAGTAATGCGTGTCGGCAATGACAAAAAACCTATTGCATTCCATGTTTTAAGCCCCCGTTAAAAATTTTATCAGGCTCTCAGTACCCAGAATTCGCTCATCATAATGCCTACCGTCGGCTCGCTTATGACAAGCTCGACGCAGCCGTTTTCAAATACTTCCGCAGGCAGAAGATATGTCGCGGTTTCGGTGTTCGGCGCAAGATAGTCGGCGTCGAACTTTTCGTTTTTTTCGCCGCCGTACTGTTTCCCGCAGTAAATTACCTTTCCGTTTACCGTAACGGTGTGCTTCCTTACAAAATCATATTTTGCTTTTCTGTATGATATTCTGAGCTTGTAATCAACTCCGGGAGTAAAACCGCCGAGCCTGCACCTGAACGAATAGTGGTCGTAAAGCTTAAGCTGTGACATAGGTATTGTGCCGTTGTTTACGCTTACCCTGTCGCCCTGAAAGTCGATGTAAAACTCGCCCTGCTGTGGCTCGCCGAGAACGCCGAAGCCGTGTTCGGCAAGTGAAAAATAATATTCGTCGGGAGCCACCTTGTTTCTGTTAATCAGTCCGTTTATAAACTCGTCGCGCTCGTTTTCAGGGAGCGTCAGCGCGTAATTAAGCCTGTTTAAATACCACGCGCGGTCGGTAACGGGCAGGTCGAGCGAATTCAGCGTCGCGCCGCGCTCCCAGCCGGACGCGCCGAAGCGCTCGACCTCAAGCTGCATTCCTATCAGGTCAAAGAGCCTTTGCGCGAGCATATCTGTATAAGCTCGCAGCTCCCTGTAATCGGGCTCATATTCCGTATTAAGCATTGCTATGGCTTCCTCAATGGTACCGCCGTTTGATAATATGTAACGGGCATCGTCGAGCAGGCTGTTTTCAAAAAGCCTGCGGCGGCGGACAAGAGCGTCGCACCCGGCGCGGAAAAGAAGCTGGCAGAATCTCCAGTTGTCAAGCACTTGCGGATATTCGTCGGAAAGCCCCTTCCAAAGCGCGTATGTGTCCTCAATCGAGGGATTTTCGGCGGGGTCGCCTATCCAGTTCCGCTCAAGCGCGAGGATTCCGTCCGCAACCTTTTCGGCGGGCAGCTCCCACATAAAGGCGCGCGCGTAGTCAAGAAGCGTTTCGCGCAGGGGAGTGTCGGGGAAAAAGTCCATGTCGCCCCACACCATTTTGTTTACGTCGTCGTTTGAGCCATCGGAATAGCTGACGCTTCCAACAACGTAGCGTCTTGTGAGCCTGTGTATTTCGCGGTATTCGACGGGACGCGGGTTGATGGTTTCGCGCCCTATTGCTGTCGCGAGGGCATAGTGCCAGTCGTCGCGGTCGAAATGAACGGGGTATTCGCAGCGAACGTTGTGCGTAATGTCGGGATAAAGCCTTATGGGATATTTTGACGGCAGTAGACGGCGAAGCGTGTCGAGCGTAAAAGCCCTGTTCGGCCCTGTTATCACTCCGTCGATTTCGTCGGGCAGAAGCTTCATCTTTTCTATAAAATCCTCTCCCCAGCTTATCTGGGTGTGAGGCTTCTGAGCCGAAGGCCACATTTCGGCGTTCGGATGAATTTTTTTAAGCTCCTTTGAAATGGCTATGCAGCGGTCAACAAACTCGTCGCCCGGATAATCGCCGGGGTCGCCGCCGGGAGGGAATACGACGTTAAGACGCGGGCACTTCTCAAAGAACTCGCGGCGCTCCTTTAAGCTCTCGTCAAGGTCTTTGTCGTCGTTCGGGTACCAGAGCGAAAAGTCAAGGTCGAATTCGTCGGCAAGCGCGGAGCTCATAAAGCAGAAATCGTTCTGATTGTATTTCATCAGCCTGTTGTTACCGGGGCCGCCGTCGCCCGGAATCTGCTCCACCGTATTGCTTCCGAACATCATTATGTCAAGATAATAGCGCCGGTAATCGTCAAGGCTCCACGCGTCGTAGGTATTGTTGCAGTTCCTGTAACCGAGCTGGTGACCGCGTATCCTTTTATCGGGCACATATTCTCCCGAAATGTCGCGGATAAGCGTTATTTTGCCGTTGCGGTATTCGGATTTGCGGAGAAAATACGAATAGCCGTAGATTAAGGAGCGGATGCCCTCGCCGGCAATCGTCAGAACTCCGCCGTTATAACTGATTGTGTAAGAGTCCTTGTTTTTCTGCGGCGCGCAGACAAAACTGACGCTCGGGGGCTTCGGCGTGTCCGTAAGTAAAGGTAGAATTCCTGTGCGCTTCTGGATTTCCCCGAAAAAGAGCTTTGCCGCCTTTTTGCACGCTTCATCATCGCCGCAGCAGACGGAAAGCCCAGAAAAATCGAAGGTTTTCACAAAATCACTCCCGTCGAAATTTTTGCTGGAATTTTATATATAATGTGTTATAATAGTGCGTAAGGAGGGATGAATATGCTGGCTTTAAAAATTGCTCTTGCGGTAATTGCGTTTTTGCTTGTGTTAACGCTTTCGTTCGGGTATGGGGTTTTTATGAGGGTGCTTTCAAGGCCAAAGCGCAAAAAAGAAAAGGTTGAAACAGATGAAACAATTATAAAACGGCAGGAGCAGAGAGACACGGATAAAGCGCTGCTGTTCAAGCGTGAATATGAAGACGTCGGAATAAAAACGACGGACGGTCTTGCGCTTCGCGCGTACTATTTTCCGTCGGGAGCGGATACAAAGCGGTTTGTGCTTTTTTCTCACGGATATACCTGCAACGGCCCCGACGAGTTTTCGCACATAGTGCCTTTCTATCTTGACGACCTGAAATACAACGTGCTCCTTCCCGACCACAGGTCGCACGGGAGGAGCGAGGGGAAATATATCGGCTTCAGCGTGCTTGACAGCAGGGATATACTTCTTTGGGTGGATTATCTTGTAAAGCGCTTCGGCGACGACATAGAAATAATAATGCACGGCGCGTCTATGGGCGCTGCCACAATACTGCTTGCCAACGAGTCCGACAATATTCAGCCGCAGGTAAAGCTAATTATCGAGGACTGCGGCTTCAGCAACGCCAAGGAGGAGCTTACCTGCGGCATGGAGGACATGTACGGCTTCAGATGCATGCCAATTATTAATTTAGTGAATATCTTCTGCCGCCTTTTTGCGAAATATGACCTCGGAGATTCGGACGTCATTGGGAACATCAATAAAAGTAAGAACCCCATACTGTTCATTCACGGAGCGGCCGACACCTTTGTTCCGACAAGAATGGCAAAGGAAATGTTTGACGCCTGCAAGGCCGTGCCCTGCGATATTCTTATAGTCGAGGGAGCCGTACATGTTTTCAGCTATCATACGGCGCCCGAGGAATACAAGGCGAAAATAAAAGATTTTATTTACAAAAACATAGGTGCAAAAACAGCGGGATAAATTCAGCCGTTTTCCTCGGCAAAGGAAATTATGCTTTCGGCAACACGAAGGTCGTACGGCGTTGTTATTTTAAAGTTAAAAAACTCACCTTTTACAATATGTATATCGATACCGTTAAGGAAGCAGACCTTGGTCGTTTCGGTCAGCAGCTTCCTTTCCTCGTCGTTTAAAGCTTCAAAGGCGCCGAACAGTTTGTTGATTTTAAATCCCTGCGGGCTTTGACCTGCAAAAAGCTCTTTTCTCGGCGGCATTCCGTCGATTATTCTTCCGTCGGAGGATTTGACGATTGTATCGTTAACGGGAACAACCGTGTTGCACGCGTCGCAGTAATCCATTTCGTTTATCACGTCGTTTATGATGCGTGCTGTGACGAACGGGCGCACTGCGTCGTGTATCAGCACAATGTCGCCGTCGCCTATTACGTTGTTGCTGCGTATGGCGTTAAGGGTGTTCAGCATCGTAGCTTCCCTGTCGGCTCCGCCCTCGCAAAGGCGGACTCGCCCGTTGTCGCCGACAAACTCCGCAAGCTGGCTTTTTGCAAGCTCGAACCAGTCGCCGTTAGCGCCTATCCAAAGCTCTTTAATACGCTTGTCCGAAAGCAGCTTTTTGACAGAGTGAATAAACACGGGGAGCCCGCCGAGCATTAAAAACTGCTTCGGAGTGGGAGAGTTCATTCTTGTGCCGCTTCCTCCGGCAAGAATAACGGCGTAAATATTTTTTTCACTTTTTTTTATAGACATCTTTTTCAATTTCCTCTATCGTCATATTTTTGTATTTTCCGAAATCAACACCGTAGAAAAAATGAGTTCTGCGGAACAGCAGGGGAGGGGGCTGCATATAATCGCCGTAGTGGAGCCTTAAATACTTTTCCCATTTACTCATAACGGGACACGGTCTGCCTTCGTACATCATCATGTAAGGCTCGCCCCACCAGCTTTTGTCGAAGCATTCCTTGTCGTAGCCGTAATAACCCGGCAGGCAAACCCATTCCCGCGACTTTTCGACATCGTACCTTGTGGCGTTTTTATACCAGATATAATGCAATAATTTTTTGCAGACAAGCTTTTTCAGCAGCAGGCGCTTTACCCAGACCCTGAAGTTCTTTTTGTTTAGAACAGGCTGCGGCTTAACACTTTCGTACATTATAAAAATCATGCGCTCGTTTATGCGGGCGTGTTTTTTCTTTAAGGCTTCGGTCGGCGCGGCGCCGTCTAACGGAAGAACGTCAAGAAAGATGCCGTGCGGACCCTTTTGACGTAGCGCACGCTTAATGGATGTGCCCTTAATCTGGATTCTGTGAAAGCCGTAAGGGTAGTTGTCGACAGGCATAATCATGTCGTCGGGCAGCTCTTGCTGAGCAATTTTAATAAAGCGCTCATAGTCATGACGCGGCATTGTGACATCGACGTCGTCATCCCAGGGTATCTGCCCGCCGTGCCTTGCCGCGCCGAGCAGCGAGCCTGCCGCAAGATAGTAGCGCAGCCCGTGCTTTTTGCATATA
This sequence comes from Ruminococcaceae bacterium UBA1425, assembly GCA_002329365.1. GTDB lineage: Bacteria > Bacillota > Clostridia > Oscillospirales > Acutalibacteraceae > UBA1425. The sequence goes on from DCUB01000045.1 coordinate 113,389, forward strand.
CGTTCAAGCTCTTTAAACATCTTTAAAGCGAGAAGCTGCGAACGGCGCACGTCCTCGGGCGACAGCTGAACGCAGGAATACTGCTGATACCTTTTCAGCTCGCGGTAACTGATTTTCTTTATTATGTTTTCAACAAATGCCGTATGTGCTTTCGGTTTTTCCGCCGCCGGCTTTATGACGGAGGCGATGTCCTCATTGAGGCGCAGCACGGCAGCCGCGTGCCTGTCGTCGACTGTCGGCGGTGAGAACTGCGGAAGTTCGGCTTCCTCGGCGACCGACGAAAAAAGCAACCGCCACTTTGATATTAAAGATTCGGTTCCGTCGGGCGACAGAAGCGCCGACAGACTTTCTGCGGCGTGTTTTCTCGCTTCGGGATTCAAAAGGGCGGAGCAGTTTTCAAAAAGCTCTTCGGGGTCGGTGTAATCAAAGGCGCTGTCATCATATTCCGCGGAAAATACGACGGGAACAAGCCGCGCCGTAAGCATGATGTATGAATATGACGGATATATGAATCTGTCGGCTATTACCGCAAAGGCACAGTCATACGCCGCGTCGTTAATTGTTTCGACTTCGTCCGCAAACTCCGCGCCCGGCAGCAAGGCGGAGCATTTCTCGACGGCTTCCCTGCCGAATGTTTTTTCCTCGTCGCCGGAAATAATTCTGACCGATACCAGGGGATTTTCAGCCATAAGCTTTGAAAGCGTTCTTAATGCCTTTTCGGGAACTGCCTCCGGATAGTTGACGACAAGGAGTATCCTGCTTTTTTCGCAGCGGCACGGACTGAACTCGCCGGCGAAAAACGGAAAACGGAAGGGGATATAGACGGTTTTTGTTATGCCGGAGTTGAGATTTACAAGGAAGTCGGCGGCATAGGCGGATACAACGGCGTCCGCCCTTAACAGAGCCGAATAATAATGCGAAGCGCTGTGCGGACTGTCGAGCGACGATTTCAAATATCCGTCCGTTTCAAGGCATATAAGCCTGCATCCGCTTTTTTTGATAACTTCAATATCCTGCAAAAATTCTTCTCTTGCCGTATCTGTATGAATTACTGTGGAGCAGGAGTTACCGGATAAAAAATAAGTAAGCTTTTCATCACGGGTAAAGCAGCCCTCTATGCCCATGTCGAAGCTGAGCCTGTTTATTCTGTATTCGTAACGGAAGTCTGTTATATTACAGCGCGCGTCGGTTATAACGGTGACGCTTTCGCCGGTTTCTGCAAGGTCGTTCATGAGCGATACGACGGACATTTTCCGCGGCGTTTTCATATCGCTGCAGATAAATACAAGTCTTTGTTTTTTGCCGCCGTTTGAGCCCAAGAACCGCACCTCTCACAATGATTTCATTTTAGTTTACTATATATCACGACATATTGCAACATATTTTGACGGCGTGCGGGATAGTATGGAAAATAGCGCAAAATCAGACAAATTAAGAAAAAAAGTTTGACAATTATAAATACGAGTTGTAAAATAGATAAAGTGAATAAGGGCGTTCATTATGAAATTGTCTGCAAAACGACTTGAATAATGTATGCCTTTAAAGTTTTTATTTTATAAAAAGGACAGGTCTTTCAATGAAAAACGAAACGGTATTAATTCTTGATTTCGGCGGACAATACAAGGAACTGATTGCGCGCAGAGTGCGCGAGTGCAATGTTTATTCCGTTATAGAGCCGTATGACATTTCTGTTGAAAGGGTAAAGGAGCTTGCCCCTATTGCGATAATCTTAACCGGCGGCCCTAACAGTGTTTACGACGACGCTTCGCCGAAGTGCGACGCCGGAATATTCAGCCTCGGCATTCCGGTGCTCGGAATATGCTACGGAATGCAGCTAATGTGCCACATGCTGGGCGGAAAAGTTACGCCGTGCGGCAACAGCGAGTACGGGAAAATAGCGGTTACGGTCGACGAAAGCTGCGAGATTTTCGACGGCCTTGAAAATGAACAGATTGCACTCATGAGCCATACCGACAAGGTAAGCGTCATGCCCGAAGGCTTTGAGGCTCTCGCGCACTCCGAAAGCTGCGAAATCGCCGCTTTTCAGAATATAAAAAGAAAACTCTACGGCGTTCAGTTTCACCCCGAGGTTGAAAACACCGTAAACGGCCAAAAAATGCTGCACAACTTCCTTTTCAGAATTTGCGGCGCGTCGGGCGATTACTCAATGCGCGACTACCTCAACCAGCAGCTCAAAGAGATACGCGAAAAGGTCGGCGACGACGGACGCGTACTTTTAGGGCTTTCCGGCGGCGTCGATTCCTCCGTCTGCGCCGCGCTGCTGTCCGAGGCTATTGGCGACAGGCTCACATGCGTATACATCGACCACGGCTTCATGCGCAAAAACGAAACGGAAGAGATAAAATCGGCCTTTGCCAACAGAGACCTGAACTTTGTCCACGTTGATGCAAGCACGCGCTTTCTTGCGCGCTTAAAGGGAATATCAGACCCCGAAACAAAGCGCAAGCTGATAGGAAACGAATTCGCGAAGGTTTTTGAGGAGGAAGCAAAGAAATACGGCAACTCCGGCTTCCTTGCTCAGGGAACAATATACCCGGACGTTGTCGAATCGGGTAAAAATAAATCGGCTGTCATAAAAAGCCACCACAATGTCGGCGGACTGCCTGAGGATTTGGGCTTTGTCGGCGTCGTCGAGCCGTTAAGAGGACTGTTCAAGGACGAAGTAAGACAGCTTGGCAGAATGCTGGGGCTGCCCAAAAAGGTAGTCGAACGCCAGCCGTTTCCGGGTCCCGGCCTTGCCGTCAGGATAATCGGCGAGATAACAAACGAAAAGCTCGCAATTTTAAGGGAAGCGGATTACATTCTCCGCGAGGAATTTGCCCGTTCGCGCGTAAAAGCCGACCAGTACTTCTGTGTTCTCACAAACACAAAAAGTGTCGGCGTTATGGGCGACTTCAGAACGTATGATTATACGGTAGCCGTGCGCGCCGTTAAGACAAATGACTTCATGACCTGCGAATACGCGCGCTTGCCGTACTCGCTGCTCACAAGGATTTCCTCACGCATCGCAAACGAGGTTAAGGGAATAAACAGGGTTGTTTATGACATCACAGGCAAACCCCCCGCGACGATTGAGTGGGAATAGGTCTCTAATATATTCGATTACACAAAAACCTCGCAAAGCCTGTCATTGGTAGGGGCTCGATAAGGAAGTATCATCAAAATTTTATGAATCGCAGTCAGAACGCGGTATTTGTAGCGAATACTTTATGACTGGAGAAATTACGATGAGTAAATCTTTCACCCTCATAGTCCTCAATATATTTGTCAGTTTGTCAAAAAGAGCGGGACGGCTTACATAAACCCATCCGCTCTTTCATTACCCTTTTTCAGACTGTTGCATCAAGCCTTTCAAATCAGAGCCGGTAGGCTTCTGGTAGATGCGTAGATCAAACTCGGGAACAACGGCGAGCACATGGTCAAAAATATCCGCCTGAATTGCCTCATACTCATTCCAACTGGTCGTTGAAGTAAAAGCGTAGATTTCAATGGGGATTCCCGCCTCGCCCGGCTGCATTTGCCGTACGAGCATTGTCATCCCATGGTGGATGCGCGGATTGTTCGCCAGATAAGCCTCCAGATAGGCGCGGAATGTACCCACATTGGTCAGCCGCCGACCGTTTGCATCACTGGATGAATCCACGGAATGCGCTTGATTGTATACCTTGATTTCGTCCGTTTTTCGCTCCAAATACTCCTTGACATACTGGATTTTTGAGAAGCGTTCCAGCATTTCCGCAGTACAGAATTTTACGCTGCCAATGTCGATTTGCACGGAGCGCTTGATTCTTCTGCCGCCTGCCTCTGTCATTCCGCGCCAGTTTTTAAAGGAGTCAGTGATCATAGAATAGGTAGGAACCGTTGTAATCGTCTTGTCCCAGTTTTCCACCTTCACCGTGTAAAGCGTGATTTCCTTAACATCTCCGTCCGCATTGTGACTGGGCATTTCAATCCAGTCCCCAATACGGATCATATCGTTTTCCGTAAGCTGAATACTGGCGACGAAGCCCAAAATGGTATTTTGGAAAACGAGAAGCAAAACCGCGCTGGCGGCGCCGATTCCACCCAAAAGAAGCGCGGGAGAGCGATTGAAGAATACGCTGATGATCACGATGCCTCCGACGGCGTACAGCACAATTCTGATGACTTGAAGGAATCCTTTTATGGGGCGGGTTTTGGATGCCTCCGTGCGGCGGTACAGCGCGTCCGCCACGCGCAGAAGCCGGTCGGCGGTCAGTAAAACGCCGAACACCATCATGCCGGCCGCAAACCGTGAGACCCACACAGCGCCGGTCACGAGCATAGGGGACATGATGTGGATGACCGCGGCGGGAACCAAAATAATCGCCTGATGAAAAACCTTGTGTTCCGCAAAAGCGTCATCCCATTTCGCCTTGCTTTTGGACACAAGCCGGACGAGCAGTTTCAAAACAATGAGTTTGGAAAGTTTGTAAGCGACCGCGGCTGTCAGGGCGATTACAATCACCGTCAGAAAAAACACGGCGTAATTCGCTGTGGTCTGGGACAGCCCGTTTTGGAGCGCTTGCCGGATAATCCATTCGTTCATAGTGCACAACTCCTTGCTTAGATGTAAAAAACGCGGAGACACCGAACCCTTCCGGTGTCTCCGCGTCTTAAAACAGTCGTTAGATCAAATTATTTGCTTCAAGAAACTCTTTCGCGACCGCGGCGACATCCTTGCCCTCCACGTCGATCTTGTAATTAAGCCCGGTCATGGTCTCGTCGTCAAAAAGTCCGGCCAGAGCATTCAAAACATCCTCCAACTCCGGGTGCTTCTCCAGCGTTTTATTCCGAATGATCGGAGCAGCGTAATAGGGCGGGAAAAAGCCTTTGTCATCCTCCAGAATTTTCAGGTTATACTTCAATATGTTTCCGTCGGTGGAAAATACATCGGTGACATCAATATCCCCTTTGTCCATTGCCTGATATTTCAGTGAAACATTCATTTTCTGCGGGTTGCCCTTGAAAGTCAGGCCATAGGCGTTTGCCAGCCCGTCAAACCCGTCCTCCCGGTCGAAAAACTCGTGCTCGGCACCGAAAATCAGGTTCGGCGCCGCGGCAACAAGATCACTGACTGTTTCGGCCCCGGTTTCCTGATAAACCTTATCCGTAACAGCGACCGCATAGGTGTTGTTAAAGCCCAGGGGCTTTAGCCATTTGATACCGAACCGGCTATCAAATTCCTTCGCCACCACATCATACGCCTCGTCCGGATCGGTAATGACCGCCATTTCAAGCTGAGCAGTCAAACCGGTGCCGGTGTATTCCGGATAAATGTCAATCTGATCGTTCTTGATCGCTTCAAAGTTGACGAAGGTGCCTCCCATGTTCAGTTTCCGGTTCACCTTGAGATCCGTTTTCGCTTCAATCAGCTGTGCGAAGATTTCGCCTAAAAGGATATTTTCACTGAAATCCTTAGACCCGACGGTCACAGTATTTCCAGAGCCGCATCCGCTAAGCAGAACAGGCAGCACCAAAACTGCAGACAATACCAGAGTAAAAAACCGTTTTTTCATCGTTTTCAAAAAACCATTCCCTTCTTTTGATAAAATATTATTTCGCCCGTTTTACCAGACGTTTTTCGATGTTTGACATGACAATATCAAACAAAATTGCCATCAACATAACCGGTATGGCGCCACGCATGATCCCGGCAAAATTTTGCGTCTGAATCCCACGATAAATGGGGTATCCCAGACCGCCCGCGCCGATCAGCACACCCATGACCGCAATGGACAGCGAATTGACAACCGAGATCTTGATGCCCGAAAACACAAGAGGAAACGCCAGCGGCAGCTCGACCTTCAAAAGCCGCTGCAAACGGGACATACCCATTCCGCGGGCGGCATCACGGATAGCCGGTGACACCGTGGAAAGACCCGTGTGGGTATTTCGTACGATCGGCAGCAATGCATACAGCACCAGCCCTACAATGATTGTCGTATTTCCAAGTCCAAAAATAATCATCAGCAAGGCAAGCAGTGCCAAAGAGGGGATGGTCTGCAGCGCTTCGGCAAACCAAATGATGATGGAAGCCGCAGGCCGCAGCCAGTAGGCTGTTACCCCAAGTACCAGCCCTAAAATCACGGCGACGGCCGTGGCGATGAGGACGATCAGCAGATGCTCTCCAATTAACGGCAACAATACGCTCATGCTCTTCCTCCTTTCAGTCCGCGCGGCGTCAGCAGACGCTCAAACAAACCGATGACACCGCTGAACAGAAACGCAAGCACGGCAGAAGGCAGCGCGCCCGCCAGAATGTAGTTGGTATTATAGGTTGCCAGACCGGTCCAGATCAAATCACCCAGACCGCCCGCGCCGATCAGGCCGGCCAGCGTCGCCCAACTGACAATGTACACCGTCGATATGCGGATTCCGCTGACAATGGACGCGGTCGCCAGCGGGAGCTGTACGCTGAATAGCATTTGCCTTTTCGTCATACCGATGCCGCGTCCGGCCTCTAAAATTCCGGGATCGACCTCGGTAATGCCCGTGTAAGTATTGCGCAGAATCGGCAGAATGGAATACACCGCGAGCACCGCCAAAGCGGTCTGGGTTCCGGTTCCCAGTAGAATCAGCGCGAGTCCCAGCATCACAAGACCCGGAATCGTCTGAATGACGCCGACCGCCGCCAGCACAGGCGCGGCAAACGCCTTATGACGGGACAGAAAAATACCGGCTGGTATGGAAATTAAAATCCCCAGCAGAACGGAAAACACCACCAGATGGATGTGCTGTGTCAGGGCTTTGATAATTTCAGATCTCTGTTCGCTCATAAAGGTCATCAGCGTCATGACAGCACCGCCCCCCACAAGGCTTCGCCCATCGCTTTTGCCATGCTGGTTTTTGTCACAATCCCCGCCACGGTTTGATCGGTGTTCAGCACCACAAGATAATTGGCGGTGCTGCTAAGCAGCAGGTCAAACGCTTCCTGCGCGGGCATACGGCGGTCAATTGCCGGAACATCATTGCCGACCAACTCGCCGATTTCACGTCCCGCTTTTCCCCGTTCGCGGACGGTATCCAGCATCACCGTTCCCATAAAGGTATCATCCTCATTCACAACAATAACCGAATTGACCTCGCGCCGGTTCATCCGGTCGACACATTCCAGTGTATGTAAGGTATATGGAACCTTCAAAACGCGGGTCCGCATCAAATCCTCTGCGAAAAGCTCCGGCTGTTCACTGTGCGGATTGGTATGCCGGCCCATGAAGTCACGAATTAAATCGCTTGCGGGGTTGCGGAGCATTTCCTCCGGCGAAGCCATTTGAACGATTTCGCCTTCATTCATAAAAACAATGGTATCCGCCAGACGCAGGGCTTCCTCCATATCATGGGTCACAAAGACGATCGTTTTTTTCAGCCGCTTCTGCAGCTTTTTGACTTCGTCTTGTAGAGAATCCCGTGTGATGGGATCCAGAGCGCCGAAGGGTTCGTCCATCAAAACAATAGGCGGCGAGGCCGCCAACGCGCGAAGCACACCGATTCGCTGCTGCTGTCCGCCCGAAAGCTCGGACGGATATTTGTGGGCGTTTTCTTCATAGGGCATCCCGACAAGCTCCAGCATTTCCTGTACGATCTGTTTCCTCTGTTCCTTCGATGTTTTCAAAAGCTTCGGAACCACGGCGATGTTTTGTTCCACCGTCATATTCGGAAACAGACCGATCTGCTGGATCACATAGCCTATGGAGCGTCGCAGCTCGACAGGATTCCGGCTGCGGATATTCATCCCATCTATACTGATTTCACCGCTGTTCGGTTCAATCAGGCGGTTAATGGTCTTAAGCGTAGTAGTTTTTCCACAGCCCGACGGCCCGATCAGAACGACAAACTCTCCCGCCCGAATTGAAAAGGTCAGGTCTTTTAAAATTTTCTTGGACCCGTAGCTTTTACTGACGTTTTTAAACGTAATCATTCAATCTCTCCCAACAAATTGACAACTCGATAAAACTATAGAGTTGTCAGAGTAACAACTCTATTCTACACGGTAAGTTGTCAGTTGTCAAGAGAAAGAAATTGCCGCAAACTGTCAGAACACAGTTCGCGGCTGTTTTTATAGACTTGATTTACCCATTAACAAAGGCGTTTACAGCGTCAGTACACTTGATATCACCGATGTAGATCAGCGTATCGCCTGCCATGATAACGGCATAGGGTCCGGGAGATAAAATAATTTGGTCTTCACGCCGGATGGCAATGACTGTCGCGGACGTTTGCTGCCAAAAGTGAAGCTCACCCAGCGTGCGGCCGATGACCGGAGAATCGTCCGGGATATCTGTTTCATAATTCGGAAAAGGAGTCGACTGCGAAAAGCGCTCGTTCACGCTTACAAGCGTTTCCGCGGCTTCAGAAATGCTGCGGGACAGCGCTTCCTGCTGCGCAAGCAGGTCTTTGAGCTTGCGCCGATAGGTGCGGAGCTCATTGCGTTCGCCAAATTTTTTAACATACTCGCCTGCTTTTTCGGCCGAGATAATCACTGAACCGCTGTTTTGACGGATTTCAACGATTCCGGTATCCTCCAAAAGGCTCATTGCCCGCCGGATCGTTTCGGGAGATACCCCGTACTCCGACGCCATGACGGACCGGCCGTATATTTTTGTATTTTCCCGCAACTCTCCGCGCGATATGCGCAATGCAATGTCTAATGCAATTTGAGAGTAGACAGGCGCGATGATCATTGCGTCTGCGTTCAAACATTTCAGCTCCCTTATTCTGCTTTTACCAAATTCATTATAGCAAATCCACCGGCAAACGGCAAGGATTTTACACGTGTCTTTTCTCCTACGACGCATTGGGGCGTTGACAATTCTGAAAAACCAGTAAGTTTTTGCCGTTGATGAATCGAAATATCGTAGTAATCAGACATTCTCCCTTGACAAAAGCTATTCTCCCATAAATAAATGCGAATTGCAATCCTGAAAAAATATTTTTTAGTTTGTATATTTTTTATGAATCGGGGTAAAATAATATATTTTGGGTATTGACAGTCGAACAAATGTGTGATAACATGTTTGAGCGACAAGGGAGTATTGTGCCCTTTTAGCGCAACAACTGAATACTTCCGGGCAACGGAAGACTAACGACTATATAGCCGTTACATACATATCAAACTGAGCGAGGAAAATCTCCTTGCTTGTTTTGTTATGTATGTAACGGCTTTTTGGCTTCCCCCTCAAAACGTCTTCGAAAGTGCGTTAGGTAAAAGAGGCTTTTATTCTCAACATATTCCCTCTGTTCCCACAGAGGGTGGCAATATCATCTCATATAATCCATAAGCGAAAGGGTGATGTCCGGCGGCACCTTGAAAACCGAATGACCGTCCGAACGGAATAACCGCCGCCCACTGTGCCATGACGTCCCCTTTCCTACGTAAAGGGGAACGAGCGCGGAGGTATCGGAACTACGGCATACCTGTCGAGCAGGACAGACTGTCAGGAAACCGTTCTGGGCAGAACGGCAAAAATTCGAGGGATTTCCAAGGGGATAGTGCGTTCTTTTTTCGGCGGGCAGCGGCGCAGCCGAATACAGTCATTCTGTAAAATCGCCCTTGCCTGCGGAGCAAAAACAGGGCATTCCCGGCTCCCTGCAAGGGCACACCACTTTCGCAGAAAGTGTAGTGTGTTACACTGCTTCACCGCAGGACTGCAAAACCGGAGGTTTAACAGTCCGCTTGCAGAGATGAGCGAACGGCAGTGAGCGAAGCTATGCAAGCTGTTGCCAAAGGCAACATTGCGGTGAGGCGGTGTTCCTCGCCGTAGGCGATAAATCGTTCATTCTGAAAATATGCTTGTTCTTTTGACACGATTATTCTGTAAAATCGTTCGCTTGTCAATAGCGTCCGTTCTGCGACATTTTGTTTGTGGGAGGCATTGGGTATCCCCCATCTTCCTACAACGCGATAGAACGCATTTAGCGACGATATTGACACCCTTACACCACGGTCAAAGGAGGTTGAAAGTTTATGCCATACGCAATTTTACGGTTTCAGAAAAAGAAGTCCGGCGGCGTGACCGCCAGCTACGCTCATAACGAGCGTAAAAAAGAAGCCTATAAAAGCAATCCCGATATTGACACCAGCCGAAAAGAAGAAAATTATCATTTAGTCTTGCCCAAGCAAACCTATCTGCGGGAAGCAAAGCGGATGATAGCCGCAGCCGGCTGCCGCACCCGTAAGGATTCCACAGTTATGGTGGAAACACTCGTCACCGCCAGCCCGGAGTTTATGAATGCGCTCCCGACACCCGAACAGCGGGAATATTTCCAATGGGTGTTTGACTTCATATCAAACAAAATTAATAGGGAAAACATCATATCCGCCACTGTTCATATGGATGAAAAAACGCCTCATATGCATCTCGTTTTCTGCCCAATTGTAGATGGAAAGAACGGCAAGAGCCTGTCTGCAAAAGCTGTTTTGGGCAATCAGGCGCAGTTATCCAAGTGGCAAACGGAATACCACAAGGTGATGTCGGAGCGGTGGCCGGAATTGGAGCGCGGCACACCGTCTTTAATCACCAAGCGTAAACACATTCCTCAAACGCTCTTTAAACAGGCTGAAAGGCTGGATAAGGAAATTATCGCTGTGGAAACCGCTATCAATGACATCGGTTTAATCGGAAACGCCAAAAAACGTGAAACGGCAATTGCTGTCCTCCATGAGTGGCTTCCGCGAGCACAGTATTTTACCGCAAAAGTCAATGAAGTCAGCGGTTATATCAAGGAATTAGAGAAAAAAGAAGTCGAGACACAGGACAGAATCAATCGCGCCGAGGAACGGGGCGAAAAATCGGCAGACCGTGTTGTGACAGGGCTACAAGCACAAATGGCGGAGATAAAGCAAATGCTCCGTGAAGAGCGTGACCGTTCGGATAAGCTGCGCCGTCAATGCCGCAATCAGGAGTCGCTTATCAGCAGAATCCCGTATGAACAGCGGGAAAAATTAATTGCTTCTATACAAAAACAGAAAGGGGACAGAAACGATGATAGAAGATAAAGAATTACGCCAAGCTTTGGACGAAACAATGGATTGGCTTTCAGGCCTGCCGGAAGCTGAAATGCGGCAGAGGCTCCCCGAAATGCGGTTTCCGCACGGCATTGATTTTTGCTGGGAAATCGGCGGCACGGAATATACCGTGATTTCACACTTCAACCAAAGCGCTGGGGATGATGTTTTTCGTAAGATTCAAGGGTTATTGGAGGAGGATATCGCAAGATAAACAACATTTTAAAACATCACTTTAAAGCGTTGAAGTTTCAGCCGGAACATGGTATGATAATTGTGCTACAAAACCCGTGTTCTGGCTGTGGAAACGGAGGATACAATGATAAAACAGTCAGAATCAATCACCGCTCTGTATTGCAGACTTTCACAAGAGGATGCACGGGAGGGTGAGTCCAACAGTATCGCAAATCAAAAGGCGATACTCGCCAAATACGCCAAAGAGAACGGCTTTGGCAACACGCAGTTTTTCGTAGACGATGGGTTTTCAGGCGTAGTTTTCGACCGTCCGGGATTTCTTTCCATGATGGACGGCGTGAAAAACGGAACGGTCAAAACCATTATCGTCAAAGACCATTCAAGGCTTGGCAGAAACAGGCTCGTTATCGGCACACTTTTGGAAGAAGATTTTGAGCGGTACGGCGTTCGGTATATCGCCATCATGGATAACATCGACAGCGATAAAGGCTTGTCAGATCTTGTTCCCATGCAGGATTTGTTCAATGAATGGCACGCGAAAAATACCAGCCAGAAGGTCAGAAGCGTGAAACACGCCAAAGGCAACGCCGGAATCCCCATGACATCCGCCGCTCCCTACGGTTACAAAAAGAAGCCGGACGGCTCAAAGCTTTGGGTAGTTGATGAAATCGCGGCCGAAGTGGTCAAACGCATTTTCGCGCTCTGTATGGGTGGGAAAGGGCCTACGGAAATCGCCCGTATTCTTACCGCAGAAAAGATTCCGACTCCACGCGAGCACTTTGAAAGTCAGGGCGTGAACATCGGCGCAAGGTTACCGCTTGTACCGGGACACTGGTCAGGTGACGCCGTGGCAAAGATTTTAGAACGGCAGGAATATCTCGGCCATACGGTGAATTTCCGCACCTATCGGAAGTCTTTCAAAATCAAGAAAAAGTTGTTGAATGACCCGTCGCAGTGGAAGATTTTCGAGAATACCCACGAGCCGATTATCAAAGAATCGGTGTGGACGAGGGTGCAGGAAATTCGCAAAAACAAACGCAGGCCTGTCCGAAGCGGAAAGGTCAGCATATTTTCGGGGCTTGTATTTTGTAAAGATTGTGGCGCCAAGCTATATTTTCATGCCAGACCTGATGAATCACAAAACAGCTTTAACTGTTCCAGCTATCGCAGCGACGTCAAAAAATGTTCGGCGCACTATATCCGCGAAATTACGCTGTTTAATCTGGTGCTTGTTCATCTGCAAAGGGTTTTTGAATATGTAAAGCAGTTTGAAAGCATCTTTGTGAGAACAGTTTGCGAAAAATCCACGGAAGAACAAGCAAGATCGTTTTCGGTGAAGCAAAAGACAATGGCTCAGAAGTCCAAAAGAATTACGGAACTCGATTTGCTTTTCCAGCGCCTTTATGAGGACAATGTGGCGTCTAAAATCAGCGACGAGCGGTTTTTGAAAATGTCATCAGATTACGAAACCGAGCAAGCCATGCTGAAACAAGAGCTTGAAAAGCTGTCATCCGAATTTGACGAGGAGAAACAAGCGGCCGTCAATACCAACCGATTTATCGCCCTCGTTAAAAGCTACACCGAAATTGAGAAGCTATCGCCCACAATTCTGCACGATTTTATTGAAAAAATCGTTGTTCACGCGCCGGACAAGTCCAGCGGAAAACGGAAGCAAACAGTAGAAATATTCTACAATGCCGTTGGTATCCTTGATGTGCCGAGTCAAGATGAAATGGTGGAAATGCTTAAAGAGCGGAAACGCAAACGGTCAGCGGAGCAATCGCAAAAACAAATCAAGACGGCGTAAGCGCTGTCATTATGCGGCAAAAAGCCGCAAGCGGCGCAGTTTTTACACTGCACCGCCTACATACTTCCTTATGCCTGCCCTCTCTTAACGGGGCTTTGCGAGGTTTATAGTTTGGTTAGAATAATGATGTGCTGCCACCGTGAAATCGTATATGCCTCTGCGGCTGCACGGTGGCATTAATAAATGTCGCACCCCGCTTTTCAGTTATTATTTCATTATCTCTATCTTAATATTTCCTGTTTCTGTTATGATCTCGCATCTGCCGCCGGTGACGGTTTTCGGGACGTCTATATCTCCCGTGTCGGTTTCGGTAATGAAAACCTTTTCGGTAAGCAAAGTTCCCGTAACATCTCCCGTGTTTATTCTGACAGAGATATCAGCGGCATCACAGCCGTCGAATATCACTTTACCTGTATCCCGCATAACAGTAAACGTTTCAAATGCAATAACATTCTTCATTTTTATATAGCCGGTACTGCCATTGGAAGCAACACTCTTACATGTAATGTCGGTTAATTTCACATCACTTGTGTCCACATCCACACTGACATTGCCTTCGCAGGTTACTGACGTTACATTTACTTCTCCTGTTGAAAGATACAGATTCAGCTCTCCCGCGGAAATTCCGTCAACATTGATATCTCCCGTGACAGTTTCAATTTTAATCAATCCCGAAGCGGAAGCGCGGCATTTGATATCGCCTGTGTCGTCCGTAACCCGGATTTCTTCAAAAGAAAAGTTATCCGGTACTTCCACGTTGCCCGTATCTGTATCTATCTGAAGCGAAGCGTAATGCTCTTCCGGGAGATATACCGTTATCTTCGGAAATGAATATGAAAAACCGATATAATCAATCAATTTTCGACTATTAACCACTTTGATTGTGAGAGTATCATCCTGTATGGCAACGGAGTGCTTCATTTTTTCCTGCTCATAGCAGACAACTTTGCAGCTTTCGCCTTCAGACGGGATTATAAAAATGTCTGCCGTGTCTGTGTTGATAGATATGTTTTTAAATTCTTCGCTTATTTCGTAGGTATTTGTTTTAAACGGATCTGTGTTGAGTTTATTAAAATCCCAATCTAAAGCTGCCATTACAAATGCAAAAACAACGAGTCCGAGCAACACAAACGATGTTGCCGCGATAAGCAAGGATATTGTTGACTTTTTCATTTCCTGTTCTCCTTCCCGATAAACATAGATTTCATTCCCAAGGCAGCCTTTTTTGTCAAAATCAAGACTCCCTTCGTTACCGCTTTGCAGCCGATGAATATAAAAATGGATAAACCGGCACAGAATAAACCCGCTCCAAGCATAGCCGCTCCCGTGAGCATATTCCCCTGGCAGGCTAAAACCACAGCCGATACGACGCCGCCGAGCGAACAAACCCAAAGTGAACCTTCAACTGACCACAAAGAAATAACAGCAGACCATACAACGGCGTACCCGGTAAGAATAACGGCAAACACGGCTGCCAAAACGGATAACCATAAAGGTGAACCAAGTGCCAAAAGCACAATTTCCCACACCCGAAGGTGTCGTTTCGGTTTTACTCTCTCCTTCACAATCTTAGACAGCGGGAAACTATCAAGAATCTGCGATACTGCTTCATCCACGCTTCCGATATCAGAAACCGCATCCTTCTCCGAAAAGCCTTCTTCCATCCGATCGTCTATCATTTCGCTATAAAAGTCAAGGCTTTCTTCTATGTCCTCCCCCGGTAAGCCGGACAGTCTCGTCTTTAGCTCGTCAAGAAATTCCTGTTTATACATTATCTTCTTCCTCCTTGGTTACAAAACGATAAACAGACATGATTTCTTTCCACTCCTCTTTAAATTCCTCTATACGCTTCAGTCCCGCATTTGTAATACGGTAATATTTACGCAGTCTGCCGTCATGTTCGTCGGTTCTGACAGTCAGCATATCAGCCGTTTCCAACCGTTTCAGAATGGTATATAAAGTCGATTCAGACAATTCAATATACGGCTTCATATCTTTAATAATCTTATAGCCGTATGAATCTTCTTTTTTTATGGCGGCTAATACGCAAACTTCTAATAGACCGCGTTTAAGTTGAATATCCATAGAATACCTCCTGTCGCGTAATACATCATATCACGAAGTATTAAATATTGTCAAGGTTTATTCTGAATTTAATTAAATTTGAACGTAACCTGAAGTATTTCGCGTTTCTTTTGATTGACATATTTGCATTAAAATGGTACAATTTATTTGTCGGCATTTGGCTGATTTAGTGTGAAAATATGATAATAGAGGGGCAATAGAAGTGAAAAGGTATCGGAAGTATCTTTGCGTGTTCTTGTCAGCGCTTTTTTTGTTTACCGCCTGCGGTATGTCCTTGCCGGCATACGCGGAGGTCCCGTCAGCTCCGTTTGCACGGGCGGCTGACGACGAATACGCGTTTGTTTTCGTTCACGGGCTCAACGGCTGGGGCGGTGACGAGGGCTTAAACGGCGTGCTGCCTTACTGGGGCGCCTCAACAGGCGATTTGATGGCATACCTCCGCTCTGAGGGCTACGAATGTTATTCGGCGTCGGTCGGTCCCATTTCAAGCGCGTGGGACAGGGCGTGCGAGCTTTACGCGCAGCTTACGGGCGGCAGGGTAGATTACGGCGCGGAGCATTCCGCCGTTCACAACCACCTTCGTTTCGGCAGAACATACGACAGACCTCTTATTGAAAACTGGGGAGGACAGGACTCCGGCGGCAAGCTTGTAAAGGTGCATCTTATAGGCCACAGCTTCGGCGGAACGGCTGTCCGTATGCTTTCGCATCTGCTTGCCTACGGCGATTCCGCCGAAATCAGCTCCGGCGTTTCCGATATTTCACCGCTGTTTACAGGCGGCAAGGGCGACTGGATGGAAAGCGTTACTACAATCTGCACTCCGCACAACAGCTCGACAATTTATTACCCGCTTGAAAAGCTGAAAATAACAAAGCTTGTCCAGTACATAAGCATCCTTTACGCGGGGATAGCGGGCAGGTCGATATTAAACGGCACATATTTTGATTTTCATCTTGAGCAGTTCGGTCTGACGAACATTCCCGGGGAGACAAACGCGGACGCTTATCTCAAGGCGGTAAGAAGGATTATTAAAAATTCCGACGATACGGCGCAGTATGACATTACTCCCGAAGGTTCAGAAAAGTTAAACGACTATCTCAAAATAAACGAAGACGCCTATTATTTTTCCTATGCCTTCAAAACCACAAAAACGGTGCCGATTCTGAACATAGAGCTGCCGGCACGCTCCACAAACCCCGTTTTGTTTATTCCTTCTCTGATTATGGGCATTATGGGAAAAGTAAAAGACAGCAGGCTGGGCATTGAGTACGGCAAAGAGTGGCGCGCGAACGACGGACTTTGCTGCACAATTTCGGAAACCTATCCCTTTGGCGAGGCACACACCGATTACAACAGCGAAAGCGTCTCAAAGGGCATATGGAATGTTATGCCGATAAGCACGGGAGACCACGGTACGGCAATCGGTCTTTTGGTCAAGGACAAATCGCAAACGCACGGCTATTATACGGGTTTACTCACGATGCTTTCCGATTTGCCGTAATAATAATATAAAAGGTGATATGCTTTGGAAAACAAGAACTATAAGCGATTTTACGGAATGATGCCTATTCTCGCAACGCCCATTGACGAAAACGGAGATGTAGACAGCGAGGATATAGTTTCTCTTGTCGAATACTGCATTAACGCAGGCTGCTGCGCTATCGGTCACCTTGCAGGCGCTTCGGAGTACCCGTGGTGCAGCCGCGAAGACAGAGAGATTATTATCAGAACTACGGTAGACGCCGTTCACGGCAGGGTTCCCGTCTTTATCGGCACCGCCGCCAACACGATTAAAGACACAGCTTACAACACGCAGCAGGCAGAGGCTATGGGCGCCGACATGATTATGCTCTGCTCACCTCCGATGGGGAACGCCGATCAAAGCGAAATATTTGAGTATTACGAAAAAGCATGCAAATCAGTCAGGCTTCCCGTTATTGTTCAGGATACGGGCGCGTCAGCCGACGTGTTCACGCCAGAATACCTTGTAAAGCTTTATGAAAATATAGAGAACATCGGTTACGTCAAGGCAGAGGGCGGCTACTGGCAGGAAAAGCTTTACAGGCTTATGCAGATTGTACCCGACGGCCTTCAGGTAATAGGCGGAGCCTGCGGTAAAAACATGCCACTTATGCTCCGGCTCGGCATAACCGCCTTTATGACCGGCACCGAGGCTCAGGAAATACACAACTCGGTAGTGCAGGCGTATTTTGCGGGCGACGAGGATAAGGCTATTCACCTTTATTATACAAAGCTTCTTCCTTATCTTGAGCTGTACACTGCAACCTCTTTACACAAAAGCTTAAAGCATATGCTGAAACGCAGAGGGATAATTAAAACCGATCTTTTGATGTTCCCGGGCAGGGAAAAACATCAGATAAGCGATTTTGTTTTAAACGAGCTTGATTATATTCTCGACAGAATCGACAATAATAAAATATAGGAGCAAATCATGATTTTTGCAAACCACGCGCACTCCTACCCGAAGGAGCTTCGCGAGCACGGAACGGTCGACGCTCTTAAGAAATATCTTGACGAGTGCGGAATTGACAAGTGCGTCGCATACTCTACCTTTCCGCACATTCTTCATTCAAACGGTCTTGATTACGACCAGAACAAGAGGCTTTATGACGAGATTAAGGGCTGCCCCGACATAATAGGCTTCGGAACGTTAGACGTTGCGGGCGATACCGACGCGCAGCTTGAGCAGATTGCCGGCTACGGCTTTAAGGGGATAAAGGTTCATCCTCAGGCGCAGAAGCTACCCATTGCGGGTGAAACCGCCTTCCGTATATATGAAAAATGCGAGGAGCTCGGTCTGTTCATCAGCTTTCATTCGGGAGTCCACTGGCACAGGCTGCGCGATACGGCTGTCATACTTTTTGACGAGGTCGCGTTTAACTTCAATAATCTCCGTTTCAGCATGGAGCACATAGGCGGCTACAGCTATTTTAACGACGCGCTCGCCGTTATGGTTAACAACAGGCGCGACGGTATTCAGCCTCGCGTTTTCGCCGGCTGGACTTCGATTTCAGGCGAGGATGACATATGGTCTATAAGCGACGAAAGGCTTTATGTCCTGTTAAAGCAGACCACCGACAACAACCATATTTTCGGACTTGATTTCCCGTTCAAATCTGCCGATTACAACAAAGCAGCGATTGAAAGAATTCGCGGTTTGAATATATCGGAGGAATCAAAGGAAAAAATACTGGGACAAAACCTTGCCGACGCACTCGGTATAACATTTTAAATATATTTAGCTAAATGAATTGTAATTTCAATATAGTAAACTATAACACCTTAATCTTGACATTCAGACATTTTTTAGGTGCGGCGTTCCGCAAGGTTAGATGCATCTTTCATCAAACGGACACGGCGCGACGTGTCGCTACAACCGTGTGTTGACTAAAACTATAAGGGCAAAAGTATAACGCCCGAATTGTAGGGGGTGGCGCCCTCGACGCCCCGAGGATTATTAAAGGTTATTACAATGTAGGGAACGGTCTTGACCGTTCCGTAAATCAAAAACCTTGCTATGAAACCGCGGAACGGTCTTGACCGTTCCATATACGATTTTTTGTAGTTTAATGATGTAAACAAAATAAATACAGGAGGCAAAAAATGTCAGACAATAAAAAAGGCGGCATAACATCGGAGTTCAAAAAGTTCATAATGCGCGGAAACGTAATAGACCTTGCCGTGGGCGTTATAATCGGCGGTGCTTTTCAGAAAATCGTAAATTCTCTTGTAAACGATATTATCATGCCTGTTATAAGCCTGATAACAAAGGGCGTGGACTTTACAAACTGGTTTGTTATGCTAGACGGCGGTGATTACGACACGCTGGCACAGGCACAGGAGGCGGGAGCCGCCGTTTTAAGCTACGGCAATTTCATATCAAACGTCATTAATTTTCTCATTATGGCCGTAGTTATCTTCCTTCTCGTCAAGGCAATAAACAGGGTGAACGAAATAGGCAAAAAGCCTCAGCCCGCCGCCGCTCCGACAACCAAGAATTGTCCCTACTGCAAGTCGTCAATCAATATCGAAGCAACAAAATGTCCTAACTGCACGTCGGAATTAAATCAGTAACGGGGGAATTTTAATGAAATTAGGAATAATAGGCGCGGGGAATATCGCAACCGCAATAATAGGAGGAAGCATAAAATCGGGCAATTTCAAAGGCGGCGACATCTGGGTATTTGATATTTTTCCAGACAAGTCGGAGCAGTGCAGGGAAAAATTCGGCGTTAACATAGCGGAAAGCACCGATTTTCTGGCATCGGAATCGGACGTTCTGATTCTTGCGGTAAAACCGAAGGATTTCCCGTCGCTTTTAACCGAGCTCAATGAAGCGCTCAAAAAGAACGATCCGCTGCTTATATCAATGGCGGCAGGTCTTTCGATAGAATATATCAGTTCCTTTTTAAGCTACAATGCCCGCGTGGCAAGGCTTATGACAAACATAAACGCCCTTATAGGCGAGGCAATGACGGCATACTGTGTTAACGAGCGGGTAAATGAAGATGACGAAAAACTTGTCGATACGCTGTGCGGCTCCATCGGCGTCGGAGTAAAGCTTGACGAAACATATTTCCCGCTGTTCGGTGTTCTTGCCGGCTGCGGTCCCGCCTTTGCTTACATGTATATTGAGGAGTACGCGAGAGCCGGAGTAAAAATCGGACTGAATAAGCAGCTTTCGCTTAAAATCGCCGCCCAGACGGTTCTCGGCAGCGCAAAGCTTATAATGGAGAGCGACGCGCACCCTTACGAGCTAATAGACAGGGTATGCACCCCGGGCGGAACAACAATCGAGGGCATAGCGGCTTTAAAGGAATGTGGCTTCGACAACGCCATAATTAAAGCAGTGGACAGCTCGCTCGAAAAGGACAGAAGGCTTGAGGAAGCAAAAAAAATTAAGGCAAAACCCTAAAACCGGCGGCTTAAGACTCTGTTTTGTATTCAGCCGGATAACAATGATTTTTCGGGTTGCCTTATATAAAAATATTTAACAATTTTCTCAAAAAGGTGTTGACATTTCGGCTTTGTTAATGTATACTAAAATTGTAGTCGAGGGGTAATATTTTTAGTAATTATAGATAATATTATTACTGTGTTATTACAACGACTATTACTTTACTTCCTCCGCCAAACATACACACACACGGGTACGAGGTGCAGCGCAAGCTGCACTTCGTATCCGTTTTTCAGTTATTCATGTGTTGCAGTGTTAATGTGATAATATTGTATTTCATGTTTTTTTGCTTTTGCCCTTTATGATATCAATTTAAGAAAAACGGGCCATGCATCGTCGGCGTAAAACCTGTGTCCGCCGTTGCCTATGACAAGGGCGCAGTTTCCTTTCGCTCCGGCGGAATCGAAAAGCGTGCTTGCGGTGTTAAAGGTTTTCTTCGTGCCGTGAATGGGGAAAATACCGTCGTCGGTACCGGCTACAATTACAAGCTTTCTCGGCGCTATAAGACCGCATAAATCGCCCATTTCAAAGTATTTGCGGATGTAGGGTATGTAGTTGCAGTTACAATGCTTCATCGGCGTTATCGAGTCCTCATACTCGCAGACGGAGCAGGAGGGCATTGCTGCCTTAATCCGCTCATCCGTACAGGCCGCGTAAAATGTGGATGTTCCGCCGCCCGAATTACCCATACAATATATCTTTTCACTGTCGACCTGCGGGAAGTGAGCTGTTACGGTATCAATAAGGCGCTGAATGTCCCAGACCCTTTCGCCTATGAGAGTTCTGCCGATAAGAATGTCGGTAACTGCCGTGAGGTCGCAGGCGGGGTGCGGCGTTCCTCCGCATTCGCCCATACAGCGCTGCTCAATCGTAACGGCGCACAAGCCGCGGCTGACTGCCTGAATGGCAAAATCCTTGTCTGTGAGCTCGATTTTTTCCATGTCGCCTTCGTAAAGCGGTACCCCTAATGACATGTGCATGCCTGTGGAATGGCCCTGAACGCATATCATAAGCGGCAGGGGAGCGGCGGCGTTTTTCGGAACAAGAAGATGGCAGGGAACAAAATAGCCCTCCTCGCTCTGAAAGGAAAAGCGTGTTTCCGTATAATCACCGTGTTCTTTTTCGTATTCGATTTCAATAAGCTCGGGGCATCTTCTTAGCGGCAGGCCGAGCAGCTCGTTAAGCTTTTGACGGGCTGCTTTCTGCCATTCGGAGAACGACGACGTTTTGTCGTAACTCATCGACGGTATGATACTTTTTAAAATATTGTAGCTTATGTTATGGGGGACGTGTTCGCGCAACTTAATCACCCTTTCATGTTATATCTGCTTTGAATACTTTTTGAGATAGACTATTCTCATCAAGGCGCAGTCGAGCCTTCCGAGCGGTCTCGGCTTCCCGAGCCGCGACGCCTCGACCTTTGCCTTACAGCCCTTATTTAAAATTATTTCAACTGCCTGCGCGTCGCTCTCAGTAGCGGCAAAGCAGTAGGCACCCCTGTTTCGGACAAGAACAGCGTTCCTGCCCTTTATTTTCCTTTCGATGTCGCGCTTGTTTTCGGATGCCGTTTTAAGGTTTCTGCCCACAAGCTGGGCGAAGTCGTCAAGCAGCGGACGCATCGTCTTTTTATCCGCGGAGCAGGTGACGGCGTAAGCGTCGGTATCGTGGATGATGTAATTGATATCGGGACGCGCGTCGTATATCGTTTTGTGAATAAGCTCCTCGGTTATTCTGTTGTCTCCGTCGACGGACTTAACTATTCTTATTCCGTCTTCCGCGCGCCCGGTGTCGGCGTAGTAGCCGTTAAACTGTAAAAGGATATCGGCAACCTTTGAGTCAAAACGCTCGCGGCACGCTTTTTCAACGTTAAGAGCCGTTTTATAGGCGTCTTCAAAGTCGGCGCCCATGCAAAGCGCGCCGTGGCGCGACATAATAACGGCGTTTCCACTGCTGCTCTTTATGGCGCTGCTAACTCCCTTTCGCAGCTTTTTTGTTCCGGGCAGGCCGTAAGGTGCGCAGGGTATTCTTGTGCCGAGAATTTTAATCATGTCGTCGCCCTTAACAACAACGTCCTTGTTTAGAACGCTAAGTACGGACGCGTTTGTCTGGTGAGTGTGGATAACGAAATTAATGTCGGGACGAAGCCTGTAGCAGTCGGCGTGAATTCCCTTTTCGGACGACGGCTTTACGTCACCTTCATAAGACAGGTCGGAAATATTGACCGTAACAATATCTTCAGGGTTTAGCCCCTCGTAAGCGCGTCCGCTCGGTGTGATGACAAACTGCGTTTCACTTATGCGGCAACTTATGTTGCCCCACGTTCTCGCAATAAGACCGGTTTCGATAAGAAGGCGCCCCGCCTTAATTACTTCATTTTTTGCTTCAAGGATGTCCATAATAAGGCTCCTTTCGTAGGGATATATATATTTGGCGGCGGAGATCAGTCATGCTTGATTTCGACGTTGGCAAACACCCTGTCAAAGCGTGTAAGCGCGTCGTCAATCAGTTCGGGAGTGTAAGCGGCGCTTGTGTACAGCCTGCTTCCGGCAAGCGTTACAAGCCCCTCCGCCATATATGCCGCGCCCATATGCTCCATTTCCTTTTTGCGGGCTGAAGTTGCGGAAAGAACCGACGGTATTTTCCACGGTTTTTTCCAGTTGATTGAAAAATGCATAGTTCCG
The DNA here is from genome assembly GCA_002329365.1 of Ruminococcaceae bacterium UBA1425. Taxonomy (GTDB): domain Bacteria; phylum Bacillota; class Clostridia; order Oscillospirales; family Acutalibacteraceae; genus UBA1425. The sequence continues at coordinate 136,182 of DCUB01000045.1, forward strand.
ACTGTTTCAAGATGGCATATGGAGCCCTGATTAAACGCTACAAACGGAAGGTTGTATTTTTTGATAAGCTCCTGAAGCCCCGCCGTGATTCTGTCGCCCATCTGCCCCGCCTTCAGGCAGGCATTTGTGCGCTCGATTTCGCAAAGAGTGTAATATCCGGCAACGCAGGAGATGGGTGTTGCGGCCATTGTGCCGCCCATAAACGCCTTTTTGACTTTTGTGCTGCCGTCGAGACCGGCGCCGAGATACTTCATGTATTCTTTTTTGCCGCCTATACCGCCCGCGCCGGGATATCCGCCCGCCACAACCTTGCCGAATACGGTAAGGTCGGGCGAAACGCCGAAGTATCCCTGCGCTCCCGACATGCCGATGCGGAAAGCAGTTACCACCTCGTCGAATATCAGCAGCGCGCCGTATTTGCGGCAGAGCTTTTCCACACCCTTGTTAAAGTCCTTGTCGAGCGGTCTTGTGCCGCTTTCGGGCCCGACAGGCTCAATCATAACGGCTGCCGTACCGCCGTTTAGCCTGTTGTATCTAAGCTTTTTCTCGAGGTCGTCAAGGTCGTTCGGGAAAAACTCCTGCGTATGCCTGAAAACGTACAGGGGCACACCGTGAGCCTGCGTGAACTTGGAGCCGGGAATACGGATGCCGTAGCCGAGCTGGTCGCTCCAGCCGTGATACGCGCCGCCCATTTTCAGAATGTTTTTCTTTTTTGTCGCAAGACGTGCAACGCGTATTGCAGCCATGCATGCCTCCGTGCCGGAGCCGAGCATACGGAACATATCGACGCTTTCAAAATTATCCGCGATTTTTTTCGCAAGCTTGTACTCGAACTCGTGGAACAGGCCTGTTGAAGGGCCGCAGTCGTTTAAAAGCTCTATGACCTTTTCGCGTACTTCGGGGGGATTGCTGCCGAGCACCGTAGGCCCTCCGGCCTGAAGAAAGTCGTAATACCTGTTGCCGTCAAGGTCGAAAAGGTAAACTCCCTCGGCCTTTGTGAAAACGAGCGGGAACGGGTAGTTGAACGCGAGGTTGTGCTGAACGCCGCCCGGAATTATCTTCCGGGCCTCCTCAATCATTTCCTTGCTTTTTTTGCATTTGCCCTCGTAGAATTCCTCCTCATACCGGGCAAGCTTGTCGGCGGCAACGGTGTAGATAGGCTGCCTAATAAGCTTGTTCAGCTGCTCTGTGATTTCCGCAGCGTCGGGATAATTTGAGATTGCGAATCTTGTGTCCATAACAAAAACCTCCGAAATATGTTGAAATCATTAATAAATTTGTGTTAAGATATTTCATGTTGAAAGGGAGTGCGGCTATTGAGCAGGAAGATTACCGTATTGTCGTATGACATCGGAACAACAGGAATTAAAACCTGCATATTTGAAATAGGCGAAACTATTGAGCTTGTAAGCTTTTCGTCGGCGGGCTACAGCCTCTATGTGCTGCCGAACGGAGGAGCCGAGCAGGAGCCGGACGAATGGTGGGAAACGATGTGCAGAACCACGCGCGAGGTTCTGAGCGCCGGCGGAGTGACGCCGGATAAAATCGACGGCATTACCTTTTGCTCTCAGATGCAGGGGATAGTGCTTGTTGACAAAGAGGGCAGGCACATACGCAGGTCAATGAGCTACATGGACCAGCGCGCGAAGGAGCAGCTTGACAGAGGGCTTGCCCACGGCTTTCAGGTTGCCGGCGCAAACGTGCCGAAGCTTTTAAAATCACTCAGAATAACGGGCGCGGTGGCTGCAAGCGTTAAGGACCCCGTATGGAAATACAAATGGGTTGAGGACAACGAGCCGGAAAACTTTAAAAAAGTATATAAATGGCTTGACGTAAAGGAAAGCGTTATATGCCGCATGACGGGCGAATGCATCATGACGCCCGATTCGGCGTTCGCAACGCTTTTGTATGACATTCGGAAAGGCAGGGAGTGCTTTAGTAAAGAGATGTGCGAAATGCTCAAAGTAAACTATGAGCATTTGCCGAAGATTATCGGCTGCTCCGAAAAGGCGGGCAATCTGACTGAAAAGGCGGCACGGGAGCTTGGCCTTGTCGCGGGAATCCCTGTTTTCGGAGGCGGCGGCGACGCGTCGCTCATAGGCGTTGCCGCGGGTGCCGTCGAGCCTAATGATACGCACATCTACTGGGGAACGTCCGGCTGGGTAGGAACTGTTGTCGAAAAAAGCATTGTCGACGCTTCGGCTATGATAGCCGCCATAGTAGGCGCACAAAAGGGAAGATACAATTATTTCGCGGAGCTTGAAACAGCCGGAAAGTGCCTTGAATGGGCAAGGGACAGAATAGCGCTTGACGAAATAGGCATTTACAGTGAAAAGACCGAGGTTGACTCCGTATACGACAGAATGACCGAAGCCGCTCGGAAGGCGGCGGCGGGGAGCGGAGGAGTTATATTTGCGCCGTGGCTTCACGGCAACAGGTGCCCCTTTGAAGCGCCGGACGCGCGAGGAATGTTCTTTAACATCAGCCTTGAAACAACGGAGCAGGAGCTGATAAGAGCCGTTATCGAAGGCGTTTGCTATCATCTTCGCTGGTTTATCGAGACGCAGGAAAAAAAGGTTAAAACATCACGTACGCTGAGGTTTGCGGGCGGAGGCGCCCTTTCGCCCCTCATTTGCCAGATACTTGCCGACTGCACGGGCAGAAGGGTTGAAACTGTAAAAAGCCCTCAGAACGCCGGCTCGGTAGGAGCGGCGGTGCTTGCCGCGGTGGGGCTTAATGTAATCGGCAGCATATCCGAGTGCAAAAAGCTGATTCCCGCAGACAGAACATATGAGCCGTTTGCTGCAAACAAAGCTGTTTACGACAAATCCTTTGAGGTTTATAAAAAGCTTTACAAAACTAACAAAAGCCTGTACAAAACGATGAACCTGTAGTACTGCGCCATATATAATTGTATCACAATTATTAATTTATGATATTCCCAATGAGATTATTGGCAAAATATTATGCGTTCCGGTTGTACTATTTCAATATCAGGTAAAAAGATTTCCCACATAAAACATTATAATTTTCAGGACGGTGTATATATTGTTCATTTTCGACGCGATATACGATATTGACGAGCTTGCAAGGCGCAACATGCATATGCACACCACGTTTTCGGGTTGCGCGAAGCCCGATATGATATTAAAGGACATAGCAGCCGAGGCGGAGCGCTGCGGCCTTATAATGATTGCGCTGACAGACCATTCAAACCTCGGTGACAAGCAGCGCATAGTTTCAAAAAACACCCCGATACTGCGCGAACAGCTTGCCGAAATAACAACAAACGTAAAGGTTCTGATAGGCTCTGAAATTTCGGTATACGGCGTGGGAAAATATTCCGAAACAGCGGAGTTCTGCGACACGCTCGATTACCGGCTTTATTCGCAAAACCATTATCACATGCCGTTCTGGGAGCATCCCGAGGACAAAAGCCCGCGCGGCTACGCGGAGCATATGCTGGCGGTGCTTGAGGAGCTGTTTTCGAGCGGCAGAGCCGACTGCGTGGCTCATCCCTTCGCCGGCGGATACATAAGAACGCTGTTGGAAGAGGACAAGCGCAAGGTGCCGGACAGCATAACGGACAACGAGCTCGGCGACATAATGGAAAAAGGTGAAAGGGCGCGGTGCGCGTGGGAAATCAATGTCGGCGAGTTCTGCTCCCTGCCCGAATTTTCAAGGAGATACTGGAATATCGGCCGTGAAATCGGCGTTCACTTCAACCTCGGAACAGACGCACATACGCTGAAAAGCGTCGATACGCGTCAGTTTGCAGATAAAATCAAGGAAATAATAAAGTGACGGCTATTTTTCCGTTTTTTGCTCAGGTTTTTTGCTGCCGTTCAGCACGACGATAATCAGCGCCGCGAAAACCAAAGCGCAGCCCGCTACGGCCTGAAGGGAAGGCACCTCGTTGATTATAATCGCTCCCGCTATGACGCTTATGAGCGGTTCTGTCATGCTTATAATCGCTCCCGTCGTCGCTCCCAGCTTATGAATGCCGTATGCGAGCAGCGAGTGGGCGACGACGGTACACAGCAGCGCTATCATAACCATTCGAATCCAGTCCGCTTTTGTCGCGGGCGGATGAATGTTGCCGCCGATAACCTGCTTGACGGCAAGAAAAACAGTTGAAACAAGGCAGGAATAAAATACGATTTTCATCGGAGGAAGAGTGCTGAAAGCACTCTTTTTTGTTGCTATTATGTAAACAGCGAGCATCAGCCCCGACAATATTGCGAACGCTGTCCCGACAGGGCTGAAATTACCCTTTATATCCGCCATCAGTACCATTCCGAGCGCGGCAATTAAGACGGCTGCGATTATTTTTATCGAAAGGCGTTCCCTGAAGAAAGCCGACATTATAAGGGCTACGAAAACAGGATATGAAAAGTGCAGCATCGTCGCTATGCCCGCATACATGTATGTGTATGACAGCGATAAAAAGTAGGAGGTGACTCCTCCGCTGAATATACCGAACATCATGAACGCGACAAGCTGCTTTTTAGTTATGGAAAAAGATATTTTGAACAGAGGCAGCAAAACGCCAAGTATTACGGTGGCAAATCCGTAACGAATCAGCACAAGTGTTTGCGAGTCCGTTCCGTTGTTAAGCACCTGCTTGCACCAGATGGGAAGAAAACCAAACAGCACCGACGCCGCAGATACGGCAATTACGCCTGCAAGAAAGCTTTTTTGTCCCTTTTTCAAACACACCACATCAGTCATATAGATTTTGATTATCATCCGATTAACTCGTAAAATTATACCATCCGATTCGGATTAACGCAACTGTTTCCCGCATTATGCATAATTATTAATAATTTATTAATAATTATTGTTTAATGTTGCTTTTTTTGAAAAATAAACTATATTAAATATGACTTTGTCTGTAAACATTATCCGAAGGGGGCGAAGGCTTGACTGCGTCCAAAAAATTCAGGTTGAAGTCTACAGGTGAAATTGTCGACTTAATATCTGAGCGTGACGGAAAGGTCGTTTTAATGTTCAACGGAACGCGTATCGAACGCCCCTCCGATATTATAGGTACTCTGATTGTCCCTGTTTCCGAAGAGGAAGACGTGGAAACAGCATCAAAAAAACGCAAATGCCCGATATCTCCTTCCGGCGGCAAAAAAAACGAAAAGTCACATCACAAATGCATTTCACCCGGCGACACTGTTTGCCTGAAATTTATCGAATTAGACCGCAAAACAGTATACACAATTTCGGAAGATAACAGCGACGTAACGGTAAAAGAGATAATTTGCACCGACGAAGGAGTAATCCCCAACGATTCCCTGCTTGCAAAGGCGCTCATCGGCGAAAAATCCGGCAACATTGTTACTTTCCGTCATAAAGAAAGAGTGTTCGTCGTTCAGGTACTTTCTTTTTTCAGAAAAACCGCCGGAATATATCAGCAGCTTCGCGAGAAAAAGGACGCTCAAAAGCTGCTTGACGAGCAGCGTAAAAAAGATGAAAAAGCAGTAAAAATCCAAAAAAAAGCAAGGTCTATAAAAACCGGCAATACGGTTTGCGTAGAGTTTCTTGACACAAACGAAAAAAAAGCGTTCAAAATTGTTGATGCATGGCTGCTTGTCGCGCCGGACGAGGTCGTTAAGCCTTACAGACCGACGTCCTACGACAGCAAAACAATTACCGAAGCAGACCCCGACAACGACACTATAAGCGAAACCTCCCCGCTCGCCATGGCACTTTTAGGCCACACAAGGGGCGAAACCGTAAAATATAAGGTTGCCGACAAAACAATAGAGGTTCGCATCATCGCTTTCTTTGACGACGATACTTGGCTGAAAAACCATAAGCATTAAGGACTGCCCCTTCACTTCGCGGGGCAGCCCTTTTTATAGATTTCTATTAACTGACGGAGTTTAAAATGACAGAAAAACTATATTACCGTGACAGCTATATCACCGATTTTTCCGCCGAAGTAACAGGCGTTGAAAAGCATCCTAACGGATATTACGTTTTGCTTGATAAAACGGCGTTTTTCCCGGAGGGAGGCGGTCAGCCAGCCGATACAGGCGTCATTGACGGCATCAGCGTAACAGACGTTTTTGAAAAGGACGGTTTTATTTTTCATATCACCGATATACCCGTAAATGTCGGCGAAGAAGTTAGCTGCGCGATAGATTGGGAAAAACGGTTCAGACGAATGCAAAACCATACCGGCGAGCATATTATAAGCGGTTTATGCCACCGGCTTTTCGGCTTTGAAAACGTCGGCTTTCACATGGGGAGTGAATTTGTAACAATAGATTTTAACGGGTTTATCGATAAAAGAGATCTTCGCCGCGTTGAATATCTTGCAAACGAAGCGGTTTGCAAAAATGTGCGGGTTTATTCAAGCTTTCCCGAAATAAGCGAGCTTGAAAAAACGGAATACAGAAGCAAAAAGGATATCGACGGCGACGTGAGACTTGTGCACATAGAAGGGTACGACGTCTGCGCCTGCTGCGCTCCTCATGTTTCGCGCACGGGCGAAATAGGGCTTATTAAAATTCTCGGCTCCGAAAAGTACAAAGGCGGCGTAAGGCTTAGTGTTTTGTGCGGCTTTGACGCGCTCTGTGACGTGAACAAAAAGTACGACAACATAGCAGAAATATCCTCTCTGCTGTCGGCAAAGCCTGATGAAACCGCCGCCGCTGTGTCGCGCGTTCTGAACGAGCTTCAGTCCGGAAAACGTGAAATTGCAGGGCTTAAATCAGCTCTTGCCTCATCAACTGCCGACAGTCTGAAGGAAACGCAGGGAAATATCTGCGTTTTTACGGACGGATTTGACTACGACGCTCTGCGTATAATAGTAAATAGAGGCGTAAATCTTTGTGGCGGCGTTTGCGCCGCTTTTTCAGGAAGCGACGAAAACGGATACATTTTTATTGCAGGCTCAAAGCATTTTGACATGCAAAAAGCGTCGAAGGAGATTAATTCAAAGCTATTGGGCAGGGGCGGCGGACGGCCTGAAATGATTCAGGGCAGCCTTAAAGCGGGGCGACTTCAGATAGAAACTTTTTTTTATAATTTTAAAGACAATTTTGTTGATTTTGAATAGGCTATATGATAATATACATGCGATTTACAATTTCTGAGAGGTATTGTTGTTGAAAAGCTCAAGGCTCTTGTTTATAACCCAGGGCGCACTTATTGCGGCTATGTACACGGCGCTCACCTACGTTTCCAACATTTTCGGGCTTGCAAGCGGCGCCGTTCAGGTAAGGATTTCCGAGGCTCTTACAATACTTCCTTTCTTTACACCTGCCGCCGTGCCCGGTCTTTTTGTCGGATGCTTTGTTTCAAACCTGCTTACCGGCTGCGCTCTGTGGGATATTGTTTTAGGCAGCCTCACAACGCTTGCCGCGGCACTTTTGACATACTGCCTAAGAAAATTCAAGTGGCTTGCCCCCGTTCCTCCGATAGTGTTCAACACAATTGTCATTCCTTTTGTCCTCAGGTTTGTTTACGGGTTAGATAACGCAATGCCTTTTCTGTTTATTACGGTAGGAGCTGGCGAGCTTGTTTCCTGCGGGATTCTCGGCATGCTTCTGCTTTTCGCGTTAACAAAATACGAAACCCGGATTTTCGGATTAAGGTCCGCGGAGAGGAAATAAAAATAATGCTTTACGAAAACAACTGGGAGTCACTTAATTCACGTCCCGTTCCCGCGTGGTTTGAGGACGCAAAGTTTGGAATTTTCATACACTGGGGGCTGTATTCCGTTCCCGCTTACGCTCCGAAAAACAACTATTCCGAGTGGTATTGGTTCAATATCATGCAAACGGAGCCGAATGAAACCCAGCAAAAGTATATTGATTTTCACAACAGAATTTACGGAAAAGCCTTTAAATACGAAGACTTCGCGGGGATGTTCAGGGCGGAGCTTTTTGATGCCGATGAATGGGCATCCCTGTTCGAATCTTCGGGAGCCAAATACATAAATTTCGTATCAAAGCATCACGACGGATTCTGTATGTACAAAACCGATTACGCGTGGAACTGGAACAGCTTTGATATAGGTCCTCACAGGGATTTTTGCGCCGAGCTGTCACAGGCTTTGTCAAAAACCGGCGTAAGATTCGGCGCATATCACTCTATATACGAGTGGTATAATCCCCTCTGTTTAAAGTCGCCCGAGGAATACGCCGTAAAGCATCTTCTCCCGATGCTGAAGGAGCTTGTCGAAAAATACAAACCGAGCACTCTCTTTACAGACGGCGAATGGTCGCATCCGAGCAGCGTGTGGCACAGCACGGAGTTTCTCCGGTGGCTTTACAACGAGTCTTCGGTCAAAGATTATATAGTTCCGAACGACCGTTGGGGAAGCGAAACAAGGGGCAGATACGGCGGCAACTTTACTACCGAATACGGCTTTATCGGCGGTGAGCTTGAAAAGCCCGTCGACGACAGGGTTTCGGAGGAATGCAGAGGTATAGGCGGCTCTTTCGGGTTTAATAGGATTGAAACGCCGGAAGATTATTTATCTGGCGAAACCTTAATAAAAATGCTTACAGACCTTGTAAGCCGCGGAAACAACTTTCTTCTGAACATCGGCCCTACCGCCGACGGAAGAATTCCCGTCATTATGCAGGAGCGGCTGCTGCAGCTCGGACGCTGGCTGAAGGTTAACGGAGAAGGTATTTACGGCAGCAGGAAATATGCCGAAAGCTCCGACGAAAACATCAGATATACTAAACGCGAGAATTCCGTTTACGCTTTTCTGTACAGATTCCCGCGCGGTCGTGTAATACTGCCGGAAATTGAGTATAAAGAAGGAATAAGCGCAAAGCTTCTCGGGAGCGACGCAGCTCTGACGGTAACAAACGAAAACGGAAAAGCTGCCGTTCACTTTCCTTCTTTATCGCCCGACGACATTGAAACCGATTCTGTTTATACAATAAAAATTGACGGAGCGATATAATTAAATGAAGTTTTTAGCTGTTACGGATTTGCACTGTTCAGACATAAATCAAAGCGGAACGGACAAGGACTCAACAGGGTCAATAGTAAAGCTAAAACGCATTTTGTCCGTCAACCTGTCCGGCTGTGATTTTATAATGAACCTCGGCGACACCGCCGACTACAACGGCGGAAAGCCGCAAAGCGAGCTGCTCTCCGATATATTCGGTGTTTTTAAAAGCAGCGGCAAACCTTTTTATTCCATCATAGGCAACCACGACACGTCAATCGACAAAAACGAATACATAAGACTGCTGTACTGTCCCGGAAGGTACTATTCCTTTGATTGCTGCGGGTTTAAATGCATTGTGATTGACTCCTCAATAAACGATATAAGTAAGCCTTTCCCCGAAACGGAGATACAGTGGGACAACTGCAATGTCGACCCGTGTCAGCTCGACTGGCTTAAAAGCGAGCTGCGCGGTTCTAAAACGCCCGTTCTCGTTTTCACGCACGCGCCTTTAATGATGAAGGAATGGGATGTCGAAAACCCGCACCTTATAAAAAACCGCAGAGAGATAATAGAAATAATCGAAAACAGCGGCAAGGTTAAGGCTGTTTTTTCGGGGCATTACCATAACGGCTGCATGGGCGTCCGCTACGGCATTCCCCATATCGTTTTCGGCTCCGCCGGCAAATACGGTCCCGATACCTTTGCCGTTGTCGAAGTGTCGGAAGACAGGCTGATTATTGAAGGTCACGGGCTGAATGAGTCAGCAGAATTCAATATTTGAGTCAGGTAGCATATAAAATTGTTACCGAGACTTTAAAAAGGGAGGAATTAACATAGAAATCTTGGAAGAAATCAGCGGAATGCTGCAAAAAGGAAGGGCAAAGCAGGTCAAGGAGCTTGTGGAGCAGGCTATTGCCGAAGGCATACCCGCCGAAGATATCCTTAACAAGGGACTTCTTGCGGGCATGGACGTTATCGGCGAAAAGTTCAGCAAAAACGAAATCTATGTGCCCGAGGTTCTCGTTGCCGCAAGGGCTATGAACTGGGGCTCCGAGGTTTTAAAGCCGTATCTTGCCGACAGCGGCTTCAAAGCAAAGGGTACGGCGTGCATCGGCACCGTAAAAGGCGACCTTCACGACATCGGCAAGAATCTTGTAAAGATGATGCTTGAAGGCAAGGGCTTTGAGGTTATCGACCTCGGCACCGATGTCCCGGCAGAAACATTTATTTCGACAGCAATCGAAAGGAACTGCAGCGTTATCGCCTGCTCGGCGCTGCTCACTACGACTATGGGCGCCATGAAGGATGTTGTCGAGGCTGCCAAATCCGCCGGAATAAGAGACAAGGTTAAGATACTTGTCGGCGGCGCGCCCGTAAGCAGGGAATACTGTGAAGCAATAGGGGCAGACATTTACACGTCCGACGCGGCTTCCGCCGCAAACGAGGCCGTCAAGGCTATTATGTCGTTGGCGGGCTGATATGGACAGAATAAGACAACCGTGGAACGGAACAATGTCAAGGCGGGAGCGCTTTCACAATCAGATGCACTATCTGCCCTTTGACCGTACCGTTAATATGGAGTTCGGCTACTGGGATGACAACTATAAGCTCTGGAGCATTTTTGCCGAAAACGACATAAAAAACGAAAGACAGGCGGACGAGTTTTTTTCCTTCGAGCCTCCCATGACTGTCGGCGGTCATTACTGGCTCAATCCGAGGTTTCCGCACAAGGTTCTTTCCGAGACAGACGATAAAATAATATCGGTAAATTCGGACGGGCTTGTCGTCGAAACACCGAAGGACGGTCACTCTACAATCCCGCACTATATCAGGTCGTCAATCGAAACGCCCGACGACTGGAAAAGGGTGAAGGAAGAAAGATTCCGCCGCGACGACCCTGTGAGGAAGCCGGACATAGCGGCCGTTTCGGCAAAATTTCCCGACGACAGGGATTTTCCCGCCGGCATTAACGTAGGCTCAATGATAGGAAAAATCCGCGATTTGCTTACGCTCGAGGGGCTCTCCTACGCTGTCGCCGACTACCCGGACATGGTAGAGGATATGGTCGAAACCTCGTGCGTCCTTGTTGAGGATTATATAGACGCAGTGCTGCCGCATGTTAAGTTTGATTTTGCCTGCGGCTGGGAGGATATATGCTGTAAAAACGGCCCTCTTGTGTCCATGGATTTCTTTGTAAACGTCGTTGTTCCACGTTATAAAAGAATCGGAGACAAGCTTCACAGCTACGGCATTGATATCTGGTACACCGACTGCGACGGCGACGTACGCCCGCTTCTTCCGTATTTTCTTGAAAGCGGCATAAACTGTCTTTTCCCCTACGAGGTCAATTCCTGCACCCACCCCGCCGACCTGCTTAACGAATACGGCAGGGAGCTTCGGATTATGGGCGGGTTTGATAAAATGAAGCTCATAGATGGCAAAACCGCCATAAAAAAATATATGGAAAGCATTGCGCCGCTTGTCGAAAGGGGAGGGTACATACCTTTCTGCGACCACAGGTGTCCGCCCGACGTTACCGTCGAAAACTATCTGTACTACCTTGACCTTAAGAAAGAAATGTTTGGGTGGGTAAAAGTCTGAAACCTAAAATCACCT